>CALUHC010000042.1 GCA_944320355.1 uncultured Prevotella sp. | reverse complement strand
CCATCTATTTTAAGATTCGTTGTTTATGGTTGTCTGACAGGTGTACAAGTTCCTGTCAGAGGTGCTGTATATATGACGTAATATATTATAAATGAGTCTCTAAACTAAAAATTAACTAAGTATTGAGGTATATAAAATATACGATTTCTGCTCCTGGCATAATGAGAAAATATTGGGTTCTTTATAGTAGCTGTCGTTATGTACTTCTACCATCCAACAATGATACGGCAGGGGCGGTGTGTACCCACCATCTGCCACCCTACATGACAACACAATGGAATCGTTGGACTTATAATGACAGGTTCTGCCTGAAACTCAGCATAACGAAATCCACGGATATGCATATCCCGGCACATGGCGACCACAATGGCTTGCACATCAAAAGCCCTTGCACATCAAAAGGCATGGCAAAAAAACATTTATGCCTTTATTTTTTGGCCGTTTAAGAATTAATGACTACCTTTGCACGAGTTATTAAACGACAGCGTTTCCGTTCGAGAAACGTTTTTACCTCTATTTTTTGCGAATCACAAGCACTAATTATACTAATTAATAGTATGTACACAAAAGAAGAACTCGAAGCGATGGACACCCTACAACTGATGGGCATCGCAGAACAGCTGGGCATAAAAGTTTCACCGGATGACGAACTTGAGACAGTGGTTTACGCCATTCTCGACAAAGCAGCAGAAGAAAGTGCCATGAATGCAACAGCAACACCAAAACGGAAAAGGACACGAATAGTCAAAAAAGATACTAGCAAGGTTTACACTGTCAATGGGAAAGATGGCGAAAACTTCGACCTCAAAAACAAGCAAGGCAAACTTGCTGAGACCAAACCGGCCTCTCTGTTCAACGACTTGCCTGCACAAAATGAAAACGAAAAAGAGGAAGACGACATAGAGGCGAAAGAAGCCCCAAAGCCAAAGGAAAACGCACCAAAAGCACAAGCCGAACCGAAAAAAGAGCCACAAGAGGAAGAGAGCGCTCCCGCCTCCCCAATGGAGCAAACAGAGCCTGCTCCTGCCAAGGATGTGCGACAGCCTGCGGAAGAAACTAAAGAAGAGGTGTCTGACGATGTGCCAGAGGCCAACTTTATCTCTATAGGCAATGCCGACGAACAACCCGCCGACATGGCAATGCTTGAGCAACTGCAAGAGAAAATGACCCAACGCAACCAGGAGGAAGGGAAGAAGAACTTCCACTCTTCCGACATTTGGGAAGGTGATCCCGGAGACGGCACCGACTTCATCACCGTTGTAGACCTGCCAATAGAGGACCAAGGCGCCATGCCTACGCTTGATATGTTTGACAGGCCCATCGTACAACAGACGGGCATGGAATATCAGCAAGGACAACAAACAATGGCCGCACAAAGGCCTGCGTTCGATTTTGCCGACATAATCACAGGCAACGGAGTGCTTGAAGTGCTGTCCGACGGATACGGATTCCTGCGTTCGAGCGACTACAACTACCTGTCTTCGCCAGACGACATATATGTATCGCCACAACAGATAAAAAAATACGGGCTCAAGACTGGTGATGTGGTAGACTGCACTGTGCGTCCCCCACACGACAACGAGAAGTATTTTGCCCTCAGCAACGTGAGCACCATCAATGGGAGGAATCCTGCAGAAGTTCGCGACCGGGTAGCTTTCGAGCACCTCACCCCATTGTTCCCTGACGAGAAGTTCACATTGTGCGGCGACAGGGCCACCACAAACCCGAGCGTAAGGATAGTAGACCTGTTCTCGCCTATCGGCAAAGGGCAACGCGCCCTGATTGTAGCCCAGCCCAAAACAGGCAAGACCATCCTCATGAAAGACATAGCAAACGCCATAGCCGCAAACCACCCCGAGGCCTACTTGATGATGCTTCTCATCGATGAGCGTCCTGAGGAAGTGACAGACATGAGCCGCACCGTAAACGCCGAAGTGATCGCGTCAACATTCGACGAGCCTGCCGACCGCCATGTGAAAATAGCCGGCATTGTGCTGGAAAAGGCGAAGCGAATGGTTGAATGCGGCCATGACGTGGTGATTTTCCTCGACTCCATAACCCGCCTGGCCAGGGCCTACAACACTGTGAGCCCTGCAAGTGGCAAGGTATTGACAGGAGGTGTCGACGCCAACGCATTGCAAAAGCCCAAGAGATTCTTCGGAGCTGCCCGCAACATAGAGAACGGGGGCTCGCTGACCATCATTGCCACAGCCCTGATTGACACGGGGTCAAAGATGGACGAGGTCATATTCGAGGAGTTCAAGGGCACTGGCAACATGGAGCTGCAACTCGACCGCAGCCTCAGCAACAAGAGGATATTCCCCGCCGTGAACCTGGTCCAGTCGAGCACGCGCCGCGACGACCTGCTGCAAGACCCCACAACGCTCAACAGGATGTGGGTATGCCGCAAGTTCATAAGCGAGATGAACCCCATCGAAGCCATGAACACTGTGCGCGACAGACTGATACAGACAAAGAGCAACGAGGAGTTCCTGCTTTCAATGAATGCTTAGCAAAAACTACAAGTCATAGCAATTTTGTTTCCGACCATACGAAAGTCCATGCCATGCCGGGACTGACGTGTGGTCTTTTTTGCAATGAGACAACACGTCACAATGAAGAAAAGGACACTCGCCAACACCATTTCCGCCATTGGCTTCATTGCCTTCGCCACTGCCGCTTCGAGCACTTTCACGTTCTGGGGGAAAGGCGCGGACGGGCAACACCTTGAGACATATTCGCTCAACACACTCATGGCAGACGGCAAGCCGCTGTTCCACTTCAGGGGAATATCGGCAGACTCCACGTTCACGGGAATGGCATTCTCCGGCCGGGACATAAACTTCGCCGACCAGACAGCACTTGACCGACCGGAACTGCTGAGAATAGCGAGCAACACCATGCGCGCGATTAAAGCCCAAATGGCATACCAGGAGGGCAAGGCCGGCGAGATGCGATATTACCTCAGCGTGCACGGTGTGCAAGACGAAGGATATGACATGGTGGCCGGATATGCCACGCAAACCGACAAAGAGACAGCATCGCTGAGGCGGAAGCTCGCCGCCTTGGAGGCCATAAGCGACAAAACGCCGCTGGAGGTGAGCCGCAAGGCGCTCACGACAGCGCAAGACGCCATGCGCGCATCGGGCTTTTTTGCCGCCGCGAACGGCGGGATATGGCTCAACGGGCGATGGATAAAGACACAGAAGAGCGGCCACGGCACAATGGCAGACTCTTGCGGAAGGCTGATCTCCGGCACATGGGACTCCGACACGCTGGCCACCGGCTGGCGCTCAGCGCCCGAAGGGGTGTACCACGGAGCGCTCGACCGCACATTCCGGGCCAGCGGGCACGGCAGGCTGCGCCATGCCGACGGCGCGTATTACGAAGGCCGATGGGCCGGCGACAAGCGCGACGGCTTCGGGTTCGCCGTAGACGACAGGCGGATGCGCGCCGGCGAGTGGTCTGACGACACATACAAAGGCGAAAGGCTCAACCACACGTCCGAAAGGATATACGGCATAGACATATCACGCTACCAGCACGGCAGGGGGAGGCGCTACTACCCGATACACTGGAGCCGGCTCCGCATAACGAGCCTGGGCAACATAAGCAAGAAGAATGTCAACGGGCAGGTGGACTACCCCGTGTCGTTCCTATACATAAAATCGACAGAAGGCACATCGATACACAACCGCCACTACCACGCCGACTACCAGCAGGCGCGCCGGCACGGCATACCATGCGGAGCATACCACTTCTTCTCAACCAGGACTGACGCGGCGGCACAAGCCAGACACTTCATAAGGCACTCGCAATTCAACCGCGGCGACCTGCCGCCGGCGCTCGACGTGGAGCCCACCGACCGCCAGATAGCCTCGATCGGCGGCGCCGACGAGCTCTTCAGGCGCATAAGGACATGGATGGCCATCGTGCGCAGGCACTGCGGGGCGAGGCCCGTGCTGTATGTCAACCAGAGGTTTGTGAACAAATACCTGAACCGCGCCCCCGACATAAAGAGAGACCACAACATCTGGATAGCACGCTACGGGGAGTACAAACCCGACATAAGGCTCGCCTACTGGCAGCTGAGCCCCGACGGGAGGGTGAGCGGGATACACGGCGAGGTGGACATCAACGTGTTCAACGGCTACAGCGAGCAGTTTGGCAGGTTCCTGTCCACACAACTCATAAAATAAGGGATGAAGCACAAAGTGATTCTGGCCATGGGCTCCAACAGCGGCCAAGAGGCCAACATACGCGCCGCGATAGCCGCGTTGAGGCAAGCGCTGGAAGACGTGTCACTGTCAGGCCCGATATGGACGGAGCCCATAGGCATGGAGTCTGACAGGTTCCTCAACTGCGCCATGGCCGCCACCACCGGGCTGGGGCTGCGCGAGCTGACCCGCCTCACAAAGGAGATAGAGCGGCAGAGGGGGCGGAACGAGGCCGACAGCCGCGCCGGACGCATAGCCCTCGACATCGACATCATGAAGTACGACAGCACGCTGCTCCACCCACGCGACTGGGAACGGGAATACATGAAGCGACTCATCGAGAATACATGACAAGGCCCCGACCCCAGCCGCGCCCCTGCCTGCGACCCATGCGCATGACAAGGCCGCCGCAGGAGGACAGCAGCGCCTGAGACACAATGCAAGCACACAACACAAACACACAAGGCGGCCTTGGGCGACGGGGAGACAAGCCACATCTCCCAGCTGCGAGAGGCAAACAACATAGCCGTATTTCATCATTATATATGGCGCTACTTTCCCACCCAACTCTTTTGGTTTGCCATATATGAGAAAGGGGGTGCACATTTTTATGCATAGGCAGTTTTATATCTTCAAGTATTGCTGTCCGGTAAAACTTTTTTGATTTAATAAGAATAGGGCTGACACTTCTCACGAGGTATCAGCCCTTTTGGTTATCTTTGTTTTAATCAATTTAAATAACCATGGGCAAAGATAGTCATTTT
>CALUHC010000041.1 GCA_944320355.1 uncultured Prevotella sp. | reverse complement strand
TGTTCAGCGAGGGTTTCGACTGTCCCGACGTGGAGTTCGTGCAGCTGGCCCGTCCCACGCTGTCGCTGTCGAAGTACCTTCAGCAGGTTGGTCGCGGTCTGCGCAAGACGGCGGGCAAGGAGAGCTGTGTGCTGATAGACAACGTGGGTCTTTACCGCCTGTTCGGTTTGCCCACGGCCGAGCGCGACTGGCAGGCCATGTTTGAGGGGCGGCTTGCCGGCAAGGGTGTGCCTGCCACTCATGCGGTTGCGCCAGCGGCCGGCTCTGCGCGTGTGCATTCTTCGGCCATGGGCTGTGGCCGTGGTTGCGATCTTGAGGTGGTGATGCCTCACGGCAAGTTGCTTGAGAGCCTGTCGACGTGCTCTGCCCGGCCTGCGGTGGCCGGCACCGGTGTTGCGCTTAGTGGCTTCAGAGACCGTTTGAGCGGGCTGTATGGGCTTAGGCGCGGCGGCCTGGTGACGGCGGTGCCGCAGTACGCAGGTGTGTTGGGCACTGACGGCAATCTTGCCGCGGTCCGCCTTGCCGGTGGCAGCGCAGTTGTTGTGAGCGATAGTGGCTACGTGGAGTGTGCCCTTGGGCAGTGCCGCAGTGTGCGGTTTCTTGGCGACAATCTGCTTTTTGTGCGTGGCGGCGACGGGCGTGAGTCATATTTTGACCTTCTTTGCGGGCATCGTTACACGGAAAAGCCTAAGGTGATGACAATAGGCGATGTGCAGCTGCTCGTGGTTGGCGGCATCGCCTTCAGCAGAACCCGTGTCCGTTATGAGGCGGGGGCTGTCCGGCTCGGCCGCAGCGTGTCCGACTATGGTTACTGCCTTCGCATATACGACTTTCTCTCCTCTCCCAAGGTTAGGCAGGTGTGCGGTGACGACGCGGAGTGGGGCCACGCGAGTGTCTGCCTGTTTTCTGGCGACAGCGAGACCTACTATCACTTCAGCGGCCTCCTTGCCGACGGCAGCCTTGTAGTGGCAGACACAGCGGGCCGCTACTTCCTGGCCCGCGACGGCGAAGCGAAGCGGCTCATAGCCATCGAGAATCCGGCATCGTCATCCGAGGCTTTCGACGTGGTAATTCCCCGTCTGCAGGCCGAGGCGTCGGCTCGTGCCGCCGTCCGCGACGCTGCTTCCTGCAAGTCGGCAGAACTCAGGCGCAAGTCTCGCCTGGCTGAGCTGCGTGGGGCAGTGCCGTTCCGCTCCGGCTTGAAGTGGGGGCTTCGTCTTGGCGGCCGCGTGATAGTGCCTCCCGTCTATCGCAGCATAGGCAATCCTGTCGGAGTCTACTGCGCCGTCGAGGCGCGGCCGTGCCAGTGGGGCGTGATGATGCTCGACGGGCGAATGGTTGTCGAGGCCCGGTATATGGCCGTGGAGATAAGTGACAACGGCACTGCCATGCTGACCCTGATACCAGGAAAGACGGAGACAGTGAGGCTGGCTCCATGATGCTGTTGCCGGTCATGGTTGCCTTTGGGGCAAGCCATGCGGGCTGCTTGGATATCGGCGGCGGCACGGGGTTGTTTGGTCCGCTTATTGTTAACGAATGTTTCGTTTCTTAATTTCCGCCACGTTGGGGCTCCGAGAATCGCGTTTCCGCCGAGTAGGCAGCCTTTGGCGGCAAATATCGCGAAAACGGGTGTGCAATCATAAGTGCTTGTGGCACACGGGCTTCGCGAGTGGCAATGGCAGAGTGTGCAGTGACGCGAGGCTTAAGATAGTTGTGAAACCGCCCGAAACGACCCGTTCGGGGTGGAAAATACTTGACAAAACGGGTGGTTTTGCCAATCGGAACGGCACATTTCGCTATGCGATATGTGCCGTTTGGCGTTTTAAGACGGCACGTATGGTTCCCCGTGCCCGTGTTTTGTGGTGGAATTTCTGTGCCGGAATTGTTTCACGTTTCTATTCCGATGTTTCACGAAGTGTTAAATTCCACCCTGCCCGTGTGTAGCCGCGGCGCGTGCAGCATGGCGGCCCGCGTCGTTTCGCTCCTGCAAAAATTAGGCCCGCCGGCAAAGAAATGGGGCATAAATGCCGCCGTTTGCCGGAAAAATTGTACTTTTGCATTGTTTTAAAAACGAAGCGACGATTATGTTGGGTAAGAAGAAAAGATGGCACGCGCTGCCCGGACAGCCCCTCACCGAGATGGACAAGCAGGTGATGTATTGGGAGAACAAGGGCAAACTGGTGCCAACGCGCGACCTTATAAAGACCCCCGAGCAGATAGAGGGCATACGCAAGAGCGGAGTGGTGAACACGGGAGTGCTCGACGAGGTGGCACGCCAGATACACGAAGGCATGAGCACACTTGAGATAGACCGCATCTGCTACGACTATTGCGTGGGACACGGAGCCGTGCCGGCAGACCTCAACTACGAGGGCTTCCCCAAGAGCGTGTGCACCAGCATCAACGAGGTGGTGTGCCACGGCATACCGAAGGCAACCGACGTGCTGAAGGAGGGCGACATAGTCAACGTGGACTTCACGACCATTCTTGACGGCTATTACGCCGACGCTTCGCGTATGTTCATCATCGGCAAGACCACGCCCGAGAAGGAGCAGCTGGTGCGCGTGGCCAAGGAGTGCCTCGAAGTGGGGGCCGAGGCCGCCAAGCCATACGGCTTTGTGGGCGACATAGGCCATGCCATACAGAAGCACGCGGAGAAATACCACTACGGAGTGGTGCGCGACCTTTGCGGCCACGGCGTGGGCTTGCAGTTCCACGAGGAGCCTGAGGTGCTGCACTACGGTCACCGGGGCACGGGTATGCTGCTCGTGCCGGGCATGGTGTTCACCATAGAGCCGATGATAAACATGGGCACGTGGAAGGTGTTCATCGATGCCGACGACGAGTACGGATGGGAGGTGATCACCGGCGACGAACTGCCGAGCGCGCAGTGGGAGCACACGTTCCTTATGACCGAGCACGGCGTGGAGGTGCTCACATACTGACAGACCGATGGACAACAAGGATATATATATATTAGGTATAGAGAGCAGTTGCGACGACACGTCGGCAGCTGTGTTGCGCAACGGAGTGCTGCTGAGCAACGTCACCGCGAGCCAGGACGTGCACCGGGCCTACGGAGGCGTGGTGCCTGAACTGGCGTCGCGCGCCCACCAGCAGAATGTGGTGCCGGTGGTGGACCAAGCCATAAAGCGCGCCGGAATCACAAAAGAGGACTTGTCGGCAGTGGCATTCACGCGCGGCCCCGGGCTCATGGGCTCATTGCTCGTTGGCGTGAGCTTCGCCAAGGGCTTTGCCCGCTCGCTGGGCATCCCTCTTGTCGACGTGAACCACCTGCAGGGTCATGTCATGGCTCACTTCATAAAGGAAAGCGACGACGACCGCTCGGCGCCGCCTCTGCCGTTCATCTGCCTGCTCGTGAGCGGCGGAAACTCGCAGATAGTGAAGGTGAACGCGTACAACGACATGGAGGTGCTAGGCCAGACCATCGACGACGCGGCCGGCGAGGCCATCGACAAGTGCTCCAAGGTGATGGGGCTGGGCTATCCCGGCGGGCCGATAATAGACAGGCTGGCGCGGCAGGGCAACCCGCACGCATACAAGTTTGCCGAGCCCCAGATACCGAACCTCGACTACAGCTTCAGCGGGCTGAAGACCTCGTTCCTCTATTCCTTGCGCGAATGGGTGGCGGCAGACCCCGATTTCATAGAGCGCCACAAGGAAGACATCGCCGCAAGCCTTGAGTTCACCATCGTGGACATACTCATGAAGAAGCTGCGCAAGGCCGTGAGCCAGACGGGCATCAAGCACGTGGCGGTGGCTGGCGGCGTGAGCGCCAACAACGGGCTGCGCAACGCATTCCGCGAACACGCCGACAAGTATGGCTGGACAATCTACATCCCCAAGTTCAGCTACACCACCGACAACGCCGCCATGATAGGCATCACGGGCTATTACAAGTACCTTGACGGCGATTTCTGCGGCATTGACGCGCCTGCATTCTCGAAAGTGACATTTAAATAACTTACTATGGAATTTGAAAGCAAGATAATAAGCAGAGAGATAAGCCAGCTGCTCTGGGAGCGCGAACAGACACTCGCCACGGCCGAGAGCTGCACCGGGGGCCGCATAGCCGAAGCCATAATCTCGGTTCCCGGGGCGTCGAAGTATTTCAAGGGAGGTGTCATCTCGTATACCAACGAGATAAAGGAGAGGCTGCTCGCCGTGTCGCACGGGCTGCTCGAAGAGAAGACGGCCGTGTGCGAAGAGGTGGCCATAGCCATGGTTGACGGTGCCTGCAAGGCCCTGAACACCGATTTCGCCATAGGGGCGACGGGCATCGCCGGCCCTACGGGCGGCACAAAGGACATACCCGTGGGCACCATCTGGCTGGCCTGCGGCACTCCCGGCAGGTACAAGACAGCCAAGGTGGAGGAAGACCACGGCCGTGACATAAACCTTGCCATAGCCACCAAGAGGGCTTTGCAGCTCTTCTTGGATTTCCTGCGTGAAGACAGCGCGGTGGAATATGAGGCAGACGAGGTCAAGTAAAGATGCAAAAGGCGGGTGGCAGAGGACAAAATAATCCTTAAAAGACTGATTTTTAGGACAAAAGTTTGGCGTTTAGAAAAAAAAGCCTTACCTTTGCAACCTGTTTGGAATAAGTTACAAAAACGAACCGAAAAACTTAGATAGAAATGTCGAAGATTTGTCAGATTACGGGAAAGAAGGCACAGGTAGGTTGTAATGTGTCTCACTCAAAGCACCGTACCAAGCGTCGCTTTGATGTAAACCTCTTCCGCAAGAAATTCTACTATGTAGAGGAGAATTGCTGGATTAGCTTGAAGCTCAGCGCAGCCGGTCTGCGCCTGATTAATAAGGTAGGTCTTGATGCAGCTTTGAAGAAGGCTGTTGCCAATGGATATTGCGATTGGAAGGACATTAAAGTGATAGGAGACTAATTTATTATGGCAAAGAAAGTGAAAGGCAATCGTGTTCAGGTTATCCTGGAGTGCACTGAGATGAAGAACAGTGGGCTGCCCGGTACAAGCCGTTATGTCACGACCAAGAATCGCAAGAACACTCCTGATAGGATGGAGTTGATGAAGTACAATCCTATCTTGAAGAAAATGACGCTCCACAAGGAGATTAAATAACGACAAACATAAGTACTTAAAGCATGGCAAAGAAAACCGTCGCTACCCTCCACGAAGGCTCGAAGGATGGTCGCGCTTACTCAAAAGTGATAAAGATGGTGAAGAGCCCCAAGACGGGTGCTTACATCTTTGACGAGCAGATGGTTCCCAACGAGGCCGTTAAGGACTTCTTCAAGAACTGAGAAACAGTTACTCTTAAGCATATTTAAGGCTGCGCACAGTAAGTGCGTGGCCTTTTTTGCTCTTGCCCTCGCTTTCCGTGGGCGTGGCTTCGGTACGGTTGGGCGCCTTTGCATTGTCTGTATGGGGTTTTGTTATGCCTGGCGGTCATTTTGTTTATATATAAAGCCGTAATCTCGAAAATTTTGTGTAAGTTTGCACTAAAATATCGCGATATGGGAATTTTCGGCTTTTTTAATAAGAACAAGAAGGAAACGCTCGACAAGGGTCTGGAGAAAACGAAGGCGAGCGTGTTCGATAAGCTGGCGCGTGCCGTGGCGGGCAAGTCTAAGGTTGACGACGATGTGCTCGACAACCTTGAGGAGGTGCTCATCACGAGCGATGTCGGTGTGGATACCACTTTGAAGATAATCAAGCGCATAGAGGAGCGCGTTGCACGCGACAAATATGTGAGCACGTCGGAGCTTAACGGCATCTTGCGCGATGAGATAGCAGCCCTGCTGTCTGAAAACAATGCCGATGACAATGACAACTGGGACTTGCCGGCCGACCATAAGCCATACGTGGTGCTTGTTGTTGGCGTCAACGGGGTGGGGAAGACCACCACGATAGGCAAGTTGGCGTATCAGTTCAAGAAGGCCGGAAAGAAAGTTTACCTTGGCGCGGCCGACACATTCCGTGCCGCTGCGGTAGAGCAGCTGTGCATTTGGGGCGAGCGCGTCGGCGTGACTGTGATAAAGCAGCAGATGGGCAGCGACCCCGCTTCGGTGGCGTTTGACACACTCAACAGCGCGAAGGCCAACGGTGCCGACGTGGTGTTGATAGACACGGCCGGGCGGTTGCACAACAAGGTGGGGCTGATGAACGAGCTGAAGAAGATAAAGGACGTGATGAAGAAAGTGCTGCCGCAGGCTCCCGACGAGGTGATGCTGGTGCTCGACGGCAGCACCGGGCAGAATGCTTTCGAGCAGGCCAAGCAGTTCTCGGCCGTGACGCAAATAACATCGCTCGCCATCACCAAGCTTGACGGCACGGCCAAGGGCGGTGTCGTGATTGGCATCAGCGACCAGCTGAAAGTTCCTGTCAAGTATATCGGCCTTGGCGAAGGCATGGAAGACCTTCAGCTTTTCAACAAGCGCCAGTTTGTTGATTCGTTGTTCAAGAAAGACTGACACGTGAAAAAGAAGACTGTAGACATCATAACCATGGGCTGCTCGAAGAATCTTGTGGACAGCGAGACGCTCATGGGACTGTTCGAGTCGGCTGGTTATGCCTGCACTCACGACAGTGACACACCGCAGGGAGACATCGTTGTGATAAACACCTGTGGCTTCATAGAGGACGCGAAGCAGGAGAGCATAGACGCAATCCTTGAGTTCGCGCAGGCAAAAGACGAGGGGCGCATCAAGCGTTTGTTTGTCATGGGATGCTTGTCGCAGCGTTACAAGGGGGAGCTTGAGGCCGAAATACCGCAGGTGGACAAGTATTACGGCAAGTTTGACTATAAGCAGTTGGTGGCAGACTTGTGCGGGGTGGAGCCCGCAGCGTTGCCGTCTGCCCGCCATCTGACCACTCCGCGCCATTACGCTTACGTGAAGATAAGCGAGGGTTGCGACCGCCATTGCGCCTATTGCGCCATACCCATCATGACCGGTCGCCACGTGAGCCGCCCCATGGACGACATCCTCGATGAGGTGAGGCTGCTCGTTGACGGGGGAACAAAGGAGTTTCAGGTAATAGCACAGGAACTTACGTACTACGGAGTTGACTTTGACGGAAAGCAACACATAGCCGAACTCATAGACCGCATGGCCGATATACCCGGCGTAGAGTGGATTCGCTTGCACTATGCCTATCCAACGCACTTCCCTTACGCCCTGCTCAGGGTTATGCGTGAGCGTCCCAACGTGTGCAAGTATCTCGACATTGCCCTTCAGCACATATCGGACAATATGCTGAGCCGTATGCGCCGCAATGTCACCAAGGCCGAGACATACGAGCTGTTGGAGCGGATTCGCCGCGAGGTTCCCGGCATACACATCCGGACAACGCTCATGGTAGGCTTCCCGGGAGAGACCGAGGCTGACTTCGAGGAGCTTATGGATTTCACGCGCCGTGCGCGGTTTGAGCGCATGGGGGCGTTTGCTTATTCGGAGGAAGATGGCACTTATTCGGCCGAGCACTATGCCGACGACGTTCCGCCAGAGGTGAAAGAGCGGCGTCTCGACGCTCTGATGGCCTTGCAGCAGGAGATAAGCGCCGAGATAGAGGCAGCCAAGGTTGGCAGCATCATGAAGGTGATAATCGACCGCGTGGAGGGAGATTATTATGTTGGCAGGACAGAGTTTTGTTCTCCTGAGGTAGACCCTGAGGTGCTCATCCCGGCCGAGGAGCGTAGGCTCAGCATCGGGCAGTTCTACGATGTGAGGATAACCGGCGCAGAGGAGTTTGACCTTTATGGCACAACAATCACAGAATGATATCATCTTATGAATAACAAGGAGTTTATCGCTGAGCTGTCGCGCCGCACAGGCTATACCGCCGCATCGACCCAGAAGATGGTCAATACCGTCATCGATGCCCTCGGAGATGCCTTTCAGGACGGCTCGTCGGTGGCCATCGACGGATTTGGCAACTTTGATGTGCGCAAGAAGATGGAGCGCATAATGGTGAATCCCACCACACAGCAGCGTATGCTTGTGCCTCCCAAGCTGGTGCTTGCCTTCAGGCCGGCCGACGATTGGAAAGACAAGGTGAAGAACCAAACGCAAGGATGAGCATGGAGACGATGACTATACAGGATTTGGCTCGCGTGCTGGCCGACCGAAAGAAACTCGAACCGAGTGTGGCGCAGCTTTTTGTCGCCACGATGTTTGACGTGGTGCGCCAGGCTCTCGGCACGGAGCGGATTGTGAAGGTGAAGGGGCTTGGCACGTTCAAGCTCGTTGGTGTCAGCGCGCGTGAGAGCGTGAACGTGAACAACGGTGAGCGCGTTCTCATAGAGAGCCATGACAAGATTACCTTCACGCCCGACTCGCTGATGAAGGAACTGGTGAACAAACCGTTCTCGCAGTTTGAGACGGTGATACTCAATGACGGCGTGGAGTTTGACGACCTTGAGGCGGATAAGGGCGAACCGGTGCCTGAGCCGGAAATATCGGCCGACGAAAACGAGCCTGAGGCCGAAGAGCCGGACGCAGATGACGCATCGGCTGACGACGGAAGCATGGCTGACGAAGACTCGTTGGCTGGCGAAGAGGCAAATGCCACTGCCGCTGGCGTACCGGCGGATGAAGGCACGGCGGACGAGCAGGGGCGTGATGTCGTAGAGGTGAGTGTCGTGGCGGTTGCCGATGAGCCGTCGGAACTTGTCGCTGTGCCGACCGATGAGCCGCAAGCAGAGCCGGAAGAGCCATCGGAAGCCCGTTCGGAAAATGACGGGCCGGTGGACGGCCATGCCGCCGCCGGTGACGTAGATGATAGTGCCGTGGCAGAAGAAAATGCGGTCGCAGAACCTGATGAAAGCGAATCGGTATACGAAGCCGCGGACGAAAGTTCAGAATCAGGTGCTGAAGTGACCGCGGAGGAAACGGAAGAGGTCGCAACCACAGAGCCTGCCGCCGTGGAGGACACGTCTCGGAATGACAGTGGAGGGCACACAGTGCTGAAGTGGACGCTGCTCTGCGTGGTGGTGTTGGCCTTGATGACCTGTTCGGGTTACATCGGTTTTCTGTACGGCAAGTATATGTCCGACGGCAAAACGTTGGCGGCAGCGGATGACAAGGATGAGCCGTCATCAAAGCAGACCAAGCCCGCAGCGCCAGCTCTTGCGGTGGCCGACACTCTGGCTGTGCCGGTGCCTACCGATACAGTGCGCCGTGACGCAAAGCCGCAGGCTGCAGAGAGCAAGCCCGCCACCGATACAAAACCTGCGCAGGAACCACAAAAGGCACAGCCCGGACAGGCAGAGAGCGCGGCAGAGGCGTTCGACTCTGAAAAGTATGAGCGCATGGACAGCAGGATACGTTACGGGGCGTATCGCATCATTGGCACCGACAAGGTGGTGACGGTCAAGGCCGGGCAGACCATCGGAGACATCAGCGACCGCCATCTCGGGCCGGGGATGGAGTGTTATGTCGAGACGTACAACGGGTTTAGCGGTGACATACATCTTAAGGCCGGACAGAAAATAAAGATTCCGAAATTGCAGAAGAAAAAAAGGAAACGCTGATTTTCTTCGTTCCTTTCATCGTTTGCTTTTGTGCCAATCGCGTGTTTGCAGGTCTCTTTTGTATGGCTGCAAATACGCGATTGGCGTATATTGCTGTTAACATTCTTATGTTAAGAGGCTGTGTCAGAATGGAGTTAACTGGAGTTTGGGGCTTCGCCCGAAGTTATCTGGAGTTAACAGACATATGTTTTGTTGCTGATTACCAAGCAATTGTCCGTTAACTTCCGGCGACCGATAGGTCGTCTGACTTCGGTTAACTCCTTTCAACTACATTTTGACACAGCCCCTGTCAAACCAGCTGATAGCCAGTGACTTGCAGAAAGGGCCGTTTTGTCATGCGAAATGGGTCGTTTCGGACGGTGAAACGTGCCGTATCGGGGAGCGAAACGGCACGTTTTGCGCCCCGATACGGCTCATACGCGAAAACAAGGCCGCACGGCCTTTTTGTGGTTGCATATATTCAAGTAAAGGCAGTGGGCCTGTTTCGGTTTTGCTTGTCGGTGGTGTGTGAGGTTGGCCGGAGCGTTGTGGTCGGCAGCTGGCTCTTGGAGTGTGATGACTATACGCAAGAAAGTGAAGTGTAGTCCCAGCCGCATTTGCCCATATCCACACAGCCGTTGGGTTTGAATATCACTCCCTCCGCCGCAAGCAGCGAGGCTTGTTCCGGCCAGCGTGGCGAAGTCCTGCCAGATGAGTTGACCACTCTGTGGCACGGAAGGCCGCTGTCTGCAGTGGCCTCGCGGAGCATTCGCCCCACGAGGCGTGAGTGGCGCGGATAGCCAATGAGGCGGGCTATCTGCCCATATTGGATGACACGGCCGCGCGGGATGGCTCTGACCACGGAATAAACGTCGAGGCGGAATGAGCCCATGTCAGCGACTTGCCTCATGCGCCGTGGCTTTCTCAAGGTCGAGAAGGAATTGCTTGGCGGCCAGTCCTCCTGCATATCCTGTCAGTGCGCCGTCCCTCCCTATGACCCTGTGGCACGGCACGAATATCGAAATGGCGTTGGCGCCGTTGGCTGCGGCCACGGCTCTTACGGCCTTCGGGCTGCCAAGTGCCGCGGCCAACTCTCCGTATGTGGTGGTTTGTCCGTATGGAACGGACAGCAACGCCTGCCATACGGCTTTCTGAAAATCGGTGCCAACGGGCAGCAGGGGCAGGCCTGGCGTCAGTCCGCGCCCCGCGAAATAGCAGTCAAGACTGCGTGCTGCCGCATCGGTTATGTCTGACGGGCATTCTTTCATAATGGCGCAGAGTCCACGTTCCACTCGGTTTGCCACGCTTCCCTCGCGCAGTTGCCGTTCCCAGCAGCATAGGCACAGCCTTCCGTCATACGAGCCGAGCACCATCTCTCCGCATGGTGAATGGTAGACGCGTGTTTGTATTGGTTTGTCCGGTGTTGTGTTCATGTCTCAGTTGTTGTTGCGTTTCGCTGCCATTTCCCTTTCTCATGCTTTCCGATACTCGTTTGGTGTGCGTCCGAAGCATTCCTTGAATGCCGCCGAGAAGTATTTGGCAGACGAGAAGCCTGTTCTTGCAGCTATTTCGGCGATGGTGAGCTCTGTGTCCTGTAGCAGTCGTTCGGCCACTCCCATGCGTATGCTCTTGATGTAGCCGTGGCGGTATCGTGGGCGTGTTGTATGTGAGTGTTGTCAGGCTATCGTGTTTTCTTCAGTTCCAGCTTCTTGGGCAGCTTTTGCCATTTCCCGTTGTTGGGCACTTTCAGTGCGCTACCCTCTCCCTGTGTCAGCACAAAAGTGCTGTCATCTTTCATGGTCAGCGTGGCTTTCAGGTCTTCGCTGCCGTAGTCGTTGATCATTTCGAGCTTTGCTAGCTTAGGGGATACTAACTCGCCGGCTGTGATGAGCCAGTAGAAGCTGTTGCGTCGCTTGGCGAGATAGCCCGGCAATTCGCCGAATATCTCATGGTTTGGCACGACTATGCCCTTGCCCTCAAGGTCGAGGACTATGTAAACGTTGTATTCGTCGTTCTGGAAATTCCCGCTGAATGTTTTGCCGCTTTCCTGTGCGTTGGCTGTCAATGCAGCCATGGCCATGGCAGCTATGGCGATAATTGTCTTCATAATATGGGGCCTTTTTGTTGGTTTGCTTTTGGTGTACGGTGTCGCCCAGACGTGGTCGCAGATACAATAAGCCTGTTGTGTTTGCGGCAGGCTTGTGTTTGCGGCAGGCTTGTGTTGTCGGTGGCCTCAGGCGATGGCCTGCGGAGCGGTGCCGGTGCTTTTGCGCGTTGTAGCGTGCCTGTGCCGGGCGTCACTTCTGTCCTTTACCCGAGTGTTGCTTGATGATGCTGTATGCGTTGTACAGTCCTAACTCGCCAGCTTTGCTCAAGTCTGATATGCCCTCGGCGTTCTTTTGGCTGAAGATGTAGGCCAGTCCGCGGTTGTAGTATGCTTCGGCGAGTTTGCCGTCGATGGCTATGGCGCGTGTATAGTCATCTATGGCGCGGGCGTAGTCCTTGCGTGCGGCGTAGACATTGCCCCGGTTGTAATAGAGGTAGGCGCACTGCGGATTGTGGCGTATGGCCATTTCGAGGTCGGCGAGCACATTGGCGTATTTCATGTTCATGTCGGTGCCGAGCGATGCGTTGAATTCGTTGATTTTTGTTTGGCACACGGCGCGCTGCCAATACGCCAGCGAGGATGTCGTGTCGGCCTGCAGATATGATGACAGGTCATCAATGGCACTTTCGAAATTCTGTGTTGCTGTGTAGGCCACGGCACGCAGTATCAGCAGCGGCGACGCGCTGCCTGCGTCTTCGGCAGAGCCGAGTTTCACAGACAGTGAGTCTATATAGCCGAACAGAGCCTTGGAGTGAGCTTCGTCGAGTGTTGCCTGCGAGCAATTCACATAGAGCTTGCGGTTTGTGGCCAGGAGTGTGTTGAAGGCGTCTACCTGCTTGTCGTATGCAACATATAGCATGACATCGCTGTGGTGACGCTCGAAGGACAGGCCGAACATGGGCATGAACGTGGCCTCCACCTTGCGGTTCTGCACCCTCCCGCGGTAGTCATTCTCGTATTTGTGCTCAACTTCCTGCTCATCGGCCACCACGAGCTGGTTGTACTTGTCCATGTCCTCGTCGCTTCGCTTGCGCAGCTGTTCCTTGTTGAGTCGCGGCTGTATGCCATAGAGGCTCTTGTATAGTTGCGCCTTGTAGATTCTGAACTCGTCGGCTTCGGCTTGCTTTGTCATGCCGAGGCGGCGGTAGCATTCGGCCCGGTAGTGCAGTCCGGTCCAGAAGTTCGGGTACTGGTCTATCACCTTTGAGTAGTCGCGTATGGCTCCGCGCAGGTCACCGGTGCGGTCGAGCAGTAGCGCGCGGTTGAACAGGGCCATGAGGTTGTCTGGCTCAAGCTTCAGGACGAAGTCGAAATCTGTTATTGCGCGGTTGTCGTCTCCCACCTGGGCACGCAGCAATCCGCGGTTGTAATGTCCGAGAAAGTTGTTCGGGTCAATGTCGAGCGCAGTGTCATAGTCGGCCATTGCCCCTCGCAGGTTGTTCTGGTTGACGCGCGCCAATGCCCGGTTTATGTAGTTACCGGCCTCGCGCGGCAGAAGGTGTATGGCCTTGTCGAGGTAGCCTTCGGCCTCTTTCCACTCGCGGCGCGACAGGCTTATGATGGAGCGCATGGTCCAGGTAGAGCCGTCGTAAGGGTCAATTTCAAGGCTTTTGTCAAGCGCTTTGATGGCTTGAGTGGTGTCTTTCTGCAGCATATATACCTCAGCCCGCATGGAGTAGGCGGCCGCATACTTGCTCCACCGCGTTTGCATGGTGTCAAGTTCTGCCAGTGCACGCTCGTAGTCCTTGTCTTGTATGCGGCATAGCACGCGGTTGTGCCATAGTCCGCGGTTTTCAGGGTCGTATTTCAGTGCGCGTGTGTAATCGGCTATGGCATCTGAATATTTGCCCTGCCTTATCCTTGCGATGCCCCTCAGCTCGTATATGTCGACTACGTAGGGGTTGCGCTCGATGGCTTCCGTGCAGTCGTTTTCTGCGCCTACATAATCGTCAAGGTAGAATTTGGCCACACCTCTGTAGAACCACGGCTCGTAGAGGTATGGCTTTGCGGACAGGGCTTGGTTGAAGTACTGTATCGAGAGCACATAGTCCTCATAATAGAGCGCGCTGCGCCCTATTGTCACTAGTCTGTCTGTGTTGAACTGCGCCTTGCCTGCCAGTGGCATGAACAGCAGCGCAAAGAAGAAAACAACCTTTCGATACATCCGTGAAAAAGACTGAGTGCCGCCAGAAGGCATGGCGGCCGGTGCTATCGTTTGGCCGCAGCCTTTGCCTTGTACGCACAGCGGAAGCGGCCTTGGAGTATGGCGCGGAGCTTGCTCTTGATGAGTTGCTTGCGCAATGGGGATATGCGGTCGATGAACATCTTGCCGTCAAGGTGGTCGAACTCGTGCTGCATCACCCGGGCAAGGTAGCCGTCCACCCACTCGTCATGTTGTTGCTGGGCGTCATCAAGATACTGCACGCGGATGCGTGTGGGGCGCGTCACATTCTCGTGTATGGCCGGCAGGCTGAGGCATCCCTCTTCCATAGTCTCGGTCTTGGAGTCGTCATATTCCACGATGTGTGGGTTTATGTAAGCGCGCCTGAAGCCTTTGTATTCAGGCAGGTCGTCCGAAATGACATCAAGGTCGATGACAACGACACGTATGGCCTTGCCAATCTGAGGCGCTGCCAGCCCTATGCCCTCCGACTCGGCGAGGGTCTCGAACATATCCTGAACCAATTCGCTCAATCCCGGCATATCTGCCGGAATGTCTTCGGCAACCTTTCGCAATACCGGTTGCCCGTAAATATAAATAGGTAATATCATGTCTTAAGCATAATTCATGGGAAAGCGCCGGATTGTGCTAACGCCTTGAGTTGAGGTAGTCGCGCAGAATGATGGTAGCGCTTATCTCGTCCACCAGTTCCTTGTTGCGCCGCGCCTTTTTGCCGAGCCCGCCGTCAATCATGGCCTGATGGGCAAGCACAGACGTGAACCGCTCGTCATAGTACACGATGGGGATTGCAGGCATGGCCTTTCGCCACCGTGCTACGAACTGCCTCACGCGCTCCATGTTCTCGCTTGGCTGTCCGTTGGGCTGTTTGGGCTCGCCTATGACGATGCGCTCCACCTCTTCGCGCGACACATAGTCGCGCAGATATTCGAACAAATCGGCCGTGGCGACAGTGGCCAACCCTCCCGGAACTATCTGGAGAGGGTCGGTGACCGCCAGCCCGGTGCGCTTTTTCCCGTAGTCAATGGACAATATCCGTGCCACAGATGCTGTCAGCAAGAGATGTTTACTGGGCGTTGTAGAGCAACCATGCGTCGGGGTACTGGGCGCGGAATTCGTTGCGGCTGGCAGCGGCATCGACTTTGTTGTCGAATGTTGTGGCCACCACGCGGTACATATTGCGCTCGTCGTTCTTCACCACTTGTGCGTCGTAGCCAGAGTCGCGCAGCTTCTGCTGCAGTCCGTCGGCATTGGCCTTGAGCGAGAACGAGCCAACCACCACGCTGAAAGCTTTCAGGCCGGAGCCATTGACAAGCGATACTTTCTCCTCGCGCACCTGTACATTGTCCACGTTGTCCACGACCTTAGTGTCTGTGGCAGGTTTGTCCACGAGAGGTGCCACCACGTTCGCTTCTGTCTGGGCTGTCTCGGGGGCAGTCTGTTGCGCTGTTTCCTGAGCCTTGGCCTTCTCGTATGCTTTCTTGTATGCGCTCTCGCTAGACTTGCAACCAGTTAAAGCCATTGCAGCGCATAATCCTGCGCATAACACCATGTACTTCTTCATGTTTACCATCTGTTTAAGTTAAACTTGCAAATTTGTATGTAAATATTTTCGCGAAGTTACAAAATATCAGTCAAAAGCGTGACTTGATGCCACATAAAGTTTGTTAAATGACGCTAAGAGCGTGGTTTTAACAAAAAACAATAAATAAAATAGCTGCGCTCGCGAAAACTTTCTTATCTTTGTGGAAAATAAACTGCACATGACAATTGCAGGCGAACTCGGTTCCGGTCTGGTTGCGCCGTCCTTTTGCTGAGAGGCGCGCCGTCCTTTCCACTTCAGGCAGGTCTGGAGTAGGCCGGGATTGAGTTGAGGCATTGAATGTACATATTTATTGTTTAATTTAAAATATAAAGTTATGAAGAGTTTAGGTTATATCAGCGCATTCTTGGGCGGAGCAATCGCCGGCGCAGTGTTGGGTCTGCTGTTGGCGCCCGAAAAAGGAAAAGACACACGTGAGAAAATCACAGACGCAGTGGACGACTTTCTGGCAAAGCACAACATCAAGTTGAGCCGCAAAGAGGTGAGCGACCTCGTTGACGATATTCGCGAGGCTGCCCCCGAGGCATGATGCCGGTCAGCTTTTCCCGCCGGGTGGAGCCTGCAAAAGGATGCTGCGTGGCGGCAAAGTGACATGTTGTCCGCAAAAATGCGGTTCCCCTTGGCATTTTTCAGGTATAGCTGTCTGTGCCGGAAGTGCCAGGGGGAATATGCGGCTTGCGCCCAGGCGATGTGAGCGGGCATAGGACAAATAAACAATAACAGTAACTAAGCGGCGCGCAGGTCGCGCCAAAAGCCACAGTAATCAATTATGTTATCAAACGACAAGAACGTAGAGTCGATAGCGCGGCTCGTGGAAATGCTGAAAGATTATATCGGTCTTCAGAAAGAATACATGAAGTTCGACATAATAGACAAGCTTGTCAGGCTGATCACGGCTCTGTCGTTGAGCCTCATCATGTTCACCCTGATAGTCGCGGTGCTGTTCTACCTCTCGTTCGCAGCTGTCCATCTGCTGGCCTCGTGTGTGGGCTTGCCGGTGGCGTTTGCTATTGTTGCGGGGGCGTTTCTGTTGCTGCTGGTTGTCATCTATGCCTTGCGTAAGCCTCTTATAGTGCGACCGTTGGTAAGGTTTATTACCGGGATACTGCTCAACTGACATCTTTCATCACGCCAATATATTATGAACAATCGTATCATTTCCTATAATACCTTGGCCGAGATACAGGCCCGTAAGGACGAGTTGCGCACTGAAATAAGGAAAAAGAGTGAGCAAATAGGCACTACGTGGAACAGCCTTTTTGCGCCGCAGAAAGCCAGCACCAGAGGCGAGCTCGTGACGAGCATCATCAGCAACAGCATCACAGCGTTCGACGCTTTCATGCTTGTGCGCAAGCTGATGTCGCGCTACGGCTCTCTGTTCCGTGGCAGGAAGAAGCGTTGAGTTGTGCTGGTGGCGCATTTGGAGTGGGCCTGACAACGGCCAGCGCGGGGCGACCGTAGGCGTGGCAGCGTGAGTGTGTGCATTATGTCTCGAAAATCCGACACAGCTCGGCAGTTGATAAAATCATGTCAACTTCTAAGATGTCGTCCTGTTTTTTCCATTTTCTTTGCCGTTGGCTGTTTTCCCGTTTGGCCAATGGTTGTGTGGTTAAAGTCTTTTTCTGGTTGACTTCGTTTTCGGCTCATTCTCTTGGCGGCGTTTCCCGGTGTGGTTGGGGGGGCGCCCGGTTTGGTTTGCGTTGCGGCCAGGTGGACTCTGTTCGTTGGCTCTGCCAGGCTGTCGCGGAGATAATTGCGTGCCTTTTGCTGTGTTGCACGCGAACACAATGCCAACTTTTGTGCGCTTGGTTTGCAATATGTGCCGTTTGGCACCCTGAAACGTGCCGTTTCACCGCCCGAAACGTGCCGTTTTGCAAGCTAAAACGGCACGTTTTGTAACTATGCTGATTGTCAATGACTTGACTTACAGGCGGTGCGCATTCTGCTTGCATGCCCTCTTGGCTTGTCTGTATGATGTGTGCCGCAGGCAGGCGTCTTGTTGTCCCCGGGGCTTGCGGATGTGCGGCGTTTTGTCCGGCCGGCGTGATGCACTTGCTGTATTGCCGGTATGCGGCGGCACTGTGGCAGGCGCTGCGGCTTGTCTTGTTGCGGTGTCTGTGGCGTGAGGCTGTCTGTCTGCCTCGGGCGAGGTTCTTGTCATTTTGCCGTGAAAAGGCAGTGTTATTACCATCATTTTTTGTACTTTTGCAGTCCAAACCGAAAATCCTAATGGCAGAACAAGAGAACAACAGGCCACGGAGGCCGCGCAAGGCAGCCCCGGTGGACAATACTTATGGGCATCTGCAGCCGCAGGCTCTCGATGTGGAGCGTGCTGTGCTGGGGGCGCTGATGATTGACAAGGACGCATACGCCGTGGTGTGCGAGATTCTATACCCGGAGAGCTTCTACGAGCCGCGCAACCAGAAGATATATGCCGCTGTGCGTGACCTCAGCATGGCCGAGCAGCCTGTCGACGAGCTTACCGTGACGCAGCAGCTGGCCAAGAACGGCGACCTTGACGAGGTGGGCGGGCCGGCCTACATCGTGGAGCTGACCTCGCGCGTGGCCTCGTCGGCCAACATCGAATTCCATGCGCGGATAATAGCGCAGAAGTTCATCGCACGCCAGCTCATATCATACGCGGGCGTGATAACGACCAAGGCGTTCGATGACACTGTTGACATAGACGACCTGATGCAGGAGGCCGAAGGCTCGCTCTTCGAGCTTTCGCGCATCAACATGAAGAAGGACTACACCCAGATAGACCCTGTGATAAAGAACGCCGTGGAGGTGATACAGAAGGCGGCGGCCAACAAGGACGGCCTCACGGGTGTGCCCACGGGCTATCACAAGCTGGACGACATAACCAGCGGATGGCAGGCGAGCGACCTTGTCATCATTGCCGGCCGACCGGCCATGGGTAAGACGTCGTTCGCGCTGTCCATGGCGAAAAACATCGCGGCTGACTATAAGGTGCCGATGGCTTTCTTCTCGCTCGAAATGAGCAACGTGCAGCTGGTGAACCGACTGATTTCCAACTGCTGCGAGATACAGGGAAGCAAGATACTGAACGGCCAGTTGCAGCCCGACGAGTGGGAGCGGCTGGACAAGCGGATGGGCAACCTGATAGGCGCGCCGCTCTATGTGGACGACACACCGGGACTTTCGGTCTTCGAGTTGCGCACAAAGGCGCGGCGGCTTGTGCGCGAGCATGGTGTGAAGCTGATAATGATAGACTACCTGCAGCTGATGAATGCCAACGGAATGCGCTTCAGCAGCCGCCAGGAAGAGGTGTCGACAATATCGCGTTCGCTGAAGGGGCTGGCCAAGGAGCTCGACATACCGATATTGGCTCTGAGCCAGCTGAACCGCGGAGTGGAGTCGCGCGAGGGCCTGGAAGGCAAGCGGCCGCAGCTGAGCGACTTGCGAGAGTCGGGCGCAATAGAGCAGGATGCCGACATGGTGCTGTTCGTCCACCGTCCGGAATATTACCATATATATCAGGACGAAAACGGCCGCGACCTGCACGGCATGGCCCAAATCATCATAGCCAAGCACCGTAAGGGCGCCACAGGCGACGTGCTGCTGACCTTCCGCGGGGAGTTCACCCGCTTTGAGAATCCCGAGGATACGCGCCTTGGCAAGTCGGCCACTGCTGGCGGAGGGGGCGAGATTGTGGGCTCGCGCATCAACGGCGACGCCGGACTGCCCGATATGCCGATGGATTACGACCCGTTTGGCGGCGATATGCTTCCGCCGCCGGCAGGCGACGGCCGTTGTGCCTTCTGACTGTTTGCTGCTTGTTACAGGGTGGCGCAGTGGGTTGTCATGCCGGCGAAGCAGCCTTTGAGGTCTATCTTGGAGCGGAACAGTCCGAACACGCTGCTTCCGCTGCCGGTCATCGAGGCGTATGTCGCGCCGAGCCCGTACAGCTTTTCTTTTATTTCGCCTATCTCAGGGTGCAGGCGGAACACGTTGTCCTCAAAGTCGTTGGTCAGGCTGTCGCGCCATGTTTCTATCGGTTGTGCCACTATGTCGCGGCATTTCGTCACGGTTTGGCGGGGATGTATGCCGGCGAATGCCTCGCGTGTGGATACGGGTATGCCGGGGCTCACAATGGCTATCGTCCATCCGCTGAGGTCGAGCGCAATGGGATGTAGCAACTCTCCAATGCCTTCGGCATAGGCTGGGGTGCCGAGTATGAAGAACGGGCAGTCGGCTCCCAGCTTCGCTGCGATGCTTGTCATCTTGTCTTGGCTCATGCCCAGGCCGAACTCGCGGTTGAGCATTGCGATCATGCAGGCGCAGTCGCTCGACCCGCCGCCCATGCCTGCCTGCATGGGTATGCCTTTGTAGAGGTGTATGTGCAGTCGGGGCAGGTCGTATTCGTGTGCCAGCAGGTTGTAGGCCCTCACCACGAGGTTGTCTTGTTCGTTGCCTTCTATCGCCATGTTGGTCACTTTCAGGTCGCAATCCGTGTCAGACGGAAATCCGGCCGCCATGGGATGGATTTCGAGTGCGTCTTTTACTGGGACAGGATAGAACACGGTCTCCAAGTTGTGGTAGCCGTCACTGCGCTTGCTGACTATGTTTAGTCCGAGGTTGATTTTTGCTATCGGGAAGTCTATCATGATGTTCTAAGTTCGTTTGCACATTTTGTTGATTCTGGTTCCTGCCGGTTTGGCGAGTGTGTGAGGGCGTGGCGGCTGTGCGCTCAGTCACGGCCCGACAGCCTGTCCATGCGCCTTTGGGCCTCGAAAGCCTCAGGGTAGAGTTGCAGGGCCTTGCGGTAGTTGGCAATGGCTGCGTCGGGCATATTCTCCTTTTCGCACTCCTTGCCGAGCAAGGTGTACTCGGCCGACAGTCTTTTCAGGAAATCGTCCTTGTCGCGCAGCTCCTGTTCGAGCCGCTCGTTTTCTTGCTTGAGCGTGTTTATGATGCCCAGTTTCCTGCGTATCAGCCGTTTGGCTGCCGGCTTCTCTATGTCGTAGCGGCTGTGGATGGCCTTGAAGAAGTACTCGATGAATGTGTCGAAGTCATGCCGGTCGAATGCCTTCACGGCCTGGCTGTATTCTGCGTCGGCGCGGTTTTCCTGCATGGCCTGCCTGTATATGGCTGTGTTGTTGTATTGCTTGGCAAACCTTACCACTTCGGGGCGTATGAAAATGTCTTTCTCGTGGATGGGTTCCTTGAGGTTCAGGCCTTCGAGCGACGTGCAGCGACTTAGTGCGACATAAGCCTGCCCCCCGGCGAACACACCTCCGGTGAAGTCGATGTTGACTTGGCGGAAGGTCAGCCCCTGGCTTTTGTGGATGGTTATGGCCCATGCCAGCCTCATGGGGAACTGGCGGTACAGGCCGAGTTGCTCTTCGTCTATCTTCTGTTCTTTTTCGTTGAACGTGTATCGTATGTTCTCCCATACGTCGCGTTCCACCTCATATTCGTTTCCGTCTTCAGTGATTACGCTTATGGTGCCCTGCCCTTCGTCTATGCAGTCTATCACCCCGAGGGTGCCGTTCACCCATCTCTTGTCCTTGTCGTTCTTGATGAATATCACCTGTGCTCCCACTTTTACGTGCAGTTCCATTGGCGACGGGAGCGATGTCAGCGGGAACTCGCCTTTGATTTCGCCGAGGAACACCGACGGTGCGCCGTCCAGCTTGTCGAGCTGCTGCTCGTTTATGTAGTCCACAGTGTCTCGGCGGGTTGCCAGGGTTATTGCCAGCCTGCTGTCTTGTGTGTTTAGTCTGGCTCCGACGCGAGAGTTTAGCACTTGCAGTTCGGCCTGTCCGGCAGTGTTGTTGCGGATGTGGTCCAGTATGTCTATGAACGATTGGTCGGTCTGCCTGTAAACTTTTTGCAGCTCTATGCTGACGAGCTTCATCTGGCTGAACACTTTCGCCGCGAAGAAATAAGCCGATTCGTAGAATGGGTGGAGCAGCCGGTGGTCATCCTCAGTGACAACAGGCTCAAGCTGGTATATGTCGCCGACAAGCAGGAGCTGCTTGCCGCCAAACGGCTCTCGCATATTTCGGCAGTAGATGCGCAGCACCTTGTCGATGAAATCAATGATGTCTGCCCTCACCATGCTTATCTCGTCGATGATGATCAGCTCCACTTCGCGTATCAGCTTGCAGTGGTCACTGCTGTACTTCAGCGTTTTCCTTATGTTGCGGGTGCTGTATCGGCTGTCGGTAGGTATGAGCGGGTGGAACGGCAGGCGGAAGAAGCTGTGCAGGGTGCTGCCTCCGGCGTTTATGGCCGCAATGCCGGTGGGTGCGAGTATTACGTGTTTTTTCTTGGTGGTCTGGGCTACGTAGCGCAGGAATGTGGATTTTCCGGTGCCCGCTTTCCCTGTCAGGAAAAGCGAGCGCCGTGTGTTGTTGATGATGCGCAGTGCCGACTGCCATTCCTTGTTGTCGAGGTCTAGCTCCATTTGTATGTTCAGTCAATCAATAGAACACGTCTTCAAACTGTGGCTGCCTGGCTTTGGAGTGTTTCTTGTCGGTTGCTTCTTTGTTTTGTTTGGATTTGTTGCCATTTGCCCGCTCGTTGTGACCGTTGTCTTTTTCTTCGTTTCCGGCATCAAGCGAAGCGGCCTCGTCGGTTGGGGCGAGCGTGATAATCTCTTCGCTGATGGAGTTCATTATGCTGTCTGCAGACACTGAGTCGGTGTCTGGGCGGTGGTAGTAGTAGCTGCTGCAATTGTACATATCGTATTCAATCTCGTCGGTTGGCTTTGCGAACTTGCCGTGGTATTTCTTGAAGGCAGGGTCGCCGAGCACGGATTCGAGGAAATATCCGCAGATAGGCAAGGCTGTGCGGCTGCCTTGGCCGAGCGCACCTGTGCGGAAATGTATGCTGCGGTATTCGCCGCCAACCCATGCGCCGACCACTATGTTGGGGCTGATGCCCACAAACCATGCGTCGGAATGGTTGTTGGATGTTCCTGTCTTTCCGCCGAACTCAGTGTCGTTGAACTTGCTGACAAACCTCCACAGGCTCATGCTCGTGCCTCCCGGCTCGCGCAGTCCGCCGAGTAGCAGTTGCTGGAGCAGGAATGCGCTCTTGTACGAAATGGCCTGTCGCTGTTCGGTTGGAGCCACATATATTTCGTTGCCGTCACGGTCGAGTATCCTCGTTACAAGCACCGGCTCGTGCGCTTTGCCATCGTTAACAACGGTGCAATATGAGTTTACAAGTTCAAGGAGGTTGACATCGCTTGACCCTAAGGCAAGTGACGGGGTGTTGTCAAGCGGGCTTTTTATTCCCATGGCATGGGCTGTTCGTACTATGTTGTCGATGCCGACCTCTTGGCCCAGCCTTACTGCCACAGAGTTTATGCTCTGTGCGAAGGCTGCTTTGAGCGGCATGGAATCTCCGGTGAAGTATCCATTGGCGTTGGTCGGTGCCCATGTAACCTCCTTCTTTTGGAACTTGTCATAGACTTTCATGCTTATGTAAGCGTCGAGCCGCTTGTCGCATGGGGTCAGTCCTTGGTTCATGGCTTCGGCGTAAACGAAGAGCTTGAACGTGGAACCTGGCTGGCGCATTGCCGTGACCTTGTCATACTTCCATGTGTCAAAGTCTATGTCGCCCACCCAAGCCTTCACATGACCTGTCGCAGGCTCCATGGCCACGAACCCGCAGTGCATGAACCGCTCCATGTATCGGATAGAGTCCATCGTGCTCATCTCCTTTTCTATTGTGCCTTTTTCGTAGTCGAACACCTTCACTTTGTGCGGTTTGTTCAGCCAGTAGGTCACAGAGTCGGGGTCGTTTGGATATTTGTTTGTGAGGTATTTGTAGACAGGGAGTTTCTGTGCGAGGTTCTCTATGAAGTTTGGAATCTCCTTATGGTTCTCGTCTTGCCACGGATTGGTTTTGCCCCAGTGGTTGTTGAAGTTCCTCTGTACGGTTTTCATCTGCTTCTTGGCTGCCTCTTCGGCATATTTCTGCATCTTTGTGTCTACCGTAGTGTATATTTTCAATCCGCTGTTGTAGAGGTCGTATCCGTTTTCCTTGCACCAGTCGCGAAGGTAGTTGGCCACTGCTTCGCGGAAGTATGTGGCTTGTCCGTCGTATGTGCTTTCCACACTGTAGTCCAGCTTGATAGGGATGGATTTCAGTGAGTCATATTGTGCCTGTGTGAGATCACCGTGTATGACCATGTTGTTGAGCACGGTGTTCCTTCTGCGTAGGCTGTTTTCCGGGTTGAGGCGGGGGTTATAATAGGTCGTGGCCTTGAGCATTCCCACCAATACGGCGGCTTGCTCCGCTGTAAGTTCAGCCGGGGTGTTGCCGAAATAAGTTTTGCAGGCTGTCTTTATGCCGAACGAATTTGAGCCGAAATCGACCGTGTTGGCATACATCGTGAGGATTTCTTTCTTTGTGAAAAGTCTTTCTATCTTTACGGCAGTGATCCATTCTTTGCTTTTCATTATCAGAATCTTCAGTCCTGGAACCTTGCCGAGGAGGCCTGTTGAGTACTGTGTCCTAACGCGGAACATATTCTTGGCCAGCTGCTGGGTGATGGTTGAGGCTCCGCGGGCGTCGTTGTGTACGGCATAGTCTTTTATAGCGGCGAACACTCCTTGGAAGTCGATGCCGAAATGACGGTAGAAGCGTTCGTCTTCTGTGTCTACAAGCGCTTTCCAAAATACAGGATTGACCTCCTCGTATTTGACCGGTGTCCTGTTCTCGCTGAAGAATTTGCCTATCATTACGCTGTCGGCACTATATATTTCTGTGGCTTGGTTCGTAATGGGGTTCTTTATTGTGGCCATATCGGGAGACTTGCCAAACAACCAAAGGAAATTGATGTCCACAGCGACCAAGTAGAGGATGAATGCAACGATAAGCGAAACAAGCCCGGATATGAACTTGATGTACCAGGGCTTTCCTTTATACAATCTTATGTAGAAGTGTCCGAATCTTCTGGCTGCGTTTCTGCAAAGGCTGAAACAGTATCCTATTCCTCCTTTTTTCTTCTTTGGATTCTTACTCATGTTGAGAAATATAATTCATTATAGCGTCCTTGTCGTTTGGGGAAAACCATACGATGTCTTTGTCTTTTTTGAGCCACGTGAGCTGCTTGCGCGCGTATCGGCGAGTGTTGCCCTTTATCCGTTCAATGGCCTCTTCGTAAGTGTAGGTCCCGTCAATGTATGCAAATAGCTCCTTGTATCCGACTGTGTTCAGTGCGTTGTGCGCTCTCAGAGGGTAGAGAGTCTTGACTTCGTCGAGCAGTCCCTGGCTCATCATCTTGTCTACTCTGGCGTTTATTCTTGTGTACAGCTCCTCACGGGGGCGGTTCAAGCCTATTTTTATTATCTTGAAGTTCCTCTGTTTCTTTGATTTCTTGCGGAACGATGAGTATGGCTTGCCTGTTTGCAGGCATATCTCCAGACCGTGAATGACGCGCCGCGGGTTCTTCTTGTCCACGATGCCGTAATATTCCGGGTCGAGGGCTTTGAGCTCTTCGCATAGTTTTTCGAGGCCTTCGGCTGCCAGTCTTTCCTTCAGGATGTTCCGTGTTTCTGGCGTGATGGTGGGGATGTCATCGATGCCGTTGCACACGGCATCGATGTACATCATGCTTCCACCGCTCATAAGTGCGATTCTTGTCTGTGTCGTGTCTGGTTCAGAGCTTGCCGTAGGAACTTCCTTGCCGAACAGGCAATCAAGCAAATTGAGCACGTCGTGCTCGAACATTGCCGCACTGTAATAGGCGGTAGGTTGCAGGTTGCCCACGAAATAGTGTTCCACGGCTTTTAGTTGCTGCGCTGTCGGGGCTGCCGTGCCTATTTCCATGCCCTTGTACATCTGCCTTGAGTCTGCGTTGATGACAGGTATTCGGTATTTGTTGGCAATTTCCAGGCACAGTTCTGTCTTGCCAACGGCAGTCGGTCCGGTGACAACAATCAGCGTGCCGCTCATCGGATGATGCCCCGCTTGGAGTTCTCGATGAAAGAGCAGATATATTCCACTTCTTTTACGCCTGGGTATTGGGCCCTTGCTTCCTGTATCCCGTCTTTGATTATTCCGTTGGAATAGATGATGCGGTAGGTGTTGTGTATCATGTCGATGGTCTCATTGGAGAATCCGCGCCGCCTCAGCCCTATTATGTTCAGGCCGCAATACCGGGTGGGCTCTTTGCCGGCGATTATGTAAGGCGGAATGTCTTGGCTGAAACGGCATCCGCCTTGAATCATCACGTAGCCACCGATGCGGCAGAACTGGTGGGTGAGCACCGTCGCGCTGAGTATGGCATTGTCATCGATGACAATCTCGCCGGCCAGCTTTGTGGAGTTGCCGATGATGACGCCGCTGCCTATCATGCAGTCGTGAGCGATGTGCATATTCTCCATCAGCAGGTTGTTCGACCCTACCACGGTCTTGCCTTTGCTTGCCGTGCCGCGGCTGATGGTGGCGCTCTCCCTTATGCTGTTGTTGTCGCCTATTTCGCAGAACGTCCGTTCTCCCTTGTATTTCAGGTCTTGCGGCTTTGTGCTTATGCTCGCTCCGGGGAAGAACTCGTTGCCGTTGCCTATGCGCGCTCCCATGTGTATGGTCACGCTGTTGTATAGTTTGTTGTTGTTGCCGATGACGGTGTCCTTGTCGATATAGCAGAACGGCCCTATGATGTTGTTGTCGCCCAACTGTGCTTCAGGGTCGACATACGCCATTTCACTTATTATGTTCATGCCTTTGCTTATTTGTTCTTGACTATTTGAGCTGTGAATGTTGCCTCTACCACGACGCGGTCGCCCACAAAGCCGTAGCCTTTCATCGACGACACACCGTGGCGGACGGGGGCAAGCAGGTCTACCTTGAACAGGAGAGTGTCGCCCGGCACCACTTTCTGGCGGAACTTCACGTCGTCAATCTTCATGAAATATGTAGACCAGCGCTCAGGCTCTTCCACCGTGTTGAGCACCAACAAGCCGCCGCATTGCGCCATGGCTTCTATCTGGAGCACGCCCGGCATGACTGGTTCCTGCGGGAAGTGGCCCTGGAAGAAAGGCTCGTTGCTGGTGATGTTCTTCACGCCTACGATGCTTGTAGCGCCCAGCGATATCACTTTGTCCACGAGCTGCATGGGGTAGCGGTGTGGCAGCAGTTCCCTTATGCGGTTTATGTCCATTATCGGTTCCTCGTTCGGGTCGTATATGGGGGCCTGCACTTCGTGCTTGCGTATGTCGCGGCGCATCTGCCGTGCGAACTTGTTGTTTATCGTGTGGCCCGGGCGGGTGGCTATTATGCGCCCCTTGATGGGCTTGCCTATCAGTGCCATGTCGCCGATGATGTCGAGCAGCTTGTGGCGCGTGCACTCGTTTTCCCATACCAGTGGCTTGTGCTGTATGTAGCCAAGCTCGGTGGCGTCGCGGTGCTCCACATCGAGCATATCGGCCAGCTTGTCGAGCTGTTCCTGCGATATCTGCTTCTCGTACATCACGATGGCGTTGTCGAGGTCGCCGCCCTTGATGAGGTTGGCCTTGAGCAGTGGCTCGATGTCCCTCACGAACACGAATGTGCGGGCGGGGGCTATCTCGGTTGCGAAGTCCTCAACCTTGTCGAGAGTGGCGAACTGGCTGTTGATGAACTTTGAGTTGAACGAGCACATTGCCGTGAGGCTGAACTCCTCGTCGGGCAGCAGGGTGATGCACGAGCCGCTCTCCTCGTCCTTCACTTCGATTTTCTTGCGTATGACATACCAGTCTTTCGGGGCGTTCTGCTCTTCCATGCCCACTTCCTTTATCTTCTCCACGTATATGGCCGCGCTGCCGTCGAGTATGGGGAACTCTGGGCCGTTCACCTGTATGAGGCAGTTGTCCACGCCCATGGCATAGAGGGCGGCCAGTCCGTGCTCTACCGTCGAGATTCTTATGTCGCCCTTGCCAAGCACGGTGCCGCGCTGCGTGTCCACCACGTTTTCGGCCACGGCGTCTATTATCGGCATTCCTTCAAGGTCAATGCGCTGTATCTTGTAGCCGGTGTTTTCCTTTGCGGGATTGAAAGTAACGGTGAGGCTCAGCCCTGTGTGTAGGCCTTTCCCGCATAGCGAGAAACTGCCTTTAAGCGTCATCTGTTTCATCGTGAATGTATTTTTATTTGTTTCTTAATTCTTCTACTTGCTTCTTCAGCTCGTTTATCTCCTTGTACAGTTCGGGCAGCTTGCGGAATATGGCCTGCGACTTGAAGTAGGCCTTCGGCTCCATTGGCGGTGTGCCTATCAGTGTCTGGTTGCCCTTGGTGTTGCCGGGCACGCCCGATTGCGCCCCGAACGATGTCCGGTCGCCGATGTGGATGTGGCCTGCTATGCCCACCTGGCCGCCAAACATACACCACGACCCAATCTTTGTGCTCCCTGCTATGCCCACCTGGGCCGACATCACGGTGTTCTCGCCTATTTCCACGTTGTGGGCCACTTGTATGAGGTTGTCCAGCTTCGCGCCCTTCTTTATCACCGTGCTGCCCATTGTGGAGCGGTCCACGCAGGTGTTGGCGCCTATCTCCACGTTGTCTTCTATCGTCACGATGCCTATCTGCGGTATCTTGTCATATCCGTCGTTGCCTGGGGCGAAGCCGAACCCGTCGGCTCCTATCACGCTTCCGGCGTGGATGATGACGTTGTTGCCTATCTTGCATCCGTTGTAGATGGTCACGTTGGGGTAGAGCAGGCAGCCCTCGCCGATGGTCACGCCGCTGTCTATCACTGTGTGGGGGTATATCTGGGTGTTCGCGCCTATGGTCACCCCGTCGCCTATGCAGGCGAACGCCCCTACGTATGCGCCGTCGCCTATCTTGGCTGTGGGCGCTATCGAGGCGAGCGGGTCTATGCCCTGCCTGCGCGGCTTGGCCGCGGCGTAGAGCTGCAACAGCCGGGCCACGCACTCGTAGGCGTTGTCCACGCGTATCAGCGTGGCCTTCACGGGCTTCTCGGGCGCGAAGTCTTTGTTCACGAGCACAATGCTTGCCTCTGTGTCATATATATAATGGTAGTATTTGGGGTTGGAGAGGAAAGATATTGCGCCTTTCCGTCCTTCTTCTATCTTGGCAAATGTGTTTATGGTGGCGTTCTCGTCGCCTTCAACCTTACCACCTATGTAATCTGCAATCTGTTTTGCTGTAAATTCCATTTCGGCTTGTTATTGACGGTTTTTAATTCTGCAAATATAGCAATATTTATTTAGACACGCTGATAACAAAGGTAATATTTTCTGATTTTTTTAGAAAGAAGCTCCATGCCGAGCAGTTCGGAGGCCTCGGATATGTCTTTGGTCGCGCCGTCTTTGTATATCACTGTTATGTTGTCGTCGGCCGGGTCGTACATGTCTTTTTCTATTTCGTTGATGCCCGCCAGCCACCGCGCGTCGTCTGTGCCTATGCCCATTATGCGGGCTATGCGTTGCCTCGTGTTGTCGATGTAGCCTTGGTCGAACGGCTCATCGCTCACTTCCACCTTGAATATGCGCCTGTTCACCATGTCGGCGGCCAGCGTGCTCAGTATCTTGTCGCCGTGGTGGGTCCACACCTTGAGTGCGCTCCAGATGTCGTTGTCGTCCAGCTCCCTGTACTTGTCAAGCGTTTCGTCGTGCGTTCTGAACCACTCGGCGTCCACGTCGTTCTCCAGGAAATACCTGAGGGCAGGCGGGGCGAATATGTCGCCGCCCTCCTGCGTTATGAGCTTGGCCCTGTTCAGCGCGTTCACGAGCACGCACTCTGCGGCCACGGCGGTCTTGTGGAGGTACACCTGCCAGTACATCAGCCTGCGCGAGGTTAGGTAGTTCTCTATGGAGAATATGCCGTTGTGCTCCACAACGAGGTTGTCGTCGTGCACATTGAGCATCTTTATTATCCGTGCGCTGCCTATGCTGCCTTCGTTCACGCCGGTGAAGAAGCTGTCGCGTGTCAGGTAGTCGAGCCTGTCCATGTCGAGCTGGCTGCTTATGAGCTGGTGGAGGAAGCGTTTGGGATATTCGTTCTTGAAGATTTTCAGGGCGAGGTTGAGCTGGTTGCCGAGGTCGCGGTTTATGCGTTTCATCATCAGCTCGGATATCTCCTCGTGCGATATGCCTCGTATGAGCGTGTTTTCCAGCACGTGGCTGAACGGGCCGTGGCCTATGTCGTGCATCAGTATGGCCGCCTCCACAGCCTCGGCCTCGCTGTCAAATATGAAGTTGCCCTTCTGCTGCAGCGTGTTTATGGCCTCGCTCATCAGGTGGAACGCGCCTATGGAGTGCTGGAAGCGCGAGTGCCTTGCCCCTGGATAGACCACCGACGCCAGCCCGAGCTGGTTTATCCGTGTCAGCCGTTGCATGAGCGGGTGCTGCACGATGCTGAGCAGCAGGCCACCGGGAATCTTTATGAACCCGAACACCGGGTCGTTGATTATCTTGCTGTTGTCCATTGCCATGTCTTGTTGCCTGTGTCTGCGTGTTGTGCTTTCTGTGCGTTTCGGTGGCATACGGTGCGGTCGCCATGGCGGCGTTTCTGTTTGTTTGGCCTCCGTTCCCGATGCTTTTGTGGGCTGTTGCCGGCACCGGTGCAGTGGGCTTGTGCGGAAGCCTCGGCGGTGTCGGTTTGCAATACGGGCCGTTTCACATTGCGAAACGGCCCGTTTCGCGAGCTGAAACGAGCCGTTTTGCGAGCCAATTCGACCCGTTTTGCAATGCGTTGAGTGCCAATGAGTTACGCTGTGCCGCCTCCGCGCCTGTTTTCGCCGTGTTATTATCCATGGAACTTAGCCTGCATTCGGTGGCTTGGCGTGGTCTGGTGGCAGGCGCGGTGCCGTTGCCCTGCGCTTACAGTTGCGCCAGTTCGGCGGCCATCTCGCGTTGCAGTTCCTCCGCTTTCGCCGCTGCTGCCTCTGCAAAGTCTTCGCCACCGCTTGCGTATATGATGCCGCGCGATGAGTTGACCAGCAGGCCGCAGTCTTTGGTCATGCCGTACTTGCATACCTCCTGCAGGCTGCCGCCCTGCGCTCCCACGCCCGGCACCAGCAGGAAGTGGCTCGGGGCCACCTTGCGCACGTCCTCGAACATCCGGCCCTGTGTGGCTCCGACCACGAACATCATGTTGCCGTCGTTGCCCCATTGCTGAGCTTTTCTCATCACTTTCTCGAAGAGCCGTTCGCCATTGCCGTCGGTTGTCATCTGGAAGTCGAGCGAACCCTTGTTGCTGGTGAGCGCGAGCAGAATGACCCACTTGCCGTTGTAGGCCAGGAACGGGGTCACGCTGTCTTCACCCATGTATGGGGCCACGGTCAGGGCGTCAACGTTATATTCCTCGAAGAACGTCCTTGCGTACATTGTCGATGTGTTGCCTATGTCGCCGCGCTTCGCGTCGGCTATGATGAAGTGCTGCGGATGGTTCTCTTTCAGGTAGGCTATGGTTTTCTCGAACGCGGCCATGCCTTTCAGTCCTCCGGCCTCGTAGAAGGCGAGGTTGGGCTTGTAGGCCACGCAGAACGGCGCGGTGGCGTCGATGATGGCCTTGTTGAAGGCGAATATGGCATCGTCGCTCCCTGCGAGGTGTGCCGGTATCTTCTTTGTGTCGGTGTCGAGTCCGACGCACAGGAATGACTTCTTCTGGAATATGTTCTCAATGAGTTGTTGCCTGTTCATAATATGTCTTGTTGTTATTGTTGTCGAAATTGATTTGTGGGTATGTGCCGTCGTCTCCTATCAATGTGTTGATTAAATTGCGGATATCAACCACAGCACCGAATTCAATGAAATTATCAAAGAATCCATTGATATTATTTCCCCAATAGACGAGGCAGCAGGCCATAGGCGCTCCTTTGCCCGTGTCCATGCCGTTTTCAAGAAATCTCAGTCTTGTGTCATATAGAAAGCAGATGGCAGACGCCTGACCGAATACGTAGTTCTTCCAATGGGTAGTGTTGGGCGCTACAGGAATTAGGGCTATGACCTCGGCATTGTAGCGTTGGTGGGTCATAGCGCATTTGGCAAGCCAGTTCTTTATTGTTGTGCCGCGATGTCGGTCTGCACCGTATGGTGGATTGACATACACCGTAGGATAGTTCCATTCCTGTTCTAGTCCATCTGTTTCGGGCAGGCTGAATTCTACATTTGCATTGACGATAGAATATTGGTTGGAACATGGGTCAAGATGTATTTGCCCACCCCAAAACCGTTTTATGGCATTGACATACTTTGGTGGTGTACACCAACTTTGGCTCATTGTGTTCACTCTCCTCCCTGCTGTCATTGCATGCTCCTCCAATTTTTGTTTTTCAGTGCGTTGAGTTCTGATTTTAGTTGTGCCATATCTTTGCCTGTAGGAGAAACAACGTTGAACCAACTTTCAATCTTTTGGATGTTATTGTGGAAATAATTCATCAATGTTATATGCGCATTGAAGTCCATCTTGGTTTTAGTGAAGACATTGTTTGTCTTTCTTTCATTGTAACTTTTGTGGAAAGCGTCTTGTGCAGCCTCGTACTCAGGCAGTGGATCAAGCAAGAGTTCGGAAACGAATTGTGACAGCCCTTGGTCAGAGAGGAATAAAAGCCAATCGTAAGATTGCGCAAGAACGCGCAGCTCTTTGTTCATATTGTTTGCCGAGAACCAATTGCCGTGGTTGCTGACGATGCCGACGGTGAGTATAAAATTTCTCAGCAATGTTGTGTCTTCGCCGTATAATATGTCTTGACGCAACTCCTCGTATGGGGCAATGATAGGTGTGTCGCCTTCGTACAGAACACCAAATAACTCACCTTTGTTATTCCTTATCTTTTGCAAAGAAGACGCGTTGTTTGCTACATAAGCCCCTTGTTTGGCCTTCTCAATAGTTTGCGGACCTTTTTTGCAGCCTTCTTCCACTCCGACGCGCTTGCATTCAAACATAGCGTATGGCTTGTTGCGTTGTTGATAAACGTCAACAGAAATGATGTCATCGGTTATGTTGGAAACAGTGGCAAGCATAGTCTTGTCTTCGCTATTCCCAATTATGCATGCGTTTCTTAGGATTCCGTTTTTGTCCAACAGGATATTGTGAGTGGCTTTAATGCCATTTAGTCCAATCTGTCTTAATATTTTCGAGCTTGACAATGGGGGAACAGCGTTAATCTTGCATTGGAAATCTGCCAGCAACGGGTGCATTGTGAATTCCACATTGTGCGAGATGCCAGTATTGCCATATTCTTGCAAGCCACGTTCAATGGCTATGTCTTTGTAGAATCCCCATTCGTTAAGCAAATAGAAAGATATGGTTTCCACGATAGTGCCTAATGCCCTGCCCGCAGCTTTTTTTGTGTCGCGGGTATAGTGGAACACGTTTTCGCTCAATGCGCGTTGCAGAGCGTCTATCGATTGGTAACTCATATTATTATTCTATTGCTTAAAGTTCGCTTTCTTTCATCCGCTCGGCGTTCTCGGCCACGGTCAGGGCGTCGATCATGTCCTGTATGTTGCCGCCGAGGAATCCCTGCAGGTCGTGCGTGGTGTAGCCTATGCGGTGGTCTGTCACGCGGCCCTGCGGGAAGTTGTATGTGCGTATCTTCGCGCTGCGGTCGCCCGTGGATACGAGCGTCTTGCGGCGGCTGGCTATGTCGTCGATGTATTTCTGGTGCTCGCGGTCATAGATGAAGGTGCGCAGGCGCGACAGTGCGCGCTCCTTGTTCTTGGGCTGGTCGCGTGTCTCGGTGCACTCGATGAGAATCTCTTCCGTCTCGCCTGTGTTGGGATTTCTCCACGGATAGCGCAGGCGCACGCCCGATTCCACCTTGTTCACGTTCTGCCCGCCAGCTCCCGAGCTTCGGAACGTGTCCCATTTTATGTCGCCCTCATTGATGTTCACCTCAAACTTGTCGGCCTCCGGCAGCACTGCCACGGTGGCGGCACTGGTGTGCATCCGGCCTTGTGTCTCGGTGGCGGGCACCCGTTGCACGCGGTGCACTCCCGATTCGTATTTCAACGTGCCGTACACATTGTCTCCACTCACTGCGAAATCAATTTCCTTGAAGCCGCCCACAGCGCCTTCGCTCGTGCTGGTTATGGACAGGGTCCAGCCCTTTGAGTCGCAGAATTTTTTGTACATCTGGAACAAGTCGCCCGCAAACAGTGCCGCTTCGTCGCCGCCTGTGCCGGCCCTTATCTCCATCTGCACGTTCTTTGCGTCTTCAGGATCCTTTGGTATCAGGGCCACCTTTATCTCTTCCTCTATCTTGGGGCGCAGTGCCTCGTTTGCCGAAAGCTCCTCGCGTGCCATCTCTTTCATCTCCGGGTCGCTCTCGTTGGCCAGTATGTCTTTGGCTTCGGCTATGGAGTTGAGGCAGGCCACGTACCTTTTCCTCGCGTCCATGATGTCGCCCAGGTCTTTGTATTCCCTCGTCAGCTTTACGTATCGCTCCTGGTCAGCGATGACAGACGGGTCGGTTATGAGCGTTGAAATCTCCTCGTACCGGCTCACCAGGCCGTCGAGCTTCTGGAGTATGCTGTTGTCTTCTGTCATGTTTCAATATTCAAAAGTGCCAAATTCGCTCTTGATTGTCAGGCTGCGCGGCCCTTCCTCGATGTGACCAACCACCTTAGCGTCTATGTTGAAGCCACGGCTTATCTCGATGATGTTGTCTGCCGTCTCGGGGCTTACGTATATTTCCATCCTGTGACCCATGTTGAACACCTTGTACATCTCCTTCCAATCGGTGTTGCTCTCCTCGCGGATGATGCGGAACAGGGGCGGAACGTCGAACATATTGTCCTTGATCACCTTGCAGTTTTCGCCCACAAAGTGGAGCACCTTGGTCTGTGCGCCGCCGGTGCAGTGCACCATTCCGTGTATTTCGGGGCGGTGCTTGTCGAGAATCTTCTTTATCACCGGAGCGTAAGTGCGTGTTGGTGAGAGCACCAATTGGCCTGCGTTGACTCCCGTTCCCTCAATCTCTTGGCCGAGGTGGTAGTGCCCGCTGTAGACGAGTTCGGCTGGAACGGCGTGGTCGTAGCTCTCCGGGTATTTCTCTGCGAGGTATTTTGCGAACACATCGTGGCGCGCGCTGGTCAGTCCGTTGCTGCCCATGCCGCCGTTATAGCTGTCTTCGTAAGTAGCCTTGCCGAACGAGGCGAGGCCCACTATGACATCGCCCGGGCGGATGTTGGCGTTGTCTATCACGTCGCTGCGCTTCATGCGGCAGGTCACGGTGGAGTCAACGATGATGGTGCGCACGAGGTCTCCCACGTCGGCGGTCTCGCCCCCGGTGGCATAGATGCCTATGCCCATGTCGCGCATCTGCTTCAGCAATTCGTCAGTTCCGTTTATTATGGCCGATATGACCTCGCCAGGCACAAGCATCTTGTTGCGTCCTATGGTGCTCGAAACGAGGATGTTGTCAACGGCTCCTACGCAGAGCAGGTCGTCGGTGTTCATTATCAGCGCGTCTTGGGCTATGCCTTTCCACACGCTCAGGTCGCCGGTTTCCTTCCAATACATATAGGCCAGCGATGACTTAGTGCCCGCGCCGTCGGCGTGCATGATGTTGCAGTAGTCGGGATCGCCGCCCAGTATGTCGGGTATAATCTTGCAGAAAGCCTGCGGAAATATGCCCTTGTCAATGTTCTTTATGGCGTTGTGTACGTCCTCTTTTGCTGCGCTGACGCCTCGCATCATATATCGGTTGCTGTTGTCCATGTCGTTTGTTGGTGGTTTTTGATGTGGTTCGTTGGTTATATTATGGCGAAAAGCCTTAAAGCTGCTCCTTCCCGTTCCAGAAGTCCCAGCTCGCGAAGGCCTGCAGCAGCAGCATCTCGAGTCCGTTCTTGGTGCTCGCTCCGTGCTCTGCGCCTTTTTGCATGAACTGGGTTGTGTCGGGATTGTATATCAGGTCATACAGGATGGTGTGGCTGTCCATTGCCTCGTATGGCAGTTGCGGGCATTCATCGGTGTGAGGATACATTCCGCATGGGGTGCAATTCACGATGACGTTATATTCTTTCACCACGTCCGGTGTGATGTTCTCGTATTGGATTGTCCCCGGCCGCATATATCTGCTCACGAAAACCGTTTCCAAGCCGAGTGCTTTCAAGCCGTAGTCTATGGCTCGCGAGGCTCCGCCCGTGCCGAGTATCAAGGCTTTCTTGTGGTTTTTGTCGAGCATAGGCTCTATGCTCTTTGTGAATCCGATGACATCGGAGTTGTAGCCTTTCAATATGGTTTTTGTGCCTTCCCTTTCCACTTTCACGACGTTCACCGCTCCAATGGCTCTCGCTTCGGGGCTGATTGAGTCGAGGAAAGGCACGACTTTCTGCTTGTAAGGTATTGTGACGTTGAATCCTCGCAAGTCAGGATTCGATTCCAGTACCTCCGGCAGCAGGTCTATTGTCGGTATTTCAAAGTTTTCATACACTGCGTCTATGCTTTCATCGGCGAATTTCTGGTTGAAATAGCTGATGGAGAACGAGTGTTCGAGTGGATAGCCAATCAGTCCGTATTTGTCCATAAGGTGTTTGTTTTATTTTTGTGCAAGATACATTGTGCAGATGCCGAACGTGAGCCGCCTGAACGAGGCTGTCGAAAAGCCGCACGATTTCAGTATTTCCACCATCGTCTCGCCTTGTGGGAAGGCTTCGATTGTGGCGGTAAGGTAGCTGTAGGCTTTGGTGTCCTTTGATATTAGCCTGCCATAGAAAGGCAGGAATGAATGCGAATAGACCTTGAAGAGCTGCTTCATGGGAAACGTGACAGGCGTAGTCAGCTCTACTATGCTCAGGTGCCCACCTTCTTTCAGCACGCGGTGCATCTCCCGCAGGCCGCGCTCCAGGTCTTCAAAGTTGCGAATGCCGAATGCGGCTGTCACGGCATCGAAGCTGTTGTCGGCGAAAGGCAGTTGCATGCAGTCGCCCTTTACCATGGAGATGACGCTTTCCAGCCTTTCTTTCCTTACCTTGTCCCGGCCAATTTCCATCATGCCTTCGCTGATGTCTACGCCTATGAGTTGCGAAGGGTTGAGCATCTTGGCGGAGAGTATGGCGAAATCGCCGGTGCCGGTCGCCACGTCGAGTACTGACTTTGGGCCGTAAGGCGCAAGTTGCTTTATTGCCTTGCGCCTCCAGCCCTTGTCAATATCCATCGAAAGCCTGTGGTTCAACTTGTCGTATGAGTGGGCTATCTGGTCGAACATTTGCTCAACCTGCCTGCCTTTCCCGCCTTCGTTGCCGTATGGCTTTATCTCTTCTTGCTTGTACATTGTCAGATGCCCGCAGAGGTGTTGCCTCACCTCGTCTTGAGATAGTCGGCCACGTTTTTCTCTATTCGTGCTGCGATGTCGCCTTCCTCGGCGGCTTTGTCGAACTTCTCGCCGGTGATGTGCTCATACAGCTCGATATAGCGCTCGCTCACGCTCTCGGCGTATTCGTCGGTTATCTCGGGCATTTGCTGTCCCGGCTCGTTCATGAAATTGTGCTCTATGAGCCATTGGCGCACGAACTCCTTGGACAGCTGGCGCTGCGGCTCGCCGTTCTTGAACTTCTCCTCGTAGCCGTCGGCGTAAAAGTAGCGGCTGGAGTCTGGCGTGTGTATCTCGTCGATGAGGTATATCTTGCCGTCTCTCTTGCCGAACTCATATTTCGTGTCAACGAGTATCAGCCCTTGTTTGGCGGCTATCTCCTGGCCTCTGTGGAACAGTTTCCTTGTGTAGTCTTCCACGATGGCGTAGTCTTCGGCCGACATTATGCCTTGCGCGATGATCTCTTCCTTGGAGATGTTCATGTCGTGGCCCTCGTCGGCTTTGGTCGTCGGGGTGATTATCGGCTCGGGGAAACGCTGGTTCTCCCTCATGCCTTCTGGCAGCTTGACACCGCAAATCTCCCTGCACCCCTTCTGGTACTCGCGCCAAGCCGAGCCGGTGAGGATGGAGCGGATGATCATCTCGACGCGGAATCCCTCGCACTTCAGGCCCACGGTGACCATGGGGTCGGGCGTGGCGAGCTTCCAGTTGGGGCAGATGTCGCTTGTGGCATCGAGGAATTTCGACGCAATCTGGTTCAGGACCTGGCCTTTGAACGGGATGCCTTTGGGGAGAACAACGTCGAAAGCCGAGATTCTGTCCGTTGCGACCATCACCAACAGGTCGTCATTAATGTTATATACATCGCGGACCTTGCCGTGGTAAACGCTCTTTTGGGCTTCAAAGTGGAAGTCAGTGTTTGTTAATGCATTCATTGTCGTTGTTTATTTTGTTCTGAATTTTTCGCTTTGTCAAAGGCTTCGTAGGCATTGACAATTCTTGTCACGAGCTTGTGTCGCACGATGTCCTTCTTGTTCAGGCTCACGACTCCTATTCCTTCTATGCCGCTCAGTATGTCGAGAGCCTCGCGCAGTCCGCTTTTCTGGTCGCGCGGCAGGTCTATCTGTGTCATGTCGCCCGTTATTATCATCTTGGTGTTCCAGCCCATGCGTGTGAGGAACATCCTGATTTGCGCCGGAGTGGTGTTCTGGGCCTCGTCAAGTATCACCACGGCGTCGCTCAGCGTGCGGCCGCGCATGAACGCCAGCGGGGCTATCTGTATGATGTGCTTGTCCATCATGTCCTGCAGGCGCGCGGCGGGAATCATGTCTTCCAGGGCGTCGTACAGCGGCTGGAGGTAAGGGTCTATCTTGTCCTTCATGTCTCCGGGCAGGAATCCGAGCTTCTCGCCTGCCTCCACGGCCGGCCTGCTGAGCACTATCTTCTTTATGGTCTTCTCCTTCAGGGCTTTCACGGCCAGCGCTATGCTGAGATAGGTCTTGCCCGTTCCGGCCGGGCCTACGGCGAACACCATGTCGTTTTCCTCGTAGGCTTCTATCAGTCTGTGCTGGTTCTCGCTCCGTGCCTTTATCGGCCGTCCGCCTATGCTGTACACGAGCACGTCCTTTGGTATGTCGTCGTTGGTGCGGTGGCCGTTCACTATGTCAAGGATGTCCTCAGGTTTTATCGAGTTGAACTTCAGGACGTGCTTGCGCATCGTCTCTACGTTCTCCTCGAAGGCGGCCATCTGCTCTTCGTCTCCCAGCACCCTTATCACATTGTCCCTGCCTACGATGCGCAATTTCGGGAACAGCGCCTTGATCATTTGCAGGTGGACGTTGTTCACTCCATAAAATATGACCGGGTCAATGTCTTCAAGAACTATATGCTTCTCTATCAACTTGTTTTGCGTATCTTGTTAAAATCCAACTGCAAAATTACAGAATTTTATTGTATGGCAGATGCTTTTTGTAAAGAATTTGCATTCTGGTGGGCAAAATACGTGGAGGCATTGTTATGATTGTCGTGCCGTCAGTTATGTTGTGTATAGTTCCTTTTTCTTTCACTTTGTGTCGTCCGGCTTGTCCGTATGGTGCGTTTGCCGTTTGAGGTGAGGCTGTGTTGCAGGTCCTTCTGGGTGCCGTCTGGCGTATATGTGTTTCTATTGTGTCCTTTTCTGCTTGTTGTTGCTGTGGTGAATCGGTGTGGTGCGTCATCTTGTGCGCGGCATACCTTAACCGTGTTTTTTGATACCTTGCCAACAGTCTGCGTGCGCTTTGTAACCGGTTGATAATCAGTGGGGTTACAAAACGTGCCGTTTTGCAGACCAAAACGGCACGTTTTAGAGCTTGAAACGGGTCGTTTTGGAACGCGAAACGGCACATTTCGCAAGCCAAAACGGCAGGCTTTGATTTTTGATACGTCTTCGGGCGGACTGTAGAGCGGTGCTTTTGGCGTTGTAAGTCCGTATGCACACCGCCGCAGGCAGGCACGTTCACCCCTCTCGGAACTTCTTTGGCGACGTGCCTTCCAGCCGCTTGAAGTACTTGCCGAAGAACGACTGGGAGGGGAAGTTCAGTTCGTCGCTGATTTGTTGCACGGTCATGTTGGTCTGCTTCAGCATCACCTTGGCCTCAAGGAGCACGTAGCTGTCTATCCACTCGGAGGCCGTTTTGCCGCTGATATTCTTTATCAGGGTTGACAGGTAGCCTGCCGTGAGGTGCAGCCGCTCGGCGTAGAACTGCACCTTGCGCTCCTCCTTGTAGTGCGTGCGCACTTCATGCATGAAGCGTTGCATGATGGATTCCTCGCCCGAGAGCTTGCGTTTCTCCGCCATTTGGTACAGATACGAGCCGAGGCTGTAGGCGTATGCGCAGGTGAGGTGGCGCAGCGTCTCGGCCTGATAGGGGCGTTCGCCGTGCAGGAGTCCGCGCACCATCGAGCAGTAACCCTGTATAGCGCCGAGTTCTCCGGGCTTAAGCTCCAACACGGGAGTCTCGCGTATGCCTATCGCCATGCCGAAGTTGTAGGGCAGGGCGAGGCTGTCTATGAAGTGTTGGGTCATCACGAGGCACGTGCCGCGCAGGTCGTTGCCTACGTTTTTGTGCGTTATGAGCTGCCCTGGGATGTTGACCATCAGCGTGCCGGGGCGCAGGCTGAACGGCATGAGGTCTATGGCCACCTCGGCGCGGCCCTGCAGGCAGAGAAAGAAACCGTAGGTGTTGATTTTAGACGAGTATTCCGGCAGCGGCCTGCCTGCCACGTCATAGATAAGATAATCGTCCATGAAGCACACCGCCTCGGGGTGTATCGCCTTTATGTTTGCTATCACATCGGGTTCGTTCGCTCTCTTCATAATGCGCCGGATAGTTGTTTTAGGCCACAAAAATAGGCGTTTTTTGCCAATCGGGCAAGCATTTTCAAAAAATAGGACAATACTCCCAAAATGCAGACCTTGCGCCGCCGTGGCGATGTTTTTACCTTTGCAGCCGCTAAAAAGGTTATATAAATGAGCACAAAACATCATCTTTTAATTGCCGTAATGGCGGTTGCGGCGTTGGCCCCGATGCCCCTGCAGGCTCAGGTGATAACCGACTCGCTGGCCGATGACTTCCGTACCTTCGCGGCAAAGAACTTCTCGCGCTACCGCACGGTGAACCTTTTCTTGGAGACTAAGTGGGCTCACGACTACACCTTCAGCATGGACGGCCGCGAGGTGGAGCGGCGGCGGAAGAAGAACCTGCACACGCTGAAGTTCTCGACCATGGTGCCCATGCTGAAGCTGCGCAACGCTTCGCTCTACGCCAACCTGCAATATGCGCGCTATCAGTTCCAGACTTACGATAAGGACAACGCCATAGCACCCTCCGAAATCTTCGGGCGCAACGCCTACGACTACTTCTGCGGCGGGCTAAACGGGTCTTACTACATGAGCCTTTTCGGCAAGCCGCTGGTCATCTCGGCCACGGTCTCGGTGGACGGATGGAACGAAGGGTGGGGCAAGGTGTTCGGCACGGCCTCGGCCATGATGGTGTTCAAGAACACGGAGCGCACGGCACTGAGTGCCGGAGTGATGGGCATGACGCTCTTCAACAGCATGCCGCTGCTGCCGGTCATCGTGTGGTGGCACCGCTTCGGCAACCCCGCGCTGAGCGTTGACATAGCCATGCCGGGACAGTTCTACCTGCGCTACGACATGGGCAGCCAGCGGTTGTCGGCCGGAGCGTCGATGTCGAGCGAGAGCTTCTACCTGAACTCCGACCTGGAGGGCGCGCCGGAGATATGCTATTACAGCGACGCTATGCTGAAACCGGAGATAAACTACGAGTACATAATAAACAAACACCTATATCTTTCGGTGCGTGCCGGCGTGTCGATGGTGATGAAAGGCGGGCTGTACAAGAAGAACCGAAAGGGCATAAAGGTGAGGAACGAGGAGGGAAAGACGGAGGTGGAGCCGGTGGTGAAGCAGGACCGCTCGCCCATACCGTTCTTCAATATCGGCGTTTCGTACAGTCTGTTCAGGTGATGGGAACTGTATGTCTGTTTGATTGCTGGCAATGAGAAAGTTGATAATTAAGAAAATACAAGAGTATGCCATGCAGGTGCGCACCGCGGGTGCGCTCTGTGTGGCTTTGTTCTTGTGCGGGCAGAGAGCAGTGGCGCAGGCTGCTGTCGACTCGACAGTGACCGAGGGCGATTACGGTCTTGTGAGAACGAACATCAAAGTGGCCTGCGATCATGCGTGTAGCAGCCTTTCAGACGGTTTCACGGCGCGTGTCTCGTACCTGTGTTTCCGCACCAAGACGTTCACGCTGACGGCCACCGGGCGTTATGCCTCGGTGACGGCAGACTTTGGGGCAGACGAGATGCCCGCGGGGCGCGATGCCGCCGGCATGGGCTTGAACGGCGTTCACGTGGCGGGGCAGGTGGGCATCTCGCTCATGGCACGCACGAGGCTGTGGGGCAGGCCGCTCGTTGCCTTTGCCAATGTGGGCGCAGAGTTCGGACAGGGAGGCTATGGCCGCACGTCGGCCATGGCCATGGCGATGGTCATGTTGTGCCATACGGCGCGCACGCAGTTCGGCCTTGGCCCTATGGTGTTGGTGAACACAAACTCCAAGGTGCCAGCTTTCCTCGTGTTCATGTACCGCCACAGGTTCTCAGAGCGGTGGGCGATAAATCTGTATGGTGGTATGTTCGGCATCGACTACACCCCGACGCGCGATGACCTCATAGCCATTGGCGGCGACATTGACGTGAAGTCGTTTTTCTTATGTCCGCAGACGGAGGGGCTGCCCGGGCGTTGCGTGTATAGAAAGACTGCCTTCCGCCCCATGGTTAAGTATCGCCGCAGGCTGAGGACGCATCTGTATGTCGAGGCCATGGCCGGGGTGTCGCTCAGTATGTCGAGCCGCGTCACCGGCCTTACCGGTACAACGGAATATATGGATATAAGCCAGAAGCCAGCTCCTTTCGCGCAGATAGGCGTTAGCTATGCGCTGTAACCACCTTTTAAAGGTAAAAAAGTAGAAAAGTAAAAAGGTAAAATGAATGTCCGCATTTTGTCAACCATACGCGCACTTGAGGGTGTATCAAAATGCACGTTTAATGGCCATAACCCTCTCCCTCGCCCTTTGGGAGAGGGCTGGGGAAAGGGCTTGCAGACCTAAACACACATTTTGATACACCTCCAAGTAGAACGCCATCAAGCGAGTTTGGCAACTTGCGGACATTCAAAAAGGTAAAAAGACCATGCGGAAGAGGTGCGGCTGCCCCTTCAAACACTCCACGAGGAGGCTTAGGCTGCGCCGAACGCAAAGCTATTGTCCTTTAACTTCCCAGCGAAGTGAAACGGAGCGATAACTCCTTCTGACTCCATTAAACTCCTAAAATTTAACACTTCAGAAACTGACGAAATGGGAAGCGAAAATCATTGTGGAATGAAATATCTTGACAAAAACGTAGCTGTGTTTTGCGATATGTGCCGCTTTGAAATGCGAAATGGCACAGATCGGAGAGCTAAAAGGCTTGTTTTGCAGTGCAAAACGGCATATATTGCGGGTGATTTTGGGTCAAAAAACACGGTTTTTGGCCGCTTTTTGGCAAATATTTAGGTGTCGGTTATTGCACATTTTCCATAAATACGCCATAATTCCACTGGGTTTCAATGAGTTACAATTGCACGCTCATTTTCGCGATATTTGCGATCTCCCGGTCGGTTGGTCGCAAATTCGCCGAAAATGAAGCACTTTCTTGATTAGCGTTTTAATTGTTTTTGGGCTTAATTAACAAAGAAGAACTGACTTCGGCATTTGTGCAATGGCGTGCGGCACAGGTGGTCTGCTTGTTTTTTTCTATGGCAAATGCAAAATGAAATGGGCTTTATTGTGTATCTTTGTAGGCAGATAGGTTGCACTCGGAGGGTGGTGGGCGGTTTTCGCTCCCATTGGCTCTGGATGTTGTTGCAACCGTATTTTGTTGTTTAACTGTATAAAAAACGTTTTGGTAATGATGAGAGAGGGAAGACATCTTTGGCATCTGCTGTGCAGAATGCCGCAGAGAGGGAGTGGAGAAAACGAAGCCATACGAGCTGTGCCGCATCTTTTTGCCACAGCGGCTTTGCTGTTTGCAGCCACGCTTTGCGCCACTGCTGCCGGCGTGGGAGGCAACGACGGACATGGCCTGGCGCGCGAGGTGGTGCTTGCGGGCGGCATAGGAGGGCAGAAAGCCACTATGACGCTGACGCAGCGCGGCGATTCGCTGTGGGGAACGTATAAGTTCGATGATGAGACAATATCGTATGAGGTGAGCGGGAATATGGCAGACAGCTCGAACATAGTGCTGAATGAGTATGAGGCAGAGGGCATCCTGGCCGGCTATTTCAAGCTGTATTATGGCGAGTTTGACGGCGATGAGTTCATTGGTGGGGAGTATATAGCCGGGCATACAGGCCAGACCGTGCTTTTCCATGAGAAGAGCAGCCGCCCGTTGCCGCCGGAAGAGAAGAGCGATGTTAGGTTTAGTGTGCCGAAGCCGGCTGCCGATGATGGCGTGACGGATGGTGCGCAGGCTGGGTCAGGGGCTTTGACCGGACAGGGAAATAGGGCTGCTGCGGGTGACACACTGTTCGAAAATCCGGAGCGTATGCCTGAGTTTCCCGGTGGAATCACCGCTCTGATGGCGTTCATATCGTCGAACCTGCGCTATCCCGCCATAGCTAAGGAAAACAATGTGCAGGGGCGCGTGATTGTGAAATTTGTTGTGAGAAAAGACGGGTCGGTAGGCGATGCTGTTGTGTTGAGGGGTGTTGACAAGTCTCTCGACGAGGAAGCGCTGCGCATAGTCAACGCCATGCCGCGATGGAAGCCGGGGACGCAGAAAGGCAAGCCGGTCAGCGTGAGATACGCTCTGCCGATAATGTTCAAGCTATAGGCGTGGCAAAAGGGTTGATGCGATGCCGTATGAACAGCTGTTCCCGGGCTTATTCCGGCGCAGAAATGCTGGAATAGCCCGGGAACATTGTGTGGAATGGCGCGGTATGCGTATATGTGTGGCCTACAGCTCAGCCTCCGGCACTATGTCGTCGTCGGCTTTCTTCACGATTTTGCGTATGGTGCGCTTGCGTGTCGTGGCTTTTTTCTTGTCGTCTGTTCCGGGCTTTTCAGACTTGATTCCGGCCAGTTCGGGGTCGATGATGATGCGTCCGCAATACTCGCAGACTATGATTTTCTTGTGCATCTTGATGTCGAGCTGCCGCTGTGGCGGTATTTTGTTGAAGCATCCGCCGCAGGCGTCACGCTGCACGTAAACGATTCCGAGGCCGTTGCGGGCGTTCTTGCGTATGCGCTTGAACGAAGTGAGCAGGCGCGGCTCTATTTTCGCTTCGAGTTCCGTAACCTTTTCCTTCAGTTTCTCTTCCTCGACGCGCGTCTCGTCCATGATTTCATCGAGCTCGTTTTTCTTTATTTCGAGGTCGCTCTGGCGGTCCTTTATGTTCTCCTCGTTCGTCTGCAGCTCGTTGGTCTTCTCTTCTATGCGTGCCTGGGCTTCGCGAATCTTCTTGTTGCACAGCTCTATCTCAAGCGACTGGAACTCTATTTCCTTGCTGAGCGTGTCGTACTCGCGGTTGTTCTTGACGTCATTGAGCTGCATTTTGTAGCGGTCCACGCTGGCCTGGGCCTCGTTTATCTCGGCTTTTTTCTGGCTGATGGCCTTCTGGAACTCGTCAATCTCGCGCTTTATCTTCTCGATTCGGATGGTCAGTCCCTCGATTTCGTCTTCAAGGTCTTGCACTTCGAGGGGCAGTTCGCCGCGTAGCGCCTTCTTCTCGTCGATGGCCGAGAGTGTGGTTTGGAGCTGGTAGAGTGCTTTCAGCTTCTCTTCTACCGACAAGTCTGTAGGATCTTTCTTTGCCATGATTATAAATAGATTATAGGATTGGTGTTCGTCTCTGCTATGTGTAGTGGCAGGTCGGGACACGCCTCGCTGATTATTGATTTGAATATTTCGCTTGTGTATTGTTCGCTCTGGTAGTGGCCAATGACGCATATCTGTATTTCCTGCTCGTGGCCGAAGTAGACGTGGTAGTGCATCTCGCCAGTGACGAAGGCATCGGCACCGGCTTTCACGGCCTCGCCGAGCAGGAAGTCGCCCGCGCCGCCGCAGATGGCCACGCGGCTGATGGGGCGGCGCAGCAGCTGGTTGCACAGTGCGCATTCCACGTCGAACCGCTCCTTGAGCATCGTCACAAAGTCGTCGGCGGCCATGGGGCAGGGCAATGTGCCGATCACTCCGCTGCCGGCATCGGCTCCGCCGCCCTTGGGAGCGAAGAAGTCGGCGTCGGTGAGCCCCATCTTCTCGGCCATCTTGAAGTTCACTCCGCCGCGGGCGTTGTCCATGTTGGTGTGCATGGCCACCACGGCCACGCGGTTCTCGATGGCCTTACGGACAGTGCGCTGCACATAGTCGGCATCGGATATCTGTTTCAGTCCGCGGAACAGGAGCGGGTGGTGGGCCACGATGAGGTTGCAGCCCTTGCTTACAGCCTCGTCAACAATGCGCTCGTTGACGTCAAGGCACAATAAAGCCCCTGATGCTTCCGTCTCTGTCAGTCCTACTTGCAGGCCGGCATTGTCCCAGTCTTCCTGCAAGGGCAGAGGCGCGAATCGTTCAAGGGCGCAAATGACTTCCTTTATCTTCACGCTTTTACAGCTTTTTTATGTATGTGGTTTTGTTGGCATACGTTGTGCAAACGAGCGCAATGCGAATCTTGTTCGCATATTGCCGAGTGCAGCCAACGTTCTGCAAAGTTACTCATTTTTTGCCGTTTTATATGCAGAACAATGTGTGTTTTTAACTATTTTTGTTGATAGCGTGATGTTTGCGGGCATTTTCTGCTTTACAGAACGGCGTGATCTGGTATGTCGTTAAGGAAAACGTAGCGGCCGGAAGCGTAGTCCATCTTGCAGCAGAAGTGGCGAATGCCGTTGCTTACGATGAGATAATCGACGTGGAGCAGAAGGTTGTAGGTGGATATTTGGTTGAATACCGCTTGCCGTATGGCCACGGTCGGTGCCTTGTATTCAATGATCATGCGCGGGCGCAGGGCTGTGTCGTACAGCACACTGTCGCAGCGCAGCTTCTTGGTGCCCACTTTCAGCTCCACCTCGTTGGCCAGATAGGCGGCTGGGTAGCCTTTGTGTTCCACTAGAAAGTGGACGAAATGCTGTCTCACCCATTCTTCGGGAGTGAGCGCAACGTATTTACGGCGCAGCATATCATAGATAAACGGCCGCCCAGATTTTGCTATTGTGCGCACCTCGAACGGCGGAAGGTTCAGTCCATACATTATTATATATATTGAATCAGTGATTTGGTCGCTCAATATCCCGGTGCATACAAAATCGCCGCGGCGTTTCGCCCAACCGATATTTTGCTGTATCTTTGCAGCAGATAAGCCCATGTTCGTGTTTTGTGCCGGACTGCATTTCTGCTCGCTGGGCATAGGTTTGCGCCGGTTTGGGCTTGCAAAATTAATAAATTAGCGATAAAAAGGCGATGGCAGAGACCAAAAACGTTACCTACGCGGGCATCATGCGCGACTTGCAGGCGCGCAAGTTTGCCCCTGTTTACTATCTAATGGGCGACGAACCTTATTATATTGACAAGATATCGGACTACATAGCCGAAAACGTGTTGCCCCCTGAGGAGCGCGACTTCAACCAGACCGTGCTGTTCGGCTCTGACGTTACGGCGGCGCAGGTGGCTGACATTGCCAAGCGTTATCCGATGATGTCCGACTATCAAGTGGTCATAGTGAAAGAAGCGCAGAACCTGAAGAACACCGATCCGATAGACTTCTATCTGCAAAAGCCGCTCAAATCTACCATCCTGGTGATGTGTCACAAGAACGGAACGTTGGACCGTCGCAAGAAACTGGCAGGCATAGTGGAGCGTGTAGGGGTGCTCTTCGAGAGCAAGAAGTTGCGTGAGCGAGAGCTTCCGGCATTCATCGAAGCATACTTGAAAGCTAAAGGGGCGAGCATAGACCCCAAGTCGCAGCAGATAATAGCCGACCACATAGGGGCCGACCTGAACAGGCTCGTGGGTGAGCTCAACAAGCTGCTCATTGCATTGCCCGCCGACGACAGGCGCGTGACACCGCTCATCGTCGAACAGCAGATAGGGGTGAGCAAGGACTTTAACGCCTTCGAGCTGCGCGATGCCGTGGTGAACAGGAATGTGTTCAAGGCAAACCAGATAATAAAGTACTTCGACGACAACCCCAAGGCGGGCAATATCTATAGTTTTCTGCCCATGCTTTTCAATTATTTTCAGAACCTGATGATAGCCTATTATTGCCCTCAGAAGGGTAGTGCAGAGGCTCTCGCCAAGTGGCTTGAGCTGAAATCGCAATGGGCCACGAAGGATTACATTACGGGTATGAGAAATTACAGCGGGGTGAAAGTGTTGCAGATAATTTCTAAAATTAGAGAGATAGATGCCAAAAGTAAGGGGCTTGACAACCCAAATACCCCTCCGGGAGAGCTTATGAAAGAGTTAATTTATTTCACACTTCACTGAAAATCGGGGTCTTTCGCCCCGATTTTTTCCTAAAAGCAGCGTTCCGCCGGAACGCTTTTTTTGACCCCAAACAACGGAAAAACAGCACCTTACGCTCTTTTTTACCCTCTCAAAATTCGCGTATTTGCAGAAAATCGTATCCTTGTCCGTAATTCTTTGAAAATGGAAAAAAATCGTTTCTGAAGGCCAAAGGAATTTGGTGTTCACTTTATTTTGCGTTTTCTTTTGTTGATTTTGATTTGTGAATCCAAATATAATGTGTTACTATGTAAATACCCATAAGGCAAATAAGTTCACAAAACACAAATATTCACAAAGAAAATCTATATGCTTTGTAAATCAAAACATTTGCATTTGTAGTTTGAAACCATATTTATACAATAATAGTATTCGTGTTATAATTATCGAGTAATCAGAATTTTACGCGTATATATTAATCTTTTTTACGTGAAATATATGCTTTTATAGCATTCAAAATGGTTTCTATGCCTGTATATGTCATTTTATTTTGCTAAATAACTAAGTAAGAGCCAGTTTGTTGCAAAAATCGTTTGTATAAAGGCTTTTAGCTGTTTTCAAACAAGATTGTTTACATTTGTATATGTAAATCGACTTATATGATAAATTAATATTTTGCGTTTTGGTATTTAAAAACGTAAAGATGAAATTTCAAAAGCAAAATAATCATTACATTTGTTGCACGTTTCGAGAATTTGTTTTACCTTTGTAAATGCAAAGGAAAACGGCAGTCTATGCCCTAAATTCGAGTTTAATGCCTTATGAAAGATAGGATAAGACAGATTATGGAGTCGAAACACATGACTCAGCAGGTGTTCGCGCAGTTCATAGATATGTCTCCGGCATCGCTGAGCAGCATCTTCAACGGACGCACAAAACCGACTCTTAACATTGTTGAAGCAATCAAAAAGAAAATACCCGACATAAACATCGACTGGCTGCTCTTCGGCATCGGCGATATGTACGGCATCGAGCAGTCTGGTGCAGGCGGTGCTGATGGTGGCCCGGTTCACAATGGTGCCGAGCCAATGCTCGATTTCGAAGGTAACGACAACTCCTCTTCCACTGTCCACGGCGCGGTGGAACCGCAGTCTTTTTCGTCGCATCCACACCCCAATGGTGTCAGGGGCGTGAGGCCGGAGATAGTGCGCGAGGAGGTGAAATATGTGGAAAGGCCGCAGCGCCGGGTTGTGGAGATACGTGTATATTATGATGACTTGACGTATGAGACTTTTGTTCCGGCAAAGAAGTGACGGCCTGCCATAATGTCTTCTGCGCGTGTATGCCCGTCCGCAAAATGCTTGGCAGCTGTCTTGGCCTTATCAGATTTGTCTTTTACCACTGCCGCCTTGAGTGTCTTTTCGGCTATATTTGCCAGTATGCTTAGCCACATAGTACGTTATGTTCCTCAGCAAACGGGCAAATCAGCCATGAAAATCAAGATCAAATAGGCTTTGATAAAACCAGGACAGATGCTCAGGGACAGCCCCTTCTGTATGTCCATTAAATATTGCCACTTGTTTGTCAAAAAACAAAGCCAACCGTTTCGGTTTGCAAGACGTGCCGTTTCAGGGCACGAAACGGCACGTTTTGGCGTGCAATATGTGCCGTTTTGCAGGCCGAAACGGCACATTTCGTAACCCCATTGATTATCAAGCATTTACAGCTATGATAGTTGTTGTGTCGAGTGTATCAAAAAACAAGGTATATAAGAGGCAGTTTTGATTTTATCAAAGTTGTCTTTTATTTCAGCTGCCTTGAGTGTCTTTTCGGTCATATTTGCTTGTATGCTTTGTCGCATAGCCCGCTTCTAAGCTCCTTGTGCGTTATGGATGACATAGAATCTGGTGTCGTGCTATCCATTACGGATGCCTAAACGGTTGTACGGGCGGCCGAAACGGCTGAAAAACCGCCGTCAGTGGCTTGGGCGATTGCGCGGGTCGTGGAGACCGCCGGAAATGACATAAATTATGTAATTAGCCTTAAAGCCAATTTGTTGCCCCACATATAAGCTGCAAGTGGGAAAAAAAGAGTATCTTTGCAGAGGATAAGCTGCACTTGGGAATTTGCGATTCTGTTTCGCTTTCCGCCTGTTTGCGCTATCCTTGTACATATAAATTATGAATATAAACGACATAGAAAAGAGCCGTTGGCGGCTGCCCGCCGAGTGGGAAGAGCAGGAGTGCGTGCAGCTGACATGGCCGCACGAGGACACCGACTGGCAGCCCATAATGGAGGAAATCACCGCCACATACGTGCGGATGGCGGTGGAGATAGCACGCCGCGAGCGGCTGCTCATAGTGGCTCCGCGACCAGATGAGGCCACGGAAGCCATACGCCGGGCCGCGGGAGAGGGCATATTGGCCAACATCACGACCCTGGCCTGCCCTACGGACGACACATGGGCGCGCGACCACGCATTCATATCGCTGGCCGGTGGCGGCGCGCGGCGGTTGCTCGACTTCCGTTTCAACGGCTGGGGCGATAAGTTTGCCGCCGAGAGAGACAACGCCATAAACCGCCGTCTCTACGAGGCCGGGCTTATAGGGGGCGAGTATGCCGACCACACGGACTTTGTGCTTGAGGGCGGCGCGATAGAGAGCGACGGCCGCGGAACGGTGTTCACCACCTCGGGATGCCTGCTTGCGCCCCACCGCAACCAGCCCATGACGCGGCAGGACATAGAGAGGCGGCTCAAAGAAACGCTCTGCGCCGACCGCATAGTGTGGATAGACCACGGCCAACTGACGGGCGACGACACCGACGGGCACATAGACACATTGGTGCGAACGGCCCCGGGCGACACATTATTATATGTAGGCTGCGACGACCCGGCGGACGAGCAGTACACCGAGCTGCAACAGATGGAGCGACAACTGCGCACGCTCACCACCGCCGACGGCCGCCCCTACCGCCTGCTGCGCCTGCCCATGCCGCGCCCGATAGTGCGCCACGGCGAGCGGCTTCCGGCCACATACGCCAATTTCCTCGTGGTGAACGGGGCGGTGCTCTGCCCCACCTACGCGCAGCCCGACCTCGACGCGGAGGCCGCCGGCATAATAGCCGAAGCCTTCCCGGGGCGCGAAGTCGTAGGCATCGACTGCCGCAGCGTCATCATTCAGCACGGTTCGCTGCACTGCTGCACCATGCAATATCCGGCTATAACCCCAAAAACATAAACCGACAAGCAATGAAAGAACTCAATATAGGATTCCTGCAACAGCACAACACGGCCGACAGGCGCAACAATATGTTGCGCCTGGCCGAGGGCGTGGCCGACCTCGCGCGGCGCGGCGCACAGCTCGTTGTGCTGCAAGAGCTGCACAATTCGCTCTACTTCTGCCAGGTAGAGGATGTCAACAACTTTGATCTCGCCGAGCCGATTCCCGGCCCATCGACGCAGATGTTTGGAGAGCTGGCCGCAAGGTGCGGCGTGGTCATCGTCACGTCGCTCTTCGAGCGGCGCGCGCCTGGGCTGTATCACAACACGGCGGTGGTCATAGACCGCGACGGCGAGATAGCCGGCACGTACCGGAAGATGCACATCCCCGACGATCCGGCCTACTATGAGAAGTTCTACTTCACGCCCGGCGACCTCGGATTCCACCCCATAGACACCTCTGTGGGCCGCCTCGGGGTTATGGTTTGCTGGGATCAGTGGTACCCGGAGGCCGCCCGCCTCATGGCTCTCGGCGGCGCGGAGCTGCTCATCTATCCCACGGCCATAGGCTATGCGCTAAGCGACGACGACGACGAACAGCAGCGGCAGCGGCGCGCCTGGCAGACTGTGCAGCGCGGACACGCCGTGGCCAACGGTCTGCCCGTGGTCGCAGTGAACCGCGTCGGCTTCGAGCCAGACCCCTCGGGGCAGACCGGTGGAATACAGTTCTGGGGCACATCGTTCGTGGCCGGGCCGCAGGGCGAACTGCTTTACGAGGCATCCGACAACGAGGAGGAGAGCGTAATCGTGAGCATAGACATGGACCACGGCGAGCAGGTGCGCCGCTGGTGGCCCTTCTTGCGCGACCGCCGCATAGACAGCTACGGGGATATAACAAAGAGATTCATCGACAGATGAACGCCAATCACAACGAACAACCAAACAAAGAAATAGCATAATGTCTGCAAATTTAAGATTTCAGGTCGTAGAAGAGGCTTTCAAGAAGAAAGCCGTAGAGGTGGCAACGCCCAAGGAACGGCCGTCGGAGTACTTCGGCAAGTACGTGTTCACAAGGCAGAAAATGTACAAATACCTGCCCGCCGACGTTTATGAGAAGCTGATAGACGTGATAGACAACGGCACGAGACTCGACCGCTCGATAGCCGATGCCGTGGCCGCCGGCATGAAGCAGTGGGCCATGGAGATGGGCGTCACGCACTATACGCACTGGTTTCAGCCCCTCACCGAAGGCACGGCCGAGAAGCACGATGCCTTCGTGGAGCACGACGGCAAGGGAGGCATGGTGGAGAACTTCAGCGGAAAGCTGCTCGTGCAGCAGGAGCCCGATGCCAGCTCGTTCCCCAACGGCGGCATACGCAACACGTTCGAGGCGCGCGGATACTCCGCCTGGGACCCCACCTCGCCCGTCTTCATCATAGACGACACGCTGTGCATCCCCACCATCTTTATATCATACACGGGCGAAGCGCTCGACTACAAGGCCCCGCTGCTGCGCGCCCTCCATGCCGTTGACCGCGCGGCGACCGAAGTCTGCAAGTACTTCTACCCCGAAGTGACGCGCGTGAAGTGCAATCTCGGGTGGGAGCAGGAGTACTTTCTCGTTGACGAGGGGCTCTACTCGGCCCGCCCCGACCTCATGCTCACGGGCCGAACCCTCATGGGGCACGAGAGCGCGAAGAACCAACAGATGGACGACCACTACTTCGGCACAATACCGGACCGCGTGCAGGCATTTATGAAAGACCTCGAAATACAGGCCCTGGAGCTGGCAATACCCTGCAAGACACGCCACAACGAGGTGGCGCCCAACCAGTTTGAGCTTGCGCCGATATTCGAAGAGTGCAACCTTGCGGTCGACCACAACATGCTGCTCATGTCGCTCATGAAGAAGGTGGCGCGCAAGCATGGCTTCCGCGTGCTGCTGCACGAGAAGCCGTTCGACGGCATCAACGGTTCCGGCAAGCACAACAACTGGAGCCTCTGCGCCGACAACGGTGTGCTGCTTCACGCCCCCGGCAAGACCCCGGAGGAGAATCTGCGCTTCGTTACGTTCATCGTCGAGACCCTCATGGCCGTGTATAAGCACAACGGGCTGCTCAAGGCGAGCATCATGAGCGCCACCAACGCCCACCGCCTCGGGGGCAACGAGGCTCCGCCCGCCATCATCTCGTCGTTTCTCGGCAAACAGCTCAACGAACTGCTCGACCACATTGAGACTTCCGACAAGGACGAACTGTTCAACCTCAAGGCCAAGCAGGGCATGGAACTTGACATCCCGCAGATACCGGAGTTGATAATAGACAACACCGACCGCAACCGCACCAGCCCCTTTGCCTTCACGGGCAACCGCTTCGAATTCCGCGCGATAGGTTCCGAAGCCAACTGTGCCAGCGCGATGATTGCGCTAAACGCCGCCATGGCCGAGGCCCTGACGAACTTCAAGACGCGCGTGGACGCGCTCATAGAGAAGGGAGAGGGAAAGATAAGTGCCATACTCGACGTACTGCGCGACGACATAAAGACCTGCAAGCCAATACGCTTTGACGGCAACGGATACTCAGAAGAGTGGGTGGAGGAGGCCCGCCGCCGCGGACTCGACACCGAGAGCAGCTGTCCGATAGTGTTCGAACGCTACCTCGACAAGGACAACATACGTATGTTCGAGAGCACAAAGGTGATGAACCGCAAGGAGCTTGAGGCCCGCAACGAGGTGAAATGGGAGACCTATGTGAAGCGAGTGCAGATAGAAGCCCGTGTGATCGGCGACCTCTCCATGAACCACATAATACCCGTTTCGACCCACTATCAAAGCCAGCTCATACGCAACGTGCAGAGCATGAAAGCCGTTTTCCCGGCCGAAAAGGCCGAGCGCCTGAGCGCACGCAACATGAAACTCATAGAGGAGATAGCCGAAGGAACTGAAGCTATAGAGACTCTCGTTGACGAACTCATAGAGTCTCGCCGCGTGGCCAACCGCATAGAGAGCATCCACAAGCGCGCCATCGCCTACCACGACACCGTGGAACCCAAGATGCAGGCCATAAGAAAAGAGATAGACAACCTTGAAATGATAGTGGAAGACGGCCTCTGGACGCTGCCCAAATACCGCGAACTGCTGTTCATCAGGTAGTCTTTGGAAATTTGGATGCAAGGGAGTTAACTGTTGTTGGGCTCTCTTGTGGTCATCAGAACCTACGTACAGGTGCTTCTGCCAATGTGCAAAGCACTTGTACGTAGGTTCTTTATGCCGGACTGCTTGCGCCCCGTCTCAGCCCATTCCGAGCAACGATGCCACGGCAAACCACACCACCGGCACCAGGAGCGACGGCAGCAGGTTGAGCGTCTTGCAGTCTTTTATGCCGAGCAACGACAGCCCGCTGCCAGTAATCATCAGTCCGCCTACTATCAGAAGCTCTGCCATGAGCGCGTCGCTTACGGCAGAGCTCGATATCTCGGCCACGAGATAGAACAGTCCCTGCCAGCAAAACAGCACCGGGGCGGCCAGCACCATGCCGATGCCATAGGTCGAAGCGAACACCGTTGAGGACACAAAGTCGAGCGTGGCGTTGGTGAACAGGAACGTATTGTCGCCGTTGAGCGCGCTTATAACGGGGCCGAGCATTGACAACGGACCTATGCAATAGAGCAGGATTGCCGTCGAAAGGCCGTCGGCAAGGCTGCGCCCGCCGGTGTGCTTGGCCCTCCGTTCCACCATGCGGTGAAACCTTCCGTCTATGTCCAAGGCCGTTCCTGCCACTCCGCCTACGGCCAGTGCCAGTATGAACAGCACCGGGAAGCGGCTCTTGGGCAGGTTGGTTATCGAGGCGTTGAGCCCTATCATAAGGCTGGCCAGCCCCAGGCCGTTGTACAGTACTGCCTTATACTTCTCCTTTATCCCGCGGTTCAGCACCGTGCCTATTATCGTTCCGGCTATTATGGCGCACGTGTTCACTATCGTTCCTATCATCTTTCAGTCTGTGTTTGCTGCTGCAAAAGTAAGCAATATTTCGCATATCGCCCGATTTTAACCGTGCCTCGATGCCACGTTTCGCGAAAAAACACTACTTTTGCGGGCTGAAAACAAGCACGAAGCAATATGGACATAGAATCCGTGGCAACCCAGATGGTTGTCCTTTTCCTCATTGTCATAGCCGGTTTTGCCGCCCGCAAGTGCGGCCTTATGGGCGGCGAGTTCGACAAACGGCTGTCTAATTTTGTTATCCAACTCACCTGCCCGTGCCTCATCATATCATCGACGATGGGCGACACCATGCCCGACCGCAGCCACATACTTCCGCTGCTGGGTGTCGGCATACTCACATACGCGGTGCTGATAGCCCTCGCCTACGTCATACCGAGATGTCTCCCGGTGAGGCGCGAGGACCGCGGTATGTACAGTTTCATGCTCACCTTCGCCAACGTTGGCTTCATCGGCTACCCCATCATCGGCTCCATCTTCGGGCAGAGTTCCATATTCTACGCCTGCATACTCAACGCTCCGAACACGCTCACCATATTTGTCTGGGGCATAATGTTCGTCACCGGGCAGAAGAAAGGCGGCTTCCGGTGGCAGCTGCTCTATTCTCCGGCCATGGTGGCCACCTACGTTTCGATACTCATAGTGGCCGCGGGCTGGCGCGCTCCAGAGGTGATAGCGCAGCCTTTCACGCTGCTCGGCGGCATGACTGTGCCGTCGGCGCTGCTCGTCATAGGGTCGAGCATAGCCGCGATGCCTCTCCGCCGCATGGCGGGCAGCCTGCCCATATACATAACGTGCGTCTTCCGCCTTCTCATACTGCCCGTGGGCATATATTACCTAATGGCGTTTCTCGGTGCCGACAGGCATATATCGGCCATCAACGCCGTGCTCATCGGTATGCCCGTGGCCTCGTTCGGCACTATGTTCTGCATGAAATACGGCCGCGACGAGACCATAATGACACAGGGAACATTTCTCTCCACGCTGCTGTCCGTGCTCAGCATCCCGCTATTGGCCGCCATCATATCGTGACGAAACAGGCACACGCAGAGCTGATTTAAACGTAAAGACTTTGCCGGACAGAACTTTTTGCCTATCTTTGTAGAAGATATGCTGCACTCAGGAAATTGAGAACAAGTTCTCTTTCCGCTCGTTTGCCATATCTTTGTACAAGTTTCCACAACAAAAAACAAGCAGACAATGAACAGAATATGCAATCTTTTCGGCATCCGCTATCCGATAATCCAAGGCGGAATGGTGTGGTGCAGCGGCTGGCGTCTGGCCTCCGCAGTGAGCAACGCTGGCGGACTGGGCCTGCTCGGGGCCGGTTCCATGCACCCCGAGACGCTCATTGAGCACATAAACAAGATGAAAGCGGCCACCGACAAGCCCTGGGGCGTCAACGTGCCGCTGATGTATCCCGAGATAGACAGGCTCATAGACATACTCATCGGCGAGGGAGTGAAGATTGTGTTCACCTCGGCCGGCAGTCCGAAGAAGTACACCGCGCGCCTCCATGAGGCCGGTATCAAGGTGGCTCACGTGGTGTCGAGCAGCAAGTTTGCGCGCAAGTGTGAGGAAGCCGGGGTAGATGCCGTGGTTGCCGAGGGCTTCGAGGCGGGCGGACACAACGGGCGTGAGGAGACGACCACGCTCACCCTGATACCCCAGGTGCGCCGCGCCACGTCGCTGCCGCTCGTCGCCGCGGGCGGGATAGGCAGCGGACAGGCCATGCTGGCGGCCATGGCGCTCGGTGCCGAGGGCGTGCAGGCAGGCACGCTCTTCGCCCTCACGGCAGAGAGCTCGGCCTCGGAGGCGTTCAAGCAGCGGTGCATAGCACTCGAAGAGGGCGACACCATGCTGTGCCTAAAGAAGATTTCGCCCAGCCGGTTGGTAAAGAACGCTCTCTACGACAAAGTGGCCGAGGCCGAGAGCCGCGGCGCGGAGGCCGACGAGCTGCGCGGCATCCTCGGCAAGGCATCGACAAAACGCGGCATCTTTGAGGGCGATGTGGACGGCGGCGAACTGGAAATAGGGCAGATAGCATCGGCCATCAAGGCCGTGGAACCCACCGCAACGGTGATGGAAAGGCTCATGGCGGAATACTCTGAGGCCAAGAAAGCCATAACTGAAAACGACTTCATTTAGTGCGCCCGCGATGGAAACACAAGTCAAGACACTGGCCATAGCCGGATGCGGCAAGCTGGGCTGCATCGTGGCTCGCGCCGCAGCCTCCGGCTTTCTGCCCGGATACGAGCTGACGGCACTGTTCTCGCGCACTGTGGGCAAGGCCGAAGCACTTGCCCGCGAGCTTGGTGACGGCGGCAGGAGATGCACCGTTGCCCGCACGTTCGATGACCTGCTGGCCCTCCGTCCCGACTTCCTCGTCGAGGCAGCAGCGCCCGCCGCACTGCGGCAGTGGGCCTTGCCGGCACTGCAGGCTGGCATTTCGGTGGTGTGCCTGTCGATAGGTGCGCTGGCCGACGATGCCTTTTATGCCGATGTGATGCGCACTGCCCGCGAGCATGGCAGCCGTCTCTACGTGGTGTCGGGAGCCACGGGAGGGTTTGACGTGCTGCAGACGGCGGCGCTGATGGGTGGCGCTTCGGCCGAGTTCTTCAACGAGAAAGGCCCAGACGCGCTGAGAGGCACACCCGTATATGACGACTCGCTGCAGACCGAACGCCGCACAGTGTTCAGCGGAACGGCCTCGGAGGCCATAAAACTATTCCCCACCAAGGTCAATGTGACCGTGGCCGCGGCAAGGGCTTCGGTAGGACCGGAACGCATGAAGGTGTCCATACAATCGACACCCGGCTTCAAGGGCGACACACAGCGCGTCGAGATAAGGAACGAGCAGGTGCGCGCCGTGGTCGATGTCTACAGCTCCACGGCCGAGATAGCCGCGTGGTCAGTTGTGAGCACGCTGCGCAACATCGCCTCGCCAGTGGTGTTTGTGTAACGATTGAAGGAGTTATAGGGAGTCAGGAGGAGTTAGAAGGAGTTAGAAGACGTATGCTTCGTGATTGAGCAATGGCCATATAAAACAGCCTAACATACGTCCTCTAACTCCTTCTTACTCCTTATAACTCCTTCTTACTCCCTATAACTCCTTGTAACTCCTTTTTTAGCTCCTTGTAACTCCTTTTCAAACGCCCTCTTAACTTCTCAAAAACGCCTCCAGGTTGGCCAGCACTTTCTCGCTGAGCCGCACCGAAGCCTGTCGTGTGCGGCCTGTGGACACACCGGCACAGCGCACGTGGGGATGGTCGAGGAAGCGCGTGCCGCCGAGTGCTCCCACCGTGTCGCAGTAACAAGCGTTGTCGCCTTCTATCCAGCGCGCAAATGCTTCTTCCTCCCACGCGGGCGAAAGTCCGGTGTTGAACAGCAGTTTGTGGTTGCCCAGGCGGGCAAAATCCGCGTCGCCAAGCAGCACCGTGTTCTTGTTCAGGCAGCAGAACACCGCGTCGCTCCACTCCAGCAGGTCTCCCAGTGGCATAAACTTGTAGCCCTTGGCTGCGGCCGCCGGCTTCTCGCTGCGGGCGAAGTAGGCCACATCAGCGCCGAAGAACCGCATCGCGTCGGCTATCATCCCGCCCGACTTGCCGAGGCCGACAACGCCTACTTTAAGCCCTGTTATCTCGCTCGGCTCGCCAAGCCACGGCTCCATGCCGAACCCGTGGAGCCGCCTGACGAGCGCGCTAACCACGTATTCCACCACTCCCTCGTCGCCGTAGTCGCGTATTCCCGTAACCGTTATGCCGTGAGCCTCGGCAAAGCGGATGTCAACGTTGGCGCTCTCGGGCGAATAGAGCGAGCAGCACATACCCACATAACGCACTTCCTTGCATCGCGCCAGCATATCGCCGGTGAGGTTTGTCGTCCAGCTGAGCAACACCCCGTCGGCATCGCCGATGCGGCCCACCACCTCGTCTGCTCCATGTGGAATGTCGTCGTGCATCACCACGCTGTCTGCCATGCCGTGCAACCGCTCCACAGCCCACGGCTCCAGTCCCACAGGCTCTATGGCCACAATTTTTCTAAACTTCTTCATTGTCGTCTGTTTTTGTCGTGAATATATAGTCCAAGCGCCCCCGTAATCGGCACAGGCGCAGTTTGCCTTATGTTAAAGATGACGCAAACGGGCGGCAAGCGAACTTGTTCGCAATTGCCCGAGTGCAGCATATTTTATGCAAAGTTAATGCAAACATACGTATTTACGGTTATGAAATGCTTCCGTTAACAGCCTTTTTGAAATTGGCGGGTATGGCATTAGAGGCTGTGTCAGAATGGAGTTAACTGGAGTTTGGGGCTTCGCCCGAAGTAATCTGGAGTTACAGACGTATGTTTTGTTGCTGATTTCCAGGCCATTGTCCGTTAACTTTCGGCGACCGATAGGGCGTCTGACTTCGGTTAACTCCTTTCAACTACATTTTGACACAGCCCCATTCTGGTTGTCGCCGTGCAGCGTCCTTTGCAGGTGGTGCTGCGTGTGCCAAAAATCAAAGGTTGGCGTTTCGGCCTGCGATATGTGCCGTTTCGCGTTCCAAAACGGGTCGTTTTGTCGCCTGAAATGTGCCGTTTCGCACTGCGAAATGGCCTGTTTCTCAATGTGCTGACAGTCAAGTGGTTATGTGGGGCGAGGCGAATGGCCTTTTTATGTCAGAAATCAAAGCCGCTGTTTCATGCCGCCGAGAAGTCATGGCATGGCTGCGTTTGGCGCCACGAAAACGGGCTTGCACATTGATAGTCAGCCAAAAACATTTTTGGATGATGGGTTAATCAAAGTCATTAAATGGCACACTTTCGGAAGATTGTGCGTTTTTTTATTTGGAATGTCCTAAGTTTTTATTACATTTGCGCTCGCATAAAACTAAATGTATGGGAAAAGGAAAACTGTCTCCCGACTATGTGTTTGAGTCAAGTTGGGAGGTATGCAATAAAGTTGGTGGCATATATACTGTTCTTTCAACGCGGGCAAAGACCCTTCAAGGCATGATGCGCGACAGGATTATATTCATCGGACCAGATTTCGGGGGAGAAGTCCAGTCGGAATATTTCAGTGAGGACACATCGTTGTTTGCCGAATGGCGTGGCAAGGCTGCAGAGTCTGGGCTGCACGTCAGGGTGGGGCGTTGGCTGGTTCCTGGCGAGCCGGTCACGGTGCTCGTGGACTTCAAGCCCTATTATTCAGGAAAGAACGAGCTGTATGCCTGGTTGTGGGAGCACTACGGCGTGGACAGTCTCCACGCATACGGCGATTACGACGAGGCATCCATGTTCTCTTATGCCGCCGCGCTGGTTGTTGAGAGCTTTTACAACAACTGCCTGACAGAGGCAGACCGCGTGGTCTATCATGGCAACGAGTGGATGACGGGGCTCGGCCTGCTCTACATCAACAATAGGCTTCCGCAGATTGGCACCCTCTTTACCACCCACGCAACGAGCATAGGGCGCAGCATAGCCGGCAACATGAAGCCGCTTTACGACTATCTGTTCGCCTATAACGGCGACCAGATGGCCGGAGAGCTGAATATGCAGAGCAAGCACTCGATAGAGAAGCAGACGGCATGGCACGTGGACTGCTTCACGACGGTGAGCGAGATAACGGCCAACGAGTGCAGGGAGCTGCTCGACAAGCCGGTTGACTTCGTGCTGCCAAACGGTTTCGACAACAGTTTCGTGCCGTCGGAGCCTTTGTTCGCCGAGAAGCGCAGGCTGGCCCGGCGGCGGTTGCTCGACGTGGCCGGCGCGCTGTTGGGCGAGCGCATGGACGACGACACACTCATAGTGTCCACCAGCGGGCGCTACGAGTTCCGCAACAAGGGCGTCGATGTCTACATAGAGGCCATGAACCGGCTGCTGCGCGACAAGGAGCTGGGCAAGAAGGTGGTGGCTTTCATCGAAGTGCCGGGCTGGGTGGGCGAGCCACGCAAGGACTTGCAGGAACGGCTGGCTGGCGGCGGAGATTACAATACGCCGCTCGACGTGCCGCAAGTGACCCACTGGCTACACAACATAAGCCATGACCAGGTGCTCGATATGCTGAAGTATTACAATATGCAGAACCGCCGCGAGGATCCGGTGAAGGTGATTTTCCTGCCATGTTATCTCGACGGGCACGACGGAATACTCAATATGTCATACTACGACATAATACTCGGCAACGACCTTTGCATCTATCCTTCGTATTACGAGCCGTGGGGTTACACCCCGCTTGAGGCCATCGCCTTCAAGGTGCCGTGCATCACAACCGACCTTTCTGGTTTCGGCCTTTGGGCCAACAGCCGTATCGGGCATTATGGCGAGCTGGCTGACGGCGTGAAAGTGATTCACCGCACGGACTATAACTATTCTGAGGTGGCCGACAGCATCAAGGATGCCGTGGCCGAATATTCCAACTGGACAGAGGAACAGAGGGTGGCTGCGCGAGCCAACGCTGACGCTCTGTCGAAGCAAGCTCTCTGGAGCGAGTTCATAAAGTATTACCTTGACGCTTACGACATGGCTCTGGCCAAGGCGGAAGAGCGCAAGAAGAAATAATGAAAAGGCAAATTTATCTAAACAACAGAATATGAAGATCAAAGCAGATTACGTGAACGTTCCCCAGTGGACTGAGTTGAACGTGAGGGCGGTCATGCCGGAACAGCTTAAGTGCTTGGACGAATTGGCCCATAATATGTGGTGGTCGTGGAACTATGAGGCTCGCGACCTCTTTAGGGAACTGTCTCCGGAGCTCTACAGCAAGGTGGGGCACAACCCGGTGCTATTGCTCGAAAGGCTCAGCTATGAGCGCAAGGAAGAAATCCTGAAGGACAAGGCCTTGATGAAGAAGATAAAGAACGTTTATGGGCTTTTCCGCAAATACATGGACGTGAAGCCCGACAGCAAGCGTCCTTCGGTGGCCTATTTCTCTATGGAGTATGGTCTCAACCACGTCTTGAAGATCTATTCCGGAGGCCTCGGAATGCTGGCCGGCGACTATCTCAAGGAGGCGTCAGACAGCAATGTGGATATGTGTGCCGTGGGTTTCCTCTATCGCTATGGCTATTTCACACAGTCGCTGAGCATGGACGGGCAGCAGATAGCCAAGTACGAGGCCCAGAACTTCAACCTCTTGCCAATAGAGCGCGAGCTTGACGCTGACGGCAATCCGCTGGTGGTCGACGTTCCTTATCCAAACTATTATGTTCACGCTTATGTGTGGAGGGTCAATGTTGGCCGCATAAAGCTTTACCTTCTTGATACCGACAACGAGATGAACTCTGAGTTCGACAAGCCCATCACGCACTCGCTCTACGGCGGTGACTGGGAGAACCGTCTCAAGCAGGAGATTCTTCTCGGAATAGGTGGTGTGCAGATGCTCAAGAAGATGGGCATCAAGAAAGACATCTACCACTGCAACGAGGGGCATGCCGCGCTCTGCAACCTGCAGCGTCTGTGTGACTACGTGGAGAACGGGCTGACATTCAATGAGGCTATCGAGTTGGTGCGCGCGTCGTCTCTCTACACAGTCCACACCCCTGTGCCTGCCGGGCATGATTATTTTGATGAGGGACTGTTCGGGAAGTATATGGGCGCATATCCCGCCAAGCTCGGCATTTCGTGGGATGAGCTTATCGGAATGGGGCGCAACAATCCCAACGACCACTCTGAGAAGTTCTGTATGTCAGTGTTCGCCTGCAACACTTGCCAGGAGGTCAACGGCGTGAGCAAGCTCCACGGATGGGTCAGCCAGAAGATGTTCGCAAGCATCTGGACGGGCTATTATCCTGAGGAAAACCACGTGGGCTATGTCACCAACGGCGTTCATATGCCAACGTGGGCAGCCACAGAATGGCGGAAGTTGTACGCAAAGTATTTCGATGACTCGTTCATGAGCGACCAGAGCAACCAGAAAATCTGGGAAGCCATATACAATGTGCCGGATGACGAGATATGGGACACGCGTATGGCGCTGAAGAACAAGCTTGTGGACTACATCCGCATACAGTTCAAGGAGAAGTGGCTCAGGAATCAAGGCGACCCCGCCAGAGTTGTGTCGCTGCTTGAGCGCATCAACCCCAACGCTCTTATGATAGGTTTCTGCCGTCGCTTTGCCACATACAAGCGCGCTCACTTGCTGTTCACCGACATCGAACGCCTTGAGAGAATAGTCAACAATCCGGACCGTCCGGTGCAGTTCCTTTTTGCCGGAAAGGCTCACCCGGCCGACGGCGCAGGGCAAGGCTTGATAAAGAAGGTGTATGAAATAAGCCAGAGGCCGGAGTTCCTGGGCAAGATAATATTCCTTGAGGATTATGACTATCAGCTTGCGCGCAGGCTGGTTTCGGGCGTTGACATCTGGATGAACACCCCGACGCGCCCGCTGGAGGCATCTGGAACGTCTGGCGAGAAGGCCGAGATGAACGGTGTAGTGAACCTCTCTGTGCTCGACGGATGGTGGCTTGAAGGCTATCGTGAGGGTGCCGGATGGGCGTTGACAGAGAAACGGACTTACCAGAACCAGACTTATCAGGACCAGCTTGACGCTGCCACGATATACAGCATGCTGGAGCGAGAAATCATTCCGCTCTATTATGACAAGAATGAAAAGGGCTACAGCGAAGGCTGGATAAAGGTAATAAAGAACTCTATCGCGCAGATTGCTCCTCATTATACGATGAAGCGCCAATTGGACGACTACTATCATAAGTTCTATGAGAAGGAAGCGGCTCGCTTCAAGAAGCTGTCGGCTGACGATAACCGCCTTGCCAAGGAGATAGCCCATTGGAAAGAGGCTGTGGCAGAGCGCTGGGACTCCATCAATGTAGTTTCTTCCGAGTGGGATGCGCCGTCGAGCGGCATCGAGACCGGCAAGGAATATACCGTGCGCTACGTCATCGACGAGCAGGGACTCGACGATGCCATAGGCCTGGAGTTCATTTCGCTCAAGAACGGAAAGGACGATGAGGATTGCATTTCGAGCGTGTTCCCCCTCAAGGTGGTGGGGCATAACGGCAACAATTACATTTTCGAGGGCAAAGTTGAGGCTGACAATGCAGGCTCGTTCAAGGGTGCCATCAGAATGTATCCCAAGAACTCGAAGTTGCCTCACCGTCAGGACTTCTGCTATGTGAAGTGGCTTGTGCTGCCCGAATATAAGTAAAGGCAGTCTGGCGGCTCAGCATTGGCATTGGAAGTTTGCCGAATGCAATAGCGCGGTAGCCCGGCCTCTGACGGCGGGCTCCCGCGCTTTGTTTTTTGTCTGTGCGTGTTGCGCGCCGGCGAGTCGGTGTTGGAGTAGAGAGTTTATTTGTGTTTTTCGTTGCTGCACTCGTTGTTGAGGCGTTTTATGTCCGGCTGGCGGCGTGTCTCTTCCGGCATGGTTGCGATTATTTCCTTTATTGTTTGCGCCGGGATGAAGTTTGAATAGTAGAGCAAAAGGAACTTGCCGAAGTCGTTGCCCGATTCCTTTTTTGCGCGGTCTGCCACTACCTTGCCGAATTTTGCGTTGAGTGTTGCTATGGAATCTGCTATTTCCACGCGCTCTTCATGGCTCAGGTCGTCATTGTATATTTGCTTGGCCAGCAGGTCGATTCTTATTCCGATGCTTACTGTTTCAGCCATGAGCGACTGCCACTTGTCATTGTTGGCGGTGCCGCTTACGTATGCTTGGGCCGGCCTGTCCGACAGTTGCATCCGGATTGTGCCATGTTCCAGGAAGAAAGGCATGGTGAGTTTGGGCTGCTTGGGGCAATAAACAAGGCAGAAGACAGTAGAGTCTACGGTGCCTTCTGCTGTAAACCGTCCTTCGTGGACAATGGCTGTGTCTATGTGCTGGCCTGTGTCAAGGCATCGGGTTATGTAGACTGTATCGCCATTGTCGAGGTTATGGCTGTTGCCATTTATCTTATAACCGTTGTACCGGCACGCTGCAAGCATTGCGCCTGCCGCTGCCAGTACAACGATATTGGGCTTGAACATTTCCGGATTTCTTATACCAGGTATTGGCTGCTTATGCTTTCGTTGTTGATAACCCTGCGTATAGTCTCGGCAAACATATCGGCCACGGATATCTGCTTTATCTTTGCGCAGCGGTTGGAGTATGGGATGGAGTCGGTGAACACGATTTCTTCGAGCGAGGAGTTCTGCACGCGCTCGCTTGCCGGGCCGCTCATCACGCAGTGCGATGCGCAGGCACGCACGGTCACGGCTCCTGCTTCTTTCATTATGTCGGCGGCCTTTGTGATGGTGCCGGCGGTGTCAACCATGTCATCTATTATCACGACGTTCTTTCCTTTCACGTCGCCGATGATTTGCATGCTTTCCACAACGTTGGCCCTTGCGCGTGTCTTGTTGCAGAGCACGAGCGGGCAGCCGAAGTATTTTGCGTATGTGTTTGCTCTCTTGGAGCCGCCCACGTCGGGCGATGCAATCACCATGTCCTTGAGCCTCAGGCTCTGCAGGTAGGGCAGCAGCACACCCGAGGCGTAGAGGTGGTCGACCGGGACGTTGAAGAATCCCTGTATCTGGTCTGCGTGCAGGTCCATGGTGATGAGCCTGTCTATGCCCGCCACGCTGAGCAGGTCGGCTATGAGCTTTGCGCCGATGCTCACTCTCGGCTTGTCCTTGCGGTCTTGGCGGGCCCAGCCGAAGTAGGGTATCACGGCGTTTATGGTTCTTGCCGAGGCGCGTTTGGCGGCATCGATCATCAAGAGCAGCTCCATCAGGTTGTCTGAGTTGGGGAATGTGCTCTGCACAAGGAATATATCGCGCCCACGGATAGACTCCTCGTAAGACACGGCAAACTCCCCGTCAGAGAATTTTGTTATCTGGAGCTGGCCCAGCGGGCGTTCCAAGCTTTTGCAGATTTTTTCTGCGAGGTATCTCGTGTTAGTGCCCGAGAAAACCATGTAAGAGTTTTTTTCGCTCATTTTTATGTTGTTTGTATTTATGATTGCGCTTCAGCTGGCTGCTTTCCGCAATTTGTCGAAGTGAGAGATGAGTTCCCTGTAGTCGAGGTGGTTGTGTATGTCGAAGCGGTTCCATAGGTCGCCGCACACCACCACGCCGCCGAAGCCGATGTCCTTGGCCATGCGTATGTGCTCTATGTCCATTCCGCCGAGGGCGTACACATGCTTGTCTATGAGGCCGTGGCGTGCGCCTTCCTCAAGTTCCTGCATGGAGAAGGTGGCTTTCTGGTCGGGGTGTGTCGTGCTGTCGAAAATGTTTCTGAGGAACACATAGTCCGATTTCTTCTTGGCTTCCTTCAGGCTTTCTATTGTCCGGCACGTCCGGCTGAGTTGCCCCCTGTATCCTTTGGGCGGTGGTGTGCAGGCGTCTTCAATGTGTATTCCCTTGAGCCGGTATTCGTCTTTCAGGTAAAAGTGGCCGTGCACGGTGATTTTGTTGCAGCATTCCTCATGCAGTAGGGTCAGCAGCCGCTCGGAGAGCATTGGCGATGCCTCAGGTTTGCATAGGTGCAGGTTGTCTAGCCCCTCGTCGAATAGCGCTGAGAGTATCTTGTCTTCCTCCACGAAAAACGTGGGTTTGGTCATTATGACGAGTTTCATTGTCTGCGTTGCTGCCTTTTTCCAAATGCAAAAGTAACAATTTTATAGGAATAATGCAATTTACCAGCAACAAAAGTTTTTACTATTTGCCTAAATGCGCCGCCAGGGTGCGCATCGGGCCTGTTGGGGGTGGTGCCGTGTGTTGTTTTCCGTGAAAGCGCAAAATCCGGCAGTTCCGTCGGAACCACCGGATTTTGTTGTTTGTTTGGAATAAGTGATTTTGTGTTAGTTTAAGCCTCGGCTTCAGGAATCACTGAAACGAAGCTCTTGTTCTGGCGGCCCCTCTTGAAGCTCACAATTCCGTCGGTGAGCGCGTAGAGTGTGTCGTCCTTGCCTATGCCGACGTTCTTGCCGGGGTTGTGCTTGGTGCCGCGCTGGCGTACTATGATGTTGCCGGCTATGACTTTCTGCCCGCCCCAGATCTTGACGCCTAACCTTTGTGAAGCTGACTCGCGGCCGTTCTTAGAACTACCTACACCTTTTTTGTGTGCCATCTCTTTACTTCCTCCTTAAACTTTAAGCGATTACTTCTTTTATTTTCAATTCGGTGAACTGCGCACGGTGTCCCTGTTTCTTGCGGTAGTCCTTGCGGCGCTTCATCTTGAAGACGATAACCTTGTCACCTTTAACCAGCGGGTTGATAACCTCGCATACCACTTTCGCGCCGTCTACGGTGGGCGCACCGACCTCAATGCTGCCGTCCTTGTCTACGAGCAGCACTTTCTCAAACTCAACAGCCTGCCCTTCCTGGGTGTCCTTCATGTGGTGGACGAAGAGCTTCTTGCCTGCTTCGGCTTTGAACTGCTGACCGTTAATCTCTACAATTGCGTACATTATTATTATTGTTAAACGGATTTTTCCGCGAGGCGGGCTGCACTGTGCTGCCTCTTGTTTGGGCCTCCACGGACTGAATCGGCCGCAAAGTTACTATTTTTTGGTGAAATAAGTGTTTCCCTGCCTTTGGAAAGGTATGATTGTTAACCTTAATTAACCTTTGACGGCGTGTGAAAAATAAAGCGACGATCCTCACAGACCATCGCTCTATACCTTCAATAGGTATTAGTCTTTTTAAGGTAAAAAGATTGTTTTCAGGATAACGGGTACAAAAATAGCAAATTTATTTGTGCCGGCCAAAACTATTTATATAAATTTTTCCAACTTTTTGATTATGTGGGCGCACAGTGGTTTGTGCCTTTTGTTTTGGCTCTGTTTTGTGTTTTGTTTGTGTGTTTTTTGTTTCCTGCTGCGCATTTTGCGCTTCGTGGCGTACCATCTGCCGATGTTTTCGGCAGCGATTTTTGCTTGGCTTGTAACTTGCTGATAGTCAGATGGGTTACAAAATGTGCCGTTTTGATCTCTGAAACGGCGCGTTTTGCGTGATGAAACGGGCCGTTTTAAGAGGCGAAACGGCACGTTTTGCAAAGCTGTATGTGGCAGGCCATGTCTTTTGTTGCGCTGCGGCTGCTTTGTGGTGTGTGCCGGTTCTGTGCTGTTTGGTGTTTTTCTATATGGGGGCGTGTGTGGCGGTGGGGCTTATGTTGCAGGCAGTCTGGGTCGTGGGAACCGTTGCCGTATGGGGAACTTGGGACATATTGTCTCTTTTTTTTTTGTATATCGAAACGTGTATTTCAAAATTATTTCAGATTTGGCTCATACCTTTGCTTGCGAGAAGAGATGCCGCCGGGCTTGTGAGCTGGTTTATGCCAATAGGCTCGCAGGTGTTACATAGGGCGGTGGAAAATATTGATAACATTAAAAAAATTAGTATTATGGAGTTTTACAAGTGGATTAGGGCAGGCGTGGTTTGCCTGTTGGGAGGTTTGGTATTTGTGTCGTGTGACGATGATGACAGCGACGACGGTGCGCAGCGAGTGCCAGATGTGGTCAGGGCGGCGTTCGCAGAGCGTTATGGCGATGTTGGATATGTGGAGTGGGACGTGGAGCGTGGCGGCAGCTACTATGTGGCCGAGTTCTATGCTTCGGGACGGGAGCACTCTGCATGGTACACGGCTGGCGGAACGTGGGCTATGACGGAGGTGGACTACGGCATCAACCTCACGGCTCTGCCCGAGGCAGTGCAGGCCGGATATGCGGCCACGAGCTATGGTGTGGACGGCTGGATTGTGGATGACATCGACGAGATACAGCGTCCTGGATATGACACAGTGTACAGGATTGAGGTGGAGAAGGCCGGTCAACCCGACTGTGATTTGTATTTTGACCTGAACGGGACTCTCTATGACACAACGTCGGGTGGGGGAGGAGGCATTGCCGGCGGCGACCAGCCGCAAGGCTCTTTGCCTCAGAGTGTGGACTCGTTGCTCGACGCAAAGTATCCGGGTGCTGTTGTCGTGGACTTTGATTCAGAGCCAAATGGCTTTGAGCTGGACATCAGGCACGACGGGAAAAGCAAGGAGGTGCATTTCGGCTCAGACTACCGGTGGGCTTACACTTCTACCGACTGTCTGGCAGACATTCCCGCCTTTGTGCGCGATGCTGTGCAGGCTTCGGCGGCAGGTGCCGGCAAGCGGATAGATGACTGCGACTACGTGGAGATGGCATCGGGCGAGGTCTTCTATCTCGTTGACTTGGACAATTCGGACCGCGACCTGATGGTTTATCCTGACGGGACTGTGACAGAGGTGGCAGACAGGTGACTGTGCCTGTGGCGCAATGCAAGAGAGAGATGTGTCAAAATGTAGTTGAAAGGAGTTAACCGAAGTTAGACGACCTGTCGGTCGCCGGAAGTTAACGGACAATTGCTTGGTAATCAGTAACAAAACATACGTCTGTTAACTCCAGATAATTTCGGGCGAAGCCCCAAACTCCAGTTAACTCCATTTTGACACATCCCCTCTTGCATTGCAGCCAGTGGCCATACCCAGCTTTATTGTCTCCTCTCTTTTATCGTGCCGTGCATATAGGCATGGAGAAGTTTCTTCAGGTCGGCTATCTGCGCTTTCAGCTCCGCGCCGCGGTCGGTGTCGGCCACGAGCATACGGTGGGCCGACATTTCGACAATCTGCGTGGTGCTCTTTATGTCGGTGCCGCGCTTTATGGCGTCGGCGGCGCTCGTGAATGGCTCGTGCTGCACGAGTTGGAAACCGCGGCTGTGATATACGAGTGTATATCCGGCAATGCCTGTCTCATGGTGGTAGGCTTCGCTGAATCCGCCGTCGATGACCATCAGCTTGCCCCCTGCCTTTATGGGGTTTTCGCCTTTCGATGCGTGCACCGGCACGTGGCCGTTGATGATGTGCCTGTTTGAGCCTGTCACATCGAAGGCGTCGAGGATATGGTCGCACACGTTTTCGTCGTCGCGCAGCTTGAAGTAGTAGCCCTTTTCTTCCTTGTATGTGTCCTTGTCCGTAAGGAAATACCGCTCAAAAGTTGCCATCTTTGACTTGTCGAACAGTGGGCTGTCCTTGCCGCACCACAGGTATAGGAAGTAGTCTATGGCATAGTTTCGCTCTTCCGTGGGGGTGTCGGGGGTGAAGGCCGAGCGTATCATGAGCTCTATCTGGTACATGAGTTCCTTGCCGCTGTAGGATTTTCCGCCGTAGAACTCCACCTCTTTCAGTGTGCCGTCTGCGTTCAGCGGCACTGAGGCGTGGAACAGCAGGTTGCTGTTGTATATGGCGTACATGCCGCCGTGGCTCAGCATCAGTTTGATGTGGCGGTGCAGTTTCTCGCATACGGCAAACGAATGGTGCAGCCGGTTCATCAGTATCTCCTCGTCGGTGGTCAGTTTGTAGGGGGTGGCCTGGTCGAGGGTCGGGAAGTTGCAGCTTTTCATTTCGTACTCGTTTCCGTCTATCACGCATACCCCCCTCTGCTTGTCAATGCCTTCAAGCAGGTTTCTTTTGCGCATCCCCCATTCCGGATGTCGGTTGAACACCTGCGCTTCCATCTTGAACTGTATGATGCTTATGGCTTTGTGCATCCGGGCTATCAGGCTGATGGTCTTTTCGTCGAGTGCGGTGTCCTTGCTCAGCTTTGGCATGAACTCCTCGCATGGGTCGTCGCCGTAAGCGTCCATGGCGAAGGTTGCGAGCGGCACGAGGTTTATGCCGTATCCCTCTTCGAGCGTTGCCAGGTTCGCATAGCGCAGCGACAGCCGCAGCACGTTGCAGATGCAGGCGTCGTTGCCTGCGCTGGCTCCCATCCATAGTATGTCGTGGTTGCCCCATTGCATATCCCAGCTGTGGTAGTTCTGCATGATGTCCATTATGATATGCGCACCGGGGCCGCGGTCATATATGTCGCCGAGTATGTGGAGCTGGTCTATGGCCAGCCTTTGTATCACGTTGCACAGCGCTATGATGAAGTCGTCGGCGCGTCCGGTGGTGATGATCGTGTCTACGATGACGTTGACGTATGCCGTCTTGTTGGTGTCGTCGGCGTTCTCGTGGAGCAGTTCTTCTATGATGTAGCTGAAGTCGGCGGGGAGCGATTTCCTCACTTTCGACCTTGTGTACTTGCTGCTCACATCGCGGCATACCCTTACAAGCTGGTGGATAGTGATATGGTACCAGTCTATAAGTTCCGGTTCCACAGCCTTGATCAGTTCTATCTTCTGTTCGGGATAGTATATCAGCGTGCACAGTTCCTTTTTTTCCGATTCGCGCAGGCTGTTGCCAAAGAGTTCGTTCACTTTCCGCTTTATGTTGCCAGAGGCGTTTTTCAGTATGTGCTGGAACGCCTCGTACTCTCCGTGTATGTCCGCAAGGAAGTGCTCAGTTCCCTTGGGCAGGTGCATTATGGCTTCGAGGTTTATGATTTCTGTGCTCGCCTCGGCCACGGTTGGGAATAGTTTTGACAGCAGACCTAAGTATTGCGTTTCGGGGGTCATGTCCTTTTGTGCGTTGTTGGTCATATCTTGGTGTGTTTGATTATTGTCTTTTCCATTCTTTTCGCTTTCCGGTCATCTCGTTCCGGGGTGAGCATGAATCCTTCCTCAAGCCCGGTCGTCTCGGCCAGCACGTGCATCAGGCGTGCTGTGTGCTTCTGGAGTTTTTTCTCAATGAGCGTCTGGTTCACTGCGTATTCGTCAAAGTTGCCGTGTCTCAGCATATCGGCCAGCTCTATGAGGTGCTTTATTCTCAGCGATCTGGTGTGTATGCGCTTCTTTGTTTCCTTCAGTATGGACAGTAGCTCCTTGTCTCCAGGCATTGCGGGCGAAGCTGACAGCGGCTCTCTGTCTTTGGCATTGTGTTGCTCGTAACTGTTTATTGAGTCGTACAGAGGCGGCAACTGCTCAATGCCTACCACGGCAATGCCGTTTGATATAATGTCGTTTATGTTTTCCTGGCAGGCGAACACGGATATCTTGTGCCACCCGTCGCTGCTTATTTCCTTGCAGGCTTCGTATTCTTCGTTGCTGAGCCACCGCTTGTCTTCCGCAATCCCGGCTTTGGTCAGGGCGCGCAGGGCCAACTGTGTGTTTGCGTCCATGAGGCTGATAACGTCAGTGTCGAGCACCTTGCGGTATATATCATGCACGGCCGAGGCCATATCAGTGTCTGTGATTGTTTCTGTGATGAGTGAGTTCAGCACAGTTTCAACTCTTGGGTTGTAAGCAAGATGTGCCAGGTATTGCGCTTCCATGCGCCCGAAGGCTATGATGGCGTAGGCTTTTCGCAGGCATTTTCGCTGGTAGAGCAATAGTTTGGGGAGCTTGTCCGTGTAATATTTCTGTTTGAGAACCCATGGTTCAAGCATTCCGTGGGGTGTGAGCACAATCCTGCATCCTTTGTTTAGCGCCATTTTTTCGGCAATGGCGATGGACAGATGCCAGCACCCGTGTATGTGGACGATGTCCGGATGCCAGTTGTTGAGCTCCTTGCGGAACTCGCTCAGGCTGTGGCTGGCTTTGCTTTCTGCATTTCCGCACATTGACTTGCACAGCACGCTCACGTATTCTTGGGTAGCTCTTTCCGCTTTGGCATAGAAGTGCAGTATCCTCATGTGGCTTTCAGTTGTTGCGTATGTAGTCGTACTTGTCGGACAGCCTGTGGCGCAGCATGAACGCAAGGTTTTGCCATGCCACCCTCAGTTCCATCAGTGGTATAGGCCATACGGCCATTTTGTCGCCGTAAAACCTTATTGCTTTTCTTGCTATGAGCAGCCTGCAGGCTGCCGTTATGGCGAAAGAAAGCGCGGCTGCAGCTGTTATTATGGCATTGCCAGCCAATAGCGCGTATGCCAAGGCCGCAATCTGGAATATGATATTGGCGTGCAATAGCAGGTTGTCGATGTTGAACACCATCCTGAACACGCGCTTCCGTTTCAGGTGCCGCCTTGTTTCCATGAAGAAAACGTTGGTGTTTGCCCATTGTTTGCGTGTGGGGGCGTCTTGTATTGTGTGGGCTTCCGGCTCTATGGCTATGCTCGTGCGTGATGGCCTGGCGTAGTCGTTGGCGAGGAAGTCATATTCTCCGCGCAGGTATTTCAGGTTGTTCTGGAATCCGTTGTTCTCCATGAACGTCTTCCGTCTCAGCGCGATGCAGTTGCCGTTGTACCTGTAAGTGGCGCCTTTTGATGCCGCCCGCAGGCAGTGGCAGGCCGTGAGCAGCCGCTCGAAGCGGTAATATGGTTTTGCGTAGTGATCATAGTTGGTGTAGCCAAGCACGGCATCTGCGCCCTCTCCGCAGTGGGTGGCAATGGCGGAAAGCCATTGTGGGCTTGCCGGACGGCAGTCGGCGTCTGTGAATACTATCCAGTCATTGTGCGATGCCTTTACCCCTATGGTCATGGCCAGCTTTTTCCTGCTGATGTAATGGCTGGAATCGGGTATGAAAGTGGTGTAAAGGTTTGGATGCCCGGTCTTGAGTCTCTTGAGCACATCGTCCGTTTCGTCAGTGGACGACTCGTTCACTACAATCACCTCTACGTCGTTTTCATATTCCTGTGACAGGAACAGAGGCAGGTTTCTTTCCAATTCCTTTGCCTTGTCGTGGGCGGTTATTACGATAGAAAACGATGGGTTGGCGGCCTGCCCGTCGCTGTCTTTCTGGCGGGCAGGCCTCCTTGACAGTCCGTTGCACAGCGGTGTCGTTAGCGCGAAGAGCACCAGCAGGCAACAAATGGTAATTGACATGTAGTCAATCGGCATATTGCAATGCGTTTAAATCAGGTCTTCGTTTGTGTATCCGGCGGGGAGCGGGCGGCAGTTATACTGCGAAGCCATTATCTCTCCGTAGGCTCCGGCCGAGCGTATCGCTATCAGGTCGCCCCTGTGGCATTTGTTAAGTTCTGTCTGTTTTGCGAAAACATCGCTTGACTCGCATATCGGGCCGACCACATCGTATGCCTCGGCAGGCTCGTCGCTGCACAGGTTTTCGATTCTGTGGTAAGCATGGTACAGTGCAGGGCGGATGAGGTCGGTCATTCCGGCATCTACTATCGCGAACTGTTTTGCTGTGCCTTGCTTTACGTATAGCATGCGGGTGATGAGCGAACCGCACTGCCCGGTGATGGAGCGCCCGAGCTCGAAGTGCACCTTTTGGCCATCGCGCAATTTTATGTGCTTGGCGTATGTGTCGAAATAGCTTTTAAAATCGGGTATGGGCACGTGGTTGGGATGCTGGTAGTCGATGCCGAGCCCGCCGCCGACATTGATGTGCTCAAGGCTTATATGTGCCTGGGCGAGCTCTTCTTGCAGTTCGTTGATTCTGTTGCACAGGGCGGTGAAGTCATTCATGTCCAGTATTTGGGAGCCTATGTGGAAGTGCAGTCCGATGAACTTCACGTTGCCCAGCTGTTCGGCGCAGCGTATTGTCTGAATCATGTCGTGCATGGCTATCCCGAATTTGTTTTCGGCCAGGCCGGTGGTTATGTTGGCGTGGGTATGCGCTCCGATGTTTGGATTGATTCGGAAGGCCACCCGTGCCGTCTTTCCCATCTGTGTTGCCAGCTCGTTTATGACGTGCAACTCGGGCACGCTCTCTACATTGAAGCAGAATATTTCCTTGTCGAGCGCAAGCTTTATTTCGCGGTCGCTCTTGCCTACTCCGGCGAATACTATCCCCGACGGGGCGAAACCGGCCTTTATTGCGGCCTCTATTTCGCCTCCGCTCACGCAGTCGGCACCGAGCCCGGCCTCCCTGATGATGTTGAGTATTTTTGGGTTTGCGTTTGATTTCACTGCATAGTGCACGACAAAGCCCTCGTGCCTGCCGGCTTCGGCATTGACCGTAGAGAGCGTCTTTCGCAGCAGCTCCGTGTCATAAAAATAAAAAGGAGTGTCTAATGTCCTGAACTTATCAATTGGAAATGTACCTTTCATAATTCTTTTGCGTGATTTTTTTGAGCCTTGTGGCGTTTCTGTTCCGCCGGCAAGTCCGTATCTGTGGATTTGCCGGCGGAGTGTGGCTTGGTGTTATCCCTGCTTGTTGAACAATGTGTCGCTCAGACTTTGCAAGGCGCGCTTCTTGTCGTTCTCGTTTATCAGGAACGATATGTTGTAGTTGGAGCCGCCGTACGAAATCATGCGCACGGGGATGTCCTTCATGGCTTCGAGCGTAAGGGTCTCAAAGCCAACGTTGCTCCAGTCGAGGTCTCCTACTACGCATACTATGCACATATTGCGGTCCACGGTCACAGTGCCGTATTTTTTCAGTTCGGCAACAATCTCGTCGAGGTGCGATACGTTGTCTATGCTCATTGACACGCCTACCTCCGAGGTGCAGACCATGTCGATGGGTGTCTGGTAGCTTTCGAAAATCTCGAACACCTTGCGCAGGAATCCTGTGGCAAGCAGCATCCGGCTGCTCTTGATTTTTATGGCGGTGATGTTGTCCTTGGCGGCCACGGCCTTTATCTTGCCGCGTTCGGTGGAGTTGCTGATGAGCGTTCCTTCAGCCTCGGGCGCCATGGTGTTGAGCAGGCGCACGGGCACTCCTGCGAATTTTGCAGGCTGCACGCACGTGGGGTGCAGAATCTTGGCTCCGAAATAGGCCAGCTCTGCTGCCTCCTCAAAGTGCAGGTGGTGTACGGGAGCGGTCTTGTCGACCACTCGCGGGTCGTTGTTGTGCATTCCGTCGATGTCGGTCCATATTTGTATCTCCTCGGCGTTGATGGCCGCTCCTATGAGCGACGCTGTGTAGTCGCTGCCGCCTCGCTGCAGATTGTCTATTTCTCCGTATGCGTTGCGGCAGATGAAGCCTTGCGTGATGTACACCTGCGAGCCTTCCTGCTCCTTGAGTATGGCGGTGAGCTTCTCCTTTATGTAGGTCGGGTCTGGCTCGGCGTTCTTGTCTGTGCGCATGAAGTCGAGCGCCGACAGCAGTGTTACGTTGACCCCGATTTCCTTCATGTAGTTGGTGACCATGTTGGTGCTGATGATTTCTCCCTGCGCGACGATGCACTTCTCCTCGAAGCTTGTGAACAGTTCTTTGGTGAACGAGCGTAGGTACCTGAACTCGTCGGCAAGGAAGCCTCGCGTTTTTTCCTTCCACTCCTCCGTGGAGTACAGTTCGTCCACGTGCTTGAGATATTTCTCTTCGAGCTTGTTTATGATTTCGTTTGCGCCTTCAGGGTTTTTCTTATAGAGGTAGTCTGATATTTCTACCAAGGCGTTCGTTGTGCCCGACATTGCAGACAGCACCACAAACACGGGTTCTTTTGGGGCCGTAACCAAGCGGGACACTTCTTTCATGCGGGTAGGTGTGCCAACGGAAGTGCCGCCGAATTTCATTACTTTCATATCTGTTCGTTTTTGTTTGTTTCGTTACACATCTTCTATATATTGCCTTTGGCTTTGGCTGGTGTGGCTCATTCTGCTTCCGCTTCCTCGGCGTTGTCGGCCTCGTCGCCCAGGGCCAGCTTGTTGAAGTCGCTTGTCACTTCTGTCAGTTGGCCGTCGGCGCAGCGGTAGACTATGCCGGGATACTTGTCGAGCAATGGCATATTGTGGGTGCTCATGATGACCGATGTGCCTGTTTGGGATATGTGGCGGAGCAGTCTTATGATGTTTTCGGCCGTCTCTGGGTCAAGGTTGCCAGTGGGCTCGTCGGCCACAATGAGTTTGGGCTTGTTCAGTATGGCGCGCGCTATGGCTATGCGCTGCTGCTCGCCCCCCGAGAGTTCGTGCGGCATTTTTTGCGCCTTGTCTTCCATGCCTACGTCGCTCAGCACCTCGTTTATGCGCTTGTCCATCAGCTTCTTGTCTTTCCAGCCGGTTGCCCTGAGCACAAACCTGAGGTTTTTGTAGACGGTCCTGTCGCCCAGGAGCTGGAAGTCTTGGAATATTACGCCCATCTGGCGGCGTAGCGCAGGCACGTGTTTGCGCTTCAAGGTGCGTATGTCGTGGCCAAGCACCACGGCTTCTTCGGCCTCGTCTACGTCGAGCTCGAAATATATAGTCTTCAGCATTGAGCTTTTTCCTGAGCCGACGCGCCCTATCAGGTATATGAACTCGCCTTCGTCGACATGGAAGTTGACGTCGGCGAGAACCGGTTTGTCTGCCTGCTGGTATATGTTTACTTTCTGGTAGTTTACTAACATTATTGTTGTTGTGTCTTGTTTTATCTTGGTTGTCTGGGCTTGCTCAAACGTTGCGGGGCGCTTTCTGCGGTGCTGTTGGTATAGGCTTGGCCCCGCGTATGGCGTATCATGTTTAATGATTTGATTTCCAGCGGGTTGCGAAACGTGCCGTTTGGGCTTCCGAAACGTGCCGTTTCGGGGTGTGGAACGTGCCGTTTCGCCGTCTGAAACGGCACGTTTTGCGTTTCAGTATGCGGCGTGGGCTTTTCCCGCTCATGTCTGGGCAACGTCCTGTATGCCGTTTCTTGCTTTGTTTCCATGCCGTTTGCCGTCCGCTTCCTGTTGCCGTTTGCCTTGATGCAGCTTAGTGCTTGCGCCACTTAGGGTCATGTCGCGATTGCAGTTCGCTGGCAAGGTCTTCTATGCGCAGGCCCTTTCCAGTGAGGAGCACGATGAGGTGGTAGAGCATATCGGCACCTTCATATACGACTCTGTCGTTTGTGCCGTTCACGGCCTCTATTACTGTTTCGAGGGCTTCCTCGCCCACTTTCTGTGCCATGCGGTTTATGCCGTCCTTGAACAGCGACGTTGTGTAGCTGCCCTCGGGCATCTCTTCGTGCCGCTTCTCGATGAAGTCCTGCAGTTCCGTGAGGAAGAGCACCGGGTTGCTCCTGTTCGTTTCGCCCCAGCACGTGTCTGTTCCCTTGTGGCACGTGGGCCCTTCCGGGTGCACTTTCACCAGCAGAGTGTCGTTGTCGCAGTCGGCGGCGATGTCCACAAGCTTGAGGTAGTTGCCCGAGGTTTCTCCCTTTGTCCAGAGGCATTGGCGGCTTCGGCTGAAGAATGTCACGCGGCCAGTCCTCACCGTCTGCTCGTATGCCTCGCGGTTCATGTATCCAAGCATCAGCACGGTCTTGGTTGTCGCGTCCTGTATGATGGCCGGAACGAGTCCGTTCGATTTTTCAAAGTCTATTTCCATAGTCGGGGTTATGTCCTTACGTTTATGTTCTGTTTTTTCAAGTAGGCCTTCAGCTCCTTTATTCTTATTTCGCCGAAGTGGAAAACGCTTGCTGCCAGCGCGGCGTCGGCGTGTCCTGTGGAGAACGCGTCGCGGAAGTGCTCCATCGTGCCTGCCCCGCCGCTTGCGATGACGGGTATGGACAGATCGGCGGAAAGCTGCGCGAGGGCGTCGTTGGCATAGCCGTTTTTCACTCCGTCGTTGTCCATGCTCGTGAACAGTATCTCACCCGCGCCGCGTGCCTCGGCTTCCTTGGCCCACTCAAACAGGGTGAGCCCGGTGCGTTCGCGCCCTCCCTTCAGGTAGCAGTACCACTCTCCGTCTTCGTGGCGGGCGTCTATGGCGCACACGCACACTTGCCGCCCGAACCTGCGTGCAATCTCGTCTATCAGTTGCGGGCGTCGTATGGCGGCGCTGTTTATGCTCACCTTGTCGGCACCGGCGAGCAGCAGCCGCTCCACGTCTTGCAGCTCGTAGATGCCGCCGCCGACGGTGAACGGTATGTTTATCTCGCGGGCCACGCGTGTCACCATGTCCGTAAAGGTCTTGCGCCCTTCATAGCTTGCCGTGATGTCGAGGTAGACCAGCTCGTCGGCTCCCTCCTCGCTGTATCGCTTGCCAAGCTCCACGGGGTCGCCTGCTGTGCGCAGGTTGACGAAGTTTGTGCCTTTTACGGTCGTTCCGTCCTTCACGTCGAGGCACGGGATTATCCTTTTTGCCAGTCCCATAGTTCCTCCAAGTCTATTTTTCCTTCGTATATGGCTTTTCCGAACACCACTGCCGGAATGCCGGCCCGGTCGAGCTCGCGGATGTCCTCCATGCTCGACACACCGCCGCTGGCAATAAGGTGCAGGGTGGGGTGGGCTTGCATTATTTGCCTGTACAGCCCTATGGCCGGTCCGCTGAGTGTTCCGTCTTTCGATACATCTGTGCAGAGCACGTTCTTCACGCCATGTGCGGCATAGAAGTCAAGGAACGGCAGGAGGTCGTTCTGCGAGTCGTCCTGCCACCCGTTTATGGCCACCTTGCCGTTGCGCACGTCGGCTCCTAATATTATTCTGTCCGCGCCGTATCTCTCTATCCACGCCAGGCATCTTTCAGGGTCGGTCACAGAGACAGATCCTATGGTTGCCATCGCGGCCCCGTTGGCGAATGCCTGCTCGATGTCGCTGTCGCTCTTGATGCCTCCCCCGAAGTCTACCGTCAGGGCGGTCGAGGCTGTGACGTCCTTGAGCGTGTCTATGTTGACAATGTGTTTAGCCCTCGCGCCGTCGAGGTCCACCATGTGCAGCCGCTTGAAGCCGGTTCGCTCGAACCTGCGTGCCATGTCGGCGGGCGACCCGTTGTATTCGGTCTTTTGCCCATAGTCACCTTTTGTCAGGCGCACGCACTTGCCGTTCATTATGTCTATTGCCGGTATAAGCTCAATCATAGGTAGAGGAAGTTTTTGAGTATCCGTTCACCAACGCTGCCGCTCTTTTCCGGGTGGAATTGCGTGGAGTAGAAGTTGTCCTTGTGCAATGCCGCGCTATATGTGAGGATGTGGTCTGTTGTGGCTATTGTGTCGGGGCACAGCGGCACATAATAGCTGTGGACGAAGTAGACAAAATCATTGTCGGCAACACCGTCAAAGAGTCTTGTGCCGAGCCGATGGATTGAATTCCACCCCATGGCCGGCACCTTGTCATCGTGCCTTGCGGGGCGGAATAGCCTCACGTCGGCATCGAACACGCCGAGGCAGTCGGTGCCTCCGCCCTCTTCTGAGTGCCTGCACAGCAGCTGCTGGCCAATGCAGATGCCGAGAACCGGCTGTCTCAGGCCTTTTATCACGCTGTCGAGGCGGTGTGTCCTGAGATATTCCATCGCCGTGCTGGCTTCGCCTTGTCCGGGGAATATCACCTTGTCGGCCTTGGCCAGCTCTTCAGGCGAGTCGGTCAGCGATGCTTCTATCCCGAGCCTGCGCAGGGCATTTGCCACAGAATAGATGTTTCCCGCATTGTATTTGACAATAGCTACGTTCATCAACTGAAAATGATGGTTTTGTTTCTGTAAGTGAGCACCTTGCGCTCTATGTGCTTCGTGACAGCGCGCGAGAGCACTATTTTCTCCAAGTCGCGGCCTTTGAGCACCAGGCTTTCGGGCGTGTCCTTGTGTGTTATGCGTACAACGTCTTGTTCTATGATAGGGCCGGCGTCCAGTTCGGACGTTACGTAGTGGCTGGTAGCGCCGATGATTTTCACCCCACGCTCCCATGCCTGATGGTATGGCTTGGCTCCGACAAAAGCCGGGAGGAACGAGTGGTGTATGTTTATGATGTGGTTGGGATATTCGTTTATGAGTTGCTCGCTGATTATCTGCATATATCTGGCGAGGACAATGAACGTCACCTTCTCTTTCTTCAGCAGTTCTATCTCTGCCTTCTCAACTTCTTCCTTGTTTGAGTGGTCTTTGTTTATTGACCATACATAGTATGGAATGTCGAACTGCTCAGCCACATAGCGCAAGTTTTCGTGGTTGCTTATGATGCATGGTATGTCTACGCACCATTCGCCTGCGTTGTATCGTGCCAGGAGGTCGTAGAGACAGTGGCTCATCTTGCTTACGAATATGGCCATTCGCGGGCGCACCTCGTTGAAGTAGAGGTTGCAAACCATCTGGTAGCGGCGTGAATACAGGGTGTCGATGTATTCTTTTATCTTGTCGCGCGGAATCAGGAAAGAGTCGAGTTCCCACTCTATGCGCATGAAGAACACTCCGTCCAACCTGTCAACATATTGGTCAAGGTAGACAATGTTGCCCTGATTGTCTGTGATGAACTTTGTTAGTTCGGTTATGATGCCCGGCTGGTCGGGGCAGTGCAATAGCAATATGGCTGTCGGTTTCATCGTTCTTTGTTTGTTCGTATCCACTGTCCAATCGTCGGGCAAAGTTACAAAAAATAATTTATAATCGCTTTCCGTGAGCGTAAATATTGCCGATTATTTGCTGATGGATACGAAAATGTAATGAATTAGGTCGTTTCTGTGTGATATTTTCATTGCATATATTGCTTTTGGCAGCCATGGTCCGTGTTGACAATGCGGTGGGCTTGCCCATTCGGAAGCGAAAGGGAGAGGCTGTGTCAAAAAGTGTTCCTGTCAGAAAAAGCCATCTCCACAGCCCTCTCACGAAGGGCGAGGGAATGGTTTGTCTGTGAAACGAAGTGGGAAAGCTGTCATCATAGCAATTCAAGAACCAACAGAATACGATGAGTCAGGAATGTTCCGATAGTCGAGCGGTAGCTATTTCCTCGCCCTTTGGAGAGGGATGGGGAGAGGGGGATGGCCCAATCAAATGTGTGTTCTTGACATAGCTCCGCTTTTATTCTTGTGTGCCGCGTAGTATTATTGATGTCGCGCCAATGGTGAACAGTGTGCCGTCTTCTATGATGCGCTGCTCGCGGTCGCCCAATATCTCGTTGTCTACGAACGTGCCCGTGTTGCTTGGCCCGTCGCGCAGTATGTACTTGAGCTTTCTGTTCTTGTCGTAGCTGACGTTGATTATGCAGTGGCGTGTGTCGATGCTTGGGTCGCTGGTTTCTATCGGGGTGTTGATTTTGTTGCCTTTCATATAGCGGCCTATGACGTTGTCGCCCAATTTGAGTGGGATGACCTGCTTGTAGTGAAAGACGTTCTCTATCACTATGATGGCTCCGAAGTTGCTGTCTGCGAGGTTTTCGTCAGCGTTCTCGTCTTTTTGCATGGCCCGTAGTTTCGACACACCTATGCGTATGCCAAATTGCTTGCCGCATTGTGGGCATGAGAACACGAGTGATTGCCCCGGCTCGTATTTCGTTTCATCAAATGCGATGTAGTTGTCGCATTTCGGACATCTTACCCTCTTCATCGTTTCTTATATACCCATGCCTGTTCAAAATACTTGTTGTCTCTTACCGTACGCAGGGTGTCATAAGCGTCGCTCTCGCTTTCGTAGCTGCCGTAGACAACCCTTGTGGTGCCGTTGCTTGTATATACCTTGGCCTCTTCCACGCCGTTTGCCTTGAGCTCTTTTACGAAAGCCTCGGCGTTTGCCTTTGTTATGCGGCTTGCGAGCACTATGCAGTATTTGCCTTCTGCGCTCTCTGCTGCTGTTCGTGTCTCGATGGCTTTGGTAGGTTGTGCGGTTGGCTTTGCCTCGGCCGTTTCCGTAGTCTGCGTTGAGGCAGGTGCTTTTGTTGGCACCGGCTTTTCCGTGGTTTGGCTTTCACCTGGCATTTGTGCGAGGACTCCGGTCAGCAATGTCTCGTGTATGCCCGCAATGTTTGTGTTGGGGCTGTAGCTGTTGGATATGGTTGGCGTTATAAGGAAAAACGCAATGACGGCTGCGGCCACAGCCACGGCATTCCTCACCCATGCCACCTTGATTTGTATGACATCCGCGCTCTTGCCTTTGCTGTTGTCTGCACTGGATTTCGTGCTTTTGTGCGCATGGATTTCGTGCTTTGGTTTGGCCTCGGTGGGCGCTTTGGTTTCTTCGGGGCGGCTGGCTTGTGCCTGCCTTTTCATTTCGAAAGCCCCGAGGCCATACAGCCAAGGGGTGAGTACTCCGGCTTCGCAAGGCTCAAACATATAGTTGCCATCGTCGTTGAGCGACAGCGTCCCGATGTCTTTCAATTCATAACTACCTTCATTCTGGATGTGCTGCTTCAGCTCGTTGACCTCGCTTTCTATGCGGTCGACGGCCTCAGGATAACTGATATCGTATGCCTCCACGTATGATTGGGCAAGCAGCGAGTCGTTGAGCTTGAGCTGGGGATTGAAGCCAAGCGTGCGCAACGGGGGAAGGAACACTCCCTCATTCTCGTCATAGCGTGCCTCAACATGATGAGCCATGAAGCCTCCCAAGCCCGGCACTATCACGCATTCGTACTTGAGGAGCAGTATTTCTATATGTCTGTCTAAATTTATCACAAATGCAAAATTAGTGGTTTTTCGGGATATGAGCAAGTAAAAATAGAACAAAATGGCAAAAAACGTTTCACTCATTGAAATATATTTACTACATTTGCATCCGAAATTGGCAAAACTCTATGACTATGGAATACAAAAAAACGCCGATTGAAGGCGTGTTCATCTTGGAACCGAAAGTCTTTACCGATGCCCGGGGCTACTTCTTTGAGGCCTGGAGGCAAAGCGACTTTGTGCAGCATATTGGTAACGTGGATTTTATACAGGACAATGAGTCTAAGTCGAGTTTCGGCGTGTTGCGCGGGCTGCATTACCAGAAAGGCGGCTTCTCGCAGGCCAAGCTTGTGCGTGTCATAAAGGGAAAGGTACTCGATGTGGCTGTGGATATGCGGAAGCAAAGCCTTACTTTCGGCAAGCACGTGATGGTGGAGCTGAGCGAGGAGAACAAGCGCCAGTTCTTCATACCGCGTGGCTTTGCCCACGGCTTCTTGGTATTGAGCGAAGAAGCCATATTCACGTACAAGGTTGACAATGTCTACGCTCCGCAGGCCGAGGCGAGTGTGCGCTTCGACGACCCCGACTTGGGTATTGACTGGCCCATAGACCCGGCAAAAGTGATTATGAGCGAGAAAGACCTCAGGGCTGTTTCGTTTCGCGAGGCGGAGTATTTTTGACTGTTGGATTGCCGCCAAGGCTTTTCTGTGCAGGTCGGCTGGCGGTGCGCTAGATTCCGCTGCCGGTGCTCGCCTGTGGCGGCAGGTTGTTTAATATCGTCGATATCGTGTGTAAGTTTAACATCGCAATATTCTTGGTTGTGGTTTTCCTTGCGGCAGCGTGCCGTCAGGAAAAGGGAACTGTGGCCGAGAGCAAGGTGGAGGACAAAGCGGCAAAGGCTATGTTGCAGGGCATCTGGATTGATGCGGACTCCGAGAACATTGTGTTCAAGGTGGAGGGTGACACAATTTATTATCCTGACAACGGAGCGCAGCCGGCTCGTTTTGCCATCTTTGGCGATACGCTTGTGATTGGCGATTCAGGCGCCGGATATCTGATAAGCAAGCAGACGGACAATCTCTTTTGGTTCACGAATGCTGCGGGCGAACTCGTCAGGCTTGTCAAGAGCAGCGACCCTACGGCCAGGCTGGCTTTTGGCAGTGAGAAGCCGAAGGTGCTCGCACTCACGGAAGTGCTGAAAAAAGACACGGTGGTCATGTATGTGGGAGAGCGTTACCATTGCTACATTGCGATAAACCCCACGAAGTATAAGGTGATAAGGAAGTCGTTCAACGACGATGGGGTGGAAATCTCGAATATTTATTATGACAACATAATCCACCTGAGCGTGTATCACGGTGCGGAGCAGCTGTATTCGCGCGATTTCAGGAAGTCGTTGTTCACGGACTTTGTTCCTGCGCGTTTCCTGTCACAGGCTGTGCTGAGCGACATGGACTACGAGAGCGCCGATGTTGACGGGTTGCATTTCAATGTCACGCTGTGCATACCAGACGTGGCGAGCTGCTACCTGCTTGATGTCAACATCTCGCTTGACGGGAAGATGTCACTTGAGGTGAAGGAGTACTGACGGCAAGGGGCTTTATTGTTGCGCTCCTTGCAGCCATGCGTCGATGAGCCTTCTGGCTATCGACAGCTTCTCCGGAATCTCCGGCAGGCACTCTTTGTTGAACCAGGCTCCCGCGCTCAGTTCCGACTCTTGCAGTTTTATGGTGCCGCTGTCGTAGTCGGCATTGAAGCCGACCATCAGCCCGCAGGGGTAGGGCCACGGTTGGCTGCCGAAATATCTCAGGTTCTTTATTTTAAGTCCGGTCTCTTCCATAACCTCCCGGTGTACGGCTTCTTCGAGCGTTTCGCCGGTCTCTACGAACCCGGCCACAAGTCCGAAGAAGCTCCCTTTGAAGTTTTTGGCGTGGACGAGCAGTATGTCGTCGTCGCGGTGTATGAGGACTATGATGGCCGTGGAGAGCTGGGGCCACACTTCTTTGCCGCATTTGTCGCATTTCTTGCTTATCGGTGTGTTCATGCGCATGGGCGCGCCGCACACTCCGCAGTACCTGCTCGATGCGTCCCAATAGACGAGTTCCTTGCATTTGCCAGCCGTCTTGTATACCTTGTAAGGCAGTTTGTAATAGCTTTGCCGCAGTCCGCACAGCTCGTAGGGGGTGCCGTCTGTGGCCGGCCGCTCATCCATTGCGTATGCTTTCACTTCAAATCCGTCGAGCGTGGTTATGTCCATGATGTTGGTCTGCGTGCTTGTGGTTGTTGGGGGCGTTTCCGTGCATGGTATGGTATATGAGTTGTCGCCTGAGCGTTCGAGCAGGATTTCGTCGCGGAAGAATGCGAAATAGAATTTTTTCATGTCTTGTTCGGTTCTTGTTGTGATTATAGTCTGTGCATTGTGTGATGGCCTTCAGGCTGGGGCTGGTGTTGTGTCTGCCCGCCGTTCAGACCGTGATATTTGATACTTTTTGCTTGCCGTTGTAACGGGTTGGTTCTCAGTGGGTTGCGAAAAGGCCCGTTTTGAGGTCTGAAACGACCTGTTTTGCACTGTGAAACGACCCGTTTTATGGCGCAAAACGGTATGTTTCGCGAGCGTGTATGGCAGGCTTGTTTTTTCGATACGGCTTTATGGCCTTTGCCCAGGCCTCTTTCCGCTGCCGCGACGCCCGCTTTGGGGTGTGTCGGAGTGTGTGCATTGTGCTTCTTGCAGTGGTGTTTGTCTTGCGCATCACGCTCTCTGCCGTTATAGGTAAAAGTCTTTTAACAGTGCGTAGTACTCGCTGCTGCCTATGATTATTTCGCCACGTTCCATGTCCGCTTGCGGTGTTTTTGCGTATGAGAGCAAAGCTCGCTTTGCCGGTTTGCCGGCTTTTGTTTTCACGGTGCATAGCCTTTTCAAGAACAGCCCGGCAAGGGCTGCGGCCGTTTCGGCTGCTCCAAGGCTGTCTGCCGGTATGATCAGCGAGAATGTGCCGTGTTGTGCAAGCGAGCGATAGGCACACTTCATCAGTTCGTCGTAGCTTAGTGTGTCGGTGTGTCGGCTTAGTGCCCGCTTGGGGTCTGGGCATTTCAGGGAGTCGTTGAAGTAGGGCGGGTTGCACACAATGGAGTCGAAGTCACTTTCGGTGAACTGTTGTATGGGGCAGTGAGCTGTCGCTATCCGTCCGGCAAATGGGGAGCGGGCTGCGTTTTCTCTTGCTTGCTGCGCAGCGTCTCCGTCAATGTCTATTGCCGTCACCATGGCGTTGGGGTGGCGTTGCGCCATCATGAGCGCAATGATGCCCGTGCCTGTGCCTATGTCCAGGATGCGTTGCGCCCGGCTGTCTGTCTCCGGCGCTTCAGCCCATGCGCCGAGCAGCACCGCGTCTGTGCCCACTTTCATGGAGCAGCGGTCTTGGTTGATGGTGAACTTCTTGAAAGAGAAGAAACTGTTGGACATTGCCTTTCGTTTTTGCTTTTGGTGGCCGAGGCTTCGGCGTTGTGGCCGTGTGGCAGCTGCCGGCCCGGCTTGTGCCGTCAATTTGTGGCTATATCTTGCCTGAATCCGACAGCTTGCGCAGGTATTCCTCAGCTTTCTGCAGGTCTTCTGGGGTGTCGATGCCTATGGTCTCAATGTCGGTCAGTCCTACTTTTATTTTGTATCCGTTTTGCAGCCATCGCAGCTGTTCAAGGCTCTCGGCCACTTCGAGCGGGCTTTGTGGCAGGTGCGCTATCTCGTTCAGCACCTCGCGCCTGTATCCGTACAGCCCTATGTGTTTTATGAAAGGGTATGCCGCCGGCCAGTCTTGAGGCTCGCGCCCCCTCACGTATGGTATGACACTGCGGCTGAAGTACATGGCAAAGCCGTTGTTGTCTACCGCAATTTTTGGCGAGTTGGGGTTCTCTATTGCCTTGATGTCGTTTCCGAAAGGTATGCCAAGCGTCGCTATCTGTGTGCTGCGGTCGTTGAAGCACTCGCACACCGCCATGATTTGCTTTGGCGATATGAACGGCTCGTCGCCCTGTATATTTATCACTATGTCGCACTGTGAGCTTATTTTGCCCACGGCCTCGCATATCCTGTCCGTGCCGCTGCGGTGGTTGGGCGAGGTCATCACGGCCTTTCCGCCGAAGTCGGTCACTGTGTCGTAAATCCTTTTGTCGTCGGTTGCCACGTACGCTTCGTCGAGCACAGACGCAGCCTTTTCGTAGACTCTCTGTATCACGCACTTGCCGCCAAGCATGGCAAGCGGCTTTCCAGGAAAGCGCGTTGATGAATAGCGTGCCGGTATGATTCCAATGAAATTCATAATGCTGGTTGTTTCAAAGTCTGTTGGACTGGAAAATGGGATTTTTATCCGTTGCAAAGTTAGTGAATAAAACGATGATAATCAGTTAAAAAAACTAATCTTTTTTGATGGGTGCGTTTTTTTTATTACTTTTGGCAATAAATTAAAAGCAGACGAACTTGAAGCAACTCATATTATCCATATTGTTAGTGATTCCCTCACTGGTATGTGCGCAGAAGATAACTCTCGGCACTTGTACCACAAAAGACGGGGGAGAGTATAAAGGAGAGATGGCCGGCGGCAAGCCGGAAGGCAAGGGCAAGGCTACTTACAAGAACGGGAACTGGTATGAAGGCTCTTATGTGAAAGGCAAGCGCCAAGGTTATGGGGTCTATACTTTCTTTGATGGCGAGAAGTATGAGGGACAATGGTTTCAGGACCAGCAGCATGGGCGCGGCACATATTACTTTGCCAACAACAACAAGTACGTTGGGCTGTGGTTTCGTGACTACCAGCAGGGACACGGCGTCATGTACTATTACAATGGCGACAAGTATGACGGTGAATGGAAGCAGGACCATAGGAGCGGCAAGGGAACGTACACCTTTGCCAACGGGGCATACTATAAAGGTGAGTGGCTGAACGACAAGAAAAACGGCCATGGCTTCTTTGATTGGGGCGACGGCTCGACGTATGACGGCGAGTGGAAGGACAACCAGCGATACGGAAAGGGAACGTTCAAGTATTCTGACGGCGATGTGTACACCGGCGAATGGAGGGATGATATCCAAAACGGCAAGGGCATATACAAGTTCAAGAACGGAGATGTTTACGAAGGCGATTATGTGGCAGGCGAGCGCACCGGTGTAGGAATATTCAAATATGCCAACGGAGACAAATATACGGGCGAATTCTTTGAGGGGGACAAGCAAGGCTCTGGCACGCTCGTGTGGAAAGACGGCAACGTATATGTCGGCCAGTGGAAAGCGGACAAGCCAAACGGAGCTGGCAAACTGACCACAAAGGCGGGCGATGTCTTTGAAGGCCAGTTCAAGGATGGCAAGATTGACGGACAGGGAGTTGTCCGGTATGCCGACGGCTGGAAATTCAAGGGCACCTTCAAGGATGGAAAACGCAACGGGCCAGCCATAGAGGAGGACAAAGACGGAAACCGTTTTGAAGGCTCATACGTGGACGACTTGAAAGATGGGCGTTTCGTTGAAAAAGACCGTAATGGCAATGTGACGGCCAAAGGCGTTTACATACGCGGGCATAAAAAGTTGGATTGAGCATCTCTTCAAGTAGATGAGAAAAGATAAATAAGACTATGTTTAAATAAAATAAGTTTCATTATGGTTGTAGATACATTAGACAATCTGTCTTTATACAAAGGGCTTAACCCTTTGTTCAAGGATGTTGTTGAGTTCATCGAGAGCAATGACTTGGCGAAACTCGCTGAAGGCAAGTACCCGATAAAGGGTGATGACCTGTTCGTAAACATAACAACAGCCAAAGGCAAAAGCCCTGACGAGGCTGTGCTTGAGACGCACAGGAGGATGATCGACATACAGATTCCGCTTTCAGGCGCAGAGACTTATGGTTACACTCCTATCTGCAATTTGCCGCAGATGGACTATAATGAAGAGAAAGACATAACAAAGATTCCTGGGCTTGCGGCCGATAGTTACGTTACTTGTCAGCCGGGTATGTTTGCCATATTCTTCCCTCAGGATGGTCATGCGCCGTGTATATCAGGCGAGTCAGAGATAAGGAAGGCTATATTTAAGGTGTTGGCTTAGTTTTTTCATTATGGTAGAGAAGAAGCAATCGGTACGCCAGAAAAAGTCGCCTAAGGCCGATGGAATGGCGGCAAAGGCTCATATAGGCTTGGTGCAGAACGACCCGTGGCTAGAACCGTTCGAGGACGCAATAAGGGGGAGGCATGATCATGCCTTGTGGAAAATAGGACAGCTTACAGCGGGTGGCAAGAATACATTGTCTGATTTCGCAAGCGGGCATTTGTATTTCGGCTTGCACAAGTTGTCGCGAGGCTGGGTGTTCCGCGAGTGGGCGCCAAATGCTACAGAGATTTACCTCATCGGCGATTTCAACGGTTGGAAGGAGACAGACAAATATAAGCTGAAAAGGATCGAGGGGACAGGAAACTGGGAGCTGAAACTCAGTGAGAAGGCGTTGAAGCACGGCGACTTGTACAAGATGAAAGTAAAGTGGGACGGAGGCGAAGGAGAACGCATACCGGCATGGTGCAGGCGTGTGGTGCAAGACGAGAATACCAAAATCTTTTCGGCTCAGGTGTGGAATCCTGAAAATCCATACGTGTTCAAGAAAAAGAAATTCAAGCCAAGCAAGTCTCCTTTGCTTATATATGAGTGTCATGTCGGTATGTCGCAGGACGCTGAAAAGGTGGGCACATATAAAGAGTTCAAGGACAATGTGCTGCCGCGCGTCATCGCTGACGGTTACAATTGCATTCAGGTGATGGCCATTCAGGAGCATCCGTACTACGGTTCATTCGGCTATCATGTCAGTTCTTTTTTCGCTCCGTCGAGCCGTTTCGGAACGCCGGAAGAGCTGAAAGAGCTTATAGACACAGCCCACAGGAACGGCATTGCGGTCATTATGGACATCGTCCATTCGCATGCCGTGAAGAACGAAGTTGAGGGATTGGGCAATTTGGCCGGTGACCCCAACCAGTTCTTCTACCCGGGCGACAGGCACGAGCATCCGGCTTGGGACAGTCTGTGCTTTGACTATGGCAAGGATGAGGTGCTGCACTTCTTGTTGTCGAACTGCAAATATTGGCTTGAGGAATATCATTTTGACGGATTCCGCTTCGACGGGGTTACGTCTATGTTGTACTATAGCCACGGATTGGGGGAGGCTTTCTGCAATTACAATGACTACTTCAACGGCCATCAAGACGACAATGCGATATGTTACCTTACGTTGGCGAACAAGTTGATACATGAAATCAATCCCAACGCAATCACCATTGCCGAGGAAGTGAGCGGTATGCCAGGGCTGGCTGCCAAGTTCGAGGACGGCGGATATGGCTTTGATTACCGTATGGCGATGAACATTCCCGATTTTTGGATAAAGCTCATAAAGGAGAAGCAGGACGAGGATTGGAAGCCAAGCTCCATCTTCTGGGAAGTAAAGAACAGAAGGCCGGACGAGAAAACAATCAGCTATTGTGAAAGCCACGACCAGGCATTGGTGGGCGACAAGACCATCATATTCAGGTTGATAGATGCCGATATGTACTGGCATTTCAAGATTGGCGACGAGAATGAGACGGTGCACCGCGGAATAGCATTGCATAAAATGATACGGCTCGTCACTGCGGCGGCCATAAATGGCGGCTACCTCAACTTTATGGGCAATGAGTTCGGGCATCCAGAATGGATTGACTTCCCGCGCGAGGGCAACGGTTGGAGCTACAAGTACGCGCGCAGGCAGTGGCATCTGGTTGACGACAAGGAACTTGACTATCATTTCCTTGGCGATTTCGACAAGGCCATGCTGGGCGTGCTGAACAGTGTCAAGAATTTCCAGGCATTGCCTTTGCAGGAGGTTTGGCACAACGATGGTGACCAGGTGCTTGCCTTTAGTCGCGGTGATTTGCTCTTCGTGTTCAATTTCAGTCCTACGCGTTCGTTCACCGACTATGGCTTCCTTGTGCCTACCGGTGCATACGACGTGGTGTTGAACACTGACGCTAAGGAGTTCGGTGGCAACGGCCTGGCCGATGACAGCATGACACACATGACAAATTTCGACCCCGTGTATGTGGAAGAGCACAAGGAATGGCTTAAACTTTACATACCGGCCCGTTCGGCTGTCGTGTTGAAAAAGAATTGATGATTGTGCATAGGGAAGAGCCTTTGCCGCTGTGTGCTGTCCGTGCCGGTGGCAATGCTCTTCCTTTTATGCTGTGCTGTATATGTGGCTGAGGTGCCAGGAGTTCATGGTTGGCATCTTGGTCATTGTTCATAAAAGTTGTTTTAAATATCAGATGGCTCACAAAATGACAAACGGTAAGCGCAATAATCTGTTTATTGTCAGGATAACGTGTGCGGTTCTTTGGTGTGTTTTCTCGTTCTTGTACTTGTTCTTCTATCAGGCTGATATTCTTGCGGTGTCCCAGCATATACTAAGTGGTGGGGTGACGGTTTATAACGGTCTTGTCGGGGCGGTGATAATCACGGCTGTCCTTTTGTTGCTTCAGTTCGGCGTGTCATCTGTCATCAGGTTTGATGTCAGGTGGTATGCCCTGTCCTATTTTCCGTCGGTATTGCTGTTGTCTATCCTTTCCAGTATGTCGCCTGGCAATGACGGAGTCATCAAGGTGGAAATGGGGGTGTGGTTGTCCTTGTTTTTCGCCTTGGCCTGGATTGGTTTGATAGCCTTTCTGTCGAGGGGCAGGGATGGCCGCAGGGGTGGAACAAAGCCCGACTATTTTGCTTTGCACAACTTGTGGGTTAACGTATTCATTATGTCTGTACTCATGTTGTTTACGGGCGTGGCCGGAAACAACCATACTGTGATTCACTACAGGATGCGCGTTGAGGCGTGCCTGAAGAAGAACGACTTTAAGGAGGCGCTGAGTGTGGGGCGCAAATCGTCCGACTCAGACCCCACGTTGACCATGATGCGTGTCTATGCTTTGGCGCGTGAGGGCAAATTGGGCGATGAGTTGTTCAAGTATCCGGTGCGTGGCGGCAGCAGGGCCATTGTCCCGATGGACAGCATCGGAACCAAGTGCCTGCTTTATTCCAATGACAGCATATATGCCTTTCTTGGCGCAAGGCCAAAGACTCCGATGGGTACTTACAACTATCTCTATGCTTTGCGGCGCGCAGGCTATGCCTCGCCTGCTGTCAAGGATTATATCTTGTGCGGTTATCTGTTAGACCGCCGTCTTGATGATTTTGTGAAAATGCTTCCAGAGTTTTATGAAATCAACGACAGTCTGCCGTTGCATTACCGTGAGGCATTGACCCTTTATACTCATTTGAGAGCCACGCCGGCGATAGTGTATCACAACGATGTGATGGACACAGACTACGAGGACTTGCAGGCTCTCGAGCGGAAGGCCGCCACGCCACAGGCAAGGGCGAAAACCGTTTATGACCAGTATGCAGGTACGTATTGGTGGTATTATGAGTATGGCCATCGGCTTTGATGGTTTCGGCATGCCTTGCGTTTGTGCGGTATTCCAGCCTTCTTGCCACTGATTTAGGCTTGCGCTGTCATTGCGATGGTGTGTCTTATGTGTGTGCACGTCCTGTTATTATGGGGTTTAGAAGCTGTCTTGATTTTATCAACTGCTGGTTTTAGATGAGTTTTCGAGGCATATTTGTCCATTTGCTGAGGAAGCATAGCGGGCTGTGTGACGAAGCAAATGGACAAATATGCCTCGAAAAGGCACTCAAGATGGCAGGGATAAAAGACTGCTTTGATAAAATCAAGACAGCTTCTTAATGTGTGTCAAAAATTATGGTGTGCCGTCTCGCGTTGTGAAACGACCTGTTTCGCAACGTGAAACGGCACGTTTGGGATGATGAAACGGCCCGTTTTGCAACGCAAAACGGGCCGTTTCATAAGTCTGCTGATTGTCAAGTACTTACAGTTGGCGTAAGGACTGTTATCCGTTATGCCAAAAAACATGGGTATGTATAGCGCAAATGTCCTCATACCCATACTTAAGGCTTTTTGGCTATTGCCGTCGTTGGCTTTTCGTTTCAGCGCGGGCTATTGTTCTTGCCTCATCTTTTCTTCCACTGCCAGCAGGGCTTTCCTCCAGTCTGTGTCAAGCATGAACCTTGTTATGGCTTTCGGGTTGGCATAATAGCTTTGGGTAAGCTCGGTGTCGGTGTCGCTGAACAGCGGGTTTGAGTATGATGCGTCCATGAACAGCTTGATGCGTTCGACTTGTTCTTGCTTTTGTGCGGTGGTGTCCAGCAGCACGTGCTTTATGTACAAGTTTATGAATGAGTTTAGCGAGAGGGCCTGCTTGTCGAGGAACGTTGTCGACGAGTCGGGCATTTGTTCCTGCATTTTTATCATCAGGTAGTCGAGTGCGTCTACCTTGAACTGGTTTATGTGTCTTGTTATGTCATTGTCTTTTGTTGTCTCTATTGCGGCTTTGGCCTTGTTCCTTATCTCGTTGTAAACGTCTTGTGCATTGGCCGTGAAGGTGTTCAGGCCGATGAGAGCTGCTGTGATGATTGCTTTCTTCATGATGCTTCTTTTTGTTATTGTCCGTTGGTCAGTATCAGGGTGTGGTCTATGCATGGCGGCAGTTCGTCCGTATAGTGCGATATCATTATCAGCGTCTTGCCCTCTCGTTGGCAGAAAGCCTCGATTATGCCTATCACCTTTTGCTTGTTCGCGCTGTCAAGTCCGTGCAGAGGCTCGTCGAGAATCAGCAGTTCCGGGTCTTTCACGAATGCCCTTGCGAGCAGTGCTAGCCTTTGCTCGCCGCTCGACAGCTTTAGGAAAGGCCGTTCCTCCTTTCCTTCCAGTCCGAATATGTCCATCCACAATCGGCAGGTCGCCAGCTCGTCGGGGGCCGGTTTGGAGTACAGCCCTACTGATTCTTTCAGTCCGCTGGCCACAATGTTTATTGTGGCAATGTTCTTCTTGTATGCCCTGTGCATCTCCGGCGATACGTATCCTATGCGCTTTTTTATCTCCCAGATGCTCTCGCCCGTGCCTCTTTGTTGGCCGAATAGCGATATGTTGCAGGCATAGCCCTGTGGGTTGTCGGCGCAAACAAGCGACATCAGTGTGCTTTTTCCGGAGCCGTTCCTGCCGGTCACAGCCCATTTTTCCCCTTTCTCCACTGTCCAGTTCAGGTTGTCCAATATCCTGCGACTGCCGTATTTTATGCTGACGTTGTTCATGCGTATCACTTCTGTGGTCTTGCTCCCACTGCCATGCTTCTCGGGCAGGCCGGCGATGAGCTCTGCCAACCGCTCATCCGGCATGCTGTCAGCGGGTATGGCTTTCGCCTTGTATTCCGCAAGAGGCGTCTTTGGACCCACCGTCATTCCATCAACCTCCACGACGTGGCTTATGTAGTCGGGTATGTCGTCCTGGCTTGGCACCACCAATATGATTTGCAGCAGACGTTCACGGCATAGTATCCCAAGGGTTTGCTTGAACTGTTCGCGCGACTCTGCATCCAGCCCGATGAAGGGATTGTCTATTATGAGCACCCTCGGGGCAGACAGCAAGGCTTTCATTATCAACACTTTGCGCAGTTCCCCGCTCGACAGTGATATTATGTATCTGTCTGCGAGCCGGTCAATTCCGAACAGGTTGTACAGCTGTTGCGTCCGCGTTGCCGCGCCGTCGGTTCCTGTCCTTGCGCTTTCGTTTGCCAGCATCTCGCCTACCGTTGGCGTGTCTTCGTCTATTTCCTGTTGGTTCCAGCGTTGCTGCAGATAGTAGGTGGAGTCGTTTTCACCGTATGAGTCGGTGAAAGCCATATATTTTATATTGTCCGAAACAAACTCCCTCTTGCTTGGCCGGAAGTCATATTTAGGGTTGTCGCCGTACAGGGGGTGGCTGCCTGTTATCATTTCCACAAACATCGACTTGCCGCTGCCGTTGCGCCCTGTTATGGCGATGTTCTCGTTGTCGCAGAGTTCAAAGTCAACCGGGGCGGCCATCCGCCATTCCGGCAGTCTTGCCATGCCGCCGCAAATCTCTATTATTTTCTGCATATCCTGTTCTGGTTGTGGTTTATGAAGTCTTTCCATCCTTTGTAGTGGGCTTGCGACACAGGCCTGTTCAGCTGCAGAAAGTGGCAGTAGGCAGCTCCAAGCGCGTCGGTGGCATCCATGAAGTCGCACATATCTTTTTGTTCGATCTTCAGTATCCTTTGCAGCATTCCTGCCACTTGCTCTTTCGAGGCTTGCCCCTGGCCGGTTATTGCCATCTTGATTTTGAGCGGGGCATACTCGTGAATCGGGACTCCGTGGTGTATTGCGGCGGCAATGGCCGTGCCTTGCGCCCTTCCGAGCTTGAGCATCGACTGCACGTTCTTGCCGAAGAAGGGGGCCTCTATGGCCAGCTCGTCAGGGTGGTACGAGTCAATGATGCCCGTGACCCGCTCAAAAATGTGTCCTAACTTCAGGTATGCGTCGCTGAATTTGCGCAGGTCTATCACGCCCATAGTCACCATCTGGGCCTTGTTGTCCATGACTTTCAGCACGCCATAGCCCATGATGTTTGTTCCGGGGTCTATTCCAAGTATAACTTTTTCCATGACTTTGCAAAAGTACAAATAAAAAGCCGGGTGTGGAATAGGGCGTTGTTAAAGAAACTCAAATGTCGTTTTTGGGTGAGTTGCCGTACATCTCCTTGTACGCTTTCGAGAAATGCGACAGGTTCTTGAATCCTACGCGATAGCATACATCCGTCACGTTCTCGCGTCCGGAGCGTATCAGGGCGTGTGCGGCTTCCAGCCTTCGGCGTATTATCCACTTCTGTGGAGGCAAGTCGCTCACCTTCATGAAGTCGCGCTTGAAGGTGGCAAGGCTGCGTCCGGTATAGTTTGCTATCTTTTCAATCGATAAGTCGCACATATAGTTCTTGTCCAGAAAGTCCATTATGTCTATCTTCCATGGGTCTACGAAGTCGAACAGCGAGGCGTAAAGGTTGTCGTCCGGTTGGTCAAAGTATTGTCCGTTGCATCCTTTAACATGAAATGTTAATCATGTTAATGTGGCGATTATTGCGTCGACAGCAAGCCTGTTGTTCCTGTTTGTGTTGTGGTGGAACGCATTTGAACAGCTTCTCAGTCTTTTATCTCGAAACGGACGAGCATGGCATACTGCTTCTTGATTGTGCGGAAGTTGTCGAATGACGCAGCGTCGGATGACATCGTGTTGCTTTGGGCGAGCGGCGTATGCGTGCCCCCGCTGTTTCTTTCCTCTATGCGTATCACTTCTCCGAGCCTTTTCCCAAGTGCCTCCACGAGATATGCCGCTTTTCTTTGTGCCGCTTTCAGTGCTTCGATCTTGCCTTTCTTGTGGTATTCCAATATGTCATCGCTTTCCAGTTCGCCTACGTACATCGTGCTTATCCCTTTGGTGTCAATGAGCTTTATAATCTTGTCTATGCAGTTGAAGTCGGTCAGTGTTATGTCGAATCTCTTTGACACAAGAAAGTCAACACCCTGCCTGCGCCAATGGTTGCCTACCTCTTGTGTGCGTATGTCGCTCTCTTTCACCCCTGCGCCGGCAAGAGCCTTGCGCAATTTCTGCTCTATTTGTTGCAGCGTTACTTTGGTGTGGTATTCTTCCGGCTTCGATTTCCCGTCAAACTCTTCTTCAAAGTATTCTCTTATTTCTATTATGTAGTGTATCCTGTCCGGCACTATCTCTATTTCCGAGGTACCGGTCACTTCTATGTATCGTCCATCTGTTTGCGCTTGCAGCGAAAGGACGGCGATCATGCAAATGGCGGTTAGTAAAAGTCTTGTCCTCATCTTTGGGTTTGTTTCAGGTTGATTGTTATTAATTAAGGTGGAACTCAAACGAGTTCCACCTTGTCTATATCCTGCTCTTTTTCGCAGTAGTGGCATTTCAGTATTCCGCTCTCCTTGTTGACTATGTGGAAGAGTGTTTGCATAGGCTCGTTGTTGGTTATGCACTTGGGGTTGTTGCATCTGACGATGCCGTACAGTTCGTCGGGGGTGGTCACTGTCTTTTTCTCCACCACCTCATAATCCTTTATGATGTTGAGCACTATGTTGGGAGCTACCACCGACAGGCGTGAAATCTCCTCGTCGGTAAAGAACTTGTTTTCTACCTTTATGATGCCTTTGTTCCCGAGTTTCTTCGAGCGGTAGTTGTAGCCAATGGTGACTGGTGTTGACAGCTCTTCGAGTTTCAGCAGGCTCACCACTTGGTATGTCTTTTCGGCCGGTATGTGGTCTATGACAGTGCCGTCTTGTATGGCGGCCACAAGCATTTCGTTCTTGTTCATGTCCTTATGTTAAATTATGGTGTTGTCGTTTTTTATGTCGTCGAGCGTTATTCCCAGCACATCGCAGAATATCGCTTCGCGGGCATAGAGTCCGTTGCCCGCTTGCTGTATGTAATATGCGTGCGGGTTTGAGTCCACGTCGTAGTCAATCTCGTTGACACGTGGCAGCGGGTGTAGTATTTTCATGTTGGGCTTAGCGTTGGCGAGCATTTCGTTGCGGAGTATGTAGACGTTCTTTACTCGCTCATACTCCATCAGGTCAGAGAAGCGTTCCTTCTGCACCCTGGTCATATATAATATGTCTGCGTCTGCTATTGTCTCCTCGTTGAATTCGGTGTGCTCCTCGAATTTTATGCCGTTTTTGTCGCAGTATATCTTGTATTCGTTCGGCATGGCGAGCTCTTTTGGTGCAACGAAGTGGAAAGTAGGGTTGAAGTGGCGCATCGCCATTATGAGCGAATGCACAGTCCTGCCGTATTTCAGGTCGCCGACGAGATATATGTTGAGGTTCTCCAATGTGTTTTGCGTCTTGTATATGGAGTATAGGTCGAGCATACATTGCGATGGGTGCTGGTGCGCTCCGTCGCCGGCGTTTATTATTGGCACGGGTGAAATCTCGCTTGCGTATTGCGCTGCGCCTTCTATGAAGTGCCTCATCACTATCACGTCAGCATAGTTGGCCACCATGAGAATCGTGTCTTTGAGTGTCTCGCCTTTCGTTCCGCTCGTTATTTTGGGGTCGGCAAACCCTATGACGCGCGCGCCGAGGCGGTTGGCTGCGGTCTCGAAGCTGAGGCGTGTGCGTGTGGACGGCTCGAAGAACAGCGTGGCAATCACTTTCCCTTTGAGTATTTCCCTGTTGGGGTGAAGTTCGAATTCACGGGCCATCTCTATCATATAGAGAATCTTTTCTTTGGTGATGTCTGCAATAGTGACAAAATTATGCTTTTCCATCAGTTATAAAGAGTTTTATGTTATTTCCGACTGCTAAGTTACATATATTTTCTGATTAAGGACGGTGTTCGGGCAGAAATTCTGCAATATTCTTTCTATATATAAACAAAAATACTTATTTTTGCACACTTGAAATTAATTTCCTGCTGATTATAATTTGCAATGAGAAAGTTTTTTATCTGTTTCCTTTGGGCTATTCTGGTCATAGTGGTGTTGTCGGCAACACTGGCGTTCACGGCCATCGCGAAGGGCTGGATTGGCTATATGCCTCCGCTTGAAGACTTGCAGAACCCGATAGACAGGTTTGCCACGCAGGTGTATTCCGCCGACGGCAAGATAATGGGGACGTGGAATTACAATAAGGAAAACCGAATCTGCGTGGATTATTCCCAGCTGGCACCGTCTTTGGTGCAGGCTTTGATAGCCACAGAGGACGTGAGGTTCTACGAGCATTCCGGGATAGACTTCTATGCTTTGGGGCGTGCCGTGGTGAAGCGCGGCATCATGGGGCAGGTGAACGCCGGCGGCGGCTCTACCATAACGCAGCAGCTGGCCAAGCAACTTTATTCAGGAACGGCCGCCAGCGTTACGGAACGTATGCTCCAGAAACCGATAGAGTGGGTCATAGCGGTGCAGTTGGAGCGCAACTACACCAAGAACGAGATAATAGCCTTGTACTTGAATTACTTTGACTTCTTGCACAATGCGGTTGGCATAAAGACTGCTGCCAAGACATACTTCAACAAGGACCCGCGCAATCTTACAATAGCCGAGTCGGCCACTCTCATAGGGCTGTGCAAGAATCCATCCTATTATAATCCGGTGAGAAATCCCGAGCGTTGTCGCGAGCGGCGCAATGTGGTGCTCATGCAGATGCAGAAAGCCGGTTTCATAACGGCGGCGCAGTATGAGCAAATATCGGCAGAGCCGCTCAACCTCGACTTCCATGTCGCTGACCACAAGGACGGCATTGCTTCTTACTTCAGGGAGTTCCTGAGGCGCTACATGATGGAGACCAAGCCTGATAGATCCGACTATCCGGTGTGGAACCAGGCCAAGTTCTATCAGGACTCTATCAATTGGGAAACGGATCCGCTCTGCGGCTGGTGCAATAAGAATGTGAAGAAAGACGGCTCGCATTACAACGTCTATACGGATGGGCTGAAGGTGTTTACCACCATAGATTCCCGTATGCAGGAGTATGCCGAGCAGGCATTGCGCGAGCATATAGTGAAATTTCTGCAGCCGGCTTTTGACCGTGAGAACAGCGCGAAGGGCAAAGCTCCCTTTTCGGGAAAGCTGACAGCGAGCCAGGTGAGGCAGATACTGATGCGCTCTGTGAGGCAGAGTGAGCGTTACAGGGTGATGAAAGATGGTGGCGCAAGCGAGGAGGATATAAAGAAAGCCTTCCGTACCCCAACAGAGATGTCGGTGTTCACATATCATGGAGAGATAGACACGGTGATGACTCCGCTCGATTCCATACGATATTACAAGTCGTTCTTGCGCACCGGCTTTATGAGCATGAGTCCGATAGACGGTTCGGTCAAGGCTTATGTGGGGGGAATGGATTTTGTGCATTTCAACTACGATATGTGCATGGATGGACGCAGGCAGGTCGGTTCCACCATAAAGCCGTTCCTCTATTCGCTGGCAATGGAGAATGGTTTCTCGCCTTGTGACATGGCTCCAAACGTCCAGCAGACATACATCGTGGCCGGGCAGCGGTGGACACCACGCAACTCCAGTCATAAGCGCTACGGGCAGATGGTGACGTTGAAATGGGGCTTGGCGCAGTCGAACAATTGGATTTCGGCTTACCTGATGAGCAAGTTGAGCCCGCAGGCTTTCGTCAATCTTCTGCATGAGTATGGGGTAAAGAACCCCGACATACATCCGTCCATGGCATTGTGTCTCGGCCCGTGCGAAATATCAGTGGCCGAGATGGTTAGCGCTTACACGGCTTTTGTCAATAATGGCATACGGTGCGCTCCGTTGTTTGTCACCAGGATTGAGGACAACGAGGGAAATGTGGTGGCGAGGTTCCAGCCGCGCATGAACGAGGTGATAAGCGAAGAGAGCGCCAACAAGATGCTTTATATGCTGAAAGGTGTTGTCGATGGCGGAACGGCCGGCCGTCTTAGGTTCAGGTACAACTTGAAAGGTGAGATAGGAGGGAAGACCGGCACAACCAATAACAACAGCGATGCGTGGTTCGTCGGTGTCACGCCAGAGCTTGTGAGTGGCGTCTGGGTGGGCGGCGACGACCGTGACATACATTTTGACTCAATGCGGATGGGGCAGGGGGCAACGATGGCCTTGCCTGTGTGGGCGTACTACATGAAGCGTGTATATGCCGACACAGAGCTTGGGTATAGCGACAGCGTGAGGTTTGACCTGCCCAGGGATTACAACCCTTGCAGTATGGTTGCAGATTCTCTTGAACTGAATGACATTGACGAGATTTACGAGTAGAGGGCTGTGTCAAAATGTAGTTGAAAGGAGTTTGCTGGAGTTAGACGACCTGTCGGTCGTAGGAAGTTAACAACGATACCGCATGAAGTTAAAAATTGAAGGCCGTTAAAAGTCAAAAAAGGAATGAGTAGTTGGAAAGTCAGATATATTTGTCTGCACTCCCGACTCCTGTCTCCTGTTTCCTTTTTCCTTTTTCCTTTTAAAACATTCGTTAGTTAACTCCATATAACCTCGGGCGAAGCCCCAAACTAACGTTGACTTCATTTTGACACGGCCTCGTTGTTCCGATTGTCCGTGTTGCCGTGGCTGGCCATACCCCATGGCAACACGGATAACTTTTTCGCGGCCTTAGGCCGCTTCGGGTGGTGTCAGCCTGTTGTCCGGCTGTTTCCCAGAAAATGTGTGAGAGCCTTTTGATGTTCATCCGATATTTTGCGTGATAGTAGGATGAACCTGTAGTGTTTCCATTGTCTACATATTTTTGGTAACTTGTTCTCGCTTCCTTTCATTGTTCATTTCCGTTGCAGGTTATTTCTTGATACCACCTTATTATTAATGAGCTTGCAATGTGTTTGTCAATAATTCGGAAAACTTTTGTTATTTTCATGAAATTTTTGCGATAAAGTTTGTTTAGTGAGTGTAAAGTGTGTATCTTTGCATCCGCTTTCGGGAACGAAGCCCGGGGGCGACAAGAGAGAGTTCTTTGAACATGATGAGATAGACAGGAAAGACAGTAGTACGAGAGCTGCCGTTCGCGTCGCCGGTTTTCCGGTTTTCGC
>CALUHC010000040.1 GCA_944320355.1 uncultured Prevotella sp. | reverse complement strand
GGCTTTCCAAGTGCTTTCGCCCTGCCAGCGGCATCTTGTCTGCCGCTTTGTCTCGACGTAGCCCGCTACGCCTTCGACAAAGGCGACTGCCAATCTGCACGCCGGCAAGACGAAAGCACTTTGGACTCTAATGACCGATTTGGGTTTAACTTTTCCCTCTACTGCCCTCCCAGCCTGCCGAAATACTCGATGACCTCCTCCCAAGTCTTGAACGTCTCGGAGCCAAAGGCGATGCGTGTGCCCATGAACTGCAGCGAGCCGCCGGCCTCGGTGGCGTCGATGAGGTAGTCGCCGTAGAGCAGGTCCTTGCGGTTGGTGAGCACGATGTGGCGAAACGAAGGCACGCCGAGCGTATCGAAGAGCCATTGCTGCACGGCGGCGGCCCTGTCGGGACTGTTTGGATGCAGCCCCGCCACAAGGTAAACGTCATACCGCTCCAGCAGGAACCTGTAGGCCTTGAGCAGGCTTGGCTGCGGCTGCCCGCCGCGCTCGGCGGTCTCTTCCACGCATATATAAACGATGTTGCGCTGCCGCCCGCGCTGGCGGTCGTCTATCCACTGCACCACCGGCAGCACAGAGTGGAGCAGTATGCTGTCGTTCATGCGGTGCTCGCCGTGGAAGCGGATGGCGTTGGCGTAGTGAGAGGCGAAGAGGTCGAACGTGTGCACCACCGGGTCCTCGATGCCGAAGAGGCCGTAGACGCGCTCCTGGTCGTCAGCCGAGGGCGGGGCGAAACACTGCCCGGTCATCTCGCGGTATTCCTCCATGAGCTGCTTGGTCATCATGAACTCCCTCATGCCGTCGCTGCGCGGGTTTAGGAATGTCACCTTGCCAAGCATATTGTTCTTCAAGATGTCGTCGCCCATGCGGAAAGCCGGGTTGACCAGTATGCGGTCGATGCCGTAGAGCATCTCCGCGTACATTCCTCCCATCGACGTGCCGATGACCAAGTCGGGACTCTCGGAGGCGCAAACGCCGCGCAGCAGGGCCATCGCCTCGGCCGGATGTATGGGCAGGTCGGGGGCGATGACCGCGGCCCCGGGCAGCGATTCGCGTATGCGGGCCACGGTGCCCGACTGCCCCGACGAGGCGAATCCGTGCACATAGAGTATCTTCTTGCCCGCCATCATGTCGGGAAACGATTTCACATAGTTATTGTCCATAGTCAACTTAATTTGTCTTGCCTTATGAAAGGGTTGCGCAAACGGGCGCAATGCGAGCCTGCTTGCACATTGCCGAGTGCAGCTTACATTATGCAAAGGTAAGCCAAAAAACGGAGAACGGAGACATCCCGACGGCTGTTGACACATTATTTAACAACCCGCACGAACGGAATGAGGCGCAAAACCATTACCTTTGCATAATGTAAGCTGCACTCGGCAATGTGCAAGCAAGCTCGCATTGCGCTCGTTTGCATTACCTTTGCATAAGGTAAGCCGCACTCGGCAATGTGCAAGCAAGCTTGCATTGCGCTCATTTGCATTACCTTTGCACCTCAAGCCAAAAACCAATGCCCGCATTTTCAACATACATACAAATATGCAATTAGAAAAGCCACGGCCTGCCGCGGTTTCATGTATGTGCCGTTCCGCATTCCGAGACGCCCCGTTTCGCGCTGCGAAACGTGCCGTTTCGGACGATGAAACGGCACGTTTTGGAAGTCAAAACGACGCATATCGCAACGTATTGTCTATCAGACGGTTAGGCGATATGCCCCGCGCCGCCGCCTTTAACATAAAAATGTTAACGGCGACAACGGGCTGCAAATCGAGGCAGACGGCGCCGGAAGCCTGCGCACACCTACAGCAAAAGAACATACAAAAGCACAGATGAAAGACAACCTACAGAAGTTTTACACCGAGAAAGCCGAAGCGCTGGCCGCCGAGACCAAGCGGCTGCGGCGCAACAACCGCCTCTTCCTTACGGCCGAGCTGGCCACCTTCATTGCCGCCATTGCCCTCGTGACCGCCTACACCGTGTGGGGCGGAGGGGCGTGGATGGCCGCCGCTGCCGCCATGCTGGCCGCCTACGTGGCGACGCGGCGCATGGACGTGGCCAACGGCAGACGCATAGAACGCGCCGAGAGCCTGCACACTGTCTACCGCAACGAACTGAAGTACCTCGCGGGAGACTTCTCGCCGTTCGACGACGGGCGGCGATACTCCGACCCCAAGCACCCGTTCACCTTCGACATGGACATCTTCGGGCCGCTCTCGCTCTACCACCGCATCTGCCGCTGCGCCACAAGCGGCGGCGCCGACTGCCTGGCCCGGTGGCTCGGCACGCTGCCCGGCGGCACCCCGGCCGAGGCCCGCGAGGCCATAGAGCGGCGGCGCAAGGCCATCAGCAGCCTGGCCGCCATGGAGCGGTTGCGCACCGACTTCATCGCCGCGGGCCGCCACGGCCACATAGACACACAGGCCGTGAAGGCCGCGCTCGGCAGCGTCAAGGCCATGAAAGTGCCCGCAGGAGCAGGCTCGGGGGCAGCCCTGGCAGTGGCCGTGGCGGCCCTGGCGGGCTTCGCGGCCACCATAGCGCTGGCCGCCACCACCACCATGACGGCCAGCGTGCCCATGCTCTGGGGCACGGTGCAGTTCTTCGCCGTGTTCATGGCGTGCTCCGGGCCGCTCAGGACGATAAGCCGCGCCGTGAACAGCCTGCACCGCCAGCTCAAGGCATACGCCGAGCTGACCGACATCATGGCCGACGCCGACCTGCGCGAGATGGGCCCCGCGCTGCCCTGCGACGCCGACGCCGACGAAGCGCGGCGGTCGTTCGCCGAGCTGCGCCGCATACTCGACGGACTCGACCGCCGCGGCAACGTGCTCGGCCTCATCATCTTCGACACCTTCCTGCTCAGCGACCTCTTCCTCGTGCGCCGCTTCCTGCGGTGGCAGCGGCGCTACATGGAGCGCATCGGGCCGTGGATCGACAACGTGAGCGCCATGGACGCACTGGTGTCCATGGCCACCATGCGCCACAACGAGCCGTCGGCCACCGACGCTGAGATACTCGACGGCGAGAGCATAGAGCTGGAGGCGCGGGGACTGCGCCACCCATTCCTCGGGGCAAAGGCCGTGGGCAACGACTTCACCATAGCCGACCGCAACTACTACATAGTGACCGGAGCCAACATGGCAGGCAAGAGCACATTCCTCAGAGCCATCGGGGTGAACTACATCATGGCCATGAACGGCATGCCGGTGTTCGCCGACAGGCTGCGGGCCACGGTGTTCGGCCTGTTCAGCAGTATGCGCACGAGCGACGACCTGGGCCACGGCATAAGCTACTTCAACGCCGAGCTGCTGCGGCTGGAGCAGCTCATGGGCTACTGCAAACGGCGCGGGCGCACGCTGATAATACTCGACGAGATACTGAAAGGCACCAACTCGCTCGACAAGCTGAACGGCTCGCGGATGTTCCTTGAGGCCATTGCCGCCCTGCCAGTGAGCGGGCTGATAGCCACCCACGACCTTGAGCTGTCGCGCATGGCCGACCAACGGCCCGACAGGTTCCACAACTGGTGCTTCGAGATAAAGCTCGCCGAAAACATAACCTACACGTACAAGATAACGCCGGGCGTGGCGCGCAACCAGAACGCCACCTACCTGCTGCGCAGAATCATAGAGAAAGCCGCGCCCGACGGCAGGAGCCTATGAGCCGAAGACGGACGGAAAGAGCGCGGGCAGGCGGCCACAGCCAAGGAGGCAAGCGCGAAATGGGCACGGGGGCCTGCCCGCCCCCAAATCCACTCGCCAGCAAACGGCGCGCCGCAGTTGCCCGGACAATTGCAAACCGCAGCTTGCAAATACTGCAAAATAACAGGCAGAGAGTTCAAAATAATGCAAAAGCGCTGTTGCAATTCCATGAAAACAACATCTTTTTCTTTGGAAAACGGAATTAAAATGTTAACTTTGCGCTCACATAAAAGAGGGATATTCTATTCAAATCATTGATATATTATGGTAAGCTACAAGACATTAGGACTCGTGAACACCCGCGAGATGTTCAAGAGAGCTATCGACGGCGGATGGGCCGTTCCCGCGTTCAACTTCAACAACCTTGAGCAGTTGCAGGCCATCATCAAGGCTTCTTCAGAGCTGAAGTCGCCGGTCATCCTACAGGTATCAAAGGGAGCGCGCAACTATGCCAACCAGACCCTGCTGCGCTACATGGCCGAAGGAGCCGTGGGCTATGCCAAGGAACTGGGCTGCAACCACCCCGAGATTGCGCTGCACCTCGACCACGGCGACAGCTTCGAGCTGTGCAAGAGCTGCGTTGACATGGGTTTCTCGTCGGTGATGATAGACGGTTCGGCTCTGCCTTACGACGAAAACGTGGCCCTGACAAAGCAGGTTGTGGACTACGCCCACCAGTATGACGTCACCGTAGAGGGCGAGCTGGGCGTGCTCGCAGGCGTTGAGGACGAAGTTGCGTCGGAAGTTTCGCACTACACCAAGCCCGAAGAGGTCATCGACTTCACCTCCAAGACCGGCGTTGACTCGCTGGCCATCTCCATAGGCACGTCGCACGGCGCTTACAAGTTCAAGCCCGAGCAGTGCACCCGCGACCCGAAGACAGGCCGCCTCGTGCCTCCTCCATTGGCATTCGACGTGCTCGACGAGATCATGAAGAGGCTGCCCGGCTTCCCCATCGTGCTCCACGGCTCGTCGTCGGTGCCCCAGGAGTATGTTGACATCATCAACCAGTACGGCGGCAAGCTGCCCGACGCAGTGGGAATACCCGAGGAGCAGCTCCGCAAGGCAGCCAAGAGCGCAGTCTGCAAGATAAACATCGACTCCGACTCGCGCCTCGCCTTCACCGCCGCCATCCGCAAGACGCTGGCAGAGAAGCCCGCCGAGTTCGACCCGCGCAAGTACTGCGGCCCCGCCCGCGACCTCATGGAGGAGATGTACAAGCACAAGATCACCGACGTGCTGGGCAGCGACAACAAGCTGGCTCAGCTCGACTGACCATAAGCGGTCTGTCCGCACACATAGACACCGGGGCGGAGTTCCACGCAAATGGGGCTCCGCCCCCTTCTTGTTTCTGGACCGAAGTGGCCGCCATCCGCGGCGTTTGCGGGCAGTGGCGGCCGCAAGCGTGTTAACGTTTGTTCAACGTCTGTTGTCTGATTTCGCCCGTTGTTTTTTGCAAATTCAGCCAAAAATGGCGAACTTTGCACTTGGTTTAGCAATAATCGGGCATAAGAGTCCAAAGTGATTTCGTCCTGCCAGCGTGCAGATTGGCTGCCGCCTTTGTCGAAGGCGTAGCGGGCTACGCCGAGACAAAGCGGCAGGCAAGGTGCCGCCGGCAGGACGAAAGCACTTGGAAAGCCAGGAAAGAAACAATAACATATCCCTGGCGGTCTAATGACCGATTGGGGCTCAGCGCGTGCCGGGGCAAAAGCCGGTCATGGCTTTCGCCCGCGCCGCCTTTTGTTTGCTGCTCGTAGCGATGCCGAGGGGCATCCGCGTGGCAGTGCGGTCCGCCCGTGGCGGACTGCGTCAGGATGGCTTTTAGAATGAGATTTATGGATAAGTTTACATTAAGACGCTATTTGTTGTTTTTGGTTTCTTTGTTTATCAACGCCTTCGGCATAGCCATGATAACCAAGGCTCTGCTCGGAACGTCGCCCATAACGAGCGTCACCTACGTGCTGAGTATGTTCACCCCCTACACCATCGGGCAGTGGACCATACTGCTCAACCTGCTCTTCATAGCCGCCGACCCGCTGATGATGACCCGCCGCGAGCTGCGTTCCGACCTGCGCGTCTATCTGCTCCAGATACCCATCACGTTCTGCTTCGGCAGCTTCATAGACGTGTCCATGGGGCTGCTGGACTGGGTGGAGCCGGCCGGATATGCCAGCCAGCTGGCCTATCTGTGCGTGGGCTGCGTGATCCTGGCCGCCGGCATAACGCTCGAAGTGAAGGCAAACATTGCCCTTGTGGCGGGCGAGTATCTCGTGCGGACCATCTCGCGGCGCTTCAAGTGGGACTTCGGCTACACCAAGCTGGGGCTCGACGTGTCGCTGCTGCTGCTCTCGTGCGCCGTGTCGCTCGTGTTCATGTCGGCCATCAAGGGCGTGCGCGAGGGCACGCTCGTGGCCGCGCTCACCGTGGGTCCCATCGTCCACTTCCTCACTCCGTTCTGCCGCGTGCTCGACGGGTGGCTCGGCGAGGGGCTCGGCGAGGGCAAGGCCGAGGCCCGACAGGCTGCCCACGCCGTGATAACCATAGCCCGCGAATATGGCAGCGGCGGCCACCGGCTCGGCGAGATGCTGGCCCACGAACTGGGCATCAGGCTCTACGACGGCGAGCTGATAAGCATGGCGGCGAGCCGCAGCGGCATGGACGAGCGGTACATCACGGCCAACGAGCAGTCCATACCCTCGTTCTGGCTCAAGTGCATAGTGTCCGAGAAAGGGCCCGACGGCGTGGGCGGCCGCCTCTCGCCCGACGACCTGCTCTTCATCACGCAGTGCAAGGTGATAGAAGACGCGGCGGCCAGCGGCCCCTGCGTCATCGTTGGCCGCTGCGGCGACTTCGTGCTCAGGGACAATCCCGGCGTGCTCCGCGTGTTCTGCTACACCGACCCGGCCGACGCCCACAGGCGCAGCGTGGAGGAATACGGCCTGGGCGAGGCCGAGGCCGACGGCGAGATAAGGCGCGTGAACCGCCGCCGCAAGACGCACTACGAGTACTACACGGGCGAGAAGTGGAGCGACCCCCACCGCTATGACCTCGTGGTGAACACCGGAACTATGGGGCTGGAGACGGCCTGCAGCCTGATAAAGGAGGCCTTCAAGAGCAAACAGGCGGCGGCAAAGGTAAGGAAGTGACACGAATATGCGCCATCTGCACATACTTGCACATACGCAACTAAAAACAGCGACCATATTCCTTATTTTCCGTATGTGCCATATCGCGGCGCGAAACGGCTCGTTTTGCGCCGCGAAACGTGCTGTTTCAGCCTCCGAAACAGCACGTTTCGGAAGTTGAAATGACCCGTTTCGCAACCCGTTGAATACCAGATGGTTGACAAAGTCAACCCATACCATTGCCTTTAACATAAAAAAGTTAAAGGCAACGCGCGGCTTCAGGCTGCCACAACCATCCATGATGCCAAAGCCACCAAGCGCCCGCCAAACACCGGCGGGAAAGCCGCAGGCTGCACTCACGCAGCCACCGCACCGCCAATGCGCCCGCAGCCATTAGCATTTATTCACGCGCCGGACGGCTTTTCACCTTTTTTATGATGCTCCATCGGATTATTTTTCGTAACTTAGCCAGCAGAACCAAACGGCAATGATATGAAGAAGAGCATCATACTTACGCTGTGCGCCGCCGTGACCCTTGCCGGGTGCGACACTTATACAGGCCAGGGCGCCGTGACGGGAGCCACCTTCGGCACCATTCTCGGCTCGGCCATAGGCGGCATTGCGGGCGGTCCGAGAGGCCACGACGTTGGCACCATAGTGGGCATGGCGGGCGGAGCCGCCGTGGGAGCGGCCGCAGGCTCGGCTGCCGACAAGGCCAAGCAGGACGAGTATCGCCGCTATATGGAATACCGCGAGGCGCGTTACGGCAACCGCGACCGTGACGAATATTATGACGACGGGCCGTCGCGCAGTGCCTACACCCCGCCGCAGTCGTCGGCCGATGACAGCGGATTCGACCCCACCCACAGCGGCGACGACCGCATAGTGATGGAGGACGACGGGAGCAACGGCACATATCCAGCAGCCACGCCGCAGCGCCAGGCAGCCCCGTCGGTGTCGGTTGACGAGCTGCGGGCCACCATGCCGGGCTATAAGCTCGCGCTGAACAAGAACATAGAGGTGCGCAACGTCACCTTCACCGATGCCAACGGAGACGGCGCGCTGACCCGCCGCGAGGACGCCAAGGTGTCGTTCGAGATAATGAACTACTCTGGCGTGACGCTCTACGACGTTAACCCCACGGTGGTGGAGACCACCGGCAACAAGCACATACACATATCGCCGCCGCTCCGCGTGGAGAGCATCGCGCCGGGAAGGGGCGTGCGCTACACGGCAACGGTATATGGCGACTCACGCCTGAAGGACGGCACGGCCGTGGTGCGCGTGGCCGTGGTGCAGGGCAACAGGGAGATAACGTCGCAAGTGAAGGAGTTCAGCATACCCACACGGAAACGCTGACACAAAGAAAAAACCGCTTGCCCACATTGCCAATCGGCACGCAAGGCAAGCGCAAGGCCCGGCAACGGGCGTGACGGAGACACATGAAAGCCGGTCGGGCAGCCTATTTCAAGGCCGCGGGGCCGGCTTTTCCGCTTACTGCCGGATGCTGTCCTTCCGTTACTCCCGAAGCGTCACGGCGTTTCTTGCGCGCGCCGCCCTGACCTGCCGGGTGCCGGTGGCGTGGCTTGTCGCCCGGCCTCCGGTTCACCTTTTTCATCTCCCGCCACGACGGGCGCAGCACGTCGCCGAAATCGGAAGCCTCGAAGTCCATCTCCACCAGCTCCTTGTCGTCGCCCGGCCTGAACGGCACCACTATGGCGTCGGCGCGCTCCACCGTCACCATGGCCACGCCCTGCGACAGCATGCCCAGCTCCTTGGCCGCGCGCCACGACAGGTCTATGATGCGCCCGCGGGCAAAAGGGCCGCGGTCGGTGACGCGGACTATGACCGAACGGCCGTTGGATGGGTTGGTGACCTTGAGCCGCGTGCCGAACGGATAGGTGCGGTGGGCACACGTAAGGCTGTCGTGATGCAGCCTCTCACCGCTGCTGGTGCGCGCCCCGGTGGCGCGTTTGGAATAATAAGTGGCCTTGCCACGCTGCACATCTTGCGCGTGCAGCGCGGCAAAGCCGAACATGAGGAATGAAAAAAGCAATCTTACTATCCTATAGTCCACTATGTTTTGGTTTTTGGATAACTGCGAGTGGACAAGGTAGTTATATGGGGTTAACGGGAGTTAGGCTCCCTTACGGTCGCCCGGAGTTAAAGGACAATGGCTTCAGTGGGTATTGTCCGCTAACTCCATGAACGAGCGCAGCGAGTGATAACTCCTGTTAACTCCGGGTAACTCCTTGCATTTTACAGCTTGCTGTCATCCATTTTTATTTTGCTATACTATGCCCTGAGCCATCATGGCGTTGGCCACCTTCATGAATCCGGCAATGTTCGCTCCCTTCACGTAGTCCACATAGCCGTCGGCCTCGCGCCCGTACTTCACGCATTGGTCGTGTATGTTGTGCATGATGTAGTGCAGCTTCTCGTCCACTTCCTTCTCGCTCCAGCTCAGGCGCATGGCGTTCTGCGTCATCTCCAGGCCCGACGTGGCCACTCCGCCGGCGTTGACGGCCTTGCCCGGCGCGAAGAGTTGCTTGGCGGCCACGAACTTCTCGGCGGCCTCGGCGGTGCATCCCATGTTGGACACCTCGGCCACACAGAGCGGCTTGTTGGCCAGCAGCTGGTCGGCGTCGTTGCCGTTCAGCTCATTCTGCGTGGCGCACGGCAGCGCGATGTCGCACTTCACCTCCCACGGCTTGCGGCCCGGGCGGAACTCAGAGCCCGGGAACTCGTCGGCGTATGGCTGGCAGATGTCGTTGCCGCTGGCGCGCAGCTCAAGCATATAGGCAATCTTCTCGTCGTCGAGTCCGGCCGGGTCGTATATGTATCCGTCGGGGCCCGATATGGTGATCACCTTTGCTCCCAGCTCGGTGGCCTTCTTGGCTGCGCCCCATGCCACGTTGCCGAATCCGCTTATGGCCACGGTCTTGCCCTTGATGTCGTGCCCGTGGGTCTGCAGCATCTGGTTCACGAAGTACAGCGCGCCGTAGCCCGTGGCCTCGGGACGTATGCGCGAGCCGCCCCATTCGAGGCCCTTGCCCGTCATTACGCCGTTCCAGCGGTGGGTAAGTTTCTTGTACATTCCGAAGAGATAGCCTATCTCACGCGCGCCTACGCCAATGTCGCCTGCGGGGATGTCCTCCTCCGGGCCTATCACACGGTAAAGCTCGGTCATGAACGACTGGCAGAAGCGCATCACCTCATTGTCTGAACGGCCGCGGATGGAGAAGTCCGAACCGCCCTTGCCGCCGCCCATGGGCAGGGTGGTGAGGGCGTTCTTGAACGTCTGCTCGAAGCCGAGGAACTTCAATATGGACAGATTGACCGACGAGTGGAAGCGCAATCCACCCTTGTACGGGCCGATGGCGCTGTTGAACTGCACACGGTAGCCGAGGTTGACGTGCACCTCGCCACGGTCGTCAACCCATGGAACGCGGAACGTAACGACACGTTCCGGCTCAACTATGCGCTCTATTATCTTGGCCTTCTCGAACTCGGGATGGCGGTTGTAAACGTCTTTTACAGAGATGAGCACTTCTTTTACTGCCTGCAAGTACTCCAGTTCGCCCGGATGTTTCTGCTCCAGGGCCTGCATCAATTTCTCCACTTCCATAGTAATACGGTGTTTTGAAAGGTTTAACGATAGCTTGTCATTATGTCATTAAGACACCACAAAAATAAGGAAAAATCAGTTTTTCGCCAAGCAAAAACCGGAAAAATTTCAGCTTTTCACTTTCTTTTTGTTTATTCAACGCCATTTTTACATTGAATGGAAGCACAAAAGCCGCACACAGCCGGCCACACACCGGAATTGCCGGCGGCCCATATCACAGGCGCGGAGCCGGCACAAGCCCCTGCCCCAATAGCCACATGACCGGGCACGGCCTGCCGCAAGAACATAATTGCAAATGCGCAACTAAAAAAGGCACATACGGCCTAATGTTTGCGTATGCGCCATTCCGGCCTTCAATACGGCGCGTTTTGCGCTCCGAAACGAGGCATTTCACCTCACAAAACGGCACGTTTCGGAATGCAAGACACGCCGTCTTGCAACCCACTGAGAGCCAAGCTGTTAGTCCAAAGAAACCACATTGTCGCCTTTAACATAAAAAAGTTAAAAGCGGCCCGATGCCTCGGGCGGGCGGTGTCAGGATATTGCGCCCCAGTTTATGTCGCTCTTGCGCAGCTCCTTCAGCCGCGCCCACAACAGGGCATAGCGGTCTGAAGAGCACTCGGGGTCGTCGTCGATGACGCGCTGCGCCTCGTCGCGGGCCAGCTGCACAAGCTGTCCGTCGTGGGCGATGTCGGCTATCTTCAGGTCGAAGGCCATGCCGCTCTGCTGCGTTCCCTCCAGGTCGCCGGGTCCGCGCAGCTTCAAGTCGGCCTCGGCTATGCGGAAGCCGTCGTTCGTCTCGCACAGTATGTCTATACGCTTGCGCGTGTCCTCGCTGAGCTTGACCGGCGTCACGAGGATGCAGTACGACTGGTCGGCGCCGCGACCGACGCGCCCCCTGAGCTGGTGGAGCTGCGAGAGCCCGAACCGCTGGGCGTCGAGTATGACCATGACCGAGGCGTTGGGCACGTTGACCCCCACCTCTATCACCGTCGTGGCCACAAGTATCTGCGCCTCGCCGCTCACGAACCGCTGCATCTCGGCGTCCTTCTCGGCTGGCTTCATGCGGCCGTGCACCTTGCCCAAGGAGAACTCGGGGAACACCTCGCGCAGCGTCTCGAAACCCGTCTCAAGGTTGCGCAGGTCGCTCTTCTCGCTCTCCTCTATGAGCGGGAACACTATGTAAGCCTGCCGCCCGAGGCGTATCTGCCGGCGTATGCCGTCGTAGAGCGTCGGCATACGGCTGTCGTAGACGTGCTGGGTGACCACGGGCTTGCGCCCGGGTGGCAGCTCGTCGATGACGCTCACGTCGAGATCGCCATAGAGTGTCATGGCCAGCGTGCGCGGTATGGGCGTGGCCGTCATCACGAGTATGTGGGGCGGGTTGTCGCTCTTGCCCCACAGCTTGGCCCGCTGGGCCACGCCGAAGCGGTGTTGCTCATCCACAACGACAAAGCCAAGGCGGCAGAACTGCACCGTGTCCTCTATCACGGCGTGCGTGCCAACGAGTATCTGCACCTCGCCCGAGGCCAGACCGTCGAGCACCTCGCGCCGTCTCCGGCCCTTCACCATGCCAGTGAGCAGCTCCACGCGCAGCGGCATATCGGCCAGGAAGGCGCGCATGGTGGCCAGGTGCTGCTCGGCCAGAATCTCCGTCGGGGCCATGATGCAGGCCTGGAAGCCGTTGTCCACGGCCAGGAGCATGGACATCAGGGCCACGAGCGTCTTGCCCGAGCCAACGTCGCCCTGCAGCAGGCGGTTCATCTGGCGGCCCGAGGCCGTGTCGCGGCGTATCTCGCGGATGACGCGCTTCTGCGCCTCGGTGAGCGCGAACGGCAGGTTGTGGCTGTAGAAGCGGTTGAAGTGCTCGCCGACACGGGCGAACACATAGCCCCGGTAGCGGCGGCGGTGGTCACTGGCATACCTTACTATATTGAGCTGGACGTAGAAAAGTTCCTCGAACTTGAGCCGGGCGCGGGCACGCTCCAGCTCGCGTGCGTTGTGCGGATAGTGCACGGTGCGCAGCGCCTCGTCGCGCGACATGAGGCGCAGCCGCGCCGTCATCTCGGCAGGCAGCGTCTCGGGCAGCGGCGTTTTCATCCGCTCCACGAGGCTCTTCGTGAGCCGCTCCACGGTGCGCGAGGTCAGCCCGGCCTTCTTCATCTTCTCCGTGGTGTTATAGTAAGGCTGCATCCCCATGGCCGAAAGCTCAAGGCTGTCGGCCTGGTCAATCTCCGGATGCACCACGTTGATGCGCCCGCCATAAACGGTGGGCTTGCCGAAGACCACGTAGAGCGTGCCGGGGCGGTAGGTCTTCATGGCGTACTTGCCGCCGTTGAACCACGTGAGGTCCATCACATCGGTGCCGTCGTAGAAGTGAGCCACCACGCGCTGCTTGCGCGGACTCATGTCAAAGGTCTCGAAACTCAGTATCTTGCCGCACACCTGGACAAAGGGCATATCGCCCGTAAGCTCGCGAATGGAGTACACGCGGCTGCGGTCAACATACCGATACGGGTAGTGCTGGAGCAGGTCGCCGAAGGTATTGATGCCCAGCTCCTCGCTGAGTATCTTCTTGCGGGCGGGACCTACCCCAGGCAGGTACTGTATGTCTTGGCTCAGAATGTCGGCCACCGGCGTTTGCTTTCTGTTTGGTTACTTAGTGTCGGCCTCCGCCCGGCGTTGGCGTGCGAGCAAAGCCTCGGCCACAGCAAGATCGAACGGGGTGGTTATCTTTATGTTCTCGCGGTTGCCCTCCACAGTGGCCACGGCGCAGCCCATGGCCTCCACCACCGACGCATCGTCGGTGAAGGCATCGCAGTAAGGCTGTCCGTAGGCCTGCTTCAGCAACCGTATGGAGAAAGTCTGCGGCGTTTGCACCAGCCGGTAGTCGTCCCTCGGCACGGTGTGCCCGCCCACGTGGCGCAGCGTCTCCACCACCGGGGTGACGGGTATGGCCGCCCCCGCCGCGCGCGCCGCCTCGTAGCAGGCCGCGATAACGCTCACGGCCGGAAACGGGCGCACACCATCGTGCACGCCGACCACGCCGTCGGCATCATCGGGAATCAGCGCGAGACCGTTCCTCACGGAGTGGAAGCGCGTCTCGCCACCGTCGGCCACGAGGCAGTCGCCGCCGAAACCGTAACGTCGGCACAGCCCCTGCCAATAGTCCTGCTGCGCCTTCGGCAGCACGAGGACTATCGGCATCTGTGGCGAATACTCACGAAAGCGGGCTATGGTGTGCATCAACACCGGGCGGCCGGCCACGGTAATGAACTGCTTGGGCAGGTCGCTGCCCATGCGCAGCCCCCGCCCTCCGGCCACGATTACGGCGTAGTCCATCAGCGGCCCTGCTCCATCAGCTGTGTGTAAATCATGCCGTCGCGCAGCTGCTTGGCCACTTCCTCACCGGCAAGCTGCTCCAAAAGGGCGTAGCCGTAGGGCAGAGAGGCGGCCGGACCGCGGCCCGTGGTGATGTTGCCGTCGATGGTATAAAGCTCGGCGGTATAGGTTGCGCCCTTCAAGTGGCTCTCGAAACCGGGATAGCACGTGGCGCGGCGTCCCTCAAGCAGGCCCAGTCCGCCCAGCACCAGCGGCGCGGCGCAGATGGCGGCTATGCGCTTTCCCTTTGCGTTGTGCTCCACGAGGGCGCGGCGCAGCCCCTCGTGCTCGTTCAGGTTTGTGGCCCCGGGCAGTCCGCCGGGCAGCATCAGCAAGTCGGCCGAGGCAAGGTCGGCATCCTCGAAGAGCAGGTCGGCCTTGATGCCCACGCCGTGGGCCGACTCCACGATGAGGTCGCCCGTTATGCTTACTGTCTTTATCTCAACGCCGCCACGGCGCAAGATGTCAAGCGGAGCCAGAGCCTCTATGTCCTCGAAGCCGGTGGCAAGAAATTCGTAAACCATAATATCGTTTGTTTAAATGTTAGGAAGCTGTTTTCAAGGAGGCAGGAGACAGGAGGCAGGAGTGCAGACGTTGCCTCAGTAGTCAGGAGTTCAGGAGTTGCAGGAGTGCAGACGTTACTTCATCAGTCAGGAGTTCAGGAGTTGCAGGAGTTCAGACAATAGCCCGTAAGCGCCCGCATCACATTCCATTCACAGTCCTCCTCCACTCATCACCAAGAGTAATCATACCTCTTCACTCACCACTCTAAACTCTGCACTAAAGCAAATCATACCTCTTCACTCTGCACTCAAACCTCTGCACCAAAGCTAATCATACCTCTTCACTCTGCACTCTAAACTCTGCACTCAGCCTATTGCCGCCTTGTACATCGCGATGGCCTGCGCCAAGCCGAGGTAGAGAGCGTCGCAGATAAGGGCGTGACCTATGCTCACTTCGTCAACCCACGGGATGCGCTCGTGGAAGTAATGGAGGTTCTGGAGGCTGAGGTCGTGGCCGGCATTGATGCCGAGCCCCTGCCTGCGTGCCTCCTCGGCGGCGGCCACAAAGGGGGCTATGGCCTCCTCGCGGTCGCGCCCGTAGCCGGCGGCGTATGGCTCGGTGTAAAGCTCCACGCGGTCGGCACCGCACTCCTTAGCCCCGATGACCATCTCCGGGTCGGCGTCCACGAATATCGATGTGCGTATGCCCGCCTCGCGGAAGCGGCCCACCACGTCGGTGAGAAACGCGCGGTTGGCGCGCGTGTCCCAGCCGTGGTTGGACGTTATCTGGTCCTCGGCGTCGGGAACGAGCGTCACCTGCGTGGGCCTCACCTCCAGCACGAGGTCCGTGTAACGCTCTATCGGGTTGCCCTCTATGTTCATTTCTGTCGTTATCAGCGGGCGGAGGCTCCTCACGTCGCTGTAGCGTATGTGGCGCTCGTCGGGGCGCGGGTGGACGGTTATGCCGTCGGCGCCGAACATCTCGCAGTCGGCGGCCACGCGGAGCAGGTCGGGATTGTTGCCTCCGCGGGCGTTGCGGATGGTTGCCACCTTGTTGATGTTTACGCTTAATTTGGTCATCTTTCAGCAATTATATGTCTCGTTGTCACGCCTTTCTCAGTATAAATTATTAAATTTGCCAAAGTTTTGCGTGGCATTATCAACCGCAAAAATACAAAATGTTTGCCAAACAACAATGTTTGGCGCGGCTAAAGATATATAAAAAGGCATATTGGCATGACATCACACAGACTGAGTTTCGCCATATTCGGCAACGTGTACCAGCCCAAGAAGTCGGCATCCATACGGCGGATACTGTCCAACCTGTCGGCCCGGGGGGCCGAGGTGAGCATGGACCGCGCCTTCTACCGCTTCCTGATGCGCGACGGAGGGGCGGACATAGAGGTGGCGCGGGTGTTCGACGGCGACGACTTCCGCGCCGACTTCGCCATCTCCATGGGCGGCGACGGCACGTTTCTCAAGGCGGCGGCGCGCGTTGGGGCAAAGCAGATACCCATAGTAGGGGTGAACATGGGGCGGATGGGCTTCCTCGCCGACGTGAGCCCCGACGAGATTGACAACTGCCTTGACTCGCTGCACCGCGGCGACTACACCGTGGACGACCGCGGGGTGCTGCTCATAGACACGGGAACGGCCGTGCCGGGAACGGCCTGCGCGCTGAACGACGTGGCCATACTGAAACGCGACGACGCGTCGATGATAACCATACGCGCCTCAATCGACGGGCAATACCTGACCACCTACCAGGCCGACGGCCTCATAGTGAGCACCCCTACCGGCTCCACGGCCTACTCGCTGAGCAACGGCGGCCCCATCATAGTGCCGGGAACGCCCGTCTTCGCGCTAACGGCGGTGGCACCGCACAGCCTCAACATACGCCCGATAGTGATTGCCGACAGCTCGGTGCTGACGCTGCAGGTGGAGAGCCGCAGCCACAACTTCCTCGTGGCCGCCGACGGACGCTCGGAGAAATGCGCCGAGGGAACTGACATAACCATACGCAAGGCGCCATACAAGGTAAGGATAGTGAAGCGCAGCGGAACGAGTTACTATGACACCTTGCGCCGCAAGATGATGTGGGGGGCCGACAGCCGCGAGTAGCGCGGCGGCGGAACGCCACGCGACAAACCTAAGAGGAGACTGATGGGAAGGATACGCAACTTGCTCAGGATGCAGAAATCGCGCTACCCGGTGCGCGCCATAGTGCGCTGGCTGTGGGCGGCCCTGCGCGGCAACCGCCTGCAGGCCACGCTCAACGCGGCCACAGGGCTGGCCGGCGTGGGCGTCGACCTGGCCTCGGTGTGGGCCGTGCAGCGCGCCATCGACATAGCCGCCGGGGCGCGGCAGGGCTCGCTGCCATGGGCCGTGGGGCTGATGGCGCTGTTCATAGCCTGCGGTTTCGCACTCAACGTGAGCCGAGTGTGGATAAAGAACATACTGGGCATAAAGGCGCAAAACCGTATGCAGCAACAGATGCTCGACCGCCTGCTGCGCTCCGAGTGGCGCGGCAAGGAACGCTATCACAGCGGCGACGTGATGAACAGGCTGGAGCAAGACGTGGCCACGGTGGTGGCCTTCGTCACCGAGACGCTGCCCGGCACGCTGTCCGTGGCCGCCATGTTCGTAGGCGCGTTCGCCTACCTGCTCCACATGGACGCGGTGCTGGCCGTCATCACCGTGGCCATACTGCCGCTGTTCATACTCACGAGCCGATTCTACGTGGCGCGGATGCGCAAGTTCACACGCCGCGTGCGCCACAGCGACAGCCGCGTGCAGAGCATACTGCAGGAGACGGTGCAGCACCGCATGCTGATAAAGACGCTCGAATGTGACGACCTGATGGTGCGCCGCCTCGACGCGGGGCAGGCGCAGCTGCGCCGCCACGTGCGCCGCCGCACGGCCTTCTCAGTGTTCTCCAGCCTGATGCTCAACGGCGGCTTCTCCGCCGGATACCTCATCGCCTTCCTCTGGAGCGCCATACGCCTGTCGCGCGGCACGCTCACCTTCGGCGGCATGGCGGCCTTCCTCCAGCTCGTCTACCGCATACAGTCGCCCGCCCGCGACCTCACGCGGCTGGCCCCAGCGTTCGTCAGCGTGTTCACCGCCGCCGAGCGGCTGATGGAACTTGAGGAAATGCCGCGCGAGCGACAGGACGCGCAGCCGCCGCTCGACGCGCCATGCGGGGTGCGGCTGCGCGGCGTGACCTACGCCTACGACGACGGCAACCGCAACGTGATAGACAACCTGTCGTTCGACTTCCGCCCCGGCACCTGCACCGCCATACTCGGCGAGACGGGCGCGGGCAAGACCACGCTCGTGAGGCTGCTGCTCGCCCTCGTGCGCCCGTCGCAGGGCAGCATAGAGATATACAACGAGCGGGAGAGCCGCGAGGTTACGCCCGGCTCGCGCTGCAACTTCGTCTACGTGCCGCAGGGCAACACGCTGCTGAGCGGCTCCGTGCGCCAGAACCTGCTGCTGGGCAACCCCAAGGCCACCGACGACGATATGCGACGCGCGCTGACAATGGCCTGCGCCGACTTCGTGACGCAACTGCCCGACGGCCTCGACACCGCCGTGACCGAGGGCGGCGGCGGACTGAGCGAGGGCCAGGCGCAGCGCATAGCCATAGCCCGCGCCCTGCTGAGGGGGCGCTGCGTGATGCTGTTCGACGAGGCCACGAGCGCGCTCGACCCCGGTACCGAGCGGCAACTGCTGCACAACATTCTAAGCTCCAACGACAAGACGGTGATCTTCATCACCCACCGCCCAGCCGTGATGGAGTATTGCGACCAGACGCTGCGCCTCGGCTGAAGGCCCGCGCTGGCCGCCATCCCGGCGCTCACTCTGCCCCACCCCGCCCTGCCTGCGCCGAATCCAGCTCAGTGAAGAGCGCGGAGGTATGAGTGAAGAGGCATGACTAGTTTTAGCAAAGAGTGATGGGTGAAGAGCAAAAGAAAGGTGATGGGCTCTAGCAAAAACATATATCCTCAAACAGCCCATACGCCCTGCGGCCACCGACAGCAACGCTCCGCGATTAACTTTTTTATGTTAAAGGCAACGGCGGCTGGCATCCAGGCTAACCATTTGACATACAACAAGTTGCGAGACGCGCCGTTTCGGCTTCCGAAACGGCGCGTCTCGCAACCTGAAACGGCCGGTTTCGCGAGCCCAAACAGGCCGTTTTGCGGCGCGATATGGCACATACGGAAAATCAAGGAAACAGAGGACGCTTTTAGTTGCGTATTTGCAAGTACTGGCATTACGCGGATATCCATTTCGCGAAGAGCGGAGACGGCTGTGCATGGAATGCGATGCGACCGCTTGCTAGCTATCATCTGCACCCGCGCCTCCTGCCCCCGTCTCCTTTTTCCGTGAAAAACAATCGCCCCCGCCCGACAGGAAGCGCGGACAGGGGCTTAGTGTTATCCCTACGGCATGGCTGAAATGAAAAAACAATGAGGAATATCGCCATGCGCAACACAATCTATATCATGTCACTTTCCCTTGGCCATATAGTTTCTGTCGGCCTTTATTGATATGCCGCCGCCACGCTTCGTGAACGTGAGCAGGTCGGTGCGTATGGAATGATTGGCATGGTCGAACACCCGCCCGGGGTCGAACGTGCGCCCGTTCACACGGCACTCGAAGTGCAGGTGCTCCGTTGTGGCGCGGCCAGTGCGCCCCGTAAGGGCTATCACCTGCCCGGCCTTGACCTTGTCACCCTTCTTCACGAGGTTCTTTGAGTTGTGGCTGTAGCAGGTCTCGATGCCGTTGGCGTGGCGTATCTTGATGTAGTTGCCGTATGCGTAGTATCGCTGCGACATGGTGACCACGCCATCGAAAGCGGCGTGAATCTCGTCGTTGGGCTTAGTCTTCAGGTCTACGCCCGTGTGGCTGCGGCCGCCCCGCCTGCCGTAGCGGCTTATCACCTTGGCTCCGGGCAGCGGATAGCACCACTCGCCGGGGTTGAGCAGCGACAGGTTTATGCTGAAGCTGTTGCCATCGGCAAATGGGTCGGCGGTGAACTTGGCGTTGTTTATCTTGGTGAGAGCCTCTGTCAGCGCCTCCTCCTCGCGGTCGGGGGTGGTCACGGTCACGCTGACACGCTTGCCTGCCTTGCGGCAGAGCAGCGTCTGGCGCAGCAGCCGGTGGCTGGCAAGGCTTATTATGGTTGCCGGATTGATGCGCCCGCCGTTGACCATGATGGCAAAAAGGCAGTATGTGCGGCCTCCCGCCCCGCCCACTATGGCTATAGTCTGCCCGGCCTTCACGCGCTGCCCAACGCTGACAAGGTTTTGGGCGTTGTGCCCATACACCGTCTCAAGCCCGTTGTCATGGCGCACCACGATGACGTTGCCGTAGCGCGAGTGGCGCCTTGACAGCCTCACCGTGCCATCGAACATTGCCTTCACGGCATCGCCCTTGGCCGTGGTTATCATGAGGTTGTTGTCCTTTGTGACGGTGGCCTTGCCCACAGGCAGCGGGAAGCTGTAGTCGAGCGAGGGCAAGGAGGAGAAATCGATGGTGAAAGCGTCGCTGCGGTCAAAGAGCCCGGGCGTGGAAATGCTTATCTGCTGCTGCTCAAGCGGCGTGAAACGGTCGGTGGTGGCCGATGTAAGGGTCACCATCACGAAGGCAGCCATGAGCAGGTTCTTGTACTTCATTGTTTCGTTTGGGATTTTCTGTCGTTAGCTTTGGTCTATCATTATGCCGCTGAACAGCCTGCCGGAGGCCGCCCCGAGGCGGCGCGCGGAGAACAGTTCGTCGGCGTGAGAGTAGGTGCAAAGACCCGAGACGAGCACTGAGCCGGCACCGACGCCTGCCTCAACGAGCTGCAAGCGGTTGCATTCGGCAAGGTCTATGTGCCACTTTTCCCGCCTCTGGGCTATGCTGTCCATGCGGAACCCGGCCGAGGCAAAGGCCTCGTACACCTCGTCGCCCACCTCGAAGGCAGCGGCCGATATGCCCGGGCCTATGGCAGCGGTGAGCGCGGCGGGCCGTGTGCCAAAGGCTGCGGCCATGGCCGCCACCGCCCTTTGCGCTATGCGGGCCGCCGTTCCGCGCCATCCGGCATGGACGGCACAGCAGGCGCGGTGCTCTGCGTCGTAGAGAAGCACTGGCAGGCAGTCGGCCGTTGACACCCCGATGCAGATGCCAGGCTCGGCGGTCATCAGCGCGTCGACCCCTTCGAGCACCATGCGGCGCGAGGCTTCGGGCAGCGCGAGCAGCTCGCGGGCCACAAGGCGTACCTCGGTGCCGTGGGTCTGGTGGGGCATGACGACGGCCCCAGGCTCTATGCCGAGCCTCGCGGCAAGCAGGCGGAGGTTGTAGGCCACCGCCGCGGGGTCGTCGCCGCAATATGGATTGATGTTAAACCCGGCATACGCGCCGCGGCTGCAGCCCCCGGCGCGGGTGGTGGTGAAGGCCGTGGCGCCTGTGCCGAGGTCGTAGTCGAGCAGGGGGAGATCAGCCACGGCTGTCCTCCCCGTCCTCATATTCATAGTCGTCGAAGTCTTCAAGGTCGTCAACGTCCTCAAGGTCTTCGGCATCCACATATTCTATATCCTCGTCCTCACCCTCGGCAGCCAGCTCGGCGGCAAAGCTGCTCATGTCCTTGTCACGGTGCACGAGTGTGTCTTCGGCGGTTATCTCCTTCAGCTTGTTGCTCTCGCTGTTCAGCTCCCGCCACAGGATGTCCTTCAGTTCGTCGAGTCCCATGCCCGTGACAGACGATATGAACACCACGGGAATGTCAGCAGGCACTGTCTCGCGGAGCATATCTATCAACTCGTCGTCGAGCAGGTCGGCCTTGGTCACGGCCAGCACGCGGTGCTTGTCGAGCATCTCGGGGTTGAAGTTGCGCAACTCGTTGAGCAGAATCTCGTACTCGCGCTTTATGTCGTCGGTGTCACCCGGCACCATGAAGAGCAGCAGCGAGTTGCGCTCTATGTGGCGGAGGAAGCGCAGGCCGAGGCCGCGCCCCTCACTCGCCCCTTCGATGATGCCCGGAATGTCGGCCATTACGAACGACTGGCGGTCGCGGTATTCCACGATGCCGAGCGAGGGCTCAAGCGTTGTGAAAGGATAGTTGGCTATCTTGGGCCGCGCGCTCGACAGGGCCGAGAGCAGCGTTGACTTGCCTGCGTTGGGGAATCCCACCAGGCCGACATCGGCAAGGAGCTTCAGTTCGAGTATGACGGTCATCTCCTGCATGGGCTCTCCGGGCTGTGCGTAGCGCGGAGCCTGGTTGGTGGCGGTGCGGAACTGGAAGTTGCCCAGGCCGCCACGGCCTCCCTTGAGGAGCATGACCACCTGCCCGTCGTGTGCAACGTCGCAGATATACTTGCCCGTCTCGGCGTTATAGGCCACCGTTCCGCACGGCACCTCTATGTAAACGTCCTTGCCGTCGGTGCCGTGGCAGCGGTCGCGGCCTCCGTTGCCGCCATGCCCGGCGCGGATGTGTCGCTCATAGCGCAGGTGGAGCAGCGTCCAGTAGTTATGGTTGCCGCGCAGGTAGACATTGCCGCCTCGCCCGCCGTCTCCCCCGTCGGGGCCGCCGTTGGGCTGGTACTTGACGTGGCGCAGGTGCATGGAGCCGCGCCCGCCCTTGCCGGAGCGGCAATATATCTTCACGTAGTCAACGAAATTGGATACTGCCATCAGCCTTATTGCAAGTTGTCAATGACGGCGCAGATGTCGGCGAAGATGCGGTCAAGGTCGCCGAGACCGTCGATATGGTGATGTATTCCCTCCTTGGCGTACCACTCTATGAGCGGAGCCGTCTGACTGTGGTAAACGTCGAGACGCTTCTTTATGGTCTCCTCGTTGTCGTCGGAGCGGCCGCTCTCCTGCCCGCGCTTGATGAGGCGGGTCATAAGCTCATCCTCCGGCACGCCGAGTTCTATCATGGCCGCAACGCCGTGGCCGCGCTCAGCGAGCATGGCTTTCAGAGCCTCGGCCTGCGGTATGGTGCGGGGAAAGCCGTCGAAGATGACGCCCTCGTGCTCCTTGCCGAAGCCGTCATACACGCTGGCGAGTATGCTCACCATCAGTTCGTCGGGTATCAGCTGCCCCTTGTCTATGTATTCCTTGGCCGTCTTTCCGAGTTCTGTGCCGTTCTTTATCTCGTTGCGCAGCACATCGCCGGTTGAGATGTGGCCCAAGCCGTACTTCTTGATCATGAGGTCGCTCTGCGTTCCCTTGCCGGAACCTGGCGCTCCGAATATCACAATGTTTCTCATCTTACTATTAATAGTATATATATTTTTATGTTGTTGCCTGTCTGTTGCGGCGCGGCCCGCGCCCCGCCGTCATTCGCCCTTCAGCGTGTAGATGTCGCGCAGCTGCCTTCCCTGCTGGTCATAGTCCAGCCCGTAGCCGAGTATGAAGTCGTTTGGAATCCTGAACGCCACGTACTCGATGTCCAGGTCCACCTTCAGGCGGTCGGGCTTGAGCAGCAACGTGCAGATGTGCACGGAAGCGGGATTGCGCGTTCCGAGGCTCTCTATCATCCGCTTCATTGTCGTGCCGCTCTCCACTATGTCCTCAACGATTATCACCGTGCGCCCGGCCAGGTTCTCGTTGATGCCTATCACCTCCTTCACCGTGCCGGTGGATGTGGTGCCCTGGTAGGAGGCCAGCTTCACAAACGATATCTCGCAGGGGATGGTAAGCTCGCGCATGAGGTCGGCGGCGAACACAAACGCCCCGTTGAGCACCGCGAGCAGCAGCGGGTTCTTGTCCGCCATGTCGCGGTTTATCTGCTCGGCCACCGCTTTCACACGCCGTTTTATCTCCTCTTCCGGAATGGATGTCTCGAAGATCTTGTCATGGATTTTGACTAAGCTCATTGTCGTTTTTAGATATTTTGTCGCAAAATTACTAAAAATCTGCCAAAGCATGGCTACGGTTAGCATTAATTTTGTATTTTTGCACGGTATGAAGATATTCACGAGCGCTCAGATACACGAGCTTGACAAATATACGATAGAACACGAACCCATATCGTCGATAGACTTGATGGAGCGCGCGGCCAAGGCCATTACGCACGCCATAACAGACAAATGGAGCACGGAGACACCCGTAATAGTGTTCGCCGGGCCGGGCAACAACGGCGGCGACGCATTGGCCGTGGCCCGCCTGCTGACCGACGCGGGCTACTCCGTCTCGGCCTACTTGTTCAACATCACCGGCCATCTGTCCGTCGACTGCGCCGCCAACAAGGACCGGCTGGCTGCGGAAAAGAAGATAAAGCAGCTGGTGGAAGTGAAGCAGGAGTTCGACCCGCCGCAACTTGAGGCGGGGATGCTGGTCATCGACGGGCTGTTCGGCTCGGGATTGAACAAGCCACTGGCCGGCGGATTCGCATCGCTCGTGAAATACATCAACGCATCGCAGGCCGAGGTAGTGAGCATCGACGTGCCTTCGGGCCTCATGGGCGAGGACAACACCTACAACGTCAGGGCGAACATAATCCGCGCCGACCTCACACTGACGCTCCAGCAGCCCAAGCTCTCGTTCCTCTTCGCCGAGAACCAGCAGTTCGTTGGCCGCATCAAAGTGCTCGACATACGCATCAGCGAGGAGGGAATGGCCAAGACCGACGCCCGCTACCACATAGTGGGCGAGAACGAGGTGCGCCCGCTGCTGCGCGGCCGCAATGCCTTTGCCCACAAGGGCAACATGGGCGACGCCCTGCTCGTGGCCGGAAGCTATGGCATGGGCGGCGCGGCCATACTGGCGGCCAGGGCCTGCCTGCGCGCCGGAGCTGGCAAAGTGACGGTGCACACGCCCAAGTGCAACAACACGGTGATGCAGATCGCCGTGCCAGAAGCCGTGGTGCAGCTCGACCACGAGGAGACTATCTTCTCCGAAGCAGTGGACACCGAGGACTACGACGCGCTGGGCATAGGCCCCGGACTGGGACGGAGCGAGGCCACGGCCATAGCGCTCATTGCCCAACTGAGGCGCACGCAATGCCCCATAGTGGCTGACGCCGACGCGCTGAACATACTGGCCAACCACCGCGCGTGGATGCAGCAGCTGCCCAAGGGCATGGTGCTCACGCCACACCCGCTGGAGTTCGACCGCATGAACGGACACTGCGCCGACAGCTACGAACGGCTGACGAAAGCCTGCGACATGGCCGAACGCCTCGGGGCTTACATCATAGTGAAGGGCCACTACTCCGCGCTGTGCGCGCCCGACGGCCACGTGGCTTTCAACCCCACGGGCAACGCAGGCATGGCCACGGCCGGCAGCGGCGACGTGCTCACAGGCATCATCACCGCCCTGCTGGCCAGAGGCTACCGCCAACGGGAGGCCTGCCTGCTCGGAATGTACCTGCACGGACTGGCGGGCGACATGGCCGCGCGCGACCTCGGCATGGAGAGCCTCGTGGCCGGCGACCTCATCAAGTACCTGCCGCAAGCCTTCAAGCGGCTCAACGACTAAGCACGACACATCAACCCACACAACAACCGATATGAGAAAACTTCTTTTTGCAGGGCTGCTCATGCTGTGCGGCGGAGCAGAGGCCCAGACAGAGATAAGCACTTACCGCCCGGGGGTGACACCCGAAGGGGCTGTCTACTTCCTGCCCAAGACGGCGCTGCGATTCGTGGTGCAGGTGGAGAAGACGACCTATACACCGGGTGACTTCTGCAAATACGCCGGACGATACCTCCGCCTGAACGACGTGAGGACGGAGCCGGCCACGGCCTACCGCGTGACTTCCATCAGCATGACCACCTACGGCGAAGCCGACAAGAGCAAAGGATATGCCGTCAAATTCAACGCCAAGAGCGCGGCGTCGAACATTACGCTGGCCGACGACGGCACACTGCTGGCCATCAACGCCACGGCGCGCAAGCCAGAAGCGCCCCAACCCTTCAAACCCGCGGCCAAGCCCGCGCAGCCAAGCCCGCGCAGCCTCCTCAGCGAAGAGGTGCTGGCCGCCGGGAGCACGGCCAAGATGGCAGAGCTGACCGCGCAGGAGATATACGACATACGCGACAGCAAGAACTACCTGAACCGCGGCGAGGCCGACTATATGCCCAAGGACGGCGAGCAGCTGCGCATAATGCTGGCCAACCTCGACAAGCAGGACCGCGCGCTGACGCAACTCTTCACAGGCTCCGAGACCAAAGACACCACAGAATACGTGCTCACTCTCTGCCCGCAGCGCGGCATGGAGCGCATGGTGCTCTTCCGCCTGTCGCAGAAACTGGGGCTGGTGGACAACGACGACCTGTCCGGCACTCCTTATTATATCTCTGTGACCGACGAACAGAACCTGCCGGAAACATCGCCCGAGGCCGAGACGGCAAAGAAAAAGAAGGACAAGGAGGACGGCATTTACGTCAACGTGCCGGGAAAAATCACCGTCACCATCAGCCGTGGCACCGAGGTGCTCGACTCATTCGAGGCCAACGCAGCCCAGTTCGGATACACAGAACTGCTAAGCGGAGAGCTGTTCAACAAGCGATACACCACACACCTGACGCTGAATCCCGCCACGGGCGCCATAGACAAGCTCGAAGCCGAACAGCCCAAATAAGCCCGGAGAGCGCTGCACGCCGACAGAAATGTGGCCAATGCAGCGCGCCTTTCCGGCGCAACGACGGCAGACGATTCTCTACCGCCACCGCTCATACACATATCTATATCTGCACGGAATGCCAATCGAATCCAAAGCATTGGCAAGTTGCTGCACATCATCGTCTGAAAGCCCGTGGCGCACCTTGACCACATGACCGTCTTTCAGCTTGACGCAGACATCATCCCTAACTATCATGACCCACTTCACGGCCTCAAGGCTTATCGAGTGGTTACATTTCCTCACCACAAAATTTGTCATCTTCAGCAAGCCGCCGTCTTTGGCAAAGCAGGTAAAGAACTTGCACAGCAGGCCGCCCAGCGCCACTATGGCCACCGCTATCCACACCGTAACCGCGCCGTATGGCGGAACGACAAGGCGAACGGCCAGCATACTGATGACGCACACGAGCAGGAATGCCGCCCGGCGATCGAACAAAGACCGCAGCGAAGGCCTGAACTCAAACGACACGTCCGTCGGCCTGTAAGTGTTTACTGGCTCGTCTTGATAGTCCGGCAAACCGTTCTGCCGCTCCCAGTCGGCCACAAGCTCGCTCAGCCGCCCCCATTTCCCCGTGATGTCCAGCACCTCTTCTGTTCCCACCACTATCCTATAGCACAGTGTGTTGTTGTGGTTCACAGGGTAACGGAACGCCGTTATGTCGCGCATGAATATAGTACGGGCCTTATACAAATAAACCAGCAACAGACCGTAGCCACGGTCACAGATGAGCAACGGGGTGGTTGCCGCCACCCAAGAAAACATGACGGCAAACAAAATGACAACAAACAGCATCAAGCCATTGTTACCGCCAAACGGCCTCTCGGCCACACACCAACAGGCGATGCACACGAGAAACAGAGCAACCAGCACGAACGCTGCGCCCGCCTTGTTCAGATACAGATGTCTCAACATTTTTCCTTTCAGTCTATCCCTGCACAAGCCACACTGCAGGCCTCAACTTAACACAATGACCTTTGCCGCCTGAGGCCTTGACACCACAGCCAATGGAAAGCAGGAAATTACGACAAGCGCCATCCAACAGAACCGCAGGCAAACACGGCCATGCCCGGCTTTGCCGCCACAAATATACTGATTATTTTCCTATTGCCACACGCCAGACATGACAAAAATCGTGAACAGCCCAACTGCTACCGGACCGCTGCCACCAAAACCTGCCGGTGACGTCACATCTAACCGGCACAATGCCCGATTAGGGAGAGGCAAACGCACTCGCCCGACAACTCAAAATCACCTCGGAACGAAGCCCTAACTCCAACCAACCCAATCTTGCAACGCACTCGCAGACATCACCCGGCAACTGCCGATTGCCACTTGCTGCGGTAAACTTTTTCACATTAAAGACAGCAATCCCGTTCAACCCCAATAACCACCTGACAGTCAACAGGTTGCAAAAGGTGCCGTTTTGCGTTCTAAAACGGCACATTTCAGAGGCCAAAACGGGTCGTTTTGCGCTGCAAAACGGCCCGTTCTGCAACACGAAACGGCACAAAGCAAAATCTGCGGTAGCACGGGCTGTTTTTAATTGAATATTTGCAAGCACACACAAACGCCGCACCCCGTTTTTCAACCCGGCAGGTCACAGGAGGCCAAAACGACTCGCCCCCGATGCCAAGCTGACCGCCAACCGCCGCTGCGAAAGGCGCAGCAAAACCGCAAAGGCTGCCCGCCAACAGTGACTTTGCGCCCGCCGGACACACGACAGAGGCATACGGAAACGGGTAAAAGAAGGAAAAGGCCGCGCATTTCAGTTTATTTAAGACTTTTTAATGAGAGAACCAGAACAAAAGGCTTATCTTTGCAAAAAGTCACACATTATTGTTTTAATTAAAAAAAGGGAATCCGATGAAAGCAAAAAGGATCTTTGCCATGGCCGCACTGTGCGCCCCCATGTTCTTGGCCTCGTGCTCAGACGACAGCACCGACGGCCTTCAGTCTTCAATATCAATACCCGGCGGCAACAACAGCGTGACCATAAACCGCGAGGAAGGCGACTATGCCATACCCGTGACAGCCACCGGACGCTGGACGGCCAGGCTGGCCGCAGACTCCGTGACGTGGCTCACAGTGGCCACGCCCGAAGGCGAAGGCAGCGGCAACGTGGAATACTTTGTGGAGCCGAACACCGGGGAAGAGATGCGCCGGGCCGACATCATACTCACCGCAGGCGACCGCAGCGTGACCTACACCGTGACGCAGACCATAGTGAGCGAGGCCGACGACACGGCCGGAGATAACGGAGCCGAGACGGACTACTCGATGTTCGGCCAGACCGTGCCTGTGGGTTACGGCATGTACATCAAGGGCAAGAGCACCATGAAGCGGTTCAACGCCGGCCAGATATTCAGGCTGAGCGGCCTCAGCAACACCGACGTGCAAGAGGAACTCGGCGGAGCAGAATACGTGTCCACGGCCGAGCTGCCCACGAGCGAGATAAAGCTGCAGACAGGAAAGGAACTGAGAGACAAGGAGCAGGACATCAACGCAAACCTCTCGGTGAACGTCCAGTTCGGCCTGTTCAAGCTGGGGCTGAAGGGCGCATTCAATATGTTCGGCGAGAGCACCGACACCACCTACAACTATTGCGCCACCACCACTGTGCCCACACAGGAAGTATCGCTCGACTACCGCACGCTGCTCGAAGACTGCGAGGAGCTGCTCTCGCAGACAGAACTCAACAGGGTGCTGTCAAAGTCGTTCATGAAAGTGCGCGACAGCATACAGAGCCTCGTGGCCAACGGCGGCAGCGACGAGCTGCTTGAGAAGCAGCTGCAGAAACTCGACAAGGACTTCGGACCCGTGTTCTGCGCCGGAGCCACCCTCGGCGGCAACGCCAACGTGTCTGTGACGATGACCTCGTCGTCCACAACCGACACCATGAAAATTTCAGGAGAGCTGTCGGCCACGTTCACCAGCCTCTTCTCGCTCGACGTGGCCGCCTCGGCCGACTACCTGAACACCAGCCGCGCCTACCTGAACAACTCCGAGATAAGCATCAACGTGACTGGAGGCACATCGACAGGCCGCAACACCCTGATAAAGGCATTCGGCGAACTGGCCGACCCCAACAAGCCGTCGGCTGAGGTGAACGAGTCACTGATAAGCAACATAGGCACGTGGGCCGAGACCATCGACGGCGCAAACCCATCGACGTTCACCTGCACCGACTATGAGCTGATAGGCATCTGGGAGCTGTTCACCGACGACGACGCGCAGGAAGCCGTGAAGGAATACATGAAGAAACAGTATCCCAACAACGCCTCCAACGGCCTGTCGCCCTACCTGGTAGACATACAGGCCATGGCCGACGAATGACAAGCAGAGCGAGAATGCCATCATGACGCACACCAGACACCACACCAAAGAAGGCCGCAGCCTCTGCCACGCCACGGCGTTGGCGGCTGCGGCCTTGTGCTTCCTCGCGCTGTCGTGCAGCGACGAGCTGCATACCTACGCCCCGCAAGGCGGGGCCGACGGCAACGGCACAACGTATTGGCACACGCGCACACGCACACCCGGCGAGCAGCAGACCATGCTACGCAACCACGGAGTGGGCTTCTCGTTCGACGCAATCAACGGCGAGAAATGCGACGCGGGCAGCGTGAGATGCCAAGTCGTCGACCTCGCCACGCTCGAAGCCGACGGAGCCTACGACTGCGACTACGTAGGCCACTCGGAAATGACCACCAGCTGCAGCCGCAGCTTTGCCGAATACTGCCACAACGTGAACACCGGCACAAGCGTGTCGGGCGGAGTGCTCATCTACAAGGGCAGCTACATGAAGACGGCATCAATCTTCGAGCACGCCTTCGACAACTCCATCTGCTTCACGGCCGAGATGAGCGAGAGAGCCGTTGAGAAGTTCATAGACACAAACATCATGGACAACCTCCTGAAGGAAGAGCCGGAGCGATACCTCTCCGACAACTTCCTCTACGCCATAGACAAGCTGCGCAGGGCAGGAACCGACAACGTGGCCGTGGTCGACTCGTTCATAGAGATATTCGGCACGCACGTGATAACCGACGCATCGGTAGGCGGCAAGCTGAAGCTCGACGTGGTGACAGGCCAGAAGACAGTCTCCACGTTAGTGCAAGAACAGCAGATAAAGGAGCAATCGCTCAACCTGTTTTTCAAGAAGAAGGTAGAGACCATGACCGAAAGCGAGCTGAAAGCCGCCACTACGCTGCTCTCTAACGCCGAGCTTCACCTCGACGCCACAGGAGGAGACCTGTCGCCCTTCAGCACCCTCATTGCCAATCCGTCGACAGACAACCCCGCCGCCACGCCCGAGACACTGGAAAACTGGCTGGCCAGCATCAACTTCGACGAGACACACCCGTGGGACAGCCGCTGCGAAATGCTCGACATGGAGGTGACACCAATCTGGGAGTTCATCCCCGACCCCACCGTGGCGGCACTCGTAGAGAGCCGCATAAAGGCCACCGCGCCTACCATGCAGGAGCTGTACGGCAACCGCAACTTTGTCAACGTGGAGATTCCGGCGCAGCCCGGCACCGTGACCACGGGCTTCAACGGGCGCCCCATGACCGTGACCGACCCGTGGGTGGTCGATGTGATAGCCGCCAACCGCCACGTGGCAACCGTGTGCAAGGAGTGGGTTCCGGAGATAGACCCCAACAGCAGCGTGCGCGTGGTCTACCCCATCTACGACAACCGCCTGCAGATGGATGCAGGACTGTGCATCCACAACGGAGTTCCATACAGGGTGAAGTGGCTCTACGACCGATTCGAGGTGGAGAAAACAGACACCGTGGTAGACGGTAACACGGTCTATCTCACGTTCGGCTATCTCGACTATGCCAGGACCGACGGCGTCGACTACCTGCCGGGAAGCCTCCGCATAGGCTACGAGTGGCCGGGAAGCATTGCCACAGACGGCTCGGTGGCCAACAAGGAAGAAATCTGCACTACGCGCAAGTTCCTCGGAAACTTCTACACAGACAACGACAAGCGGCATGACAACCTGCCCAACTGGACGTACACCACCGCCGACATGAGCAACAAACACTACACGGAGACATACGCAGAGCTGTTCGCCACCGACGAGCCATACCGCCTATCGGGCGTGAAGCTCGACGGCAGGAGCGGCTCGGCAAACATCACCGGGCGCATGGTGCGCAACCAGGACTACGTCTACTACATCAACACAACGGAGATACCTCAATGAGAAAAGCATTAGCACTACTGGCAATCATAGCCGCCACGGCCTTCGTGTCGTCGTGCAGCGACGAAGACACGGCATCCTCCGGGCCGCAACAGGGTACGGTGTCGCTCTCCGAAAGCGAAATAACCCTGCCGGCAAAAGGCCGCTACTACACAATCGCAGCCACCGCAACCGACGGCAACGGGACGCAAGGCCTCACCGTGACCGCCGGAGCCGACTGGATAGAACTTGATGCCGACACCGTCTACAAAGACGGGACCATAGAGTTCTATGCCGCCGACAACGACAGCATAAAGAGCCGACGCACCACCATCACCATAACCGCGCCGACGGGAGCGGCCACCGTATGCACGGTGACACAAAGCGGACTGGGCGACGACGGCACAAACTCGGCCGACGACGGATACTTCTACGTAGGCTACGGTTACAACATATTCAAGGACTACATGAACACCAAGAGCCTGTGCGCCCCCATCGTAGACAACGACAAGGCCGCCGCGCTCAACGGCGGCAAGAGCCTCGTGCAGGCCGCGCTGCGCAGCCGCGAGAGCGTTGACCACATCACAGCGAACTCGCTTTACGAGATGGCTGAACTGATGACGCGCCAGCAAGACAAGACCACGAGCAACCTCAGGGGCGCAACAAAGACCGTGTCGCACTTCGAGTCGAAGGGAAGCGCAACGCAAAAAGAAACACGCTACTGCTACCTCTCACTCAAACGCACGGTGGTTTCGTCGGGCATGGACTACTCGGTGCTGCAACAAATGGTGGAAAACGGGCAGGACGTGTTCACAGAAGAGTTCCGCGAGGCCTACGACAAGGTGTTGGCCGAGCCGTCAGCCAAGAACATCGACGCGCTGTTCAACCGCTTCGGCACACACCTCGTCACCTACACAGAGATGGGCGGAGCCATGGACCTGGCCGTGAACTTCAGCTATGAGGCCAAAGGAGAGCTGAACATGAGAGCCGAAGACTTTGCCGGATACTTCTTCAAGCACGAGCTGTCAAACTTCACCACGGCAGGGGGCAACGCCATCGACGGCGTGACAAGCAGCGTCACCGTGGGCGGCACGTTCAACATCACCGGCGGGAGCAACGAGGCACAACAGAAAATCACCGCCATGCTGGACAGCCAGCAAAGCGACGGCCGCATAGACCAGGCAGCCCTGCAGGAGTGGATGAACAGCCTTGAATGCACGTCGATAGACGACCGCGAGGCCATGGCCGAAAGCGGCATCACCCCTGTCAGCTTCAGGCTCACGCCGGTGTGGTCGCTCTTCCCGGCCAACCTCAGGGGACTGTTCCTTGAGAGAGCCATCGCCATGTCGCAGCAAAACGACGACAAGAACTTCAGCGACTGGAACTCCGGCACCGACGTTTACGCCTTCAGGCTGACCGGAGCGCCATTCATGAGGTTCGACGGCGGCAGCGACCAGACGCTCGTCCGCGTGGTATATGCCTCAAACAGCAACAGCGCCAACCTGCAACCAGTGCTCGAAGTGTGCAACGAGTATGTGCCGACCATACGCGGCGACAGGCGCATCACGGTGGTCTACGCCATCAAGAACGGCCGGACGTTCCACGGGGCGGGCCTCTTTCCCGGCGACGGCGAGGGCAACCCGCCGGCCTGGCTGACCTTCTCGGACGGCGAAGTCTACGTGAAGCCAATCACCGGGATGGGCGCGACAGACATCCTCGACACCGTGTTCTATATGCACGGCAACATCTACGACACAGACCTCGGCATAAAAGTACACGCGCCCTCCTTCCAAAACGTGAGGGAACAGACGCTGACGCTGACCGGCAGCGACTACACCACAGGCACCTATCCAATAGTAAAGATAGGCAGCGGATACTGGACGCGCCGCAACATTGACGTGCCAATGATGTTCGGAGAGCCAATGGACCCAAGCGACATATACAGTAAATTCATAGTCAGGGAAACTGTCGCTGATGGAATTCTCTTTGCGAACTTCTTCTGCGGGAACCAGTACAATATCACAAACTATAACCAAAACCAGTTCGGCTACACTGAAGATAACAGCAAATGGTACTTGCCGAGGCTTGCCATAAAAGACAATCTGGAAAATTATTTCGGCAACAACTTAAAACCATTATTTGAAAATCAGACAAGCGGTTTCGACGCTCAATTCTCTGGTTACTACGGAAGGTATGACGACTTGGACAACGGAAATGAAGTCTCCGGAATGTTGACTCCGCTCTATAAAGGCCAATACAGCTTCCTGGCCTTCAAGGATGACGAAAGAACGGGAGCGACCTTAGTGCTGAGCCCGGAATATACCTTCCGCACAATCAGGACAGAAAGCTCGCACAACAACTATTACCCAATAAGACTTTACAGGTCTTCATCTTATAAATATGAATAGAAAATGACAACATTATTATCAAAATCCATCATTGTTTTTGGCGCGCTGGCTGCAATCACAGCAACACTCTCTTGCTCAGACAGTGATGAGACACAGGCCTACACTGATGACGAGGCCAGATATCTGAGGGAAGAGAAGGCTGAAGATGACTCCATCCATGCCATCATAACACTGGCAAACCTAAGCGATACTATCAGAAATGCTGACGGCACAATGACCTACTCGCCGAAATACGGCGAGCCCATCGACGAGACTTCACCCCGAGACTACTATGTAGGAGTTGAATCTTACGAGGACGCTGTGGAGGATTTCACCAATTTCATAATACCGCAGGACGATGAGGAAAACATCACCACGGGAGCCGACGGTACGATAACTTACAACATCAACGGCCACGGCTCACTGACATTCAAGCCTCAAAGCAGAATGGACTTGTACGCCGTCGTTGAGGTAAACTTCAAGGAGCTGCCCGGCATGGAGCGCATTTGCTTCATCCCCACCAGCCTGTGGCCGGAAAACGCAACGACAACGCCGTTCACATTGGGAAGCGTTTGGCAAGACAACAAAAACACTTCCAAATATTATATCTGTGTAAGGGAAAAGCAATATGGCCCAAAAGGGCTGATGATAGCCCTGAGCGGAAACCAAGACGAATGGACGCTCACAAGATACAGAGGCTCTAATGGCGCGACCAAAAACGCGTTGCCAAACTCCATCTACAGGGACATTTCCACAAGCGATGAGGCGCTTTGCGCTTTGAACGAGCTTGTGAACAACCTTGGCAGAGACGCTGCGCGCAGGTTATTCAAGGCGGCACACGTACAATACGATGTGGAAGCACTGGATGACGTGCCGTTCCTTTACAATACGAACGTGGGGAACCTCAAGTTCCACTGGGGGCCGTCCGACCACCATTACCGCATATACATTGACCAAATCACCATTGGCCTCAACAGAAAGCCCGCAAAAGAGCACATTGAATACAACACTTGCAACAAGAAGTATCAACGCGACCAGGGCAAGGAGAGCTTCCACTTCTCAAAAAGTTTCGAGTTCGATTATATGCCAACAAGCGAGCGTAACAGCAAGTACACACTGGTTTATTAAACAATAATACAGTGAGAATATTTCCGATCAGGACAATTATCGCCATTTTCATCCTATTGCCAGCCATGGCGGGCTGCTCCGACGAAGGGCCGGGCGGAACGCCGCCCGATGACCAGAAGCCGCGGCTAACGGTGATAACATCCATGGGCGGCCTCGGCGACATGGGCTACAACGACTTGATAATGGCCGGCATCATGCGCTTCTACGAGAAGAACGACGTGCGGATGTCGCTCATCCGGGCTGCCGACACTGCCGATGCCCGGCGGGCCATCGACACATGGCTCGCCGAGGGTGGCGGCGGGGCGCAGAGCCTGCTCGTGCTGGCCGAGGACAGCTACGCCGAACCACTGAGGGACAGAGACGTGAGCCTCGCGCCAAACCGGCGCATACTAATCTTCGAGAGCGACGGCGACGACCTGCCGCAGGGCGTGACATCGTTCGCCATCGACCGCTACGGGGCGGCGTGGCTGGCCGGAAGGATGTGCTCGGAGCACACCTCGGCCACAGTCTTGGCCGCCATGCCGGGCAACAGCACGCTCAACGCCGCCATAGAAGGATTCTCCGACGGATACGCCGACGGGGGCGGAGGCCAGGCCGGGGTGATGTACCTGGCCGACGGCCCGGAGGGATTCGACATGGCAGACAGCGCATACCGCATGACCGGACAGCTGGACAGCACGGTGATACTGCCGCTGGCTGGAGGCTCCAACAACGGCGTGTACAAGCAGGCGCGCGAGGTGTTCAGCCTCACCATGGTCATAGGCATGGATGCCGACTGCTCGCTGCGCTGCCAGAACGTGCCATACTCCATAGTGGTCAAGATAGACAGCCTGGCAGAACGCTACCTCACGGCGTGGCTCAACGGCTCAATGGCAGCGGGGCACGCCACATACGGGCTGGAATCGGGCGTGACGGACATCGTGACCTCGCCATATTTCTACACCGACACCGACTATATGGAGGAATACTACGCGACCGACCCCGACTACTGGAACAAGGCACGGGCCGCACACAAAGACGAAGCCATAAGAAAGGAACGCGAACATGACACCGACAAGTAAATGGGCAGCAGGGCTGCTCGCGGCCGCATCCGTGCTCGCGGCCTGCTCCGACAACGACGGCGGAGCGCCGGCGGCGGGACGCACCACCACATACAAGGTGGCCGTCATCATGCCCGCCACCGAGCAGGAACGGTGGGAGCGCACGGCAGCATGGGCCCTGGACAACATAGACAAGGCGCAGGAAGGGCTGCCCGAGAGGGTGAAGATAGAGATAGAGTGGCACGACGAGGACTCGCCCGACTGGACGGCCGCCGCCGGGCAGGCCGCCGCTGACGACGGCTACGCTGCCATAATAGGCCCGAAGTTGTCGGCAAACGCGCGCAAGGCGGCGCAGATATGCCGCGAGAGACAGCGCACGCTGATACTGCCCGTGGCCACATCGACAGAATTCCAGCGCATATACGCAGGCAGCGGCTATGTATGGAATCTCGCCCAGTCGGACATAACGCAGTGCGAGCTGCTGCTCACGCAGGCGCGGCTGCTGGAGAAGAAGAATGTGAGCCTGCTCGCCCCCGACGATGACTACGGAAAGAGTTTCAGCGACTGGTTCGCCTTTCAGGCCACTGAACTGGGGCTCAACGTTGCCGAAGTGACCACATACCGCTCTGAGGCCGACATCCGCTCCATGGCAAGGAGGCTGGCCGCAGGCACCGGGAAAAGCAACAACGCGCTGATATTCGTGCCGGGCAGCGCACCGGACGCGCTCGCCCTCGACGACGAGATAGAAAGGATAGAGGCAGAGAGCGGCAGCTTCTTCACCTTTCCCAAGGTGCTCTGCTCCGACATGATGTTCTCGTCGGCCATACTGCCCAGGCTACGCCACGACGAGTATGACGGGCTGGCGCCGTCGGCAGCGCCCGAGTCGGGGTTCAACACCATATACAGGACCCGCTTCGGCGAAACGCCAATCACCGGCGAGGCCCACCTTTTCGACGCGCTGACCATGCTCGCCTACGCACTGGCACGCCACGAGGCGGCCGGCCAAGGCACACTGAACGACGCCATGCTCGACATCGCGGACGGACGCGAGGCGTGGGGCGGCAGCTGGCTGCCCGGCGACATGAGCACTGCCTTCGCCATGCTGCGCAACGGGGCGCGCATAGACCTCGGCGGCGTGACGGGCGACTGGACATTCGACGAGCGCACCCACGCCAGCGTGCTGAACACCACATACTGCAACTGGGGCCTGCACCACGGGCAAGTGGCCGTGATGGAATACCTATCCACCGACGGCAGCTCGCGCACCATATCCACCGTGCAGGCGTGGGAATGGCAGACGAGCGGCATGATGACCTTCAACAAGCACCAGCGCGACTCCGTCTATCCAGCCCTCAAGGACCGCTGGGCCGTGGTGGTGGGAGCGTCGGACGACTGGGTCAACTACCGCCACCAGGCCGACGCGCTGGCCATGTACCAGCTGCTGCGCCGCCACGGATATGACGACAGCCACATCATACTCGTGATGGAAGACAACCTGGCAGACAACCCCAACAACATACACCCGGGCGTGGTGAGAATACGGCCAGACGGCGAAAACCTATACCACGACGTGCGGGTGGACTACCGCCTGAGCGACATAAGCTTCGCCGACCTGCGCGACATCATGCTCGGCAACCGCAGCGAGCGGCTGCCCGAGGTGGTGGGCAGCGGCCCCGCCGACAACGTCATCATGTTCTGGTGCGGCCACGGCAACGCCAACTCACTGGCATGGGGCAGCGGCGGAGACGTGACCGCAGCCGAAGTGCGCCGCGCGGTGAGCGACATGCACAGCGCCGGCAAGTACCGCAAGATGTTCTTCGCCCTCGACGCCTGCTACTCGGGCACCATCGGCGAAGCCTGCGAGGGCATACCCGGACTGGTGGTCATGACCGCCGCCAACCCCTATGAGCCGTCGAAGGCCGACATGAAAGACACCGAGATGGGCATCTGGCTGTCCAACGGATTCACGCGGGCATTCCAAAACGAGATAGACTCCCACACCGGCGTGTCGCTGCGCGACCTCTACTATTCATGCGCGCGCCACACCACAGGCTCGCACGCCATGATGTACAACGTGGAGCACTATGACAACGTGTTCCTCAGCACCATGTCCGAATACCTCGAATGAGAATCTGTTTCGGCAAAGCCAAAGATAAATGCCCGCGCTCACCGCACGCACCGTGGCCGCAGATCGCCATATATTGCCTTTAACATTTTTACGTTAATTGCCACGGCAAATCCCGTTTCGGCCAACCGCCTGGCACCCAGCGAGTTGCAGAACGCACCGTTTTGGCTTCCGATACAGCCCGTTTTACAGGCCAAAACGGGCCATATCTCAGCGCGAAACGGCTCGTTTCGCGCTGAGATATGGCACATACCGAAAAACAAGACGGCAGAAGGCGTTTTCAGTTGCACATTTGCAAGTATCTCAAAAAAACAGGGGGACAGAGTTGCAAAGATAATGGAAATATTCGATTAGAAGAACGAAACAGAACTGTTTTCAACCAAGCGGTATGCAATAACCACGTAACCAATGTGAAAAGAATGACTAATGATGCCATTACAAAAAGGTGTTTTCTATACCCATACCAAGCCATGAATGAAAATACGGACGTTCATCTGACTCTTCTGGCAACCAATGGTGAAAGACAGAAACGGCACATGAACAAACAATAGAGACTAAAACGCGCGGACAGGAAACGAACCTATCCGCGCGGAAAATCCATGAAAAGTTACAAAGCTTACGGTATCATCACCTTGTAGCCGTTAACGATGTACAGACCACGGCCGAGCTCTTCCTTAAGCTTTCCGGCGGGAATGTCATCCTTGAGCTTGACACCCTGCAACGAGTAAACATCCACAAGCGTGTCGGCGGTGATGCTGCTGATGCCATCGAGGACGAACGAACCGGTCACCACAACATCCTCGGCGGGCATAGTTTCGGGCAGACCCGACCAGCCGCTGAACACATAACCCTCGCGCACAGGCTCGCCAAGAGGCTCTACCGCCTGGCCATATTCAACATCTACTGTGGCATAAACCTCGCCATCGACCATGTAAGTGATGGTATAGGTGTTGACAGTAAACGAACCCGTAACGGTAACATCCTCGGCGGGCATGGTGGCAGGCACCTCGCTCCAGCCGCTGAAGGTATAACCCTCGCGCTCGGGAGCGGCCTCGGCGGGTATCTCAGAGCCGTAAGCTACCTCAACGCGCTTGTACTCCTCGCCGTCAACAACGTAAATCACGCTGTACGTGTTCACCGTATAGCTGCCGCTGATGGTGAGGTCGCGGGCGGGCATGGTCTCGGGTACATCGGCCCAACCGTTGAAGGTATAGCCCTCGCGATCGGGAACTTCCGGAGCAGTCACTGCCGAACCGAACTCCACCTCGTCAGTGGCGAACTCCTCGCCATCGAGCATATAGGTGATGGTGTAGCTGTTGACGGTAAACGAACCCGTAACGGTAACATTCCCGGCGGGCATGGTGGCAGGCACCTCGCTCCAGCCGCTGAAGGTATATCCCTCGCGCTCGGGAGCGGCCTCGGCGGGTATCTCAGCACCGTAAGCTACCTCAACGCGCTTGTACTCCTCGCCGTCAACAACGTAAATCACGTTGTATGTATTCACCGTATAGCTGCCACTGACGGTGAGGTCGCGGGCAGGCATGGTCTCGGGAACGTCGACCCAACCACTGAAGGTATAACCCTCGCGAGCCGGCACCTCGGGAGCAGTTATCTCAGAGCCGAACGTAACCTCGTCAGTGGCAAACTTCTCGCCATCGAGCATATAGGTGATGGTGTAGCTGTTCGGCGTGAACACAGCCGAGATTTCCTTGGCCTCGGTCACCGTGAAGGTGTAGGGGTTGTCGGTTGTCTCGTCAGACCACTTCTCGAAAGAATATCCCTCGGCGGCAGTGGCCGTAAGCGTGGCCTCGGTATCCCACTCGTATGAGCCGGCACCCGATACGGTTCCGCCCGTGGTTTCGGGAACTGTGATGTCGAAGTTGTTGTAGATTTTGACAGTCCGTTCTACCACCTCTTGCTCTATGATCTGATAATCTGGGGTGTTCAACTCTACATTAGACAGCACTATATGCTGGTAACCCAAAGCCACATCATCGGCAGCACGAACCTTGAATGTAACTATTGCCCCGGAGTTTTCACGGAAACCAAGCATATTCATGTTCGTAGCAAATATTCTCAAACTACCGGTTGATGTAATGTTGGAAGAACAAGTATGCCCACGCTGCCTGTCCGTAAGTTGATGATAATTATAAACATCTAATGTTTCGTCATAATAACCTTGCACGAACGAGAGACCTTCCGGCAATGTTATGTCCATCTGAGCCGTCATAATATCAAGGTCATTGGTCAAATCAACAGCAACCTCTACCTCTTCTCCCGGCATTATTTTAAAATCACTGATTGTCAACTCGTTTACGGCTGACACAGATTGTATTCCCAAAACAAGAAATGCAATCATCAAAATTTTTCTCATTTGATTTTCCATAATAGTTTATTGATTCAATATTATGCCTATTAACATTGTTACATCTATGGCAGAAATTCTACCATCTCCACTTACATCAGCAGCTGCTTCTATAAACGCCGGACTCTCCCGCTCAAGAATTCTACCTATAAGCAAGGTCACATCTATGGCAGAATATCTTCCATCCCCATTGACATCACCCATCGTCACACTGCCCGTGCCGGTGAGCACGAACGGCTCGCTGGGATAGCCCGTCATGGACTGCGAGGCGAAGGCAAGGGTCTCGCCAAGCTCTATCTCCTCGCCGGTGGCAACGTCGTAACACCTGAAGGTTATCGTCTCGCCGTCGGTGGCGTTGCTGCGCACACGCAGGTAATAATATGACGCGCCTGTGCCGGGAACGGTCTCTACGGTGGCCACGCCGCGGCACTCGTCACCGCAGAACGCCGCAATCTCGTAAGCATCGGAGGCCGCAACGTTGCGGCCGCTGAGCTGAAGCGACGCATATACGGTCATGTCGTACCGGTAGTCATAGATGTTGCACTCCCAATGGGCTGCCCGCGCGGCCGAAAGCCACAGCACGAGGCAAGCCAGAATGCCTAAGTATCGTTTACTGTTCATCGTCTTTATGTTTTGGGCAAGACAAGAATCGGACTGCCGCCCCGCCGTCGGCAAAAGGCCGACGGCAGGGGGCAGACCTTCCTATCATTTTCCCGATTTCACTATTTTCTTATAGAACACATCGCTGCCGCTGCGCACGGTGACAACATAGACTCCCTCGTTGAGGGCCGACACGTTGACTGCACCGCCGCTGACCACATCGGCCGCCACAAGGCGCGTGGCTCCGCCAAGGTCGGTGATGATGACCTTGTCAACGGTCTCGCGGCTGCACTCCACGTAGAGGCGGTCGCTGACCACAGCCGGCCAAACGCTGATGCCGGTCTCGGCCGTGTTGATGCCGTTGGCCACGTCGCCAATGTTCAGGCGGTATGGCAGGCGGATGCTGCCCAGCAGCGTCTCGGCAAACAGCTCGCTCTCGCTGATGGTATAGGCCTGCTCGGTGGCGTTGTCAACAGCCATGAAGGTTATCTTCTCGCCGCCCTCGCCATAGATGTTCATCATCAGCTTGCCGTCAACGTAGGTGCCTATGCCGCGGCACTCCGTTCCGCAGAACGCTCCGACGGAGTATTCGCCCGCGTCGGCCTTCATTCCGTCAACAAACACATCGGCCACGAGGCACATCACGTTGGGATAGCGGTACTTGTCAACAGCCCACGGGGCGCGCATCTGCAAGCCCTTGCCGTAGAGAGCCTGGGCGCGCGACACGATGGCCGTGTTGTAAACCAGCTGCTTGTCGGCCTGCGAGTGGTACATATAGCCCGCACCGGGAGTGAGCGTCTGCAGAGTTCCGGTCCACTGGCCATCGGCAAACTGCGCGAAGCCTTCCTGTCCGGCTATGTAGTCTTCCTCGTCAGGGGCCATGTTGGCCAGTGCCTCGTCGAGCGTCATGGCCTGGCTCACGGGATAGCCAATCCAGTTCCAGCCGGCCTTGAGCTCTATGGGCAGTGCGCCGTTGTGCTCGTAGCCGCTGAGGGTATGGCTGGTGGCCGCGCTCGCCTGCACCTTATATGCTTGTTCGGGAACGAGTTCAGTCAAGTTGCCGGTGAGTCCATAGACAGGGTCGTTCACGAGTTCGGCCGTTTGGCTCACTATGCGCAGCGCGTTCTCGCTCAGCTCGGTGGCGGCAACGGGTGCCTCAAGGTCGTGAGAAACCCACGTCCACCCCTCGTTGAGGTCAAGGCCGAGCGTTGTGGCCTTGATGGTATAGCTGAACTCAGCCACTTCGCTCTCGTCCATGCCCGGGCCTACGGCCATGGCCTTGATGGTCATGTCGGCGGTCACGGCTATCGGGCCGTCATAGACAAGGCGCGTGGCCTCGTCGCACGGACACGACCCGTCGGTGGTGTAGTATATCACCGCGTCGGCAGTCTCGCTGCTCAGCTCTATCCCCGTGTTGCGATAAACGGCAGAGCCTGAAGCGCGCGAAGCCACGGGAGCGGCGGTATAGAGCTGCGACTCGTCAACCACCTGCACGCTTGAACTGCCTGTGAGGTCGGCCCCCTGGAGGGCAAACGTGACCACGGCTGCGCCGGGCAGCTCGCCGCCAAGGGTAAGCTCGGCCTGTCCGTTCTCGTTGAGCGTCAGCGTGTCGGCAGACACAGAGGCTATCATTGGCGACGACGAGCACACCACGAGCTTGCGCCCTATGGCAGCATCGTAAGGCAATGCGCTCACACGGATGGTCTTCTCGCCGTTGTAGGCCACCTTTATTATAGAGTCGGAAACGATGCTCGTCACCTCCTTCTCTATGTCGAAGGCCTGCGAGTAGTCGCTCTCCATCTGGATGCCGGCATAGCTCTTCACCTTGCGGCTCACGCTGAGCACCACCTCATCGGTAGAGAGGAACGGTGTGGCAGGAACGAAGCGCACCTTTGACACATAGCTCTCGCCCTCGCCTTCGTAGGCGTTCTCGGCGTTCATCAGCGTGATGCTGCCCTCCACCTTCTCGCCGCCTACGGTGGCAAAGATATTGTCGGTGGTCATCGTCTCGGGCTGCATGTACTTGTCGAACTCAACCTCTATGCCGCTTTCGTAAGCGCGGGCGGCCTTGACCTCGGGCTGGCGGTTCTGCACCATGGCGATGTTGACCTCAAGCTGTGGAGGAGGCACGGGCAGCCACTCACTGTAAGTGGTCTGATATCCATCTTTCTCGAACTTAACCTGCCACAATCCTTGCGGCACATCCCAGCGGTACATACCGTTCTCGTCGGTGAACAACGGGTTCTCCTGAGCATATTCCGCGGCATCCCACAACACAACGTTCTCGTGCAGGTCGCCGTACATATCCTCAACCGTTTCCTTGTAATAGCACGTCGCCGTCACACCTTCCAATCGGTTGCTCGACACAGCCTCATAGACGTAACCTGCTGGATCAATCTTCGGAATTAGCGGGTGCAATGGTGGAATAGGAATCGGTATGTCATTATCAAAATCAGAAGAGTCTGCATCACACTTATTACTGTCCATAATCATTCTTTGGACATCAAGCATCAGCTCTTCGTTTTCTTTCATAAATTCATTACGTATTGAGCCCAATTTATTTCCAACAGCAAAACATGCAACGGTAATTGCCAAAGAAGTACCTCCAGTCGCCCACGAAGCCAATCCTGCACCGACACCAATAGCCTGTAAGCCGACTTCTCCAACGACATTCCATATTGAATTTAATCCGTACTCCTTTTTTAAAGCCTCCGCTATTCCTGCTATTTTTTTTGCCTCGTCTTCATCACATAATTCTTGAGCTTTATCAATTACATCATCCCAATCTCGACAACCTAACCAATTTTCTCCTATGTGACCCGCAATGAGCAGATTTTGAAAACCATTATTAAAGCCTTGAATTCTTTTTGTCGCAGCCAATATATTTGCAGACCGACTAGATGCATCCAAATGAGCTAAAGACTTTTCTTTCCAATAAGTGGCAATAGCAGCACTTCGACCATTACGCAACCAATCCTGCCATAACTTACTATATACATTACGCATTCTAAGGTCATACTTTATTACTTCTTCAAGCCCTATAGTTTGTAAATCATTTACAAACATAAGGTTGTTTAAGTAATCTATTCCACATTCTTCAAAAGTTCTCAGTTCATCTGTTGACGTTCCTGCATTAGGCAACTGGCTACCCCAATCAACAATGACCTTATCCCCTGTCTCTGCATTACTAAGAGTCAAGCTATTTGTTGATGGATTCTCACCACCAAACCCTTCTATTTCCCATGCATCGGACAATAGATAAGCATCATTAGCTGTTTGATGACCAGCACCCTTAACATACGAAAATTTCGGTGTCTGATACCCTCCTGTCGCTTGTACAGGCATTATTGATGGCAATTCATCTAATGCGGTAATCTGCTCTTCTGGTGTTGGCATACCTTCAGGAATAAGACTCTCAATATAATCATCCACCAAACTAACATACTCTTCATCCGTCTCTGGATGTTCAACATTGATCAATGCAGTTATCTCATTGTATATACTATCAGCAAAATGCACATCAATAGCTGTTTGCCCATAAATGGCATTTATGCTATCATTCAATGCTGAAACGGTTTCGTAATTAGGAATATCTTTTGCCAACTCCGCATCAATACCTTGCATAAAAGAATTTGCTTTTTCCTCTATCTCTGCATTTTCAGACAAAGTTTGAACAATATCCTCATTACAATCGTCTAAAATCGTATTATCAATCTCTGCTTTGGCCTTATTGTTAAACGTGACACTTACATTCACTGGACCTGAGACAAATGTTGAAGATGCAACCCAAACGTCTTTCTTCTTATTATAAACAGGATAAAGTCTTACAACACCTCCATCCATAGTATTTACATACAACTTCACATTGCTGACATACGCAGTATCATTATTAGTGAAATTTATCAAGAAAGTAAAGTTTGAGGAATCATAAGTATATGATGAGCTGCTAACCTCACCATTGATGAAGTCAAATACTATTTCTTCATCTGAAGTCATCATCGTTACATCCGATAGTACTATCGCAGATTTATCATAGAAACAGTCTTTTGTTTCCGACTCAAGATTTAAACCATCAGGTGTCTTAAATTTAGCATTTATCCTATGGGTTGTTAACGTGTAAGGAAAATCAAGTTCGCACACTGTCGCCCAAACACCATTGGCCAGTGCCTTTGTTTTCCCAACCAACACTCCATTATCATAAATCTCAACATCTGAATTCCCTACAGCTACACCTGTCACAAAAGCCCGCGGCAAACAAACTGTTTCTGGTACCGTTAAAGACATTTCCTCTACCGTAAACTGGGAGTCACCTATTGGTTGATGCACTTTATTTCCATCAATGGTAAACGATGCGGCTCCACTAATGTAAAAGCTTCCACTTACCCGTGGTATCACACAGAATTTAATATCCTTTGAAATGTCATCTATCGGAATCGTCAACCTATTGCCTTCAATAGTATAACCCGAAACCTTGGTGCCCACCATTACGGAGTTCTCTACAAACGAGCACGACTCGGGCAGGTCAACCACCATGCTGACATCGCCCACAGAAGAGGCATATTCGGACTTGAAGTTGATGCGGCCCTTCAGCGTAAGGTAGTTGCCGGCCACGATGGAGGTCTTGTTTACGGTGAACGACGTGTTGTCGCCGGTGTAGTAGAGCTTGCTCTCATCGAGCGCGGGAATCATCTCGTTGCTCACCACGGCAATGGCTCCGCTCTTCACCTCGACTGCGTTCTGCACATAGTCGCTGCCCTCGGTGAGACCCGAGGCAGCAAACTCAGAGAGGTTGAGGATAGAGTTGAACAGCGAGCTGTTGGCCATGGTCACCAGGGTATAGCTGCCGTCGGCCAGCTGAGTGATGCTCAGCTGAGCGTCGCTGTAGCTGTACTTCTTGATGAGCTGGCCGTTGCCACCGTAGAGCAGGCCCACCACAGCCGAGTTGTCGGTAGAGGTGAACGAGGCCCTGATGCCGCCAAGCTCCACGATGGGGAAAGTGGCAGCGGCGCGGTTGGCCTCGTCTATCATGGCTTCGGCCACTACGGGAACGAAGGCTGAGGTCTTGCTCGATGCCGTTATGCGGAGCACGTCACCCACGGCAGCCTCCTCCAGGAGCACTATCTGCGGGTACTGCACGTTGAACTGCGTCACGGCCTTGCCCTGAGTCACATTATATATACTGTACGTCACGTTGGCATAGTCGGCATAGAAGTCCTGCGTCTCGGCCGTCTCGCCCTCGGCCACGCTGCCTGTGTAGGTCAGCGTGGTGGTCACGGTGACACCCGTTATGGGCCTCAAGGCCAGCTCGCCCACGGAGCCGCCCTCGCCAAAGGCCACCGAATCGACCGTCAGCGAAACGTAGTCGGAGGCCGAAGCCGTGATAGACGTGGGAGCATCGAACACTGTCTGGGTGAACGCGCCCGCAGCGTCGGTCCTCACATTGAAAGCCTTGGAGTATCTGCCGTTGAGCATCTGCGAGACAGAGACCACGGCACCAGATATGGGCTGCCCCGTAGCTGCATCCTTAACCGACCCGCTTATGGCCCTCTCGCCTATCGGGGCGAGCGTGCAGACAATGTTGTTGTCGCCATCGGCCACGGTATAGGCAGCCTCGGCTGGCTGCACATACTGCATGGCGAGCACCTGCGGCAGAGTCACACGATAGGCAAGGCGGGTGCCGCCGAGCTGCCCGGCGAGGAGCGCGCCCTGCTTAAGATAGGTGCCTGCGGAGTCGAGCCACGTCACAGTGGACTGTGCCGTAACGTCAACCCCGTCGGGTGTGAGCAGGCTCAGGCTGACATCGCGGGGCTGCAACAGCGAGGCGAAAGCCACCTGCACGTCGTCTTCGCCCACGGCCACGCCCTCTATACGGCCAAGCTCTGTGCCGGCCTGGTTGCGCACATAGACGTTGAACGTGCTGTTCTTCATCAGGCTGTTGAACGTGTAAACCACGCGGTCTGATATTACATAACGCTGGCGCTGACCCGTCTCGGCGTTCAGCAGTTCGAGCGTCATGTCCCTGTAACGGCCATCGGCAGCGTCGGCGGGCAGGCTCACCTCAAGGTTGCGCACCTCGTCCTGCAGGGGCAGGATGGTGAAGTCCTTCCACCCGTCGGCCTCGGCGTAGAGCGGAATGGCCGCAGCCGGCACATGGAGCACAGCTCCCTCGGCGATGTCGGAGAAGGCATACTCCTCTACGACAGGCGGCACGAGCGCATAGCACGTGATGTCGGTCAACGACTCGCAACTGTTGAAAGCGTAATACTCCACGCGCTCCGTGGTGGGAGGCAGGATGACCGACGCCAGCAACGAGTCATTGTAGAAGCTGTATGACGGTATGGACGACCAGCCGTAAGTGCGGCTGAGGTCTATGAGCGTGCAAGAGTAGTAGTCGGTGAAGCCGTAGTCGTACGACTGCAGCTCGCCGGAGATAATGAGCTGGGTTATCTGAGACTCATCATCGTTGCCCAAGGCCTCACTGATGGCCGACGAGAGGCGACCCGGGGTGAAGTCGTCCACGATCAGGTTGCCAGTGGAGGCATCCCAGTGGTTGCGCCCGGGGTTGGCAGGATTGGTGGGCGAATAGGCGAACACGGCAGTAACTGTGGCATCGGCCGTGCCCATCCTGTAAGAATAAGGCGAGGTGGCAGAGAGCACCGAGTCGCCCTGCATCCAGCCCCTGAACACGAAGCCCGTATTGGGATAGGCATAGAGCCTCACGCTGTCGCCCTCTGATACGCGCTGACTCTCGCTCACATTGAACGTTCCGCTGCCCGCCGGATAGGCCGCGAGCCTAAGCTCATGCTTCAGCACGGGGGCCTGCGGGTCGCCGGGGTTGGCGGGGTTGAAATCCCCGCCGGCCCCGAGCCGGGCTTGCCCGAAAAGGGCAAGCTGGCACGTCCACAAAAGGCTTAAACTTATTATATGTTTGATCTTCATTTTCCTTCTGTTTTATTTGTTTACTGTTACCTTATAGCGATCGCTGCCCACGGCCACGATATAGAGACCCGGCGCAACGCTGAATGTGGCCGAAGCGGCCTGCGTCGTTGCCACGGTCTTGCCGTCGGCGGTGTAAACCGCGATGTCGGCACCCGCAGCGGCCTCTACAATTATCGTTCCGGCGGCGGTGGTCACGGTGGCGGCTCCGGCGGCAGAGTTCACTCCGTCGATGCCCGTTGCCCCATTGGCCAGCCTTATCTCGAAACGGTCGTCGGCCCTGCCTGCCTCGGCCTCAAACAGATACTCGCCCATGGTCAGGTCGGCTGTTTTGCCCGTCAGGTGGTCTATGAGCGTAACGCCCGTGGCAGCACGCGTGTCGAGCGAGATGGAATAGCTGCCCGTCTTGCCGAAGTAAGCGCCGAGCCTCACCACGCCGTCGGCCATGGGCCGCTCGTTGATGGCCATGTTCACCCCGCCCTCTATGGTGTAGAGCTGGGCCATGGTCTTGTCCGTGCTCTCAAACTTGCCTGCGTCGGTGGTCATGTCGTAGGCGCGGGCGGCAGCGTCGTTGATCACGAAGCGCGTACGGTCGGTGCGCTCGCCGTCAGAGAGGTAGAGGTTGAACACCTCGCGGCTGCCCTGCATCGGCGCAAGCATCTTGGCGTTGTTCATGGTGCGCACGGTCATGTCAGTCTGGCGGCCCTCCGTCGGGAACGCTATTGCCTCCATGTCAACGGGCCGCTGAACGAAGAACGCCTCGCCCGGACGCAATATGTACTCGTCGTCAACAGGCGAATAGGCCTCGTATGTCTGGTTGCTGATATCCCATACGGTGAACGGAGCGGTGAACTCCATGTAGCGCGTGTCGTAATAGCAGGGGAAGGGATTGCCCACGAGGTTCCAGCTACGGTTGTGGCTGAACTCGGCTACGTGCTCCTCAAGAGCCACCGTGCGCCGCTCGCTGGCAAAGATGAGGTTCTTGTTGGCATTGTTGGCGGCAGGAACGTAGAACCGAGCATAATCATCGTTAGGCGTATATGCCTGCCAGATGTAACCCTCACCGGCATGGAGCACGCTGTCCATCTCCATGTCAACCCAAGTAGAGCCGCTCTCGCCGGCGGCGCGAGCCGCACCGTCATACTTGCGGATGACAAGGTTGACGTCAGGGTCGTATATCATAAGGTCAGACACCTTGACATCATACGGGAACGTAACGAAGTTCCAGCGGTTGACGCGTAAGTACAGATTGGAATAAACAGTATCGGCACGCATGGGCGCGTTGCTGATCAGACTGTTGTAATAGTTGCGGGTAGAGGATGTAGAGCTGCTCCCCGCATTGTAGGGATTGAAAGTCATTTCGAACTCCCCCATCGAGAATGTCTGACTGCCGTTCACGGTCAGCGCGGCATACTTTGCACTGTTGTTAATATCCCAATGCATAAAGACATTCGGCTTGTACTGCACGAGCACGCTGTCCTTGTCATAAACAAGCATGGTGGTGTCGGGCAGGTTGAGCGTATAGTCGGTATGCACGATGATGTCGTCCGGCAAGGAGTTGATGCCAACAATATCAAAGGCATCCCAGCCTTGGGTCAGCTTATAGTCAACAAGCGAAATGTTTGGCACACGGAGCGTGTAACCCTCCAACTCTTCTGTATAAGTATCAATAGGATGGCTGTTATTTGACAATGTAGGTGGCAGCATGGCAAGGCAGGTAATGTCTTTCGTGCTGTCTGAGAAAGCCGTACTGCCGCAGTAAGTAACCGTTGCGGGCAGAGTGATCTGCTTGATGGCCGTATTGCTGAAAGCACCGTTATCAATTATCTGAAGCGTTGACGGCAACACAATATAGGCCAAGCTCGAAGCACCGCTAAAAGCATTCGAACCTATGGAAGCCGTTCCTACAGCCATGCTTACGTTTTCGAGTCGGCTGTCATTATAGAAAGCATAGCTTGGCAAAGACGGCAGCGTGGAAGGCAGGCTCACCGACTTCAGCGCAGCGCAGTTGGCAAAGGCATACTGCCCAATCGATGCAACTCCCTCTGGAACGACCACACTCTCAAGAGCCGAGCAATAGCGGAAAGCATTGTCGTCTATCTGCGTCAGCGTGGCCGGCAGCTCTATCGCCTTCAGGCTGTAGCACTGGTACATGGCGTTGCTGCCGATGCTCTGCAGGCCTGCGGGCAGAACTATCTTCTGCAACGCACTGCGCTGGTAGAACATCTGCGACGGCATGGAGGTCATGTCTATGCCGCTGAGGTCTATCTCTATGAGGTTGGTCAGGCGATTCTGTATGTCATATATGTCGTCGCTGTTCAGCGAGCCGGTGATGGTGAGGTAGTTCACGTCCTCCATGTTTTCCGTCTCTGCAAGAACCTTGCGGCCAAGGTTTCCGGGAACGTCAACATCGATGTTGAGCGCAACGCCATCGCCGTCGATGATGATATAGTCCTTCCAAATATCAGCAGCACGATAGGCTGCGCCGCTGCCTGCCGACACATAGACGGTATAAAGGTCCTGGAACGGAGAACTGCCAAGCGTCGGCGGCACTGCGGCAAGTGAAGTGAGCTTGCTCAATGTCATATCCTGAAAAGCAAAGTCTCCTATCGAAGAAAGCTTTGCCGGAAGCGTCAGTTCCTTCAGTGATGAACAATATTGAAAAGCATAAGCCCCTATGGAAAGCAAAGAATCCGGCAGTTGTATGTCTGTCAAAGCCGAGCACCTATTAAAAGCATTGCCACCAATAGACCTAATGCCGTCTGGCAATGCCACGCTCTCCAACTTGTTACAGTTCTGGAACGCGTTAGCACCGATGTTCTTCACTCCCTCTGGAATGACAATCTCTTTAAGAGCATCGCAATCATAGAATGCGTATGTTCCCAAAGAATCCAACACGGCAGGAAGTGCTATGCTGTCCAATGCACTACAATTTTGAAAAGCACGGTCGCCTATTATTGAAACATTGCCGGGGATATCTATGGCTTTCAGATTTGTACAACCCTGAAAAGCATTGCTGCCTATAATTCGCAATGTTGCCGGCAACATGACGGAGTTCACCCTCTCCGGATAAGAGAAAAGAGAATAAGAAGACGTTCCTCCATATCGCCCGAAGCCGATAACAACATATTCCTTTCCACCGATTGTGACAGTTTCTGGGATGACCGCATCTGTAGAAGTCTCCAAAACAGACATTACACCATCAACGGTAGTGTACTGAGAATACCCACTCCTATACGCAACCCCATTACCGGGGTCATAGTAATAGTTCCCACTCTGTGACGAGAAGCTCAGATTATCCAAGTCAACGCCCATGGCGATATATACGTTCTTTGCCGTGCGCAGCGTGGTGTAAGCGTTGGCGATGGTCTCGGCAGTGGCTTCTGCCACATTATTATATATTGCCTCTGCGTCGGTGATGGCCGCGCTGAGATCGTCAGACGGACGCTCGGCCACCATGCCGCGGCACTGCTCTATGAGAGCGGCGAACGCCTTGCTCTGATCGTAGGCTGTCTCGGCCTGCGCCAAGGCGGCATTGAGAGTGGTTATTGCGGCATTCATGGCTTCCGCCGATGTCGGATCGGCAGCATTAGCTGCATTGATCTGCGCGAGAAGCTGATCTTGTATTCCGTTAAGTCCGGCCAAGGTCAGCGTGTCGCAATAGCTCGTGGCCGAGGCCACGGCGCGGTCGAGCACCTCCTTCACGTCCTCGGCCAGCGTCATGTCGGAAGCTGAAACGGAATATACCTTCAGCAATCCACCTCCGGGCTGATAAAAGTCAACCGTTATGGAATCGCCGACATCTGATTTTACTTGGAACACATTGGTGACGCGCTCTCCCACCTCTGAGTTGACAGAACCTTCTACACGACGCACAAGGTTAGTGTCAACAGCCATAATGGCCACATCATCATTATTGTTCCGAACCGACCCCACCTCAGTAACAATGGTTATCAAAGCATTGGCACTCACATTCTTAACAATCATGCGTGGAGAGGCCCCAAGTGTAGAGCCATACGGATTATACACCCAAAGATAAGAGTCGCCTTCGGTCAAGCTCAAGCCCCAATAGGCCGAACTGTAATTATACAGTAACAAGCCGCTGGTCTCCGGTATCACGACATTGCTGCCGCTTTCAGGATCCTGATAATACAACAGCGAGTCGCTGCCGATGTTAGCTTGATAGCCATAAGAAATAGTGTTCCAGCTGCCCATGACTCCGAGCATGGTGGTCTCGCTGAACGAGGTCAAATCCCAGGCCTGCTTGGCCTGCAGACCTCCGCCCGCCCCAAGGGCCGAGGCGAGTGCGAAAGTGATGAGTAATCTCTTTTTTGCCATAAAAAATCTATATTTATTGTTATTAATATGTTTGCTTTAGCAGATTAGGGAAGAGGCTGCATGGCAAGGCACCCATTGCCACGTGAACAGAAATGGGATAGCTTTCGCTGTTGTCCGCCAACTTAGGGATGTGTCAAAATGCACATCTAATGGGCATCCCCCTCTCCCCACCCCTCTCCCAAAGGGTGAGGGAGTAGTTACCTTTTGCACACCGAGAATATTTTGAACCATCATATTTTACCGTCATTCATGTTATTAAGACAATTCATTTTTAAGCTCACCTAACGGACAAACTACTCCCTCGCCCCTTGGGAGAGGGTCGGGGAGAGGGTCTTGCTGACCTGAAAGCACTTTTCGGCACACCCTCACTGCGGTCGGCTCCCTATAACTCCCGCTTTGGCCTCCGCAAGGGGCGGCAAGGCGGGCAGGGCGGCTCCCCAACCCCAAGCCACAGGCGGAACGGGAACGGCGAAAGCTAAAACAGCATGAAACATCCATAGACCTCATCGGACTGCATCCAACGCCCATAGACACCACAAAAAGGCGGAATAAAGAATGTAATTTTAACTCATCTCCCCATGAAATAAAAAAGGCGTAGGTGTCTGTTCCTGCCCATCCTGGAGTCACAGGCCTTCGCATTGCCTTTCCCACACAGGATAAGCAACGCATCTAGCCCACGCCAGTACGATATGCAGTACAGCCAATACCATATAGAATACACTAACGGCAAGGCGTAACAGATACGCACTACACGGACATCTTCGTTGCTGTCTGCCTGTTGTGGGTTGGTGAATTTGCGAAGTTCGTGACTCACAAGACAAACGTCCGAAAACGTCTTTCCTAAAACATGATACCGCCGCCCTACCCTATCGGGGCTAGCTTGCGGTTATGCAAAGATACGCAAAAATTTCCAACACGGGCAAAACTTTTATGTTAAAATTCGGTTTCCAAATGAAAAATTGTGAATCACGCGTCAACAGTACGAAATCACTTTGGACTCTAATGATTTTGGGTAAAGACAGCCACGAAGGAAACACCTGCCAATCAACTGGTACCCAGCGAGTTGCAGAACGCACCGTTTCGCGCTGAGATATGGCACATACCGAAAAACAAGACGGCAGAAGGCGTTTTCAGTTGCACATTTGCAAGTATGGGCAGAATGCGGACATTCATAGTACTTATGCCTGACTCACGTTCCGTTGCCTATGCTATTGCACCTCAAACCTCACGGTAACGTCGCCGCTACCCAAGGCTGCGGAGAGTCCTTCGGGGTTGTCTATCCGCCCCAGGCGCGTGTAACTGTAGCCGGACGAAAAGGTTTCGTAAAACAATACAACGCAGGACGAGCCATAGAGCATCAGGTCGCCCGTCCTGATGGCTCCCGGACGGAAGCTTTCAGCAGGCAGGCTGCCATCCAGACAATGGTACTTCTCGTTGCCGTTCATCTCGCTCATATCCAGCGTAAGGGGAAGCAGGCCGGCAAAGGCGCGGGCAGCCTCATTGTCTTCAAGGGTGGCCGAAAAGGATATCCCGTTTGCAGAAATCGTAATGTTCCTGTCCATAGGGTCGTTGTCATCATCATCCACTTCACCGCTGCTTCCCCCACCGTCTCCGCCAGGCGGCGTCTGGACTTCCGTCATTTCCCCCACCGGGTCGTCGTCGGAGCAGGCCATGAGTGCCAACGACGTGAAAAGGAAGAGGATTGCCAGTCCACTGCAGTTAATCAGCCGTTTCGTGTCTCACCAAGTATTTGTTATAAAACCCGACAATCTTGGCAAACGGTATCTTGTCCGGGTTGTCGTACAGGTCGGTATGGCTGGCTCCGGGCACGATATACAATTCCTTGTTGTCACCTCTCAGAAGCTGTTTTGATTTTATAAGCTGCCGAATTGAGATGGATTTTCGAGGTATATTTGCCCGGTTACTGAGGAGCATAGCGGGCTATGTGACGAAGCAAACGGGCGAATATGACCGAAAAGACACTCAAGACGGCAGGTATAAAAGACAAGTTTTATAAAATCAAAACAGCTTCTCAGTTTCCTGAAGGCATCTTCGCCGAAGTAGCGCGAATGTGCCTTTTCGCCATGCACCACCAACACGGCACTGCGTATTTCATCGCTGTAAGCCAAGATGGGCATATTGAGAAGCGAAAGCGAGGAAGTGACATTCCAGCCAAGGCCGGAGTTGATGGAACGGGGATGATAGCCGCGCTCCGTTTTATAATAGTCATAGTAGTCCTTCATGAACTGCGGCGCATCGTCAGCAGGCTTGGGGTTCATCACCGTGCGCTTGTATGTGCCGTTACGGTAGTCTTCGGTGCGCTGGGCATTCAGCGCCTTTCGCATTTCGTATCGGGCGTCGGCATTGTCATTGGCGTCGAAATAGCCGTTGGCTGTTCCACGGCAGATGTCATACATCGTCGATGCCACCGTAGCCTTGACGCGCGTGTCCATGGCCGCGGCATTGATGGCGAAACCACCGAAACCGCAGATGCCGAGTATGCCGATACGCTCAGGGTCCACATCCTCACGGGTGGAAAGATAGTCCACCGCCGCGCTGAAATCTTCAGTATTGATGTCCGGCGAAGCCACGCCACGGGGCTGTCCGCCGCTTTCTCCGGTAAACGAGGGGTCGAAAGCGATGGTCAGGAAGCCATGCTCTGCCAATGTCTGGGCATAAAGTCCCGATGCCTGCTCCTTAACCGCCCCAAACGGCCCGCTGACCGCTATGGCCGGGAGCTTGCCTGCCGCATTCTTGGGGATGTAAATATCGGCAGCGAGCGTGATGCCGTATCGGTTGTGGAAGGCGATCTTGCTGTGGCTCACCTTGTCACTCTGCGTGAACACCTTGTCCCACTCTGCTGTCAAGTTCAGCTGCTCTTCCCTAAACTCTGTTGCATTCTCGCTTTGCGCAAGGGCTGCCATACTGAAGGCCAACAGACCTGCGGTGAGTATTGTCACAAACTTCATATATCAGTGTTTTTATGATTGTCATTCCTGTACAAACGGCTTAAGTCCCTTTACGGCTTCAGCGGCAGTGATGCGCTTTCCGCCGTTATCCAAGTCAATGAGGACATAGCGGTTGTTGCCCATGCCCAACTCTTTCATATATGAAAGCTGGCGCAACCCGTGGCGGGTCTCGATTCGCTCCACCAAATCATGGTGTTCCGCTTCCGTCATGGCATATACCAAATCCACACAGGCCTGGTCAAGAGCAAGAATATCAGTGGAAGACAGTATTCCGACATCCGGTGTCACAACAGGAGCGGCGTTCACGCCCTCACAGTCGCACGAGACTGACATATTGCGCATGACATTCACGTACGCAATGTTTTTGCCGAAATAGTCGATGACAGACTTCGTGGATTCAGTCATCCGCTCCATCTGCTCCTCCTTGCTGATGTCCCATTGGTTGTCCTGCCCCGGCGAGGTGTGTATCCATGCCTTGCCGACGCGGCCGTCAGCGCAACCAATGCCTATGTTTTTGTTGCTGCCACCGAAGCCTCCCTGTGTATGCCCCTTGAAATGGGTCAGCACAACAAGTGAATTGTAGTTTGCCAGGTGGCTGCCTACAGACATTTTCCCGAACCATTTCCCGCCATATACAGGCAATGTCAATGTGTCCTCCTCGTCCAAGATGTCCACCGGGCAGAATGTCCATCCGTTCACCTCAAGCGTCTTGCGATGCTGCTCCGTGGTATATCGGTCACCTTCATAATATGTGTTGGTTTCCACAATCTTGGCTTCCGGCAAGTCTTTTTGCAGCAACGCTCTCACCCATTCACGCGGAATGATGTTCGGGCCGTTCTGTTCGCCGGTGTGCAGCTTTACGCCGACATTTCCCTTTATGTTCCCGCAAACCTGTTCGTATGCCTTGACAAGGCCATCCGGACCCAGGCTACGCGTGAAATAGACTATTGACTCATTGCCATTACGCTCATCATACGCCACATATTTATCCCCGCCTTTTCCCGGCATCGGGCTTTGTTGGGCAAAGGCCGATGTGCCCATTGCCAACAAACTCGCAACCATTGTCATTACTATATGCCTCATAATCTTACATTGTGTATTTTTTCTACAAAGGTAACCGGAATAAACACAATCTCAGGTATCTGTATAACCGTCAAAAATACCTTGATTACGGTTTTGCAAACAACGCGACAAAGTGAACCAAATAAAATACCTGTACAACGGAGAAATGTACCCCGATTACATGAGCAGAAGATAGCAATGTCCTGATTGTAAAGAGAAAAAGCTATATTTGCAATCAAAAAGTGCAAGCCATGGACATAGTAACAGCAGACACAATCCAGCAATACAACCAGTTTTTCGGTGTGAAGACCAAGCACCCCCAGATTGGCATCATTCATTTTGACCGTTCGGAGAACCAGCCTACTCATAAGATGACATTTGGCTTCTATGCCTTATACTTGGTAAAAACAGTCGGCATAACAATGGACTACGGCAAGACCAAATATGATTTTGATGACGGAACAGTAATCTGCCTGGCACCCGGACAAACAATCGGGGTGCATCGTATGCCGGGCGGCCCTGTCCCGGTAGCCACAGGACTGATGTTTCACCCCGACCACTTGCATGGCACAGCATTGGCCAAAAAGATGAGGCAGTTCACGTTCTCTTCCTACACATCCAATGAGGCGCTGCACTTGTCCTCGAATAAATGTGCTGTCATACAGAACTATATGGACAACATAAATCGGGAATTGGAACACCCTGTCGATAAGTTTTCACGCCAATTGTTTGTCTCGAATATAGAAGTGCTGCTCAACTATTGTATGCGCTTTTATGAGCGCCAGTTCGTCACTCGCGAGGTGCTGAACAACGATGTCCTCGCCCGTTTCGAACAATTGCTTGACGAGTACTGGGATTCCGGCACGGCACGCCTGCAGGGACTTCCCACAGTAAAGTATTTTGCCGAAAAGGTTTGCCTTTCCCCCAACTACTTTGGAGATTTGGTGAAATCTGAGACAGGCAAGACTCCATACGAACTTATCCAATTCAAAATAGCGGAAATAGCAAAGAACGCCCTGCTCGACCCGAAGATGAACACGAAACAGGTAGCGTATATGCTGGGCTTCCAATATCCGCAGCACTTCCTTCGCTTCTTTAAGAAACAAGTAGGGTGCACCCCTAAGGAATTCCGACTTGGCAATTAGGCCCAGGCCGACAATGCCTGTTACGTGACATTTTGATATTCAGCAGTTCGCTTTGAGCTTTGCATTGGTCTCAGATGACAATATGCAAGTAAGACAAAAAAAGAGGCCGGATGGCATCTCGCCGTCCGGCCTCTGTTATCAACAAGATTGGGTTGCCTATAAAATTTATTCAGCCTTGGTAGCCTCGCCCTTGGCCTCTGCCTCGGCAGCGGGCTCGGCTGCTACTTCTGCGGCCGGTGCCTCTGCCACTGTTGCCTCTGTTGCGGCAGCCTCGGCAGCGCCCTCAGCGGGAGCGGCGGCAGCCTTGGAGCGGCGCGAGCGGCGCGTAGCCTTCTTCTTGCCCTCGGTCTTGGCCATATTCTCATCGAAGTCTACAAGCTCGATGAAACATATCTGGGCTGCGTCACCCGAACGGAAACCGAGCTTGATGATGCGGGTGTAGCCACCGGGACGGTCGCCTACCTTGGCCGCAACCGGCCCGAAGAGTTCCTTGATTGCCTCCTTGTTCTGCAGGTGGCTGAACACCACGCGGCGAGAGTGGGTGGAATCATCCTTGCAACGGGTGATGAGGGGCTCCACATACTTCTTCAGAGCCTTGGCCTTAGCGAGAGTCGTAGTGATTCTTTTGTGCATGATCAGCGAGATGGCCATGTTTGCAAGCATGGCATGACGGTGAGATGCAGTACGACTCAGATGGTTGAATTTCTTATTATGTCTCATTTTGTTTTTTGCTTTTGCGTAAATCGGCAGCCGGGGCGCAAGCAAGTCTGCCCCGGCATCGCCGGTTACTCTTTATCCAACTTGTACTTTGAAATATCGGTTCCAAAAGACAGATTCAGACTCTCGAGCAAATCATCAAGCTCGGTGAGCGATTTCTTGCCGAAGTTGCGGAACTTGAGGAGGTCGGTCTTGTTGTACTGCACAAGGTCGCCGAGCGTCTCTACATCAGCCGCCTTGAGGCAGTTGAGGGCGCGCACGCTGAGGTTCATGTCAACGAGGCGTGTCTTGAGCAACTGGCGCATATGGAGCACTTCCTCATCAAACTCCTGGTTGCCGTCCACGTCGGTGTTCTCGAGCGTGATCTTCTCGTCGGAGAAGAGCATGAAGTGGTAGATGAGTATCTTGGCAGCCTCCTTGAGTGCGTCCTTCGGGCTAATGGAACCATCCGTCGTCACCTCAAGCACCAGCTTGTCGTAGTCGGTCTTCTGCTCGACACGATACGGCTCCACTGCGTACTTGACGTTGCGGATCGGGGTGTAGATAGAATCGATAGGAAGTACGTTCACATCGGTGCAGAATTCCCTGTTCTCGTCTGCAGGTACATAGCCGCGGCCTTTGTTAATAGTAAGATCTATCTGCATTGAAGCTTTGGAATCTAAATGACAAATCACTAAATCCGGGTTTAACACTTCAAATCCAGTCAGATACTTGCCTATATCACCGGCCTTAAACTCTGTAGAATTCTCAACTGTGATACTTACTTTTTCGTTCTCGAATTCTTCTACTACTTGCTTGAACCTCACTTGCTTGAGGTTCAAGATAATGTTGGTCACGTCTTCCTTTACACCGGGCACTGACGAGAACTCGTGCTCCACACCTGCTATGCGCACGGTGTTTACAGCGTAGCCCTCAAGCGATGAAAGAAGAATGCGGCGCAAGGCATTACCTATGGTGACACCGAAGCCGGGCTCCAACGGGCGAAACTCGAACTTGCCGAACTTCTCCGTGGACTCCAACATTACGACTTTATCAGGTTTTTGAAATGCTAATATCGCCATTGATTCAATGATTTTATTTAGAGTACAACTCAACGATTAACTGCTCCTTGATGTTCTCGGGGATGTCGGCACGGTCGGGCTTGTGCAGGTACTTGCCGCCCTTGATGTTCTCATCCCACTCAATCCACGGATACTTGCTGTGGTTGAAACCAGCCAAGGCAGCCTCTATCACTTCGAGCGACTTGGACTTCTCGCGAACGGCCACGATCTGTCCCGGCTTCACGGAGTAAGAAGGTATGTTCACCACCTTGCCATCTACCGTGATATGCTTGTGGCCCACGAGCTGGCGCGCAGCGGCACGCGTGGGGGCTATGCCCAGACGGAACACAACGTTGTCGAGTCGGCTCTCAAGATTCTGCAGCAGCACCTCGCCGGTGATGCCTTCGGCACGGGCAGCCTTCTCGAACATATTGCGGAACTGGCGCTCAAGCACGCCGTATGTATACTTGGCTTTCTGCTTCTCTGCCAGCATGACACCGTACTCGGAAGTCTTCCTGCGACGGTTGTTGCCATGCTGTCCAGGAGGGAAGTTTCTCCTAGACAAAACTTTGTCTGCGCCGAAGATGG
>CALUHC010000039.1 GCA_944320355.1 uncultured Prevotella sp. | reverse complement strand
CTTTTCAGGCTTTCCAAGTGCTTTCGCCCTGCCAGCGGCATCTTGTCTGCCGCTTTGTCTCGACGTAGCCCGCTACGCCTTCGACAAAGGCGACTGTCAATCTGCACGCCGGCAAGACGAAATCACTTTGGACTCTAATGACCGATTTGGGTTAAAGACCAAGAAGCTGCTTTGATTTTATCAAAAGGAGACTGTGTCAAAATGGAGTTAACTGGAGTTGAGGCTTCGCCCGAAGTTATCTGGAGTTAACAGACGTATGTTTTGTTGCTGATTTCCAAGCCATTGCCCGTTAACTTCCAGCGACCGATAGGTCGTCTGACTTCAGTTAACTCCTTTCAACTACATTTTGGCACAGTCCCGTTTTGATTTTATCAAAAGTCGGTTCTTTCTCTGCCGAGTTGACAAAATACAAACAGCTTCTAAAAATAAAAAAAGCAGGCGCAAGACCGGGGTGCGGCTGATGCGCCCTTGCCCTCGCGCCTGCTTCTTACTCTCTCCCTGAGAGTGCTACATATAGCCGAGCCAGCGCAGGATGTCGTTCATGTTGGCCACAAGCATGAGCAGAATCAATATGGCAAAGCCTACGTACTCGGCGCGAATCATGAACGTTTCGCTGGGCTTGCGACGCGTTATCATCTCGTAGAGCAAGAAGAGCACGTGGCCGCCGTCGAGCGCGGGGATGGGCAATATGTTCATGAAGGCGAGGATGATGCTGAGGAAGGCGGTCATCTTCCAGAACAGGTACCAGTCCCACGTGGGCGGGAAGAGGCTGCCTATGGCCCCGAATCCGCCGAGCGACTTGGCCCCGTCGGGCGTGAAGACGTACTTCATGTCGCTGACGTAACCTCTGAGCACGTCAACGCCATATACCACTCCGGCAGGGAAGCTCTCCCAAAAGCCGTACTCGATGGTGACGGGCTGGTAGATGTCATATAGCGACTTGTAGTAAAACCCGAACTTCAAATCCGGCGAGAGCACCACTCCGGCCGTGTCGGCCTGCCCGGCGCGAGAAAACACAATGGTGACCCGGCGCGCCTTCATGCTGTCGGCCGAGGTCTTGGCCACGGCCAGGACATCGCTCTGCCGTCCCATCTCATCGGTGAAAGCGGCCCACGAATTGACTTTCACGCCGTTGACAGCCACCATGCGGTCGCCTGCCCTCAGCCCGGCGCGCGCTGCCGCCGAACCGGGTATGACGCTGTCCACGTCGGCAGGTATGAGCGGACGCACAAAGGCAGGCTGCTTCTGAAGCATATCGAGCAGGTTGAGGTCGCCCGGCAGAGATATGCTCATAGGCTTGCCGCCGCGCACAATGTCAACACGCGTGGCACCGGCTATGTCGCGGAAGAGGTCGGCGTTGTAGTCCTTGAACTCACCCTTCTCTGTGCCTATCAGTATGTCGCCGTCCTTGAACCCGAGGCTCTTCGCATCGGCATTGAACACCATTCCGTGCGTCATGTTCCTCACCGGGATGTAGGTGTCGCCCCAATGGAAGAGTATCATGGAGTAGATGAAGAGCGCAAGGAGGAAGTTGACGAGCACGCCGCCCACCATGACAAGCAACCGCTGCCACGCCGGCTTGGTGCGGAACTCCCACGGCTGTGGCGGCTGCTTCATCTGCTCGGTGTCGAAACTCTCGTCTATCATACCCGCAATCTTGCAATATCCCCCAAGCGGAAGCCAGCCCATGCCATACGTGGTGTGGCTGTTCTTGGGCTTGAACTCGAAAAGGTGGAACCAGGGGTCGAAGAAAAGGTAGAACTTTTCGACGCGGATGCCGAAAAGACGGGCAAAGAAAAAATGTCCCCCTTCGTGCAGAAGGACCAACAGCGATATTGCGAGCATGAACTGCAACACGCGAATCAGGAATATTTCCATTTCGTTATTTCATTGATTTTTGATTGGAATGATTGTTCCGTGGCACGGCATCCAGGCCAAAGGCTCTGCCACACTAACGCCCGCCACCCATTATCTCGGAGGCCACCCGGCGCGCCTCGGCATCGGTGGCCACGTATACATCGTAAGTGGCACAGGCGTCGAAAGCCACCCGCTGCATGGTCTGCTCTATTATGTCGCTCATCTGCAGGAATCCGCACCGGCCTTCAAGGAACCCGCGGTTGACCACCTCGTTGGCCGCATTGAGCACACAAGGCATATTGCCACCACGCCTTATGGCCTCGAAAGCGAGAGCGAGACAACGGAATTTCTCCATGTCTGGCTCGAAGAACTCAAGCCTGTGGGCAAAGAGGTCGAGACGCTCTGAAGCGAGCGGGATGCGGTGCGGGAAAGAGAAGGCATACTGGATGGGCAGCCGCATATCGGGAACGCCAAGCTGCGCCTTCACTGCCCCGTCGACAAACTGCACGGCACTGTGCACTATCGACTGCGGATGCACAAGCACCTGTATGCGGTCTGGCTCAACGCCGAAGAGCCACTTGGCCTCTATAACCTCGAAGCCCTTGTTCATCATCGTGGCGCTGTCGATGGTGATCTTTGCCCCCATGTCCCACGTCGGGTGATGGAGCGCAGCGTCTTTGGTGACGCAGGCCAGCTCGCCGCGGGTGAGATTGCGGAACGGTCCGCCGCTGGCTGTGAGCAGAATCTTCTCTATAGGGGTGTCACCCTCGCCCACAAGGCACTGGAAGATGGCCGAATGCTCGCTGTCAACTGGCAGTATGGCCGAGTGGTATTGCGCCGCGAGGCTGCATATCAGCTCGCCGCCCACCACCAGTGTCTCCTTGTTGGCCAGGCAGATGGTCTTCCCCTGCTTTATGGCGTGTATGGTAGGTGAGAGTCCGGCAAAGCCCACCATGGCCGTGAGGACCATGTCTACCGGCCCGGCCTCCACTATCTCATCGATGGCCTGCGCCCCGGCGTAAACGTTCACCGCGGGTTCGCCGGCCAGCAGCGAGCGAAGCTCGTCGTAGCAGGCCTCGTTGGCAATGACCACGGCGGCGGGCTTGAACCGCCGCGCCTGCTCGGCCAGCAGCCCGACATTGTTGTTGGCCGTGAGGCAATACACCTCGAACAAGTCGGGATGCTGCTCTATCACCTCTAGAGCCTGAGTGCCGATGGAACCGGTCGAGCCGAGAATGGCTATTTGTTTCTTTTTCATTTCTCTTTTTGGATGTCAGATGTCAAGCAGTCCTTCGGGAAGCTTTGTGATTATCTCCTTTGTCTCTGTATTGATGTCCACTATGAGTTCGTCGGCAGCGGGTACAAGCACGCCGCCGTCGGTCACGAAGAGCACATTGGCCGTAGAGTCATCTATCGAGGCCACACGCCCCACCTCGCGCCCCGAGCCGGCATCGACGATCGCATAGCCCACGAGGGCCGACAGCGAGAGCGGCGTCCCGCCTGCCTCTGCAAGGCTGCGCGGGAAATACACCTCGCAGCCTGTAAGGGCAGCGGCACGGTCTTTCGTGTCTATGTCGCAGAACTTCACGATGGCCGTTTCGGCACCGTGAAAACGGTATTCCTCGATGAAGAACGGCACAAGGATGCCGTCGATGGACAGTATTAGATAGTCACAATCAACACGGTCGAACACGTCGTCGGCGAAGCGGAATGTCACCTCGCCCTTCACTCCGTGCGGCCTGCCTATGCGGCCTATCATGTAAACGTCGTCGTTCTTGATCATCTTGCTTCAATAAAGTGTTGCCGCCGCAACAAGCCTGACGGCGGCGGTCCTATCCGGCTGCAGAGAGGCTTGCCCTTACACCATGCGGCTTATCTTTGCCCCGAGGCTGTTGAGGCGCACTTCTATGTCCTCGTATCCGCGGTCTATCTGCTCAATGTTGTCGATGCGGCTTGTGCCGCGGGCGCTCATGGCCGCTATGAGCAGGGCTATGCCGGCTCGTATGTCCGGACTGGCCATGCGCCCGGCACGCAACCGCTTGGCATGGTCATGGCCCACCACAACAGCCCTGTGCGGGTCGCAGAGAATTATCTGCGCCCCCATGTCAATGAGCTTGTCAACGAAGAACAGGCGGCTCTCGAACATCTTCTGGTGGAACAGCACACTGCCCCTGGCCTGCGTGGCCACTACGATGAGCACCGATATGAGGTCGGGGGTGAGCCCCGGCCACGGCGCGTCGGCCAGTGTCATTATAGTTCCGTCGATAAACGACTCTATCTCGTAATGCTTCTGGCGCGGTATGATGATGTCGTCACCCTCCGTGTGCATCTTAACGCCAAGGCGGCGGAATGCCTCCGGGATGATGCCGAGATTGCGCAGCGACACATCCTTGATGCGTATGCCCTCGCCTACCATGGCGGCCATGCCTATGAACGAGCCGACCTCTATCATGTCCGGAAGTATGTCGTGGACGGTGCCGTGCAGGCTCTCCACACCGACAATGGTCAGCAGGTTGCTCGCTATGCCGCTGATGCGCGCCCCCATGCGGTTGAGCATGTGGCAGAGCTGCTGTATGTAAGGCTCGCAGGCGGCGTTGTATATAGTGGTGGTGCCGCGGGCAAAGACAGCAGCCATGATGATGTTGGCCGTGCCGGTGACCGATGCCTCGTCAAGAAGCATATAGCACCCCCTCAGCCTCCCGGCTGCTATTTCATATACATGGCGGTCTTCAACATGACTGAACGCCGCCCCCAGCGCCTTGAAGCCGAGGAAATGGGTGTCCAGACGGCGGCGGCCTATCTTGTCGCCGCCGGGAGTGGCGATGACGGCCTTGCCGAAACGCGCCAGCAACGGGCCTATCAGAAGCACGCTGCCGCGCAACTCGGAGCACTTGTGCACGAACTCATCGCTCTCCAGATAGCCAAGGTCGAGCCTGTCGGCACGGAAGGAATACTCGTTCCGGCCACGGCGCTCCACCTTCACCCCGATGTCGGCAAGCAGGCGTATCAGGTTGTTCACGTCGCGGATGTCGGGAATGTTGCGTATCACCACCTCGTCGGCCGTGAGCAAAGACGCGCTTATCACCTCCAGAGCCTCATTCTTTGCGCCCTGCGGAGTGATAGCGCCACTGAGCGGGTGCCCGCCTTCTATGATAAAAGATGCCATGCCGTGTAAGTGGTGTTACTTGCGCCTTTTCTTCCGCTGTATGTCTGCGGAGTCCATTGCCTCTATCCTCCCGAAGTTAAAGCGGCTGGGATTTATCTGCACGCTACCGTCGGTAAACCTTGCCAGGTCTGACGCCACGCGCTCATCGTCCATGGAGCCATGGCCCCATGTGACAAGGTCGCGCTTCATCTGGTTGGCCGTAATGCGCACAAGCTCGTCGCGCTCCGGCCCGTCTGGCATATCGCGCAGCTGCACGAAGAGCTCTTCCATCAGGCGCCCGTAATGCCGCAGCCTCACGTGCCCACGCTTCTGCGGCAACGGCATAGGCTCGGGCTTGCTGAGAATCTTCTCAGCCCCGGCCACGTCGTAGGGCCAGTCTATGTCGAGCCGCTTGCGGCTCATAAGGTACAGATGGTCCCACAGCGTCTGCTCGTAGTCGGCGTTCTCGCGCAACTGCGGCACCTTGGTTATCATCAGTCTCACAATGGTCTCGGCACAAATCTGCCGCTCTTCCTTTGTAGGCAGCGCAATGGCGTGGTCCACCATCTTTTGTATCTCGCGCCCATACTCGGGCATCATCAGCGGTTCGCGCTGCGTGTTGTAATCCAGTCCTTCTATGTTCATCGTCAAATATTTGCTTTGGTCTGAGGCACAACGTGCCTCTACGCTGTGTGGCGCAAGCCACACTTGTCTACCCCCCGGCACGGTCACACGAGCTTGCGAGGGGTCTTGGCCACGAAGTCCTTCAGGTAGAACGGCACGAAATATGCCACATCCTCGAACGTTCCGTCAGCCATACGCTTCTCAGCCAGCGGCATCATCCACTCAGCCAGCGGCACTATGCCGTCAACAAAGCGCGCGTTGGGATGGCCTATGGCCTCCATACACTTGGCCGCCCCGTTGCCGAAGAAGTAGACAGGGTGCGCCTCAAGGTACTCACGGTAAGTATCGCCGCCAACAACATCGGCGCCCACCTCCCTCACCGGGCGCAAGGCGCGGTCAAAGACCCCGGCATACACCTCCATGCGGCGTGCGTCTATCATGGGGCAGAGCAGCGCGTCGTCCTCCATGTCGTCATGCTCAAGCAGCACCGGCACGCAAAGCAGCTCGAGAGTGGGCACCGACAGCAACTTGACACCGCGCCCATAGCAGATGCCCTTTGCCATCGACACACCTATGCGCAGGCCGGTGTATGACCCCGGACCGCAACTCACAGCCACCGCATCGAGCGGGATGCCCTGACCGTCTACGAAAGCCAGAGCCTCGTCAACAAACGTGCCCAACTTCACTGCGTGGTTCGGACCACTGTAATCCTTGCGGCTGAACAGGCACGCGCCGCCCTCGCTGACGGCCACAGAGCACACGCTGGTGCTTGTCTCTATGTGCAATATACACGACATAAATAAGTTGTAATATCCTAATATCGTGCAAAAATACAGCTTTTTCCTTCAAAATCGAGCGTTTTACAAGAAATTAACGCGACGCATCGCGCTGCGCCCATCATGTGGAAGCCCGCCGGACACAGAGCCGCCCGCCATGGCCCGCACCTATGACCACGCCCACGGATCGGGCAGGAACAACAAATTCAAGGAAAAATTTGGCCGTTACAAGAAATAATAATACCTTTGCACACGCGCAAACGCACCTGTTGCCGCAATGGTGGAATTGGTAGACACGAGGGACTTAAAATCCCTTGGCCAGAAATGGCCGTGCGGGTTCGAGTCCCGCTCGCGGCACGCGCAATCCCGACAAGGCTTCCGACGAAGGGGCTTTGGCGGGATTTTTTATGCTCGTCCGCTAACTCCCAAGAACTTCGGGGGAGAGAGTCCCGCAAGATGTCAGTCGCAACACCACCATTCTTCGGTTCCATATTGTATATGAATATCCGCAATCTGCCCATACTTGCAAATATGCAACTAAAAACGGCCTCTGCCGCCTTGACTTTCCGTATGTGCCGATTCGCATTCTGAGACGACCCGTTTCGCACCGCAATATGGCCTGTTTTGGCCTGCAAAACGGCACATTTCGCAAGGCAAAACAGCACGTTTTGCAAGTAGCTGGAAGACAGGCTGTTGGCCGGAACTGCCGATGCCGGAATCGTTCACATAAAAAAGTTAACCGCAATGCGTGCCTTACGGCCACAACCGAACGTGCTGGCGGCCTGCTGACATTCATTTACTGGCCGCCATGCCCCGCGCCCATGCCCTCAGCCTTAGCGCAAGTCCTCGCCCTCTTACATGACAGCGCACACTCATCCACCACGCTCGGCCCAGTCGCCGCGGTCCAGATTGCGGTAGCCTATCGCCTCGGCCAGATGGTCGGTGCCCACGGTCTCGCTGCCGGCAAGGTCGGCAATGGTGCGCGCCACCTTCAGTATGCGGTTGTAGGCACGGGCGCTCAGGCTGAGGCGTCTCATGGCCATGCGCAGCAGCTCTATGCCATCGGCGTCCGGCTCGGCATACTGGTGAATCATGCGCTCGGTCATCTGCGCGTTGCAGTGCGTGCCGGGATGGGCGGCATAACGCTGCTCCTGCATGGCGCGCGCCCTGACCACACGCTCTCTTATGGCAGCGCTCGGCTCTCCTGGAGCCGCCTTTGATATTTCCTCAAACGGCACCGGCGTGATTTCTATCTGCAGGTCTATGCGGTCGAGCAGCGGCCCCGATATCTTGTTCATGTAGCGCTGTATCTGCCCCGGTGTGCATACGCAGCGGTGGGTGGGGTCGCCGTAATAGCCGCACGGGCATGGGTTCATCGACGCCACGAACATGAACGAGCACGGATATTCCACCGAATACTTGGAGCGCGATATGGTTATGCGGCGGTCTTCGAGCGGCTGGCGCATCACTTCGAGCACACTGCGGTTGAACTCAGGCAGCTCGTCGCAGAAGAGCACTCCGTTGTGTGCCAGCGAAATCTCGCCGGGCTGCGGCGATGTGCCGCCTCCCACGAGCGCGACGGGCGAGATAGTGTGGTGGGGAGCGCGGAAGGGCCGCTGCGATATGAGCGAGGTGTCGCGGCTCAGCTTGCCGGCCACGCTGTGTATCTGGGTTGTCTCAAGGCTCTCGGCCAGCGACAGCGGCGGCAGTATGGACGGCAACCGCTTGGCCATCATGGACTTGCCGCTGCCCGGCGGGCCTATCATTATTATGTTGTGCCCCCCGGCGGCGGCCACTTCGAGCGCGCGCTTCACGCCCTGCTGGCCGCGCACGTCGGCGAAGTCGAACTCAAAGTCGCCCTGACGCGAGTAGAACTCCGCCCGCGTGTCTATCACCGTGGGCTCGTATCCGGCCGCGGCGCCGAGGAAAGCTATCACGTCAGTGATGCTGTCCATGCCGTAGACGTCGAGCCGGTCGACCACGGCGGCCTCGCGCACGTTGCGGCTCGGCACTATAAGCCCCTTGAACTTCTCCTCCCTTGCCTTCATGGCTATGGGCAACGCGCCGCGCACCGGCTGCAACCTGCCGTCGAGCCCCAGCTCGCCTATCATCATATAGTCGCCGAGCAAGCCCCGCTCCACCTTGCCGGCGGCGGCAAGGATGCCTATGGCCAGCGGCAGGTCGTAGGCGCTGCCCTCCTTGCGCAAGTCGGCCGGAGCCATGTTGACCGTGATATCGGCCACTGGAAACTTGTAGCCGGTGTTTTCCAGCGCGGCCACTATGCGGTCGTGGCTCTCGCGCACAGCGTTGTCGGGCAGGCCGGTGAGGTGGAACAGCACGCCGCGCGACATACTGACCTCTATCATCACCGTGGTGGCCTCGATGCCGGTCACGGCTGCCGAAAAAGTCTTTACTAACATTGGGGTGTCGGAAGAACGAATGATAACAATGGTAATATAAGGAACAAAGCCCGCGAGCCAATGGCCATGCGGCCGCCCGCGCTACTTGTCCCTGCGCTTGCCGAGCATTTTCTCAACCTGCTCGCGCAGCCTGCTCGTGTTCAGGTTGCGGGCCACAATCCTGCCATCGGCATCGGCAATGACGTTGCCGGGAACGGTGGCAAGGCCGAAACGGTCGAGCAACGGCGTGTTCCACATACGCCCGTCGCAAACGTTGGGCCACGTGATGGAGTCCCGCCTCATCCAGTTCATGCAGTCCTTTGGGCGCGCGTCTATGCAGATGCTCACCACCGCGAGGTCGCTGCCATACTCTTTCTTAAGCCGGCCGAGCCACCGCAGTATGTTCTGGCTGTCGTAGCTCCACGTTGCCCACGTGTTGACCACGTTCACCTTGCCCTTCAGGTCTTTGCCGCCCACGGCCTTGCCGTTGACATCGGTGGCCGAAAAGCGAGGCAGGCGGTTGCCTGTCGCCGATGCTTTCAGTATGTCTACCTGCTTCAGGTACAAGGCAAGGCGCCCGTTGTCAGGGTCGGCCTTGAGCATGGCAGACAACAGTTCGGAAGCCTTGTTGTAGTCAGGCTCCACGGCATTGACAAAATAATGGGTGACGAGATAACGGCTTACAGGCGACTGCGGATGCTCGCCCACAAACTCTACGGCGGCGGCTTTCACCTCGGGAGGCGACAGCCTGTTGGCCGCAAGGCGGAACTTGGTCATCAGCTCGTTGTCATCGGTGCCGCTTATCTCCATTTCCCTCAGATGCGACGCGTCGCCGCTTATCTTGACCGCGGCACCGCTCTCACCGAACACGGGCTGCTCAGAGAAATTGGGAAACACGAGCACGAACGTGGCCGGGACGCTGAGCGGCACCTCGTAAGCGAAGCGCCCGTCCTGCACGGTGATGGTGTCACGGCCTGAAATGCCGCCATCGGGGCTGTAAACGTAGAACTCACCGCGGTTCAGGTTGCGGAAACGGCCTTCTATCCTGAAGCGCCCGCTGCCCGCCCCGCACGACGCGAGCATGGCCACAACGAGCATGGCAAAGGCCATGCGCAGGCACACGGGGGAAAAAAGGGAGCGACGCAACGAGACGTGCCTTCGCCCACCACGGGCCAGCCTTGCGCCAGCCGGCTCAACGCCGGCACAGCGCCACTGCCCGTTTGTTGTGCTTCCGGCATATCTCATTGCGCGCCCTCTTCCATATTAACAATATAATAAAATAATGAAAAAGAAATTTTCCGATTACTTGCTCACGTTTGCCAGCTCAAGGTCGTTGGCGGCATACTGTGCCAGCGACGGGTCTTTGCTGACAGCGCTGCGCAGAGCAGTGGCTGCCTCGCTGTTGTTGCCCTGGCGAGCATAGAGTATGGCCTTCAGGTAGTCGGTCATGCCGTCGGGGTTCTTGATGTTGGACAGCGTGCTGGAAGCTGCGGAGTAGTTCTTGTTGAGAATCTGCGCGAGGGCTGCGCTGTTAGAGTTGACCTTGGCGAAGTCCTGCTCAGCCTGTGCGTAGTTGCCCTGTGCGAGATGCAGGTTGCCCAGCACCTCGGCAAGCCCGTTGGCGTTTGAAGCCTTCGAGATGTAGGTCTCGGCAGTCTTCACGTCGCCGGCCTGCAGAGCTATCAGGCCGAGGTTGGCATTGGCCTCGTCGTTGTTGGGGTCAATGGCCTGTGCCTTTGCTATGTAGTTCTTGGCCTCGTCATAGTTGCCCTTGGCATACTCGATGACAGCCACGTTGTTGTAAGCGCGGCAGTCGTTGGGATATACCTGAGTGGTAGTCTTGTATATCTGCTCCTGCTCGTCGATGTTGTCGGTCAGCGTGGCGGCATACAGCAGCTCCTCAACGCTGAGCTGCTTTGCGTCAGCCTTGTACTGAGCCATTATCTGGTCGTCGTCACGGCCTATCACCTCATAGTTGATGGTCATGCGTGCGCGGCGCAGCTGCGGCAGTATGCCGTCGGCCAGCTCGCGGAAGCCGGCGCTCATGTTCTTGATCTGGCGCTCACGCTCCTCGGGGTCCTTGTACATGGAGAGCACGCGCAGTATCACGTCCTTGTCCTGTATGTTGGATGCCTTCACGAGTTCCTGGAAACCCTCCCAGTCCTGGGCCGTGTACTTGGCGTCAACGTTGGCATCGGCGATCTCTGCCTCTTTCAGTTGCTCGTTCACATACTTCTCCGTGTTCTGCTGGCGCTTGTTGGCGAGCTTGTCGTTAAGCTCCACGCCACCATCGGGAGAGGCGTATGCAGAAATCTCGATGTTGCTCAGGTTGAGTCCTTCCTTGTCGGCATTGATTTTCTTGAGCAGGTCGACAAACTCCGTCACCGAGTTGCTCTTCAGCTCGCTCTTGCGCAGGTTGGCCTGCTGTATGAGGAACTTGATGTTGGCCACCTGCTTGGCCTCTGTCACGCGGCGGAATGTGTCGGGGGCTATGCAGGCCTGTGCGCTCTTCACCGTGCGGCCCACCAGCTCAGAGGTGGCTATCACTCCGTTGGCCACTTTCACGTCGGGCACTTCCTTTTCCTTCTTGCCTATCTTGGCGTCGAAGGTGAGGTAGAGCTCGCTCTTCTGCATCTCCGGCACATACTTGAAGTTGGACTTCATGGTGTAGTTGCCGCCCACCTGATAGGAGATGGTCTGGTCGTTGCCCTCAACCTTCTCTCCCTGGAACGTGGCGCTTGTGCCGCGGGCCACCTGTCCGTTGCCATAGCGCAGCTCGGGGGTCACAGTGACCACGGCTTTCTTCTTCATGTATTTCTCGGGGAATGAGCCGTTGATGGTCACGGGCACCTGGCCGGCGTGGCTTTCCATCGGATTGGGCACAACGGTGAAGTTGTCTGCCGTCAGCGGCCCGAGTTTCGAACACGATGTCAGCAACAGTATTGAAGCGGCTGACATGAAAACAAGTTTTTTCTTCTGCATTTTATTGTGTATTTAAAGAATGCTTTTGCATTGCGCTAGGCCACAGTCCCCTACTGCCGTCCCAAGCCCGAAAGGCTATGCCTGCGACGCGATGCGGGCATGGCCGCACACAGCCGGACAGGAGACACCTCTTGCGCAGATAGCGCAAACGAGCGGCAACTGAGCGTGCTCATGGCTGTCCAAGCGCAGTTTATCTCATGCAAAGATAAACATCAAAAACTGTATTGGGAAAGTTTACAACAGTTTTTTATGTTTTATTAATCATTAAACGCTGTTTTGATTTTGCCGAACCCATCCCTTATCCATGCCGCATTGAGCGCATTCACGGCCACATCAGTCCGTTGGCTTCGCCGCACAGCCCTCCAGGCCACTCCGCATCCAGGCGGACAAGCCTCTGAAGTCCCAGTCAAACAGACAGTTGCCAAAGTATGGAACGCGCTTATCCACAAATTGAGACTGCTCCCATGCAGACTGGCAACACCGGAAACATATTATGGAAACGCGCCGCCGCACGAGTCGTTTTTAACACTTCCATTTCACACAAAACAGGACAAAGTAGGGAGGCCGGCACCGCTTCAACAGCACCAAACGGCGCGGCTTTCCGGCAAAACGGCACACTTCGCCATGCAAAACGGCACATTTCGCGTTGCCAAACAGGCCATTTCGCGAGGCCAAGCAGGCCTTTTCGCGCCCTTTTTCCAACCACAAAACGCTGTTTCCTGCATTTTTTAGGCCGATATTTGGGCACAAATTACTGCACAGACCATCTCACGTCCCAGCTATTCTCTTGCCTGTCAGCCATTTGCGATTGCACACCCATTTTCGCGTTATTTGCGCCAATGTCCGGGGTCGGCGTGAAAACGCGAATCCCAGAGGCTTTCGCACGCCCATAATTAAGGTTTGAAAGGATTCTTAACAGTAGTGGCAAGGACAACAAGACGGTTAGCCTTGAGCCACACAGCCCCTGCCCGACAGCGCAGACAAATACCGAAGCCAGCCTCGTTCCACCGGTGTCTCGAACAAATCTCTCACGCTCACAAATGCAAATAATATCCACATTCGTTTCGCTTAATCGAGATTTTGCAGTAACTTTGCACCCTAAACAAAACTATAGCATACACATTAATAAATATGGAAGGGAAACATTTCAAACGCACCACCGTCACGGCAGCACTGCCATACGCCAACGGCGGGGTGCATATAGGCCACTTGGCAGGCGTATATGTGCCGGCCGACATCTACGTGCGCTACCTCCGGCTGAAGGGAGAGGACGTGCGCTTCATCTGCGGCAGCGACGAGCACGGCGTGCCCATCACCATCCGCGCCAAGAAGGAAGGCATCACGCCGCAGGCCGTCGTTGACCGTTACCACGCCATGATAAAGAAGAGCTTCGAGGACTTCGGCATATCTTTCGACATATACAGCCGCACTTCGTCGGACATACACAGCAAGACGGCCTCCGACTTCTTCCGCAAGCTCTACGACGAGGGCAAGCTCATAGAGCGCGAGAGCGAGCAGTACTACGACGAGGAGGCACACCAGTTCCTGGCCGACAGGTACATAACGGGCGAGTGCCCCCACTGCCACAACCCCAAGGCCTACGGCGACCAGTGCGAGAAGTGCGGCAGCGACCTCGACCCCACGGAGCTCATCAACCCGCAGTCGGCCATCAGCGGCTCGAAGCCCGTGCTGCGCAAGACCAAGAACTGGTACCTGCCGCTCAACGAATACCAGGACTGGCTCAAGCAGTGGATACTGGAAGGGCACAAGGAGTGGCGGCCAAACGTCTACGGACAGTGCAAGAGCTGGCTCGACCTCGACCTGCAGCCACGAGCCATGACGCGCGACCTCGACTGGGGAATACCCGTGCCGGTGGACGGAGCTGAGGGCAAGGTACTCTACGTGTGGTTCGACGCGCCCATCGGATACATCTCCAACACCAAGGAACTGATGCCCGACGACTGGGAAAAGTGGTGGAAAGACCCCGAGACGCGCCTCGTCCACTTCATCGGCAAGGACAACATCGTGTTCCACTGCATAGTGTTCCCCTCCATGCTCAAGGCCCACGGCGGCTACATACTGCCCGACAACGTGCCGGCAAACGAGTTCCTGAACCTGGAGAACGACAAGATTTCCACGTCGCGCAACTGGGCCGTGTGGCTGCACGACTACCTCTTGGAGATGCCCGGCAAGCAGGACGTGATGCGCTACGTGCTCACCGCCAACGCCCCGGAGACCAAGGACAACAACTTCACCTGGCGCGACTTCCAGGACCGCAACAACAACGAGCTGGTGGCGGTCTATGGCAACTTCGTGAACCGCGCCCTGCAGCTGACCCAGAAATACTGGGACGGCGTGGTGCCGGCCTGCGGCGAGCTGAACGCGACAGACCGCCAAGCGCTCGACGAGTTCAAGGACGTGAAGCAGCGCGTGGAGGCACTGCTCGACGCGTTCAAGTTCCGCGAGGCACAGAAGGAGGCCATGAACCTGGCACGCATAGGCAACCGCTACATAGCCGAATGCGAGCCGTGGAAGGTGTGGAAGACCGACCCGCAGCGCGTGGAGACCATACTCTACATCTCGCTCCAGATAGTCGCCAACCTCGCCATAGCCTTCGAGCCGTTCCTGCCGTTCAGCAGCGCGCGCCTGCGCCGCATGATAGGCATGGAGAACGCCGACTGGGGCAGCCTGGGCCGCACCGACCTGCTCACCCCAGGCCACAGGCTCGCCAAGCCGGAGCTGCTCTTCGAGAAGATAGACGACGAGGCAATAGAATACCAGCTGAGGAAGCTCGACGACGCCAAGCGCGCCAATGAGGCCGCCGCCCACAAGGCCGACCCGATAAAGGAGACTATAGATTTCGCCGACTTCGAGAAGATAGACATCCGCGTGGGCCGCGTCAAGGCCTGCGAGAAGGTGAAGAAAGCCAACAAGCTGCTCAAGTTCACCATCGACGACGGCAGCGGCACAGACCGCACCATCGTCAGCGGCATAGCCAAGTTCTACGCTCCCGAGGACCTCATCGGCCGCGATGTGCTCTTCATTGCCAACCTCGCCCCGCGCAAGCTCATGGGCATAGAGAGCCAGGGAATGATACTCTCGGCCGAGAACTTCGACGGCAACTTGAGCGTTACCACCATCCTCCGCGACGCCGCCCCGGGCAGCAAGGTATGTTAAAAGTGGAAAGTTAAAGAGTAAAAGTTAAAAAAACAATAACCAAAAACAAGGAAGGCGTGCTGTGGCACGGAATGCGTTTGACTGCATCCCTGCCCGTCACGCCTTCCTTGTTTATGGTTGTCCGCATTTTGCCAAACACATTTGAACCCAAATCGGTCATTAGAGTCCAAAGTGATTTCGTCTTGCCGGCGTGCAGATTGGCAGTCGCCTTTGTCGAAGGCGTAGCGGGCTACGTCGAGACAAAGTGGCAGACAAGATGCCGCTGGCAGGGCGAAAGCACTTGGAAAGCCTGAAAAGCAACAAAAATATATTCCTGGCGGTCTAGTGACCGATTTGGGTTGAAAGGCATTGGCTTTGCGAAAAGAGGGGACAAGTGAAACTCTTTCAGACACGTTTGGCTATATGCGGACATACAGTTTTATTAATATCCGCAAACATCCCAAACGCTCTGTGCCTGCCAGCAAACACACGCCGCCATTAACATTTATATGTCAAAGACACCAATGACGGCCACCCCGCTTAACCACCTGATATTCAACGTGTTGCAAAACAGGTCGTTTTACCTTGCGAAACGTGCCGTTTTGCAGGCCAAAACAGGCCATATTGCAGTGCGAAACAGGTCATTTCAGAATGCGAAACGGCACACACGGAAAATCAAGGCGGCAGAGGCCGTTTTTTAGTTGCATATTTTCAAGTATGGGCAGATTGCAGATATGCGGCTGTGCCAAAATGTAGTTGAAAGGAGTTAACCGAAGTTAGACGACCTGCCGGTCGTCGGAAGTTAGCGGACAATGGCTTGGAAATCAGCAACAAAACATACGTCTGTTAACTCCGGATAACTTCGGGCTGAATCCCAAACTCCAGTCAACTCCATTTTGACACAGCACCTTCATAATCTTTTTCATTCGGAATCCCGGTGCCTCCGGGCCGGCATGGCGCGCCTGTCAGTTCCCTCCGGCCTTTCTGCCGGCCACTTCCCTCAACGCGGCGGCCACATCGAGAGCGCAGTTGCGGTCGTTGTAAGTGGTCTCCGCCAGCCGTCGCGCCCTCTCGCCCATGGCCTTGGCCTCGGCAGGATGGGCAGCCACCCATTCTATGGCGCGCCGCCAGCCGTCCACGTCTCCATAGTCTACCGAGATGCCGAAGCCGTCGCGCTCCGGGCTCATCGGCATATTCGGATTGCGGCTGCATATCACCGGCAGCCCCAGGGCCATGGCCTCGACCACCGTTGTCAGGCCGGCCGTATAGTTGGTCTCATAGCAGCACACGACCACACAGGCCGCCCTGTTCACGATCTTGCTCAGTTCGTATGGTATAAGCCCGCGCACGTATGTTATCCTCACGTTGCCTTTCAATATCTTTCCGTACTTTCTCTCCAAGCCGTGGCGCGTCACCCCGTGGCCATCGACGCTGAAGTTGTCCGGCAGATAGATATCCACCTCGGCGTCAGTGGCGCTGGCCGCCTCCACCAGCGTGGGTATGTCGCGCAGCTCCTTGCCCGTTGACACGAAGCCTCCGCGCCCACTCCTTCCCTCGCTTTGCATCAGGCGGTCGTAATAGTCAGTGTCCGCCCCCCAGCGGCCTATGCCCATCCGCTGCGGGATTGCGGCAGGCGAGCACAGCGACTGCTCCAGAATGGTGCGCGAGAAAAACAGCATACGGTCAATTCCGCGGTAGAACACACGTACCAGCAGCCGCCTTGCCACACTGCCCGACGCTCCCATAGGCTGGTGCATCCACACAACAATGGGTTTGCGGAAAAGCCCGAGCGCGCGCAACAGTATGACAAGCTCAAGCCCCTGATAGTGAGTGGCAAACACAGCATCGACTTTTTCCCCTCGCGAAAGCACCTCACGCGCCGTTCGGAACATGGCCCGCCAGCGACGGTATCCGGTGAAATGGGAGTGCCACGTCACCTCTATGCCAAGCCCGCCCAGCCGCGTGGCGCCATAGAGGAAGTGGCCGGGAAACCGCCCTTCGCGCCATTCGCCCAATATACGGCACACGTCTTGCGTGTGGTAAAAATACACTTTCATGCTGCAAAAATACGTTTTTTTCTTTGATAATCAACCGCTAAACATTAAATTTGCAGGCATTTGGACGCACAAGCATGGAGTCGCTGAAAGAGAAAACGGCAAAAGGCCTGTTCTGGGGAGGCATGAACAACGGCGTGCAGCAGGTGATAGGACTGGTGTTCGGCATCATCCTCGGCCGCCTGCTGTCGCCCGAAGACTACGGCATGATGGCCATGATAAGCATCTTCTCGCTCATAGCCACCACGCTGCAGAACAGCGGCTTCACCTCGGCTCTGGCCAACCTGAAGTCTCCCTGCCACGCCGATTACAACTCCGTGTTCTGGTTCAACATCATAGTGGGGGCCGCCATGTACGCCCTCCTCTTCTGCTGCGCCCCGCTCATAGCCGACTATTACCATACCGAAAAGCTCATACCCCTGTGCCGCTACGCCTTCCTGAGCATACCGATAGCCAGCCTCGGCACCGCCCAGTCGGCCTACCTCTTCAAGAACCTCATGGCCAAGCAGCAGGCAAAGGCAGGCATGGTGGCCGTGATATGCTCCAGCACGGTGGGCGCGGTGATGGCCTTCATGGGCATGGCCTACTGGTCGCTGGCCACGCAGGGGCTGGTGTTCGTCAGCGTCACCACCGCCATGCAGTGGCGATACTCGCCGTGGCGGCCCTCCTTCGCCATCGACTTCGGCCCCGTGAGGCGTATGTTCCGCTTCAGCGTCAAGGTGCTGGCCACGTCGATAACCACCCACATCAACAACAATGTGCTAAACATACTGCTCGGGCGCTACTTCTCTCCCCATGCCACGGGCAGCTACAACCAGGCCTACCAGTGGTCGAGCAAGTGCTTCTACCTTGTGCAGGGCATGGTGCAGCAGGTGGCGCAGCCCGTGCTGGCGGGCCTCAACGGGCAGGACGGGCGGCAGCTCGGCGCGCTGCGCAAGCTGATGCGGTTCACCGCTTTCATCTCCTTCCCCTTGCTCTTTGGCCTGTCGCTTGTTGCCAAAGAGTTCATAACGATAACCATAACAGAAAAGTGGCTGGCCTCGGCCGAGCTGTTGCAAATACTGTGCGTGAGCGGAGCGGTGATGCCTCTGCACACGGTGCTGGGCAACACGGTGCTGAGCAAAGGCCGTTCCGACATAAACTTCTGGTGCACCTGCGGCCTCGGCGTGGCCTCCATCGCCCTGATGGTGTGCATCTGGCCGCTCGGCATACGCACCATGGTGGCGGCCTACGCCGCGCTCAACGTGGTGTGGGTCTTCGTCTGGCTCTTCTTTGTGCGCCGCCTCACGGGCTATGGCCTCGTGATGTTCATGCGCGACGTGGCCCCCTTCGCCCTCGCCGCCGCCGGAGTGATGGCGGCCACCCACTTAGCCACGGCGTGGATAGCCAGCCTCGCGCTGCTGCTCACGGCCCGCGTGGCCATGGCCGCCGCGCTCTACTATGCCGTGATGCGCCTCGCCCGCGTGCATATAATGAAAGAGTGCGAACAGTTCCTGTCAAGCAAAATACTCAATAGAAAACAATGAACACTGACACAAGCAAGACCGTCGACGTGGTGATGTGCACCTACAACGGCGAGAAGTTCCTGCGCGAGCAGCTCGACTCGATAGTGAGCCAGACCTACCCCATCAGCCGACTCATAGTGCAAGACGACCGCTCCACCGACGGCACGGTGGCCATTGTGCGCGAATACGCCGCCCGCCACTCTTTCATTGAGCTCTATGTGAACCCCGAGAACCTTGGCTACAACCTCAACTTCAAGACCGCCGTGATGCGCACCACGGCCGATTTCGTGGCCATTTCCGACCAGGACGACGTTTGGTTCGCAGACAAGATAGAGCGGCAGGTGACCGCCATAGGCCAGCACAACATCTGCTTCTCTGCCCACACGCGCGGCGAAAGCATGGGCAACACACACGTGGTGAGGCCGCAATACGGGCTCAAGGCGCTGCTCTTCCACGGCTTCGCCGGGCACACCATGCTGCTAAAGGGCGAATTCGCCAGGAATCCCGGGGCATGGATGCCACACATGATATACGACTGGGGGCTGGCCGTAAAAGCCTATCTCACCGACGAGCCGGCCATAGCGCGAATAGACGAGCCGCTGAACTGGCACCGCTCGCACCCCGACGAGACCGCCCAGCGGCAGCACACGGAGCGCATGAAAGCCGCCGGCCACGGCAGCGGCGGACCGCTGGCCGCCTATATGCACGGCCTGAAGCACTACCGCCGACTGCAACAAAAGCCGGCGTGGCAGCTGTTCTACAAGGCCATTGCCGACGAGGCGCCGCGCCACGGCCACGCCACCGAAGGCCTGATGGCCGCGCTCATGCTGCGCAACGGCGCCGCGCCACTGCTGCGCCTGTGCCTGCTCTGCGCCCGCCACCGCCGCGAGGCATACCCCGACCCGGCCAAGGCAGCCGGGGCGATGGGCGTGCTGAGGGGCTTCTTCATGCCGTTCATCTTCGCGTTCAACAACACCGAGTTCGACGACTGAACGCCCCGCGGAACAGCGCCACCGACCACACAAAACACAAATACACAAAGAAAAGACATACACTCATGGACACAAGCAAGACCGTCGACGTAGTGATGTGCACCTACAACGGCGAGAAGTTCCTGCGCGAGCAGCTCGACTCGATAGTGAGCCAGACCTATCCCATCAGCCGCCTCATAGTGCAGGACGACCGCTCCACCGACGGAACGGTGGCCATTGTGCGCGAATATGCCGCCCGCCACCCCTTCATAGAACTATATGTGAACCCCGAGAACCTCGGCTACAACCTCAACTTCAAGACCGCCGTAAAGCGCGCCACGGCCGATTTCGTGGCGCTCGCCGACCAGGACGACATCTGGTTCACGGACAAGATAGAGCGGCAGGTGGCCGCCATAGGCCCGTGCAACCTTTGCAGCTCGGCCTACACCCGCAGCCGCGACATGGGCAACGCCTACGAAGTGCACCTGCAGCACACGCTGAAGGGGATGTTCTTTTCAAGCCTGCTGGGCCACACCATGCTGCTGCGGCGCGACTTCGCCCAACTGGACCGCGTGTGGCAAGACGGCATAGTCTACGACTACTGGCTGGCGGTGAACGCCTTTTTTGTTGGCGACCACGCCATCAAATACATAGACCGGCCGCTGAACTGGCACCGCGACCACGACAACGAAGCCGGAACAAAGCGGCACACAGGCACAACGGGCACCTCCGAGCCGCCGCGCCAAGGCAAGCTCGACGCCTACCTGCACGGCCTGAAGCACTACCGCCGGCTGCAATCGAAGCCGCAGTTCAGGCGGCTGTGCGCATACATATACGAAAACACCGGCAGCCCAAAGCATAGCGTGGAGCACCGCATGGCGCGATGCCTGCTCAGCCCGGGGCCGCTGCCACTGCTGCGCCTGTGCCTCATCTGCATGAGATACCGCCACGAGGCCTACCCCCGGCCCGACAAGACAAAAGGAGCAAAAGGGCTGGCGAGGGGATTCTTCACGCCTTTCATCGTGGCATACGGCAACCGGACATTCGACAAGTGACACCGCCCGCGCCCACAGCCGCAGGCAAGCCCACCCGCGTTTTTTGACACATCCCACAGCAGCCCACGACACACCTGTAAGTCATTGATAATCAATGGTGTTGCGAAACGTGCCGTTTCGCGTTCCAAAACGGCCCGTTTCAGGCGGTGAAACGTGCCGTTTCATTGTGCGAAACGGCACGTTTCGCAACACCAAACGCCAACCCCTGTTTCTTGATATGCCCAATGGCATTGTCCTCCGTCCATCTCAACGCGCCACGCCCGCCCACGAAACCACAGCCGCGCAAGACAAAAACGGAAAAACAAGAAAATCAAAATAGCCTCTAAAAAATCACCAAATTCTTTGCCGTATATCCCAAAACCATTATCTTTGCATAAGATAAACAGCACTCGGGAAACAGAGGACAAGTTCTCTTTCCGCTCGTTTGCATCATCCTTGCATAAGATAAGCTGCGCCCGGTCATGCGTGGGGAGGCTCACCGCAAAGGCAGTGGCACAGCCATTGTGGGCGCGCCGCCACGCTGAACGCATGACGTGGAGGCGGCGTTTGCGCAAAAGAAAGTTACAAAAAGACAGATGAAGTCCAAAGATTTCTTCCGAAAGTTCCTCGACAAATACCTGTGGGGCAACCTGCTGGCCATGGCGGTGGTGGTCGTGGCGCTGTTCCTCGGCCTGAAGTACGGGCTTGACCGGTACACGCACCACGGCGAAGAGATTCCCGTACCCGACGTGCGCGGCATGGGCTTCGCCAGCGCCAAGGCGCTGCTCGAAGGCGACGGACTGCGCGTGGAGGTTGGCGACACGGGCTACAACAAGCGTATGCCGGCCGACTGCGTGCTGCTGCAGAACCCCGCCGGTGGCGCGAAGGTCAAGTCGGGCCACATGATCTATGTGACCGTAAACTCCAAGTCGACCCCCACGCTGACCATCCCCGACATAGTGGACAACAGCAGCGTGCGCGAGGCCGAGGCCCGGCTGCGGGCCATGGGCTTCAGGATGCTCGACCCCAAGCCGGTGGCCGGTGAGAAAGACTGGGTGTACGGCATCACGGCAGGCGGCCGACGGGTGAGCATGGGCGACCGCGTGCCAATCGACGTGCCGCTGCAACTGCAAGTGGGCAGCGGAATGTACGACGACGACAACATGGAGATAGACTACGTGGAATCCGATTACGGCGGCATGGAAAGCGAGATAGACGAGTTCGAGGTGGTCACCGGCCCGCCCGCCGACGAGGCCACGGACCCGGCAGCCACGCCGCAACAACAACCCATCACAGAGACAACAGAATGACAGAAGGCACAGAAACAGCATGGCCCGACGCAGACATCGAGCAGCTTGACGACGACGAGCAGGGGCAGCTCTACGAGCACTTCCGCGTAGAAGTGGACCGCGGGCAAGCCCCGGTGAGGGTAGACAAGTTCCTGTTCGAGAAGCTGCAGCACTCCAGCCGCAACCGCATACAGAAGGCGGCCGACGCGGGGTTCGTCCACGTGGGCGGCCGCCCGGTGAAGAGCAACTACAAGGTGAGGCCCGGAGAGGTGGTCACGCTGATGCTCGACCGCCCGCACTACGACACCACCATAGAGCCTGAGGACATACCGCTCGACGTAGTCTACGAGGACGACGACCTCATGGTGGTCAACAAGCCCGCCGGACTGGTGGTGCATCCCGGCTGCGGCAACTTCAGCGGCACGCTCGTAAACGCCGTGGCATGGCACCTGCGCAACCTGCCGACCTACGACCCCAACGACCCGCAGGTGGGTCTCGTGCACCGCATAGACAAGGACACCAGCGGACTGCTCGTGGTGGCCAAGACCCCTGAAGCCAAGACCGCGCTGGGCGCGCAGTTCTACAACAAGACCAGCCGACGCAGCTACAACGCCCTCGTCTGGGGCAACATGACCGCCGACAGCGGCACCATCGAGGGCAACATCGGCCGCGACCCCAAGGACAGGCTGCGCATGACGGTGTTCCCGCCGGGCTCCGACACAGGCAAGCCAGCCGTCACCCACTGGCGGGTATTGGAGCGGCTGGGCTACGTTACGTTCGTGGAGTGCATCCTCGAAACGGGCCGCACGCACCAGATTCGCGCCCACATGCGCCACATAGGGCACCCCCTCTTCGGCGACGAGCGCTACGGCGGCACCGAGATACTGCGCGGCGAGCGCACCGGCAGCTACCGCCAGTTCGTGCTGAACGGCCTCAAGCTCTGCCCCAGGCAGGCGCTCCACGCCCGCACGCTGGGCTTCGCACATCCGCGGACAGGCCGCCAGATGGACTTCACCTCGCCCCTGCCGGCCGACATGGAGCAGCTCGTGGAGCGGTGGCGGCGCTACATCAGCGGCAGAAAGGACGCGGCAGAAGGCAACGACTAAGCAAATATAAATACACAAACATAGACTGATGAAACAGACAAAGAAAAACATCGCCATCGTATGCGGCGGCGATTCGTCGGAGCACGACGTGTCCCTGCGCTCGGCGCAAGGGCTATACTCGTTCTTCGACAAGGAGCGTTACAACGTATATATAGTAGACGTGAAAGGCCTCGACTGGCATGTTGACCTCAGCGACGGCACCACGGCAAAGATAAACCGCAACGACTTCTCGTTCAACGAGGGCGGCCGGACAGTGTTCTTCGACTACGCCTACATCACCATCCACGGCACACCGGGCGAGAACGGAGTGCTGCAGGGCTACTTTGACCTCATCCACCTGCCCTACTCCACGAGCGGAGTGCTCGTAGAGGCGATGACCTTCAACAAGTTCGTGCTCAACCAATACCTGCGCGGATACGGCGTGCTGGTGGCCGACAGCCTGCTCATACGCAGCGGATACGAGGAGCTTGTGAGCGACGACGAGGTGGAAGAGCGCATCGGCATGCCCTGCTTCGTCAAGCCGGCGGCCGACGGCAGCAGCTTCGGAATAACCAAAGTGAAAAACAAAGACCAGCTCGCCCCGGCCATACGCAAGGCAATGCTCGAAAGCCCGGAGGTGATGGTGGAAGCCTGCATCACGGGAACGGAAATCTCGGTGGGCTGCTACAAGACCGACAAACGCTCCGTGGTGCTGCCAGCAACGGAAGTGGTGACAAAGAACGAGTTCTTTGACTACGACGCGAAATACAACGGACAGGTGACCGAAATCACCCCCGCCCGCCTCAGCGAGGACACCGCCCGCCGCGTGAGCGAGCTGACAAGCCACATCTACGACATACTGCACTGCAACGGCATCATACGCATCGACTACATCATAGCGCGCGGACCGGGCAAGGACGGCACCGAGGTGGACAAGATATACATGCTCGAAATAAACACGACTCCCGGCATGACGGCCACCAGCTTCATCCCGCAGCAGGTCAAGGCGGCGGGGATGACCATGACGGAAGTGCTCACCGAGATTGTTGAAAACCAGATAGCCTGACCGCATCGGGCACAAACCAAACCAAGAAGCCAATGGATGAAGAGTTGAGGCGCTATGACGCCATACGCCCGTTTGAGCCGGAAGAGCTGCCGGCGGCGTTCGACAGGATGCTGTCCGACCCGCAGTTCCGCGCCGCGCTCGCATACGCCCTGCCCGGCGTTCCCATCGAAGCGCTGGACCACGAGATACGCAAGTGCAAGACGTGCCTTGAGTTTCAGGTGCGCTTCTGCCACAAGTTCCTCGAAAACCTGCTCGCCAAGGCATCCACAGCATTCACGTTCGACTGCTCGGCCATATCCAGGCAGGGGCGCTATACGTTCGTGAGCAACCACCGCGACATAGTGCTCGACTCGGCGTTGCTCGCCCTCAAGCTCATAGACTCGGGCTTCGGCACGACCTGCGAGATAGCCATCGGCGACAACCTTCTGGCCGCGCCGTGGATAAAAGACCTCGTAAAGTTGAACAAATCGTTCATAGTGGAGCGCAGCGCGAGCCTCCGCGAGATGCTCGCCAGCAGCAAGCGCATGGCCGACTATATGCACTACATAATCGGCCGCAAGCACGACAACATCTGGATAGCGCAGCGCGAGGGACGCGCCAAGGACAGCGACGACCGCACACAGACCGCCCTGCTGAAGATGATGGCCATGGGCGGAGAGGGCAGCGTGGCCGAAAGGCTGCGGCAGCTGCACATTGTCCCGCTGGCCATATCGTACGAGTATGACCCCTGCGACTACCTCAAGGCACGCGAGTTCCAGCTGAAGCGCGACGTGCCGGGATGGACAAAGACCAAGCAGGACGACGTGATGAGCATGAAGACCGGCATAGCCGGCTTCAAGGGGCGCATACACTACCACTGCTCGCCGTGCCTGGACGACTTCCTTGGCGCGCTCCCCGACGATATGCCCAAGGGCGAACTGCTCGACGCTGTGGCCCGCCGCATAGACCGCGACATACACTGCCACTACCGCCTATACCCCGGAAACTACGTCGCCGCCGACCTTGTCAGGTTTGGCGGGAAGCTTTCCGGCCACTACACGGCCGACGAGAAGAAGGTCTTCTTGGACTATGTTGACGGGCAGGTGGCCAAGATAGACCTGCCGAATCGCGACGAGGCGTTCCTGCGCGGGTGCATCCTGACGATGTACGCCAACCCGGCCATCAACCAGATGGCGGCGTTGGGAGAGAATGTTTGAACTGATATCAGACCGGGGAAAGATGGAGTTAACAGGAGTTTGGGGCTTTGCCCCGAAGTTAGCGGACGAATGCTTTGTCTCTGATTTCAAAGCCATTGTCCGTTAACTTCCGGCGACCGATAGGTCGTCTGACTTCAGTTAACTCCGTGCCACTCCTGTTTTGGCACAGCCTCTTTTATGTCTTGACAATCTTTTGTGATGAAAAAATTACTGCTTTTGCTGCCGCTCTTGGCCCTTGCGGGCTGCGAGATGGGTGGCTATGACGAGGGAACGGGCGAGTATTCGATGCTCACCGGCGACTTTGTCGAGGCTCACACCAATGCCGAATGCGCCGTGGACTACGCGCTGACCGATGGCGGCGACTCGCTCGCTCTGACCCCTGCGGTCTCCGTTTCGTGGGCTGTGCGCCCCGACACCATGTACCGCGCCGTGCTCCACTACGACCGCTCGGAGGGCAGCTCGGTGCGCCCGCGCAGCCTGGCAGCAGTGCCTGTGCTGTCGGTGCAGCCCGCAGTGCAGCTCGACTCCGTGCAGACCGACCCGGTAGACCTTGAGAGCGCGTGGCTGAGCGCGTCGGGACGGTATCTCAACATGGGGCTGTACCTCAAGACGGGCGAGGGCGACGACGACGACGCACACCACACGGTGGGCATGGTGTGCGACTCCGTCACCATGTCAGACAGCGGGGTGAGCACTGCCCACCTGCGCCTGTACCACGACCAGGGGGGCGTGCCCGAATATTATTCCTCGAAGACTTACGTCAGCATAGCCCGCCGGGCGATACCCGCCGACAGCGTGGCGCTCACGGTGAACACCTACGACGGCACCGTGACCAGGCGCTTCCGCCTGTCAGAGCAGTGACTCAAGCAGCCGCAGGTCGGCCTCGGTGGTCGACCAGCTCGTCACGAAGCGGCAGATGGTATGGTTCTCGTCGGCCATGCCCCAGTGGGTGAAGAGCACGTCGCGCTGCAGCCTTTCCACGTCCTTGTTGTTCATAATTATGAACTGTTGGTTGGTGGGCGAGTCGAGCCAGAACCTGTAGCCCTTTTCCTCGAATATCTTTCTCATCCTCATGGCCATGTCTATCGCGTTGCGCGATATGTCGAAGTAGAGCCCGTCGGTGAACAGAGCGTCGAACTGAACGCCGAGAAGGCGGCCCTTGGCCATGAGCGCTCCGTGCTGTTTCTGTATGGTGAAGAAGTGGCGGTGGGCGTTGTTGTGGGTGAACACCACGGCCTCGCCGCACAGCGCGCCTATCTTTGTGCCGCCGATGTAGAACGCGTCGCAGTGGCGGGCGAGGTATGGCAGGGTGATGTCGTTGCCTTCGGCCACGAGCCCGTAGCCCAGGCGGGCGCCGTCAACGTACAGTGGCAGGTTGTTGCTGCAGCACACCTGGTATATGGCATCCAGCTCGGCCGCGCTGTAGAGTGTGCCCAGCTCGGTGGGGAAGGTGATGTAGACCAGGCCGGGGAACACCGAGTGGGCGTTGTTGCCGTCGTGCTTGAAGTCCTCAAGATAGCGGTGCAGGTCGTCGGCGTGCATCTTGCCGTCGCGCCCCTTTATGTTTATTATCTTGTGCTCGGTGAACTCTATCGCTCCAGCCTCGTGCACATTGATGTGCCCGGTGTCGAGGGCTATCACGCCCTCATACTGGTATAGGAACGAGTCTATCACCGTGGCGTTGGTCTGCGTGCCTCCGGCGAGGAAGAATATCACTGCGTCTTCGTCCTCGCAGGCTTGCTTTATCTTCTCCTTTGCGTCTTCGCAGAAGCGGTCGAAGCCGTAGGGCAGCGTCTGCTCGTCGTTGGTTTCGAGCAGCCGCTGCAGCACTTTGGGGTGGGCTCCGTTGCTGTAGTCGTTTTCGAATGAAATCATAATGCGTTCCGATTAGTGTAGCGGCGTTGCACAACGGCTGCAGAACTCTTGCCCGCAGCTGCTCCACGCACAGCCTATCATCATGCAAAGGTAATGCAAGTTGCAGACAAATCAAAGGGAAAAAGCGTTTTTTTTGAATATAAATTAGCTCGCAGTTCTGCCCCTAAAGGCGGTGCCGAAATGCCGTATGCATCGGCATCGGACCCAAAAAAGCCCGCCGAGAATCGCGCCGCCACCGCGAAAACGCCTCCCGGCGGCAAAAAACGCGAAAATGGGCGTGCAGTCGCAACTCACTGGGAGACAAGGACATAAAGTAAAGAAAGGCAAAACTGTGCAATAAAAGAGACCCTAATATTTGCCAAAAAGCAGCCGAAAGCTTAGCTTTTTGATAGGAAACAGCCTGCAATATGCACCGTTTCGCGATGCGAAACGGCACAAACAGCGATGCAAAACGGGGCATCTTGCACTGCGAAACGGCACGCTTTGCAAAACAAGGTGCGCTGTTTGACTGTCTTGGAGACCCGGAAAGGCTCTTCAGGGGGCTGCTTCCGTTTTTTTAGAGCGAATGGCTTTGTCAAGATTCTTTACCGGAAAAACGGCGTAACTTGCCGCAGCCGGTAGTGTGGCGCGCGGCGCGTCAGAGACTCTTTGTGCCGCGGCAGTTGGGATAGTCGGTGCAGCTCCAGAACTCGTGGCCGCTGTTCATGCCCTTGCGGGCCATGCGCTTCACCATCGGCTTGCCGCAGATGGGACAGGCAGGAGCGCCGGCCGCACGCTGGCTCTCCTTGATGGCGGCGAGGCGTTCGGCGGTCATGTTCTCGGTGAACCCGCCGCTCTCCTTGAAGCCGGCCAGCTGTCCGGCCAGTTGCTTGCGCAGCATCGTGGTGAGCCGGCCACAGAGCAGCAGCATGGCGTTGGCCGCCACAGAGCTGTCGGCAGCCTCTGTCCACCGCTCGAACTTGCGTCTCTGCTCTATGATGTGCGCCGACACGTCGTGCATTAGGTCGCTGCCGTAGCGTGGGGGCGACAGCCTTGTGGCCTGCACCTCACGCCACTCGGGATGGCTCTTGGGCCACGCCGTCTGCCCGCGGTCCATGAGGTAGTTCAGATAGTCGCCCGCCAGCTCGCTCAGGCTGGCGCGGGCCACATCGGTGAGCCTCATCTCCGTCTCTATGGAAGTCTGGTGCCGGGCAGCCCCTTCGGCTATGTTGGCCTGCACGGAGCGTGCCGCCTGCGTCATCTGGTCGTACAGCCGTCCGCACGGGTCGTTGTCCCTGTTCAGGAAGCGGCGGCAGAAGCTCTGCGTGCTCAGGTAGATGACGTTGGCCATCACCCAGCTGTCGAGCCATAGGTATCCCGCCGTGGAGCCGATGTTCACGCCCATGGCCGCGCTCCCTTCAGCATATCCGGCAGCTGGTCTGTCGCAGATGCAGCTGCGGTCTCAGGCGTTGTCCCGTTCAGCATCACTCGTTTCTCCATGTTTTTTGCGTTTTGTTGTGGTTGATTTTTTTGCGTTTTGGCTGTTGTTTTTGCCGCCCCGGTTGGTGTTTTCCTGGGTTTGGGTTGTCGTTTTCTGTCGTTATATATCGTCATATAACGTTATATATCGACAGAAAACGACAACCGGAAACAAGAAAACGATAACCGAACCGCCGGGAAACGCCAGGAAAACCGCCCTGCCTCGGCCGCCGTCAGAGTGCTTCGAGCATACGCTTTATCACCACCGAGGCGGAGATTTCGCGGTTGGCTGCCTCGGGTATCACGAGCGAGTCGGGACTTTCTATCACGTCGTCGGTCACTATGAGGCCGCGGCGCACGGGCAGGCAGTGCATGAACTTGCCGTGGTTGGTCACGGCCATGTGCGCCGCGTCGATGGTCCACGACATATCGCGGCTCAATATCTTGCCGTAGTCGGCGGGATTTGTCACGCCCGGACAGCTCCAGTTCTTGGCGTAAACGAAGTCGGCTCCCTCCAGAGCCTTCATCTGGTCGTACTCCACGCGGGCCGGTCCGACGAACTTAGGGTCTAGCTCATAGCCCTCCGGGTGGGTGATGACGAAGTCCACGTCGGCCGCGTTCATCCACTGTGCGAACGAGTTCGGCACTGCCTGCGGCAGGGCGCGGCAGTGGGGGGCCCACGTCAGCACCACCTTGGGGCGCGGCTTCGCCTTGTGCTCCTCTATGGTTATCAGGTCGGCGAAGGCCTGCAGCGGGTGAACGGTGGCCGTCTCCATGGCGAACACGGGCCTGCCGCTGTACTTTATGAACTGGTGGAGCACGGTCTCGGCATAGTCGTAGTCGCGGTCTTGCAGTCCGGCGAAGCTGCGCACGCCTATCATGTCGCAGTAGCAGCCCATCACGGGGATGGCTTCGAGCAGGTGCTCGCTCTTGTCGCCGTCCATGATCACGCCGCGCTCGGTCTCCAGCTTCCACGCGCCGGCGTTCACGTCGAGCACAATGACGTTCATGCCCAGGTTCATGGCGGCCTTCTGCGTGCTCAGCCTTGTGCGCAGGCTGTTGTTGAAGAATATCATCATCAGGGTCTTGTTCTTGCCCAGATGCTGATATTTGTAACGGTCTTGCTTTATCTCCTGTGCTTCGGCGAGGGCTTTGCCGAGGTCGCCGATGTCTTCTACGTTGATGAAAGAGTTCATAGAATTAAGAATTAAAAATTAAGAATTAAGAAAGTATGTTGGCCAAGCCGTTGTATGCCTATGGCCTTGTCTGCCCCTGTCCGTCTATGAGCCACTTGTAGGTGGTTATCTCTTCGAGGCCCATGGGGCCGCGCGGGCCGAGCTTCTGGGTGCTGATGCCAATTTCGGCACCCAGCCCGAACTGTGCGCCGTCGGTGAAGCTGGTGGGCGCGTTGACGTAAACGCAGGCCGCGTCAACCTGCGCCTGGAAGCGGCTGGCGGCCTCCTCGCTCTGCGTTATGATGCACTCGCTGTGGCCGGAGCCGTAGCGCGCTATGTGCTCCAGGGCCTCGTCGAGCGAATCGACGGTGCGCACTGCCATCTTGTAGTCCATGAACTCCGTGCCGAAGCTCTCTGCCGTGGCCTGCCGGAGCAGTTCGCCGGGATAGCCGTCGGCGAGTGCCGGCAGTGCCCTTTCGTCGGCATAGAGCACCACCTTGCTTGCGGCCAGCGGCTCGCAGAGCGCAGGCAGGTCGGCAAGGCGCGACGAGTGGACTATCAGGCAGTCCAAGGCGTTGCACACGCTGACGCGCCTCGTCTTGGCGTTGTTCACAATGCGACGGCCCATGTCGAGGTCGGCCGAGGCGTCGAAGTAGGTGTTCACCACCCCGGCACCCGTCTCTATGACCGGCACGCGGGCGTTGTCGCGCACAAAGTCGATGAGCTTCCGGCCGCCGCGCGGTATGCACAGGTCGACATAACCCACGGCCCCGAGCATCTCAGCGGTGGCCTCGTGGGTGGCGGGAAGCAACTGCACGGCGGCAGTGTCGATGCCGTGACGGCGCAACACCTCGTGAATCAGCTCCACCCCGGCGCGGTTGGAGCGGTCGGCATCGCGCCCGCCCTTCAGCACGCAGGCGTTGCCGCTCTTGAAGCAGAGCGCAAACACGTCGAACGTGACGTTGGGCCGGGCCTCATAGATGATGCCTATCACGCCGAAAGGCACGCTGACGCGCCTCAGGCGGAGGCCGTTGGGCAGTGTGCGCCCGTTGGTGACGCGCCCCAGCGGCGACGGCAACCGGCACACGTTGCGCATATCCGTGGCTATGCCGTCGAGCCTCTCGGCGGTCAGCTTCAGGCGGTCGTAAAGCGGGTTGGCCGCGTCCATGCGGCTCAGGTCATCGGCGTTGGCCGCGAGTATGCGCCCGCTGCCTGCCATTATGGCGTCGGCCACGTCGGCGAGCACGGCGTTCCGCTCATCGTCCGACATGAGGGCGAGGCGTCGCCCCGCGGCCTTCGCACTTTTGAAAATATCGGTCAATCTTACCATATAGATTAAATATATTTCTATTTAGGAGTTCAGAAGTTGCAGGAGTACAGGAGTCCAGACTATGGTATCCGGCGTTCGGAATGCCCAAGACGGCAGGCAAAGACATCATTAAATCATAGATGCACCGCATATATGCACCGACACACGAGGTGCCACAGCCGGAATGCGCAGCCGCTCCATCCCCACCGGGAAGGGCGGGGAGGGGCTTCTGCCTCCATTCCTCACTCCAAGCACAGATAGTCATAGTGCACGAGGGGCTTCACGTCGTGCGCCCCCATGAGGCGGCGGGCCTCGTCGCTGCCGTAGCTGCTGCGCCCAACGCCGATGGTTGAGCCGCTCTCGTCGGCTATGGTGATGATGTCTCCCTCCTCAAAGTCGCCCTCGATGGCGGTCACGCCGACAAGGAGCAGGCTCACGGCGCGGTCGCCGCGCAGCACGTCGGCCGCCTTGCTGTTTATCCGCACCACCCCCTTGGCAAAGCTCGCGCTGTGGGCTATCCATTTCTTCACGTTCGATGCGGCGTCGGGATTGGGTGTGAACTCCGTGTGGAGCGTGGTCGCCGGACTGGTCATCAGGGCCTTCAGGATGTCATCGCGCTTGCCATTGGCTATGACAACCCTTATCCCTTCGTCGGCCACCTGGCGGGCAATGTTGCACTTGGTGAGCATTCCGCCACGCCCGAAGCCGCTCTTCTCGCGGCTGATGTATGTGCTGAGGTCGCGCCCCGGGGCCACCTCGGGTATCACTTTCGCCCCGGGCGAGCCGGGCGTTCCGTCGTAAATGCCGTCAATGTTGCTCAGTATTATCAGCTCGTCGGCATCCATCATGGCCGCGATGAGACCCGACAGCTCGTCGTTGTCGGTGAACATCAGCTCCGTGACGCTCACCGTGTCGTTCTCGTTCACTATCGGAATGACCCCGTTGTCGAGCATCACCGCCATGCAGGCGCGCTGGTTCAGGTACTCGCGGCGCGTGGCAAAGCTCTCCTTCATGGTGAGCACCTGCCCCACAGGGATGCGGTATTCGCGGAACAGGTCGTAGTATAGGTTTATCAACTTGGCCTGCCCGAGGGCCGAGAACAGCTGCCGCTGCTCCACGCTGTCGAGCCTGTGGCTCACCTTCAGCTCGCCGCGGCCGCTCGCCACGGCACCGCTCGACACGAGAATGACCTCGTGCCCCTCGCCGCGGAGCCACGCCACCTGGTCCACCAGGGCCGACATACGGGTGATGTCGAGCTTGCCGTCGTCGCGGGTCAGCACGTTGCTGCCCACCTTTATCACTAAACGCACTTTCTACTTAGTTTAGAGTTTGGAGTGATGAGTGAAGAGGTATGATTAGCTTTAGCGCAGAGAACAGGATGATGAGTGAAGAAGCATGAGCATTATTGGCGCGGAACTTGCATTGATTGGCACTTCTGCCTGTCTCGGCCTCATCCGTTTTCATTCATGCCTAAAAGTAATCATACCTCTACACTCAGTGCTCTGACATCTGCACTCGAAGTAATCATACCTCTGCACTCAGCACTCTTCGTTCTTCGTTTTACTGTCTTTCTCCCTTATCTCCACTCGCCTTATCTTGCCGCTGATGGTCTTTGGCAGCTCATCCACGAACTCGATGACGCGCGGATACTTGTATGGCGCGGTCTCATGCTTGACGTGATTCTGCAGTTCCTTCACCAAATCGTCGCCCGCGCGGTCGCGCCACGCCTTGCTGAGCACCACGGTCGCCTTGACCACCATGCCTCGGATGTCGTCAGGAACGCCCGTTATGGCACACTCGAGCACGGCGGGATGGGTCATCAGCGCGCTCTCCACCTCGAACGGGCCGATGCGGTATCCGCTGCTCTTTATCACGTCATCGATGCGGCCAACGAACCAGTAGTAGCCGTCTTCGTCGCGCCATGCCTCGTCGCCCGTGTGGTAAACGCCGTCGTGCCACACGCGGCGCGTCAGCTCATCGTCGCGATAATAGCCCTTGAAGAGGCCTATGGGCTTGCCTCGGTCGGTGCGAATCACAATCTCGCCCTTCTCTCCGTCCTCGCAGGGAGTGCCGTCGGGCTTCAGCAGGTCGATGTCGTACTGCGGGTTGGGCAGTCCCATAGAGCCGGGCTTGGGCTTGGTCCAGGGCATCGTGCCAAGGGTCATGGTGGTCTCGGTCTGGCCGAAGCCCTCCATGAGGCGTATGCCAGTGAGCTGCAGGAACTTGTCAAAGACGGCGGGATTGAGCGCCTCGCCCGCCGTGGTGCAGTAGCGCAGCGACGACAGGTCGTACTTGGAGAAGTCCTCGTGAATCATGAAGCGATAGACCGTGGGCGGCGCGCAGAACGACGTTATGCGGTATTTCTCTATCTGGCGCATTATCTTCTCGGCCGTGAACTTCTCGTGGTCGAACACGAACACGGCCGCCCCGGCGAACCACTGGCCGTAGAGCTTGCCCCACACGGCCTTGCCCCAGCCCGTGTCGGCCACGGTGAGGTGGATGCTGTCGGGGCCGAGGTTGTGCCATAACACGCCCGTGGTGAGGTGGCCCAGGGCGTAGAGGAAGTCGTGGGCCACCATCTTCGGCTCGCCGCTGGTGCCGCTGGTGAAGTACATAAGCATGGTGTCGTCGTTGCTGTTGACGAAGGCCGGGCGCACGAAGGCCGGCGCAGCGGCCCACTCCCTGTGCCAGTCGTGGAAGCCCTCGGGGACGTTCGGCCCCACGCTCACGAGCACCCTGACCGACGGACTCTCTGCCATGGCCTCGCTGACCTGCTGCAAAACGTAGTCCTCGCCCACGCAGACGATGGCCTTGATGCCCGCCCGTGTGTTGCGATACACTATGTCGTGCTTGGTGAGCATGTGCGTGGCGGGTATGGCCACGGCCCCTATCTTGTGGAGGGCGAGCATGGACAGCCAGAACTCATAGCGCCGCTTGAGTATCAGCATCACCATGTCGCCGCGCCCTATGCCTATCTGCGTGAAGTAGGCGGCGGTGCGGTCGCTCTGCTCCTTCAGGTCCTTGAATGTGAACTTGCGGCACTCTCCCTCGTCGTTGGTCCATATCAGGGCCACCTTGTCGGGCGCTTCCTCCGCCCATGCGTCCATCACGTCGTAGGCAAAGTTGAAGTTGTCGGGTATTATGAACTGCAGGTTGCGCCTGTAATCGTCTTGCGATTCAAAGCGCGTCTGCTTCAGAAATCTCTCTATCATTGTGTCTTTTTGAATTTTGTTGTTTATTCTTTATAGGAGAAAGGAGACGGGAGTGCAGGCAAATCCTTTTTAGGAGTTAAAAGGAGTCAGAAGGAGTTATCACTCCACTTCGTTCCGCCAAGGAGTTAGAGGACAAATGCTTCGTGGGCTGCCATTAAGTTTCCTGCACTCGAAGTAATCATACCTCTGCACTCGTCACTCTGACTTCTGCGCTGTGTCAGATTACCATCACGAGGAATTTCACCGGCTTTCCGTCGAGCGCCCTCATGCAGTGGGGCTGCGTAGCGTCGAAGTATATGCTGTCGCCCTCGCCGAGCGTCATCACCTTGTCGCCGATTGTTATCTCCATCCGGCCCTCCACGATGTAGTTGAACTCCTGCCCGTCGTGTGAGTTCTTGCTGTACTTGCGGTCGCCGGGCAGCGGGTCCACCTGCGTCATGAACGGGTCTGCCTTGCGCCCGCGGAACCCGCTGGCCAGGCTTTGGTACTTGTACTCCTTGCGCCGCTCCACGCTTGGCCCCTGGCCTTTGCGCGTAAGGAAGTAGCTGCTCATGCGCGGCTCCTCGCCAAACATCAGCACATCGAGCGCGATGCCGTAGCGCTTGGCAATGCGCGACAGGCGATACACAGACGGGTCGGCCTCGCCGGCCTCTATCTTCAGGTAGTGTTCGAGCGTGATGCCACACAGTTCGGCAACCTCCTCTGCCGGGATGTCAAGCACCTCGCGCAAGCCCTTAAGGCGTTCTCCGATTTGTTTTATTGCTTCGTCCATATATAATAAAATCGTTTTAGAATCGTGCAAAAATACTAATAATCCGTGACATATTGAAACGAAACAGACGTTTTTCGTTCCCGTAGTGTTAATTAATGAAATGGACATCCGCCATCTGGCCATACTTGCAAATATGCAACTAAAGACAGCAGCCGTTTTCTTGATTTCCCGTGTGTGCCATATCGCGCCTCGAAACGGCGCGTTTCGCGCTGCGATATGGCCTGTTTCAGCCGCCAAGACGGCACGTTTCAGAATGCGAAACGGCCCGTTTTGCAACTCATTGAATATCAAACGATTAACAAAGACGGCCTATATGGCCGTCTTTAACATAAATGTGTTAATGGCAGAGCGCTCCCGCCGACATGGCGCCTGACGTCTGCCAACTACCTCCAACTACGTCTTGAACAGCCCCTGACGGGCAAGGCTCACCTTCCTTCCTCATCGAGCCAGCGCGTATGGTGCTTCATCACGGTCAGCGCTACGTATGCCACGCCACGCGCCGCGGCAGCCGCTGCCAGCGGGATGTTCACGCTGCCGGAACCGCCGAGCCACGCGCCGAGGACGTCGAAGGCGGCAAACGTGAGCAAAAGGGCGAAGGCTCCGTTCTTCTCTTTCTTCAGGACCTTCCGCCATGAGAATGGCAACGCCGGTGGGACATACTGCCCGATGCGGGGCAGAAAGGCCAGGGTGGAAGCGGCCCAGAGCACGTAGGCCGTGCCGAACTTGCGCCGCAGGAACTGCTCCTCGGCATACATGATGCGCTCGTAGTATATCCAATAGGCCAGGGCGAAGGCGGCCACAAAGCCCGGGCTGCACGTGAGCAGCGACACACCGAGCCACATCAGGAAGTTGCCAAGGTAGAGAGGGTGGCGCACAACGGAATATATTCCGGTGGTGTTCAGGCTGTCGGCCACCTGCCGCGCAGTGTTACGCCCCGACGTCCCGGCCGGGGTGTGGCCCACGGTGCCGCCCGGGCAGTTGTGGCGCACGGCGTTGACGAGCAGGTTGCTCACGAGCACTTCGAGCAGCGCGCGGTTGGCGCTGACCGCCAGCATGCCGTCGCCCATGCCGTCGCGCAAGGCCACGCTGCCGGCCACACCCTCAAGCTGGGGCAGCAGGTAGCGCACAAGGGCCACCACATCTGTGTCCTCGCGGCTGTCATACTGGTTGTTCTCTATCTTTGCGAGCAGCAGCAGGCTGCGGTTGAGCCGCGCCAGCCGGCCCGTAACGCCATAGAGGCTCTGTATCATCCCGGCCAGGCGCGGCGTGAGGCCGGGCTGCTGCAGCATCAGGTCGAGCGTGCTCCGCATGACGGCTATGGGCGTCTGCAGCTCGTGCGAGGCGTTCTCGGTGAACTCCTTCTGCGTGCGGTAGCTGGCCAGCCCGTTGGCCATGAGCGTGGAGAGCGTGTTGTTGAGCCGGGTGAACTCGGCCACGTCGCTCGGCGGCAGGTCGGGCAGCGTGCCGTCCTCAAGGCGGAAGCCCTCGGCGCGGCGCAGCGTCTCGTAGAACGGATGCCACAGCCTGCGCGAGAGAAAGCGCACCGTGAGCGCCACGGCAACCGACAGGACGGCCACTATAACGCCGTATTGTATCATCACGCCGTGCATGATGTCCTCCTCAAGGTCGAGCGAGGGAATGGGCCGGCCGCTGCCCACAGCCTCGATGATGTCTATCATGTCCTCGGCGTAGTAGCGCTCGGTGAGCAGGTAGAACAGCGGCGTGGCGAGCACGAACAGCAGCGCCATGCAGGCGGCAAACTGCGTGAGCATCTTGCGCGAGAGGCTGCGCTGCTTACTCATATTCAATCCATTTATACCCTGTCCCATAGATGTTCTTCACGCAGTCGCGCACACCGGCGGCGGCCAGCTTGGCCTTCAGGTTCTTGATGTGCGTGTAGACAAAGTTATGAGTGTCCATGATGTCGGCCATGTCGCCGCTGAGATGCTCGGCCAGGGCGGCCTTCAACACCACCCGCCCGCGGTTGCCGATGAAGAAGAGCAGCAGCTCGTACTCCATGCGGGTGAGCGCGACGCGCCGCCCGCCCACGCTGACGGCCTTGCCGGGCAGGTCGATGGTGACGCCGTTGCTGCGCAGGGTGTTGGTCCCGGCGAACTCCTTGCGGCGTATGATGGCATAGATGCGCATGCTCAGCTACGACAGGTGGAAGGGCTTGGCCAGGTAGTCGTCGGCCCCGATCTCCAGTCCCCGCACCTTGTCATCGACCGAATCCTTGGCCGAGACGATGATAACGCCCACGGGGTTGCGCCGCTCGCGGATGAAGCGCAGCAGGTCTATGCCGCTGCCCCGGGCAGCATGAGGTCGAGCAGCACGCAGTCGTAGTCATAGACACCGAGCCTCATGCGCGCGTCGGAGTACGTGAAGGCCTGCTCGCACAGGTAGTCTTCCGCGCTGAGATAGGCCACGATGCTGTCGGACAGCTCGCGCTCGTCTTCTATTACAAGCAGTTTCATCTTACCAACATTATTATGCTGCCGCACGTGATGAGCGCCGCGCCGGCCACAACCCGCAGGCTGACCGGCTCGCGCAGAAACAGAAAGGACAAGCAGATGGTGAAGACGACGCTCAACTTGTCGACCGGAGCCACGCGCGACACGTCGCCCGCCTGCAGCGTCTTGAAGTAGAAGAGCCACGACAGGCCCGTGGCCAGGCCCGAGAGCACGAGGAACAACCACGTGTGGCGGCCCACGCAGCGAAGCTCGGCGGCATGGCCGCCAAAGATGACTATGCCCCACGTGAGCAGCAGGACGACCGCCGTGCGTATGGCTGTGGCCAAGTCGGAGTTGACGTCACGCACGCCCACCTTGGCGAGTATGCCGTGAGGGCGGCAAAGAAAGCAGATAGCAGCGCGTAATGCTTCCACATGGCCGCTCACCTCCCCAACGACTTGCGCAGCGGCGACAGCCGCCCCAGCACATGAGCCACCGAGCAGAGGCACAGCAGCAGGCCCGCGCCGTAGTGCCACAGCCCCACCCCGGAGCCGCCGCCACTGATGCCCAGCAACGCCACGCCGCTCACCGTGACGAAGGCGGACACGACGGTGAGCAGCAGCGTGAGCCGCCCGCGCCGCAGGGCGCGCCCCAAATGGCGGTACCACACGCGGTGCATCCACACGTGCCACGCGCCGAAAACGAGAAAGAGCAGGCCGGCCACTACGTGCGCCACGGCCGTATTGTGCCACACATCGTGGCTCGCACCGTGGCCGGCGGCGTGGAGCATCAGCCCCGTGACGGCCGTAAGCGGAAACGCCGCCACCAACGCCCAATCAACAACAAACAGTCTTTTCATGCAACATATTTCTCCTTTATTTACTTGAAAAAGAGGCCGGCGACAAGAGACAGAAGCACAGACGAATGCCCCTGACCTACCAACAGCTCACCTCCTTTTTATTTAATAAATGTCAGCAACCATGCCTGCCGCAGCCCTATCGGCACCACGCCGCCGCACAGGGGCGCGCACCAAGGAACTTAGTTTTTTGCCACGCGCCGCGCCGCCCGTACCGTCTCCGTAACCCATTGACAATCAGCGGGGTTGCAAAACGTGCCGTTTTAGGCTCCGAAATGTGCCATTTTGGCTCCCGAAACGGCCCGTTTCATCGTGCAAAACGGCCCGTTTCGCACGGTCAAACGCCAGCCTTTGATTTTTGACACGCCAAGAGCGCAGCGCCACCTGCCCGCCAACCCGGCGACGAGCGCAGCTTGACATTTGCAAAGATAGCTCAAAAATCTGTAGGAATTTTGTAGTTCGCCGATATTTTGCGCCGCGCAGGGCAGATTGTCACAAATGGCACAACACTGCCACAAGCCGACCGACAAAATGACGCACGGCGGAAACAAAAAACGGGAATACGCTCACGCGCACCCCCGTCATGGAAAGTTTATTTTGAAGAATACTGCGATTTAATTGGCCGCAGCTGCCAAATCTTAGTCCAGATTCTCCTCCTGGAAATCCATGTCGGCCTGCACCACGAAGAACACCTCGGCAGGGTCGAGGTCTCCACGACCCTCTTTCGCGGCACGCTCGCACACGTAGTCGGCCACCTTCTGCAGGTCTATGTCCACATACCCGTCGTCGTCGGGCTCGGCCTCAAGCACCCCGCTCTCGTAGTAATAGTCCACGATGGCGTCCATCATGTAGCGGAGCAGCGGGCGGTCATACTTGTCCTTCAGGTCGGCCGGAAGGGTGCTGAGAATATATTCGGCCTCGCGGGCGTTCTCCTCGTCGTCCATGCGAAGCTCATCGTCAAGCGTTGCCATAGGCTTACAGCAGGGCTTTGAACTTCTCTTCGAGCTTGGCCTTCGACACAGCTCCCACGAGCTTGTCGACCATCTGCCCGTCCTTGAAGAATATTATGGTGGGGATGTTGCGTATGCCGAACTCGGCCGCGATGTCCTCGCACTCCTCGACGTCACACTTGCCCACGCTTATCTTGCCGTCATACTCAGTGGCCAGCTCCTCCACTATGGGCGCAATCATGCGGCACGGGCCGCACCACGTAGCCCAGAAGTCAACTACCAAGGGCAGGCTGCCGTTCTTCAAAGACTCGAAATTCTCGTTTGTGATTTTTACTTCCATGTTGTTTCTTTTATTGTGTTTGTAATGTTTGTTGGCCTTTCGGGCGGTGCCTGTCCGGCATATAAGGCACAGCAAAATGCGTGCCACGCGCCAGGCGGCTGTCAGTTTATCGTATAGTCGAGCGCGGGGGTCTGCTCTATGAAGTTTATGAGACTGCGCTTCACGTCAACGCTGCGCTTGCGGCTCACCAGCAGCACGTGGTTCTTGCCCCTCGCGTCGCGCAGGCTGAAGTATAGCTTGGTCTGCCCCGGGTTCTCGCATATTATCTCGTTGAGCTCCTCCACCACCTGGTCGTTCAGCTCGTCGGCGGCGAGCGATATGGTGATGCGGTCTATGGCCTTGTCCTTGATGGTCTGCAGGTACTCTATGTTCTGTATGCGCAGGTCGTAGAACTTGCTGTCGCGGAAGCGCTGCTGGCACTTGGCCGTGATGTAGACTGCGCAGCCCTCCTTGAACATACCGCTCCAGCGGCCCCACTCCTCGCCGAACAAGGCCAGCTCGCCGCTGCCGTCGAAGTCCTCGATGGTGACGAAGCCGCAAGGCTTTCCTGTCTTGGTGAACTTCGACTTTATGCCGGTGACAATGCCGCCTATGACCACCGACTCGCGCGAGCACAGCGCCGACAGGTCGCCAAGCTCGGCGCAACGGGTGTTGCACAGGTTGTCGAGCACAATCTTGTACTCGTCGAGCGGATGGGCGGAGAGATATATCCCCACGAGGTCGCGCTCGCGGTTCAGCCTCTCTATGTCGCTCCAGCTCTCGCCCTTTATCACGGGCGGCGTGGCTATCTCTACCTCGTTGTCGCCGCCAAAGAGCGAGTTGCGCATCTGCGCCTGCTCCGCCTGGTAGGTCTGGCCGTAGCGCATGAGCGTGTCGAGGAACGCCTCGCCCTTGGCATTGCGCGCGAAGTAGTCCTCGCGCTTCATCTTGCCGAAGCCGTCGAAACCGCCGCTGAGCACGAGCGACTCAACGCACTTGCGGTTGACGGCCCCGAGGTTGACGCGCTGTATGAAGTCGAATATGTCCTTGTACGGCCCGTTCTTCTCGCGCTCGGTGATGATGGCGTCGGCCGCCGCGCCACCCACGCCCTTGATGGCGCTTATGCCGAAGCGTATCTCGCCCTTGGTGTTGGCGCTGAACTTCTGGCGGCTCTCGTTCACGTCGGGGCCGAGCGTGGGTATGCCCATGGCCCGGCACTCGTCCATGAGCTTGGTTATTTCAGTGATGTTGTCGAGGTTGCGGCTCATCACAGCGGCCATATACTCGGCTGGGTGGTGAGCCTTGAGGTAGGCAGTCTGGTAGGCCACCCACGAATAGCACGTGGCGTGGCTCTTGTTGAAGGCGTATGAGGCGAACTTCTCCCAGTCGCCCCATATCTTCTCAAGCACCTTCGGGTCGTGGCCGTTGGCCTGTCCGCCCTCTATGAACTTGGGCTTCATCTGGTCGACGATGGCCTTTTTCTTCTTTCCCATGGCCTTGCGCAGCGCGTCGCTCTCGCCTCGGGTGAAGTTGGCGAGCTGGCGCGAGAGCAGCATGACCTGCTCCTGGTAGACCGTTATGCCGTAAGTGTCCTTGAGATATTTCTCCATGCAGGGTATGTCATACTTAATCTCTTCCTTCCCGTTCTTGCGGGCGATGAAGGAAGGGATGTAGTCCATAGGCCCCGGACGGTAGAGGGCGTTCATGGCTATGAGGTCCTCGAACACCGAGGGGTGCAGCTCTCGGAGGTACTTCTGCATTCCGGGCGACTCGAACTGGAACGTTCCGATGGTGCGTCCCTCGCAGTAGAGCTTGTAAGTGAGCGGGTCGTCGATGGGTATTGTGTCGAGGTCTATCACCTTGCCCGTGGTCAGCCTCACGTTCTCCACCGCCTCCTTGAGTATGGAGAGGGTCTTGAGCCCGAGGAAGTCCATCTTGATCAGTCCCGTCGATTCTATCACATGACCGTCGTACTGCGTGCACCTGAGCTTGTGGCCCGGATCGGCCTTGTCCTCCGCTATGGACACCGGCACCCAGTCGCTGATGGGGTCGCGGCAGATGATGAAGCCGCAGGCGTGGATGCCTGTGCCGCGAACGGTGCCCTCAAGCATCTTGGCGTACTCCATGGTGTTGTGCAACTTGGGGTCGGCGCTGGCCTCGGCGTCGCGCAACTCGGGTATGCACTTGATGGCGTTCGTGAGGTTCACCTTCAGGCCGTCGGGCAGCTTGTCGGGTATTTGCTTGCAGAGGTAGTTGGCTTGCTCCAGCGGCAGCTTCTCCACGCGGGCCACATCCTTGATGGAGTTCTTGGTGGCCATGGTGCCGTAGGTGATGATGTGGGCGCAGTTGTCGTGGCCGTACTTGTCCTCGACCCACTCCAGCACGCGGCCGCGGCCGTCGTCGTCGAAGTCGGTGTCTATATCGGGGAGCGATATACGGTCGGGGTTGAGGAAACGCTCGAACAGCAAGTCGTACTTGATGGGGTCTATCTTGGTGATGCCGAGGCAGTAAGCCACGACGGAACCGGCGGCCGAGCCACGGCCCGGACCGACCATTACGCCCAGCTCGTCGCGCGCGGAGTTGATGAAGTCCTGCACTATGAGGAAGTAGCCGGGGAAGCCCATGGTCTTCATTATGTGCAGCTCGAAGCGCACACGCTCGTCAACCTCGTCGGGAAGCGGGTCGCCGTATAGCTTCCTCGCGCCCTCGTAGGCCAGCTTGGCCAGGTAGTCGGCCTCGAACTTTATGCGGTACAACTTGTCAAAGCCTCCGAGCTTCTGTATTTTCTTCTCGCCCTCCTCGCGCGGCAAGGGGTTCTCTCCGTTCTCGTCGCTGGTGAACTCCTTGAACAGTTGCTCCTCGGTGAACTTGGCGCGCCACTGCTCTTCCGTGCCGAACGACTCGGGAATGGGGAAGAAGGGCATGATGGGCGCGTGCTCAATGCTGTAGAACTCCACCTTGTCGAGTATCTCGACAGTGTTGGCCATGGCCTCCGGCACGTCGCCGAACACCTCGTTCATCTCTTCCTTCGTCTTGAACCACTCCTGCTTTGAGTACAGCATTCGGGTGGGGTCGTCGAGGTCCTTGCCCGTGGAAAGGCACAGCAGGTGGTCGTGGGCCTCGGCGTTCTCCTCGTCGACAAAGTGGGCGTCGTTGGTGCAGACCAGCTTTATGCCATACTCGCGGGCCAAGTCTATGAGCACCTTGTTGGCCCGCTGCTGCAGCGGAAAGGTCTCGCGGTTGGCCCGCTGGTTGGGGTTCTTCACCTCGTGGCGCTGCAATTCAAGGTAATAGTCGTCGCCGAACACGCGCTTATACCACTCCACGGCCTCGCGGGCTCCGGCCATGTCGCCGTTCAGGATCTTGGCCGGCACCTCGCCGGCAATGCAGGCCGAGCACACGATGAGTCCCTCGTGATACTTCTCAAGGTCGGCGCGGTCTGTGCGCGGGCGCATATAGAAACCGTCAATCCACGAGTTCGACACGAGCTTTATCAGGTTCTTGTAGCCCTTGTAGTTCTTGGCCAGCACTATGAGGTGGTATCCGCTGCGGTCGCTCTTCTCCGTCTTGTCCTCCTTGTGACGGTGAGCCACGTACATCTCGCACCCGAGTATTGGCTTGAAAGGCTCCAGGCCCTCCTTCTTGCGCTTGCCGTTCACGCCAGCGCAATAGTCCCAGAACTCCTTGATGCCGAACATATCGCCGTGGTCGGTGATGGCCATGCCCTTCATGCCGTTGCCCACGGCCTTGTCTACGAGCCTCTGTATGCTCGACTGCCCGTCAAGTATGGAATAGTACGTATGTACGTGAAGATGGACGAAATCCTGCATTTTGCGCTTTCTGTGGGGTTGTTTTTGAGGGTCAAAGTTACTCCTAATATGCGAGACAGCCAAAAGAATAAGGTAAAAATTTGTGAGATATGCGAAAAAGCCGTACCTTTGCAGCATCAAAAAACAATCTTAGCCGGACCCATGGGAAAGAGAATCAGAAGACTGAAAGAAATCAGAATTCATCGTGAAGGCACTGACACGCTTGTGTTCAGTATGGTTGCCATCATAGCCGTGGCGGCCTTGCTGTGGCACGTCTTTGACTCCGCCGTTCCCTTTTGGGCTTTCGTCATAGTGCTCGGCACGGCCTGGGCGGTGGTGCTCAACTTCTACCGCTGCCCCATCCGCTACTTCAACGGCGACACGGAGAGGGTTGTCGTGGCTCCCGCCGACGGCAAGGTGGTGGTCATCGAGGAGGTGGAAGAGAACGAATACTTCCACGACAAGAGGCTCATGATTTCGATATTCATGAGTCTTTTCAATGTCCACGCCAACTGGTTTCCCGTCGACGGCAAGGTTAAGTTCGTCCGCCACCAGGACGGCAACTACCACAAAGCGTGGCTGCCCAAGGCCAGCGAGGAGAACGAGAGAGCCGACGTGATGATCACAACGCCCGAGGGGACAGACATTCTCTGCCGCCAGATAGCCGGCGCGATGGCGCGGCGCATCGTCACATACGCCAAGGAGGGCGAGGAGTGCTACATCGACGAGCACCTCGGCTTCATCAAGCTCGGCTCGCGGGTCGACGTGTTCCTGCCCGTAGGCTCGGAGGTCTGCGTGAAGATGGGGCAGGCCACCACGGGCGACCTCACCGTTATAGCCAGGCTGAAGTGACGGCACAACGGCCCAACTCTTTTGAATATGGCAAACGCAATAACACGGCAAATACCCAACACACTTACCTGCTGCAACCTCATTTCGGGCTGCATCGCCTCTTACAACGCCTTTTTCGGACTCTTTGAGACCGCGTTCCTGTTCATCGCCATAGGCGCGGTGTTCGACTTCTTCGACGGAATGTCGGCGCGCCTGCTCGGCGTGTCGTCGCCCATAGGCAAGGAACTCGACTCGCTTGCCGACGACGTCACCTTCGGCGTGGCGCCCTCGGCCATGCTCTACACACTGCTGGCCTCGGCCTCGTGGCCGGCCACACTGCAGCCGCTCAGCGGCGTGCTGCCCTTCGCAGCCTTCGTCATGGCCGCGTTCTCAGCGCTGCGCCTGGCCAAGTTCAACCTCGACGAGCGGCAGTCCTCGTCGTTCATCGGACTGCCAACGCCTGCCAACACTCTCTTCTGGGCAGCGCTCATAGTGGGCGCGGGCGACAGCCTTGCCTCTTCCGCGGCAGGCATAGCCGCCACCATGGCGCTCATGCTCGTGTGCTGCTGGCTGCTCGTTGCCGAGATACCCATGTTCGCCCTGAAGTTCAAGACATGGGGATGGCGCGGCAACGAAATCAAATACATATTCGTGGCCACATCCGCCGCCATCATTGCCGTGCTCGGAGTGCCGGGCGTGGCAGCCGCAATAGCGTGGTACGTGGCGCTGTCGGCCATCGCCAACCGCCGCGCAAGGCACTGAAAGGAGGCTCCGGCGGTGCTCAACTTCATTGCATTCATCCTCTTGTTCTTCCTCGTGGCCATTGTCGCGGGGGCTGTCGCCGTGAACGTCATTGTGCGCAAATGGCTCAACAGACTGCGCGAAACCGTGGGCGGCAACGCCGCCGGCAAAGCCTCGCGCAGCCGACAGGCGGGGCAGAGACACGCCGGCCGCGACAACCGGCGCGACGCCTACAGCCAAGGCGGACGGCAGGCTGACGGCATAACCATAACCGACACGCGCGACCAGGCCACGGCCGCCCGCCGCATATTCGCCGACAACGAGGGCGAATATGTGGACTACGAAGAAATCTGAGAAGCTGTTTTGATTTTTGGCAAAATCAAAACAGCTTCTTAATTAACACAACGTTAACACCACAACAAGCCCTCCACACGCATTATTTCCACCTTTCGCGCGTTATATAAATAGGTGACAACAACCAATGGACATATTTGTCGCGCTCGCTTCTGAGCGGTTTTCTTGGAGCTGAAGAAGAAGCGATGAGGGCCCTGCCACTGGCAAAGCCCGGCAAGACCGCCCAAAAGGAGTCGAGGAGATGGAGCATAAAAACATCCGTCCGCCAATCTTGCCGCCTACTTATATGCAACGCAACAAAACAAAGGAGGGAACCATGAGACGACTGGCATACATAGCCCTGGCGGCCGCCGTGGCACTGGCGGTAACGGCAACGGGCAGCGGGTCCACCCCGCCCGACGACAAGGAGCAACGCCGCGCGGCGCGCGACAGCATGGCCCGCGAGGCCCACAGCGAGGCTCTCGCAGCCATAGACGACTCGGCATTCGTCATCGAAGCCGACCGGGTGACGTTCAAGCGGGGCTACATGGCATCAGTGACGGCCAACACCAACTTCGTCGCCGTGTGCGGACAGTGGGCCGTGGTGCAGGTGGCATTCGACGTGCCGTGGCCGGGATTCAACGGACTGGGCGGCATAACCGTAGACGGCCGCATAGTGAAATACAGGAAGAGCACAGACCGACGGGGCAACACCATCATAGACATCGGCGTGAGCGGACACGCCCTCTCGGCCCAAGTGTCTGTGACGCTGTGGCGCAACAGCAACGAAGCCACGGCGCGCATCAGCCAGAACCTGCGCTCCGGGCGCATCACGCTCGACGGCAGGCTCGTGCCGGCGGCGCGCAGCTCGGTCTACGGAGCCATGCCGCTGTGACGCCGCGGGGCGCACACAGACACAAAAAAAATCCGAAGGGGGACAGATGCATAGCCCTGTCCCCCTTCGGATTGCCGCCACATCGGCCTTCGGCCGCAGGCTTACTTTCCGTGATGCTCGTCAGAAACGCTGAGCTTCTTGCGGCCTTTGGCGCGGCGGGAAGCCAGCACACGGCGACCGTTCTTGGTTGACATTCTCTCGCGGAAACCGTGCTTGTTCACTCTCCTCCTGTTGTGAGGCTGAAATGTTCTTTTCATTGCTTTATCGTTTTTATCGTTATTGTTTACACACTTTGGGCTGCAAAATTACGCATTTTTTTTTAATCGACAAAGCGCAAAGCACTTTTTAGCCCAAACTTTTTGATTTTTAGCAACTCTTTTTATTTATGAATGCCCGCATATTGCCTACCCGACGCGCACGTATCCCCTCCTTTTCCAAAGGCAATGCCAGCGAGAGGCAAGAGAGCCTGCCCTCATTTGCCCGAGCGCAGCGTGGCATACGCAAAGGACGGGCAGGGGCGGGTGCACAAGTGCGTTTCCCATTCAGCAAAGCCCCTCGCCCCAAGGAGACATATCTAAAAAGCTGTTTTTAACCCAAATCGGTCATTTGAGGCCAATGCGATTTCGTCCTGTCGGTGTGCAGATTGGCTGTCGCCTTTTGTCGAAGGCGTAGCGGGCTACGTCGAGACAAAGCGGCAGGCAAGATGCCGCCGACAGGGCGAAAGCACATGGAAAGCCGGGAAAAGAAGCGAAACATATCCCCGGCGGTCCAATGACCGATTTGGGTTTAATTTTATCAAAGCTGTCTTTTATCCCCGTCGCCTTGAGTGTCTTTTCGGTCATATTCGCCCGTTTGCTTCGTCACATAGCCCGCACGTGTTGTTGAGCGAAGCGAAAAATGCTCCTCAGCAAGCAGACAATTATGCCTCGAAAATCCACCCCAACCCGACGGTTGATAAAATCAAAACAACTTCTAAATGTGTGTTTAGGCCTGCAAAACACTCCCTCGCCCTTTGGGAGAGGGCCGGGGAGAGGGCTTGCAGACCTAAACACACATTTTGACACACCTCCGAGATGTGTACGTCGAGTCGGCAATATGCGGGCATTAATTTAAATGGAATGTCCGCAAGTTGCCAAATTGTTTTTAAAAGTGCTTCACTTGTCCCCTCCTTTTCCAAAGGAGGGGCGGGGGGTGGTTCGTCAAAATAGGTTTATACACAATAAGTTTCATCATAGATTATGGCATTATTCTACAAACCACCCCTGCCCCTCCTTTGGAAAAGGAGGGGACAATGCGCTTCTATTTGGCAATATGCGGACATTCATTTCATTTATGTTAATCGCAACGACAGCGCGCCTCCCCGCTAACCACCTGATGCTCAACGTGTTGCGAAACGAGCCGTTTCGGCTTCCGAAACGGGCTGTTTTGGCGGCTGAAACGGGCCATATCGCAGCGCAAAACGGGCCGTTTCGTGGCGCGACATGACACATACGTGATATCAAGGACACAGCCGCCGTCGTTAGTTGCACATCTGCAAGCATGGCAGTATGCGTATGACCACCTCCGCAAAGGCAGCCCCGCAGGACAAAAGGCGAGCCGAGGATTGTGCCGGCCTGGCAGAGCCTGCCATACAGCCCGCACGCCGGGGAGAGCCGGTGACGAGGCCGCGGAACGCGCAGGCAGCCACCACGACACACCGCGCCAAAGCCACAGGCAATGCAAGAACAAAGATAAGGGAAACCATAATACAAGCAATCCGTCTCTTGTTAAGAGACGGATTGACGATGCAAAGATATGGATTATTCAGTAAACAAGCAAACATTTTAAAACATTTTTTTCGCCGTTGTTGAAAATATTCAAACAAATGTTCGACAAAACGGTCCGTTTTCGTAGTGACAGACACAATCATATATATAATGTGTAAAATACGCCCCGGTCCGTCTCTTAACAAGAGAGAGACCGGGCAGAGGCATAGAAATCGAAGCAATTGTGTCTATTTTTTAATTAATAATTTATCGTATGAGAAAGAAGTTTATTAGTGCACTGCTTTTCGGAGCCCTTGTTGCGGCTTCGACAAGCACGTTTGTTTCTTGCAAGGACTACGATGACGACATCAATGGCCTGCAGGGACAAATCACAACTAATGCGTCTACTCTCGAAGAGCTGGTCAACGAGAAGGTGAGCAACCTCACCACCGAGATCAACGCTCTGAAGAGTCAGGACGCTACTCTTCAGGAGGCGCTCACGCAGGCTCAGGCAGATCTGGCAGCCGCCAAGACCTACACTGACCAGCAGGCTGCCGCCGCACAGGCCGCTGCCATAGAGGCAGCACGCCAGGAGATAGCCGCCGCGCAGGCAACACTGCAGGCCGGAATCGACGACGCCAACACAAAGCTGGCCGCACTCGACGGGCAGGTGGCCACGCAGGAGCAGCAGATAGCAGCCCTGCTTGACGCAGACAACGCCCTGCAGACCGCCATCAACACCGCCAACGGCGAGATTGAGACAGCCAAGAACATGGCCACCACAGCACAGCAGGCTGCTGAGGCAGCACAGAACACGGCCAACCAGAACGCCGAGCAGCTGGCACAGCTCGTGACCAACCTCACCACCGTGAAGGAGGAACTCGACGGACAGATATCAGTCCTCGGCGAGAAGGTTGACGGAGTTATAGAGACCGTGGCCGCCAACAAGGCCGAGGTGGACGGCAAGCTGGCCGAGGTCAACGCCCTCATAGCTGCCAACACCACCTCCATCGAGGCTCTGCAGGCCACTGACACCGAGCTGGCAGAGAAGATAACCAAAAACACCAACGACCTGCTGGCCCTGCAAGAGCAGCTGACGAAGATGCAGGCAGCCTGCGAGGCCAACCTCACCGCAGCCAAGGCCTACACCGACACCGAGGTGGCCGCGCTGAAGTCTGCACTCGGAGCTGACATCGAAGAAGTGAAGGGCGACCTTGCCGCCGCCGTCATCCGCATCACGACAGCCGAGAAAACCATCAGCAGCATCAACGAGGCACTGAAGAACCAGGAGACCACCAATGCCGGCGTGAGCGAGAGCATCAAGAAGCTGGAGGAGGATCTGGCCACAGCACAGGAGGCCATCGAGAGCAACATGACCACGCTGACCGCACGGATCGGCGTGATAGCAGGCCAGATTGAGGACATCAACAGCACGCTGAAGCTCCACGACACGAGGATTGAGACCGTGCAGAGCCAGACAGACGCCCTGCGCACCGACCTCGACGCGCTCCAAGGCACCGTTGACGAGGCAAAAGAAAACCTCGCCAAGCTGACACAGGAGTTCAACGCATACGTTTCGTCCAACGACGCAGCTCTTGCTAAGCTCAAGAAAGACCTGACCGATGCCTACACCCAGGCAATCAGCGCTCAGGGCGAGGCTCTGCGCGGAGAGATCAACGAGGTCAACACCGAACTGCAGTCCAAGATTGACGCTCTTGATGGCAAGCTGACCGGCGAGGGCGGCATCAACGACCAGCTCGACGACATCAGGACGCAAATCGGCTTAATCACTGGCGACGATGGCACCGTTGGCCTCATCGACGAGAAGATAAACGCAGCCAACAGCCGCATCGACAACGTTGAGCAGACCATCGCAACACTGCGCAGCGACATAGAGAGCCAGCTGGCCGACGTGACCAACGAGATTGGCATCATTTGGACACAGCTCGCCATCAACCACCAGAAGATGACAAACACTCTGACCGCCCTTGACAGCGAGTTGGCTCGCCTGGCCGGCCTGAGCAAGCAGCTGAAGAGCCTCGTGTTCTGCCCGACAACCTATGTTGACGGTATTGAGTGCATCAAGTTCGCCACGCTGAAGTACACAGATTGGGGAACAAGTGAAGCCGACTGGAAGGCTGACGCAGCCAAGGCTGGCAATGCCAACTACTCGATAGACAACAAGGAGCTGGAGGTTGAGTACTTCGCCAACCCGCGCGGAGTGCTGAAGAGCGACATAGAGGAGCTTGCATTCGTGTACAACAACGCAACCAACGACATTACGCGCGCCGTCAATCCCGAGGCGCCAATATCTGTAGTGGAAGATGGTTGGGATTTCGTGACGAACGAAAACGGCGCTTACGTGCTCAAGCTGAAACTCCAAAAGAACGGCACCGAGAGCCTCGGTGACGGCAAGGAGAACTTCACCATCGTAGCTTTGAAGGCCACGCTCGACGACAAGTACCTGACAGACGAGGAGAAAGCCAACGGAGAGAAAGCCGAGGTTTACTCTGACTGGGCACGCGTGTACGAGACTTCCGTGACCCCGCGCATACACAACGAGCTGGCCATTGACAAGAGCGGCAAGCTTGAAAGCGACGAAGACGCACACTTCTGGAGCTATTCTGAGGTCTACAACAACAGTGACGATAAAACGCAACTGCCGACAGAATTCAACACGAAGCACATCGCCATCGAGAAGTATTACGAAGAGGAGCTTGACCTCCTTGACCTCGTGATGGTCTGCGCAAAGGAAGACCACGTGCAGTATCTTGAGGAAGAGTACGGACTCGACTACCAGTTCAACATCATGGACTACACTCTCGAGAACGAAGGCCAAACGCACGACGCCACCAACCAGAAATACTTCGGCAAGCTGCTTGAGGACGGCCACACGCTCGTTTCCACCGCACGCAACGGTGAGGAGAAGAACCGCGACGCCATAGGCCGCCAGCCTATGATACAGGTTGTGCTGAAGGACGTACGCGACCCGGAGAACCCGAAGGTTGTCGACGTGCGCTACTTCAAGGTGAAGTGGGTTGACAAGACTGCCATCGAGGAGTATCCCGAAGACCTCAAGGACTTCACTGATGACTATGTTTGCGGCAACGAGATCAATAACATCATAGGCGAGGAGGAACTCAACGCCCTGTATGCTTGGAAGAACCTGTCGCGCGACGAGTTCCACAACAGCTACACGCTTGACACCAAGCTCTATGCGACACTCGAAGACGCCAAGAAGGCACAGAACTCAACGCCTGCACTTGGCTCAATCAAGGACCTTGCCGACGACGAGGGCCACGGCCAGACACACAACCTGCAGTGGACCATCAACACGACAGCCAACGAGGCCACGCAGGAAGACTATGAGAGAGGCTACATGGAGAGGGATGCATACGGTGTTTACCAGAGCACGACCAACGCCAACAGCCGCATCATCTTCCACGTCACCCTGCGCCTGAACATCGCCAAGATGGCACTGGCCGACGGCCTCGGCCACGACCAGACCATGTGGAGCAGCAACGGCGAGCGCAACATCAACCCGCAGCTCGAGACCGATGCCACATACGGTAATGCAAGCCATGGCGGCTATGAGACGACCATGATATTGGGCAGTCTCCTCAAGGGCTATATCAATGACGGCAAGACCCCGGCTTCTGTTGACGAGCTTGTCAACTTCGGCGACGACGTTCAGTTCGTAATTGACGGCGACCGCCTTGACGAAGTGGCAGCCGCAACCGGCACCAACGTTCTCGACTGGACGCTGAGCGCAGACAGCAAGCACCTGTCTTACAACGGAGTGGAGGCAGCATTCATTGCAAGCAACGACCGCGTGCAGCTGTGGGAGAGCAGATTAGAGAAGCCCAACACCGGCAGCGTGCCTTCTGAAGGCGCAAAACTGCTCGTCGGCAAGTGCGTACCCGTGAAGCTGGTTGACGAGTGGTGCAACCTCACGGAAGTGTTCGAGGAGCACAACGTGAGATTCCTCACGCCGCTGGCATTCAACAACCCGACAGTGCCCGTAACGCTCAAGGACATCACGGCCGGCGGCAGCTCGTCGACCTCGTTCAGCAAAACGATCAAGATAACCGAGGCGTTCACGACCAACAAGCGCACAGTCTACGTGAACGGCGGAACTTCGAACGAAGAGTTGATGAAGTGGTATGGCGTTCCCGAGACTCCGACATACGCCATCGGCGAGGCCAAGACCAACATCCAGAAGGATGGCTCGATAGGCACCGCTTGCAACGTCCTCTTGAGCGACATACAGAACAGTGACGGCACTCCGAAGTACATCGTGAGTGTGGACGCTACGGAAAGCAAGGTCACCTTCAGCAATATGTCGGGCAACGCCATAGGACAGTCGTTTAAGATAGAGATTCCTGTCGTAATGGAAACGAAGTGGCAGACACTGACAGCCAAGATTGTTGTCACCGTGGAACCCGCAATCTGACATCACAGGACAAGCAGAGCACTAAGTTTATATAGTCGGAAAGGCATCTTTTCTTGATAAAGAGAGGGTGCCTTTCTTTCCTAAATATTTGACAATGATGAAGAATTACGTAATAACAGCGCTGATACTCGTGGCCGCGGCGATAGGGTTCGGGGCGTGCTCGGGCTGCTCGTCAGACAGCGGAAAGCACAAGGACACCATACCGACATTCGTGAAAGCAGACACCACGGAGGTGCTGAGGCTCACCGCCGAATACCTTGAGTGCGTGAAGAACAAGGAATACGACAAGGCCACGGCCATGCTCCGCACCATTGTGGACGACAGCGTGATGCCGTTGTCCGAGGCGACAGAGCAGCGGATACGCGCCCAGCAAAAGACATTTCCCGTGCTGAGTTACCGCGTGGCGGACATGGAGTTTGTCAACGCAAACCGCGTCACGGTGGCATACGCCATTGAATTCTTCAAGAAAGACCCTCGCGACAGCATACAGAACACCATCCGCGTGACGTTCGCACCGCAACGCATCGGCTCGCAGTGGTATCTGGAACTCTCTGACAAATCAAAGGTGAAATGACATTTAAAAGTACTTGGACTATGAGAAAGAGACATACACTGGTTGCCGCGGCGATGGCAATGTCGCTCACGGCAACGGCCCAACAGCAACAGGAGGCGGGCTATGAGTTCCGCCCGCACGCTTACCTGCAGGTGCAGGGAGGCGCGCAGTACACACTCGGCGAGGCCGCCTTCGGCGACCTCATCTCGCCGGCGGTGCAGGTGGCCGGCGGATACAGGTTCCTGCCGTGGCTCGGGGCGAGGCTCTCTGTGGGCGCGTGGCAGAGCCGCGGGGGATTCAACGGATACACGGCCGACGGCCCGGCGAGGAACATAACATACAAGTACAACTACGTGGCCCCGGCCGTAGACGTGGTGTTCAGCCTCACTGACGCCATCGGCGGGTTCAACCCGCGCCGCGTGGTGGGCGTGACCGCCTTCGTGGGCGGTGGGGTCAACATCGGCTTCGGCAACGACGAGGCCGCCGACATAGACCGCCAGGGATACCGGATGGCATACCTCTGGGAGGGCACCAAGGCCAGGCCCGTGGGCCGCGCCGGCATAGGCGTGGACTTCCGCCTGTCGGACGCCGTCTCGATAGGCATCGAGGGCAACGCCAACGTGACCTCCGACAAGTACAACTCCAAGGACGCCGGCCAGCCCGACTGGTATTTCAACGCCCTGGCAGGCATAAAGATAAACCTCGGCAAGACGCACCGCAAGCGCGTGCCGGCGCCCGTGCCGGCGCAGGAGGCTCCGGCCCCCGCACCGCCCGTGGTGGACGAGAAGCCCGAGCCCAAGGCCGAGCCGGCACCCAAGCCGCAGCCCGAGGAGATGCGCCGCGACGTGTTCTTCAGGATAAACTCGGCCGAGATATCTGAGGCCGAGGCCGCCAAGGTGGCCGAGCTGGCCGACTACCTGAAGGCCAACCCCGACGCCAAGGTGACCATAACGGGATATGCCGACGCGCAGACCGGCACCGACGCCGTGAACGACCGGATATCGGCGCTGAGGGCCAAGGCCGTGGCCGGGATGCTGGAGAAGCGCCACGGCATAGACCCGGCGAGGATAACAACCGACAGCAAGGGCTCGCGCGTGCAGCCGTTCGCCGAGAACGACCGCAACCGGGCCGCTATAAGCATAACAAAATGAACCGCCGTGCCGGCGCCTGCCCCGCGAGGGGAGGGTGCCGGCGAGGCGCGGCCCCGGCAGGGGCAAGCGCCGGGCAAAGGGGGACACCCGCGAGGGCACGCCCCCGGAGCGGGCGGACGATAACATAACTCTTTTCTGATGTTTATTTTACACAATAACTTTTTCGACCAATTGTATGATATAGTATGTAATCATTTGTGATACATCACTTCCGACAGGGTAACAGTTAAACATATAGAGTACATTAAGAGAGGTGATGGCACCACCGCCGGCGGGCGGAGCATGGTGCCATTTTTTCATGCCCTGCGCAAGGGGACGCGCAACCACCTGACGCTCAACACGTTACGAAACGACCCGTTTTGGCTTGCAAAACGGCACGTTTCATCGCCCAAAACGGCGCGTTTCGCAGTGCGAAACGGCACATATCGCAGACCGGCCACGCGCCCGGCGTTTTCCGACCTCCACGGCCATGCCCTGAAGGGGCGCGCCCGGCGCGACATTTCTGCCCCCGCCACAGCAAAAGTTTGGGCGGTTTTCTTTGTCCTTTACAATATTTTCAGTATTTTTGCAGTATGCCAAGCCGCAGCCGCAAAAGGCGTGGCGGACTTGCCGCAGCCAAAGGGGCGAGCCGAGGCGCGCGCCAGACAACAAACCATTAAACTCACAATCATGCAGAATACCAAACACTTTGCGCAGATGCTGCGCGACTACGGAGAGCAACGCCACGACGACGAGGCCGTGGTGTTCCGCAAGTTCGGCAGCAAGAAATGGGAGTCATGGACATGGGGCGAACTCGAAGGAGCGGCAAGCGCGACGGCAGAGGCGCTGCTGGCACTCGGCGTGCAGGCGCAGGAAAACGTGGGCGTGTTCTCGCAGAACTGCGTGGAGTACATAGCCTGCGACTTCGGCGCGTGGAAGGCAAGGGCCGTCACGGTGCCGTTCTACGCCACGAGCAGCGAGCAGCAGATACAGTTCATGCTCAACGACGCCAAGATAAGGGTGCTCTTTGTGGGCGAGCAGGAGCAGTATGACAAGGCCCACCGCGTGTTCGCCCTGTGCCCCCTGCTGGAGCGGATAGTGATTTTCGACCGCTCGGTGCGCATCAGCACCCACGACCCCAACGCCCTCTACTACTGCGACTTCCTGAAGCTGGCCGGCGCCCCCGGCGCGGCCGCCGAGGTGGAGAGCCGCACCGGTAGCGCAAACCACGCCGACGTGGCCAACATACTCTACACCAGCGGCACCACGGGCGACAGCAAGGGCGTGGTGCTCACGCACGGTCAATACCACGCCGCGCTCGTGGCCAACGGCAAGTGCGTGCCCGTGACCGGGCGCGACCGCGTGATGAGCTTCCTGCCCTACGCCCACATATTCGAGAAAGGCTGGGCGCTGCTCAGCATATCCATGGGGGCCACGCTGATAATAAACACCAACCCGCTTGAGATACAGCAGTCAATGCGCGAGACCCACCCCACGAGCATGAGCGCCGTGCCGCGCTTCTGGGAGAAAGTCTACGCCGGGGTGCAGGAGCAGATAGACCGCGCCAACCCCGTCAAGCGCGCCCTGTTCAGGAACGCGCTGGCCGTGGGCCGCCGCCACAACATAGACTACGTGGCCCGCGGGCTGCGCCCGCCCATGAAGCTGAAGATGGAGTACGAGATGATGAACCGCACCGTGTTCAGCCTCGTCCGCCACGAGCTTGGCCTTGAGCGCCCCAACATCTTCCCCACAGCCGGCGCCACAGTGTCTAAGGAGGTGGAGGAGTTCGTCCACACCATAGGGCTCAACATGATAGTGGGCTACGGCCTCACGGAGAGCCTCGCCACCGTGTCGTGCGACCGCCTGGGCGAGCCTTTCACCGTAGGCTCGGTGGGCAAGCCCATCGACGGGCTCGACGTGAAGATAAGCCCCGAGGGCGAGATACTGCTCAAAGGGCCCACCATAACCAGCGGATACTACAACCGCCCCGAGCTGACCAAGGAGGCCTTCACCCCCGACGGCTACTTCCGCACCGGCGACGCGGGCTACCTGGAGGGCGGGGAGCTGTTCCTCAAGGAGAGGATAAAAGACCTCTTCAAGACCTCCAACGGCAAGTACATCGCCCCGCAGGCCATAGAGGCCAAGCTGCTCGTGGACAAGTACATAGACCAGATAGCCATCATAGCCGACGAGCGCAAGTTCGTCTCGGCGCTCATCATACCCGAATACCGCCTCGTGGAGGAGTTCGCCCGCGCCCACGGCATACCATTCGAGAGCCGCGAGGACCTGTGCGCCAACGCCAAGGTGCAGCGCATGATGATGCACCGCATAGACACGCTACAGCAACAGCTGGCACACTACGAGCAGGTGAAGCGCATAACGCTGCTGCCACACCACTTCAGCATGGAGCGAGGCGAGCTCACCAACACGCTGAAGCTGAAGCGGAGCGTCATCAACGAGAACTACAAGGCAGAGATAGACCGCATGTACGAAGAGTGAATCAGGAATTAAGAGCAGAGAGTTACGAATTGTCGCTACGCGACGAAGAATTGGGAATCACGAGTTGAGAGCCGCGAATTGCCGCCGCGCGATGAAGAATTGGGAATCACGAATTAAGGGTTACGAATTGTCGCCGCACGATTGTTAGTTGATTAATTGGCAATAGACAGGCAGTGCGGCAGTCCGGTCCATCCAGCGAGTCAACCCACCCCATCCCGCGACTCAACCCACCCACTCCGCCAGCCAATTCAAAATCGGAGAACTCCAAATCGCGCAGCGACAACTCAAAACTCCAAACTCAAAATTCAAAACTAAATATATGATTACCGCAGAACAACTGAAAGACGTGATGGAACGCGCCGAAGCGCTGCACCGTTACCTGGACATAGACAAGAAGAAAGTAGAATACGAGGAAGAGACCCTGCGCACCCAGGCTCCCGACTTCTGGGACGACCCCAAGCGGGCCGAGGAGCAAATGAAGAAGGTGAAGGGCATAAAGCGCTGGATAGACGGCTACAACGAGGTGCGCACCTGCGCCGACGAGCTGCAGCTGGCCTTCGACTTCCACAAGGAAGACATGGTGACCGAAGAGGAAGTGGACGCCGACTACGACCGCGCCATCAAGGCCATAGAGGACCTTGAGCTGAAGAATATGCTGCGGCAGAAGGAAGACCCCATGGACTGCGTGATGAAGATAAACAGCGGCGCGGGCGGCACCGAGAGCCAGGACTGGGCGCAGATGCTCATGAGGATGTATATGCGCTGGGCCGAAGCACACGGCCACAAGGTGACCGTCAGCAACCTGCAGGACGGCGACGAGGCCGGAATAAAGAGCGTGACCATGGAGATAGAGGGCGGCGAGTACGCCTACGGCTACCTGAAGAGCGAGAACGGCGTCCACCGCCTGGTGCGCGTCTCGCCGTTCAACGCACAGGGCAAGCGCATGACGAGCTTCGCCAGCGTGTTCGTAACGCCGCTCGTCGACGACACCATAGAGGTCTACGTCGACCCGGCGCGCGTCAGTTGGGACCTCTTCCGCAGCGGAGGCGCGGGCGGACAGAACGTCAACAAGGTGGAGACAGGCGTGCGCCTGCGCTACCAGTACGTTGACCCCGACACCGGCGAAGAGGAGGAAATACTCATCGAGAACACCGAGAGCCGCAAGCAACTCGAGAACCGCAACAACGCCATGCGCCTCCTCAAGTCGCAGCTCTACGACCGCGCCATGAAGAAAAGGCTGGAGGCGCAGGCCAAAATCGAGGCCGGCAAGAAGAAGATAGAATGGGGAAGCCAAATCCGCAGCTACGTCTTCGACGACCGCCGCGTGAAGGACCACCGCACCAACTACCAGACAACCGACGTGGACGGCGTGATGGACGGCAAGATAGACGGCTTCATCAAGGCCTACCTCATGGAGTTCCCGGTGAACGACGAGGAGTGAACCGGTTTGCGGGAGGCGGCAGGAGTCAACGGAAGGCGGCCGCCCTGCGGTTGCCGTAATTAACGGACATCGGCCCGCTGGCGGCCATACGCCTCGGCAGAAGAGCGTGCATGGACCCGTCAGGGAGACAACAACAAAGGCGACCGGCCTCACAGCCGGCTGTCCGTTTGCATAACAACAATACTAAAAACATAAGACTATGAGTGACAAAGGAAAGGCACGCCGCGCGGCATACGAGGCGCAGCAAGAGAAGAAGGCCAAGAAGATAGTCAACTGGATATTCATCGTCCTGGTGCTGCTGGCCATATTGTTCGTGCTTTACACGTTCAACATAATGCAATAAAGGCAACCGATGAGCGGACAGGAGATTGAGCGCAAGTTCCTCGTCAGGGGCGAAGGCTACAAGGACATGGCGCGCGGCGGCAGCCGCATCAGGCAGGGCTACATCTGCAGCGACCGAGGGCGCACCGTGCGTGTGCGCCTGCGCGGCGACCGCGGCTACCTCACCATCAAGGGGCCGAGCGCGGACGGCGGCCTGAGCCGCTACGAGTTCGAGAAGGAGATAACGCCCGCCGAGGCCGAAGAGCTGTTCCGCCTGTGCGAGCCGGGAGCCATAGACAAGACCCGCTGGCTCGTGGACTGCGGGCGCCACACGTTCGAGGTCGACGAGTTCCACGGCGAGAACAACGGCCTCGTGGTGGCCGAGGTGGAGCTGCGGAGCACGGACGAGCCTTTCGAGCGGCCCCCATTCCTTGGCGACGAGGTCACCGGCGACCGCCGTTTCTACAACTCCAGCCTCACTCGCCGTCCTTTCTGCGCCTGGAGCGAAGCCGAGCGGCAAGCCATCCGGCAGCAAGAGCAAGGGTGACGCCGGTGGCGTTGGCGGCCAGGTCGAGCCAGTCGCCGCTGCGCCTGCCGCCGGTGCAGTAGGCCTGCAACAGCTCTATGGCCCCGCTCATGAGTATGGGCGCGAGCCAACCGAAGGCGATTGCCCTCGGGGTGATATGCCTGTGCCCGTTGCGCAGGATATATTCGCCCCACGCCACAGCGCACGTTCCGCCGTACATGACTATGTGAACCCACTTGTCTATGAACGCCACGTTGTCGAGTTCAGTGCGTGGCGGCGTGAAAAAAGACAGATACCAAATTGCCGCCACGCACAGCGACGCAAGCGGGTATTTTCTTAACAATCCGACTACGAATAGCATAATTACTTCCGTTTTGGGTGCAAAATTAGCAATAATTTTATACTTTTGCACTTGCAAACCTATAAAATTGAAGTTATGGCACAACTGGAAAGAGCAAAGTTCGGCAGCAAGATAGGCGTCATTCTGGCCACGGCCGGCTCGGCTGTAGGCCTGGGCAACGTGTGGCGCTTTCCCTATATGGCGGGCGAGAACGGCGGGGCCGCCTTCATGCTTGTATATATAGGCTGCGTGCTGCTGCTCGGTATGCCGTGCATGGTGGCCGAGTTTGTCATAGGACGCCACGCGCAGGCCAACGCCGCCCGCGCCTTCCGCCATCTGGGCGGGCGCACCCCACTGGCCTGGGTGGGCTACATGGGGGTGCTCACCGGGGTGCTCATCACGGGCTACTACGCCGTGGTGTCGGGCTGGTGCCTGCAGTACATCATCGCATCCGGCGCGGGCAGCTTTGCCGATGCCGGGCCTGAAGAGATCAGCCGATACTTCGCCGAGTTCGAGCGAGACCCCGTGAAGCCCATCGTGTGGACCGTACTGACACTCCTCGCAACCCACTACGTCATCTCCCACGGCGTGCGCGACGGCATAGAGCGCGCCTCAAAGCTGATGATGCCGGCCCTGTTCATCCTGCTGCTCATCGTCGTGGTGGCCTCGTGCCTGCTGCCCGGGGCGGGCAGGGGCGTTGAGTTCCTCTTCAAGCCCGACTTCAGCAAGGTGACGGGCGACGTGTTTCTCGGCGCGCTCGGGCAGGCGTTCTACTCCCTGAGCATTGGCATGGGCTGTATGTGCACCTACGCTTCCTACTTCAAGCGCGACACCCGGCTGGGGACTTCGGCCATGCAGATAGGCGTGATAGTGATACTCGTGGCCGTGCTCTCGGGCCTGATGATATTCCCGGCAGCCTTCTCCGTGGGCATACAGCCCGACAGCGGCCCATCGCTGATATTCATAACGCTGCCCAACGTGTTCCGCATGGCCTTCGCCTCGGTGCCCTTTGTCGGCACGGTGGTGGCCGTGCTGTTCTACGCCCTGCTCACTCTGGCCGCACTGACATCGCTCATCTCTCTCCACGAGGTGGGCACGGCGTTCCTCCACGAGGAGCTGCACATCACACGGCGGCGGGCTGCCGCCATAGTGACAGCATTCACAGCCACGCTCGGAGCGCTGTGCTCGCTGTCGCTGGGCGCGCTCGACTGGCTCAGCATCGGCGGCAAGTCGCTGTTCGACATCTGCGACTTTGTCACCGGGCAGGTGCTCCTCCCCTTCGGCGGACTGCTCACCTGCCTGCTCGTAGGCTGGTATATGCCACACAAAATCGTGCGCGACGAGTTCACCAACCGCGGCACTCTGCGCGGCCGCTACCTGCGCCTGTTCATCGTGGCCGTGAAGTATGTGTGCCCGCTTGGCATCGCAATGATATTCCTCCACCAGCTCGGGCTTGTCTGACCCGCGCCCCGCGACAGTGTGCCCACGACCATGAAGCCCTCCGGAAAGTTCTCCTACCAGCGCTCCGACCGCCGCGCCATAGCCGCCCTCGTGGCCGTGGCGTCGGTGTGCGCGGCCATATTCGTTGGCGTGGGCAGCGGCGGCAGCGACGCCGGGGAGGCCGTCCCGGCCGACAGCACCGTGCAGGCCGCGACCACGGACACCACCCCGCGCCGCGCGAAGGCATACACATACGCCGTGCCTGCGGCCAAGGCGGAGCTGTTCGCCTTCGACCCCAACACGGCCGACAGCACCGCCCTGCTGCGCCTCGGGCTGCAGCCGTGGCAGGTGCGCAACATATATAAGTATCGCGCGCGTGGCGGAGTGTACCGCCGCAAGGAGGACTTCGCCCGCCTCTACGGGCTCACCGTGGGGCAATATCGCCGGCTGGAGCCTTACATACGCATATCGGCCGACTTCCTGCCCGCCGCCACGCTCGTGGCCGACGGGCCCGCGCGGCGCGACTCGCTGCGCTATCCCGTGAAACTGAAGGAGGGCGAGCGCATTGCCCTCAACGCCGCCGACACCGCCCAGCTGATGCGCGTGCCGGGCATAGGCCGATACTTTGCCCGCGCCATAGTGCGCTATGGAGAGAGGCTCGGCGGCTACGTGAGCACCGACCAGCTCGACGAGATAGAGGGTTTTCCACCCGATGCCAAGGCCTTCTTCACCATCGGCGACACGCATACGCGCAAGCTCAACCTCAACAAGCTGCCGTTCAGCCGGCTGAGGCAGCACCCCTACATCAGCTTCTACCAGGCCAAGGCCATCATAGACTACCGCCGCCAGCACGGTCGGCTGCACAGCCTGTCCGACCTGAAGCTGCACAAGGACTTCACGCCCGAGGCCATCGGCCGCCTCGCTCCATACGTTGAATTCTGAAAGAAAACCGCACCCGTATGCAGCCCCGAACCGTATCAAAAATCAAAGCCTGCCGTTTCATCGCGCAAAACGCGCCGTTTTGCGCGATGAAACGACCCGTTTCGCAAGCTGAAACGTGCCGTCTCGCAAGCCAAAACGGCACATTTTGCAACCCCACTGACAGTCAATTAGTTACAGAGACGGCACGCACCGACCGCCGCGTGGCAAAAAACAAAGGTCTGCCGGCTGCCACCCGCGCCCGCGTCTGCGGCAACTGGCGCGCCGACTGGCATGAGAAATATGTGAATATCAGCATATTGACAAACTCACTTGAAAAGCGTTCCGCTTGTCCCCTCCTTTTCCAAAGACAATGCAAGCGAGTGGCAAGAGAGCTTGCTCTCATTTGCCCGAGCGAAGCTTGGCCTATGCAAAGGAGGGGCAGGGGCGGTTTGTCAAATACGATGATATGCAATATGACAGACCTTGTGTTAGGTCATTGTTCCACAAACCACCACCTCCCATCCTTTGAAAAAGGAGGGGAGACGTGTGTGCAGGCTTAGTAATATGCAGCCATTAATCTAAAAACATTGTCTGACAATGCAAACCCTGTCACCTTTCTCGCGCCCCATCTATGTGATGCTGAAGCCCGCCGGGCCCCGCTGCAACCTGCGTTGCCGCTACTGTTACTACACGGAGAAGGAGGCTCTCTACGCCCCCGACGCGCCAACAGACATGACCGACGAGACCCTGGAGACCTTCACGCGCCAGTATCTTGAGGCGCAGACAGCCCCGGAGGTGCTCTTCACGTGGCACGGCGGCGAGCCTCTGCTGCGCCCCGTCAGCTTCTATCGCCGCGCCCTTGAGCTGCAGCGGCGCTACGCCCGTGGCCGCCACGTGGACAACTGCCTGCAGACCAACGGCACGCTAATCACCGAAGAGTGGTGCCGCTTCTTCCGCGACGAGGGCTTCCTGATAGGCATCAGCATCGACGGGCCGCGCCAGGCGCACAACGCCCTGCGCGGACATACGTTCGACAGCGTGATGCGCGGCATCGAACTCCTCGACCGCCACGGCGTGGAATGGAACGCCATGGCCACCGTCAACGCCCTCAACGCCGCCGACCCCGCGGGCTTCTACCGCTTCTTCCGCTCCATAGGCTGCCGCTTCCTGCAGTTCACGCCCGTGGTGGAACGCACAGCCGACGACGGCACGGGCCGCCTGCTGTCGGGCGGCGAGGAGGGAGGCCGCCTCACGCCGTGGTCGGTCACGCCCGAGCAGTGGGGCGACTTTGCCTGCGGAGTGTTCGACGAGTGGGTGCGGGCCGACGTCGGCGAGGTCTTCGTGCAGCTGTTCGATGCCACTCTGGCCAACTGGGCCGGCGTGCCGCCGGGCGTGTGCTCGCTGGCCCCGGTGTGCGGACAGGCGGCAGCCATGGAGGCCGACGGCACACTCTACAGCTGCGACCACTTTGTGTTCCCGGCCTACCGCCTCGGCAACATACGCCGCGAGAGCGTCACGCAGATGATGTACGGGCGCAGGCAGGCGGCCTTCGGACAGTCCAAGCGCGCGGCACTGCCACGACAGTGCCGCGAGTGCCGCTGGCTCTTCGCCTGCAACGGCGAGTGCCCGCGCAACCGTTTCGTGCGCGACAGCCACGGCCTGCCCGGCCTGAACTACCTCTGCCCGGGCTACCGCCGCTACTTCGAGCACGTGGCACCCTACATGGACTACATGAAGGCCGAGCTTGACGCAGGCCGCGCCCCGGCCAATGTGATGGGCTTCCACCCTGCCGGATGACCTGCTGGCTGGGCCATGGACAACACGACGGGGAGCCGCCTCGCATTGCGAGACGGCTCCCCGTCGCTTACAATATCACTGCCACACTGCCGCGCCTTGCCACGCCCTTTCACAGGCCATCGGCGGCGCGGCCTCTCAACCGGCCTTGCGGTCGGCCTCGATGAGGGCGAGCAGCCGCTTGACGGCCTCCTCCTCGGGTATGTTCTTGGCCACGCACTCCTTGCGTCGGTAGAGCGATATCTTGCCCCGTCCGGCCCCCACGTAGCCGTAGTCGGCATCGGCCATCTCGCCCGGGCCGTTCACTATGCAGCCCATGATGCCTATCTTCAGCCCCGTCATCGAGGCCGTGGCCTCCTTGATGCGGGCTATGGTGGAGCGCAGGTCGTAGAGGGTGCGGCCGCAGCCCGGGCAGCTGATGTACTCGGTCTTGGTCATGCGCAGCCGCGCCGCCTGCAGTATGCCGAAGGCAGTGGCCTCGACGCAGGCCGCGGGCAACGTGCCGTCGTTCATCAGCCACAGGCCGTCGCAGAGCCCGTCCATCATCAGCGCGCCCATGTCGGCGGCGGCTTCTATCTGGAAGTCGCCCTTCTCTTCGGCCGAGTGGCGGTACATCTGGCAGAAGATTACGGGGTTATGCACCCCCGCGAGCATCATCTCGTGCACCAGTGCGCGCTGCTGGCCGAGGCGGTTGGCGTGGTTGGCCATGCAGACCACCACGACCTCGGGGTGAGCCTTGAGGCAGGCCGCGTATTCTTCGGCCGGAACGCCATACTGCAACACGAGGAACTTGACCCTGCCAGGCACCAGCCCGACAAACGGCATGGCCGTGTGCGGGAATATCGGAACTATGTCTGCCCCGGGATGGGCGGCACGCAGCGCGGCGCACTCGCCGAAGTCGGCCACCAGCACGGGGCGTTTGGCCTTGCCGTCTGTGCCGTTGTCGCTGTCGGTGTCGGCCCAGTCGGTCCACGCCCGGCCGTCGCCTATATACACATAGTCGGCCGCCGACGGCTCTGCGCAGCCCGTGCGGCTGCTCACCACCACCGGGACGCAGTCGCCGCCCACGTTGGCCACGCGGCGCGTTGGCCTCCGCTCGGGGCGCAACCAGCTGAAGCCGGGCGCTGCCTCGGCGGGTATCGGGGCGTGGCCGGCACGGCTCGTCACGTAGTCAACGAGGTGGCGGGCAACGGGAATCTCGGCCTCCGGCTCTTCAGACAGCGACACGCGCACCGTGTCGCCCAGCCCGTCGGCCAGCAGCGCGCCTATGCCTACGGCGCTCTTTATGCGTCCGTCCTCGCCCTCGCCGGCCTCCGTCACGCCGAGGTGCAGCGGATAGTCCATGCCCTCGGCCTCCATCGCGCTTACGAGCAGGCGCACCGAGCGCACCATCACCACCGTGTTGCTGGCCTTGATGGATATCACCACGTCGTCGAACCGCTCGCGGCGGCAGATGCGCAGGAACTCCATGCAGCTCTCCACGATGCCCTCGGGCGTGTCGCCGTAGCGCGACATGATGCGGTCTGACAGCGAACCGTGGTTAACGCCGATGCGCAGGGCCGTGTGGTGGGCGCGGCAGATGTCGAGAAGCGGCACGAACCGCTCCTCAATCTTGCGCAACTCGGCGGCGTACTCTTCGTCGGTGTACTCCAGCTTCTTGAACGTCCGCGCCGGGTCAACGTAGTTTCCGGGGTTGATGCGCACCTTCTCGGCATAGAGCGCGGCCACCTCGGCCACGCGGGGGTTGAAGTGCACGTCGGCCACGAGCGGCACCATGCAGCCCGCCCGGCGCAGCTCGGCGTTGATGTTGCGCAGGTTTTCGGCCTCCTTCACGCCCTGCGTGGTCAGGCGCACGTACTCTCCGCCAGCGTCGGCAATGCGCCGTGCCTGCGCCACCGATGCCTCGGTGTCGCAGGTGGGGGTGGTGGTCATGGACTGCAGGCGTATGGGATTGTCGCCGCCCAGCGGCGTGTTGCCCACGTGGACCACAGCCGTGGGCCTGCGCCGGTAGTTGAACAGGTCTACCATTCAGTTCACCTTATACTGGTACTTCACTTCGGCCAGCTCCTTGTTGGCCTTCTCTATCTTGGCCTTCAGGCCGTCCTTGTAGGCGGCCAGGCGGTCGGCCAGCGCGCCGTCGGCCAGCGCGAGCATCTCGACGGCGAGGATGGCGGCGTTCTGCGCGCCGTTAACGCCGACGGTGGCCACGGGTATTCCCGGCGGCATCTGTATGATGCTGAGCATGGCGTCGAGCCCGTCGAGCATCCCCTTGATGGGCACCCCGATGACGGGCAGCGTGGTGGAGGCGGCTATAACGCCGGGCAGGGCGGCGGCCATGCCTGCCCCCGCTATTATGACCTTGACGCCGCGGGCCTTGGCTCCGCGCGCAAATGCCTCCACGGCCTCGGGAGTGCGGTGGGCCGAGAGGGCGTTGACTTCAAACGGCACCTGCAGCTCGTCGAGCAGTTTGCAGGCTTTCTCCATTACGGGCAGGTCGCTCGTGCTGCCCATGATTATGCTTACCAATGCGTCCATATAGTTAGTTTTGAGTTTTGAATTTCGAGTTTTGGGTTGTCGCTTGCGCGATTTTTAATAACATATTTCATAATTGTGTGGCGGGGGCTGAGCCGTCATGGGCTTTCAATCGGCAGCTCTCATGCACCATTACGTGCGGCATTGCTCCACCCCTTGCCACAAAATATCGTTCACCTCTTTTCCTGTCGGCCTGCGTTGCGCAGCCTCTTTTTTTATTTTTCCCTTTTAATCTTTAACCCTTCTCACACGAACAGTATGCCGACCACGGCGCATACGAAGCCAACGAGGAAGCCGGCCACGACTTGCGAGAGGGTGTGCTGGCGCAGAATCATGCGGCTGGTGCCGAGCGCGCCGGCCAGTATGAGCACGGCGCAGAGCCACCACACGGGATTGAAGCCGAATATCTCGGCAAACGAGAAGAGCGCGCCGGCCACGCCACCCGTGGCCGCCGTGTGCGTGCTTATCTTCCACCAGGCGTTGATCAGGGCGCAGGTGATCTGTATGAGCAGCGCGGCTATGAGTATGCCCCCCATGAACCGCGGTATGTGCAGGCTCTCCATGAGGTACAGGCAGGCGAAGTAGCAGGCTATGGAGAGCACGTATGGCACCATGCGCCGCTCCTTGCGGCCCAGCTCTATGGGCGTCCAGCCGTTGTAATGGCGGTAGAGGCGTATGAGCAGGGTGGGCAGCAGGACCGTGAAGAGGTAGACGATGGCGAGCACGGTGAGCTTGTATGCCAGGGGCAACAGGCTGAGATAGCTGAACACGAAGAGTGCCATCAGGCCCAGGAGGGGCAGGTAGAAGGGTGTGAACACCATGCTCAACACCCTCGCCACGATGAATATGTTGCTGTGTTTCATTTCCTTAGTCGGGCTATTGGTATGCCTAATTGCTCGCGGTACTTGGCCACTGTGCGGCGGGCTATGGGGAACCCCTTGGCGTTGAGCGCCTCTTTCAGCGCGTCGTCGCCAAGCGGGTGGGCCTTGTCCTCGGCGTCGACGATGTCGCGCAGGGCGGCCTTGATGCGGCGCGTGGACAGCTCCTCGCCCGATGCGGTGGCGAAGTTGTCGCTGAAGAAGTGGCGCAGGGGGAACGTTCCCCAGCGCGTCTGCGCGTACTTGCTGTTGCACACGCGCGAGACGGTGGATATGTCGAGGCCCGTCCGCTCGGCTATGTCCTTCAGGATCATGGGGCGCAGCGAGGCCTCGTCGCCGTCTTCGAAGAAGCGCCGCTGCCAGTTGATGATGGCCTGCATGGTGAGCGAGAGCGTGCGGCGGCGCGTCTTGACGGCCTCTATGAAGCCCTGGGCGGCCTCCACCTTCTGTTTCGTGTAGAGCAGAGCCTCCTTTGCCTGTCGGCTCATGCCCGCGCGGTTGCCCTGGTACTCACGCATGATGTCCACGAACGACTGCGACACGCGCAGCTCGGGCACGTCGCCGGTGTTGAGGGTGAACGTCACGGTGCCGTCGTCGAGCGTGTCCACGATGAAGTCGGGCGTTATCTGCTGTATGCTCCGGCCCACGGTCTCGCCCATCGCGGCTCCCGGCTTCGGGTTGAGCTTGCGCAACTCGCGCCAGAGAGCCTCGGCCTGCACGTCGGTGAGGCCGAGTGCCGACTGTATCTTGTCCCAGTGCTTCTTGGTGAACTCGTCGAAATGGCGTTCCACCACCCGCCGCATCAGCTCCTTCAGCCGCGAGTCGTCGCGGCGGTCTATCTGCAGCAGCAGGCATTCCTGCAGGTTGCGCGCGCCTATGCCGGGCGGGTCGAACTCCTGCAGGCTGCGCAGCACCGCCTCCACCTCGGCTGCCGAGGTGTCCACACCGTGATATATGGCCAGCTCGTCCACGATGCTGTCGATGGGCTTGCGCAGCAGGCCGTCGTCGTCGAGCGACCCTATGAGGTACTCCATTATGTCGCGGCGGCGGTCGTCGAGCACAGTCTCGCCCATCTGTTCGCGCAGCTGGTCGTAGAAAGACACGGTGGCTCCGTACACAATCTCGTCGCGCTCGTCGCCCCCCACCGCGCCTCCGCCATGATACACGGGCAGCTCCTCGTCGTCGCGCCCGATGGAAGCCAGGGCCTCGTCGAGCGCCGACTGTCGCTCCTCACGCTCCTTTGTGGCCGCGAAGTCGTCCTCACCGCCGGTGCCGTCGGCACTCTCGGCGTATGGGTCAGAGTCGACCTCATGGGCATCGGCGGCCGGTTCGGCCTCAAGGGCGGGGTTGTCGTCCATCTCTGTGTTGATTCTCTCTATCAACTGGTTGATGGGCAACTCCACCAGATGTGCCTGCAACAGCTGTTGCTGGGTGATGGTCTGAGTCTGCTTCTGGGTCTGTTCCTGCTTCTGTACCTGTATCTGACCTTGAGCCATATAGCCTTGTTTAGGTTCCTTAGTGTTATGCCTTCCATGCGCAAAGGCAACGCAAGCGAGCGGAAAGAGAACTCGTTCTCTGTTTCCAGAGCGCCGCTTGCCTTATGCAAAGGTAATGCAAATCGGATAAAGCGCAAAGGGAAAAGCCATTTTTCTTGCCTCACCGCCACCTTGACACCGCGCAAAGGCTGATGCCGACAAGTAAAAACGGCGCACCGGCCCGTATTCAGCCCATAAACCCGCAATCGTTCATCAGGCAGCAGAATACTTGTTTCCGCATCCGCATCTTGCTTCACAAACGCCTCCGCCCCTTGCCTGCAGACACATCAGGCAAGACATCCCATGCCAGAGAATTTAACACTTCCGGAAGAGACGAAATAGAGAACGAAAAAAAACGTTTAGGGAATTTCAGCGGCAAGAACGGCCGATGAAACCGCGATATGTGCCGTTCGGCATGGCAAAACGGCACATATCGCAAGGCCAAACGACCCGTATTGCGCGACGAAACGGCAGGTCCTGCCGCGCGTTTCAAGCCAAAACACACCGGTTTTGGCGGCTTTTGGGACTTGTTTTTACGGCCAAGCAACAGTGCCGGATGCCACCCATCACACTTAGCACACTGACGCACAGTCACTTGCAACAAAGCCTCCATTTCTGCCGTATTTGCCGTCCGATGATAGTTCCGGCAACTGAGCACGAATTTTAAGGCATAAAACCGCCCGGAATTTTAACACCGCGTTAAAAACAATCAATGCCCGCTGGCACTGTGGCCAGCGGGCATTGGCTTGACGGCAGATGGCGCGCCGAGGCAGACTGTGGCATTTGTCGCCAGGCGGTCAGAAACTGACGGTGCGGCTGCCGTCGGGCTGCTCGACAATGGTGACGCGCGTCGCGTCGGCGGGCAGCAGCTCCTCTATCAGCTCTGGCCACTCTATGAGACAGAGCGCGCCGCTGTAGAAGTAGTCCTCGTAGCCCATGTCGTAGACCTCTTCTATCTTCTTTATGCGGTAGAAGTCGAAGTGATAGACCGGCTTGCCCGAAGGCTCAGCGAGGTATTCGTTCACTATGGCGAAGGTTGGCGAGGTGATCACGTCCCCTACCCCAAGCTCTTCGCACACTGCCTTGATGAAGGTGGTCTTGCCTGCCCCCATCTTCCCATAGAAGGCGAACACGTTGCCGCCGCCCATGCTGTCGACAAACTGGCGTGCGGCAATGCGTATGCTGTCGAGGTTCTCAATCTTTATTTCCATCGTTATCGTTTTTTTCCTGTCATGGTTATTATGGGGATTATCATCTCTTCCATCGATATCCCGCCGTGCTGGAATGTGTCTTTGTAGTACGACACATAGTAATTATAGTTGTTCGGGTAGGCAAAGAAGGAGTCGCCCGTGGCGAACACATAGCTCGTGCTGATGTTTGGCGACGGCAGCTGCGCCCGCGCCGGTTCCTTGATGACGAATAGCGACTTGTCGTTGTAGGCCAGGTTCTTGCCGAGCTTGTAGCGCAGGTTGGTGTTGGTGTTGCGGTCGCCGATTATCTTCACGGGCTTGTTGACACGTATTGAGCCGTGGTCGGTAGTCACGATGACGGTGCATCCGGTCTGCGCCAGCTGCTTGAACAGCTCGGATATGACCGAGTGGCGGAACCAGCTGAGCGTGATGCTGCGGTATGCCGACTCGTTGCTGGCCAGCTCGCGCACCATCTTTGACTCCGTGCGGGCATGGCTGAGCATATCGATGAAGTTGAACACCACCACGTTGAGGTCGTTGCTCTCAAGCTGGCGCAGCTTCTGCATGAACTTCTCCGCGCCCGAGGGGTCGTTGATTTTGTGGTAAGAGTAAGTGTCGTGGCGGCGGAACCGCTCTATCTGCGTGCCGATGAGCGGTCCCTCGTTGAGGTTCTTGCCCTCCTCCTCGTCCTCGTCCACCCACAGGTCGGGGAACATCCGGGCTATCTCCTTTGGCATGAGCCCGCTGAAGATGGCGTTGCGGGCGTACTGCGTGGCCGTGGGCAGTATGCTGAAGTAGAGGTCTTCGTCGATGTCGAAGGCGTCGCCCAGCTCGCGTGCCACCACCCGCCACTGGTCGTAACGGAAGTTGTCGAGCACCACCATGAACACCTTGCGCCCCTCGTTGAGCAGCGGGAACACCTTGCGCCTGAAGAGTTCGGGGCTCAGCATGGGCCTGCCGTCGGTGCTGCCGCCAGGAGCGAGCGTGGCCACCCAGTCGAGGTAGTTGGCCCGTATGAACTTGGCGAAGGCGTTGTTTGCGTCGTCCTTCTGTATCCGCAGCGTCTCAGTCATGTTGCTGTCGGTGCCGCTCAGCTCCAGTTCCCAGTGCACCAACCTCTTGTACAGCTCCACCCAGTCGTCGCAGGTGCGGCACTCGGCGGTCTGCATGGCAATTTGCTGGAACTCCTGCTGGTATCCGCTCTGCGTCACCTCGGTGACAATCTCCTTGCGGTGTATGTTCTTTTTGAGCGAGAGTAGAATCTGGTTGGGGTTCACGGGCTTTATCAAGTAGTCCGCAATCTTTGACCCTATAGCCTGGTCCATTATGTTTTCCTCCTCGCTCTTGGTCACCATCACCACGGGAACCGCAGGCAGTATTTCCTTGATTTTCTGCAAAGTCTCCAGCCCGCTTAGGCCCGGCATCATCTCGTCGAGCAGCACCAGGTCGAAGTTATGGCTGCGGCACTGGTCTATCGCGTCGGTGCCGTTGGTCACGGTGATGACCTCATAGCCTTTCTTTTCGAGAAAGAGGAGGTGGGCCTTGAGCAGTTCTATCTCGTCGTCGGCCCAAAGTAACAATCCGTTGCTCATTGGTAAAAGTCGTCGTCAAAGTCGAAGCTGTTCTTGTATTGCGGCTCCGCGTTGTTAATAAAGTTGTCTTCCGGTATGTCGCCGCCCTCAGCCGGCACATCTTCCCCGGCCGGTTGCTCCTGCTCCACGCTCTCCGGGATGTTGAGCAGCTGCTCCTTGCTGATGGTGAGCGGTGCGAGCGCGTCTTCGAAGAACTTCTCATACTCCACGTAACTGTACTTGGTGCCGAGCAGAGGCAAGTTGTCCTGACTGATGATTATGCGCCGGCAGCCCTTCACCTTGGCGGCCATGTCGGCGTCGGCATACAGGTGGCGCGCGTACTGCAGGGCCTCGTCATAGCTCATGAATCCGCTTATCATCATCCGGCAGATGCCGTTGTCCTGGTCTACGGATATGTCGAAGTTGCGCACAAGGAAGTTGGTGAAGTTGTATTTGGCCATGTCATAGAGCAGCTGGTTGGCGTTCACGGAGTCGGGCTGGTAGGCCAGCAGGAACACGTAGCCCGTGTATCGCTCGGCGCTCAGCGTGTCGGCAGCGGTGGAGTCTGTGGCTTCGAGCGTCACACCTCTACGCGACCAGATGTCGCCTATGTCGAACTTGCCGCCATAGAGCGCCCGCCCTTCCTGCACACCCTTTATTATCATGCCCGCCATCTCGCTCACCTCGCTCTGCGGATACTTCTCCACCACGGTCTTCATGCGCTCCACGCAGCCGTCGGCATCGCCGTCATTGAGCATCCCAAGGCCCTCTATGAATATGAACTTGGCCCTGTTGGCTCCCAGCGGGAACCGCTCGGCGGAGAGCTTGGCGTTGGCTTTCACCTCGGCAAAGCGGTCGGCCTTGAACGCGTCGTAAGTTGCTCCGTAGAGCGAGTCCTCTATATGCACGCCAAACTTGGCGTTCTCCGCGAAGTAAGGATCGCTCAGGAGCGTTGTCCACTCACTGTTGGGGAACTGCGACTTGAGCTTCGCGAGGCAGTTGTCGGCCATGGCCTGGTTGCCCATACGCGAGTAGAGCAGGAACAGATGGTACAGTGCCTCGTCGTTCTTCTCGTAGTCCGAGTATTGCGTGGTGAGCCTTGTGAGAGCCTTTTCGCTCAGTTTCAGGTTGTCAAGCTTGTCCTTGAAGATGACGCCTGAGTTGAAGAGGCCGTCCTTTATGATGTTGTCGCTCTCGGCCTTCTGCTCGTCGGTAAAGGGAATCTGGGCGAGATAGTACTCGCGGGTGTGCGGGTCGGCTGCGGCAGAGTCGGCCGGTGCGGCCGCTGTCTGCGTGCTGTCGGCCGCTGCCGTATCCCCTTCGCCGGTGGCGGACAGCGAGTCTGTGGCTTCGCCTCCTTGCCCGTCAGTGCCGGCAAGGTTGACCACAGTCTGGTTGATGCGCTGCCAGTTGTCCACGTTCTGGCGCTTGCCCCACTGTCTCTGGAATGCCGTCTTGCCCTGGTTGACGGCCATCGGGTTGTAGAAATACCACTCTCCCGACTTCGATGTCTGCGTGGCGTTGGTGAAGTTAGCGCCCGACTGGTTGCCAACCGCGCCCTGTTGCTGCAGCTGTTTCTCCACTTCAGCCTCCTGCGCGGCGCGCTTCTCCTCCTCTTCCTTCTTCTTCAGCTCCTCGATGACGCGGTCTATGGCGGCGTTGCGCTCGGCCTCGGGCAGTTTGGCCAGCACTTGCAACGAGTCCTGAAGGTACACAGCGTCGGTATATGGCACCAGCTCGTCGAGCACTTTCGACCGTTTTGAGAGTTCCTCATAGCCCGGCCGTTCCTTGTCGAGCAGGCCGATGGCCTCTCCGTAGCACCTCTGCGCGTCGTTGTATTTCTCCTTTGCCCAGTACAGGTCGCCGAGCTTGACCAGCAGCACGCCTTTCTCCACGCCGCTGCGCGTGGCTTCCTTGTTGCCACGCTCGTAGGCCGCGATAGCGTTCATGGTGTCGCGGTCCAGCAGGTAGATGTTGCCTATGGCGTAATACACCTGGTCCAGATAGTCCTTGTTCTTGTCAGAGGCGGCCATTCGGCGCAACTTCTTTATCATCTGCTTGGGCCGTCCGCCTGCCATTACCTCCGTACGGGCTATGCGGGCGTTGAACTCCACCTCGTAGGGCGGGTTCTGGCGTATCACCTTTCCGTAGGCTTTGTAGGCCGCCGCCTTGTTGCCGAGCGCCGTCTGCAGCTGTCCCATGAGGTACCACTGGCGCGCCTTGAGCTTTCGCCTGCCCTCGTGCTTGATGACCTTGGCAAGGTATTTCACAGCCTCCTCGTACTGCTTGCTGCGCACATAGTAGTCGGCGTAGGTGTAGTCCCACTCCTCCACAGCCTTGTAGTGCATTGTGTCGCGGCGCATCTTGGTGATCACGTCCTCGGCGTCGTAGAGCCAGTCCAGCTCGACATAGCACTTGGCGAGCCACGCCCTGGCCACTCCGTTGATGGCCGGCTGCGTGGAGTAGAGCCTTGACATATATGAGAAGGTGGCCGCCGCCTCGTCGAACTCGCCTTTCTGGAACTGCGACTTGCCCATGAGCAGCCACGCCTTCCACAGGAACGGGTTGTATTCCTTGCGGTTGAGCCACTCTATGTCCTTGGCCGTCTTGCGCCGGCGCTTGTCCCACGTGGGCCTGCGCTTGATGCTGTGCAGCTTGATTGCCTTCTCCGACTTCTCTATGGCGCGGTCGAAGTCGCCCTTGCCGAGGTCGCGGCTGGCCTTGTTAGCCACTGGATAGAGTGGTATCATCTCGGTGAAGTTGTCCTTGTTGCCGCTCTCTATCTTAAGGCAACCGTCTATGTATGCCTGGCTTCCGTTGTAGTAAGTGTTGTAGCGGGCGTTGAAGGAGTGCCACCAGCGCGAGCCGCTCGTGTTCTTCTTCGTGGAGCACCCTGCCACCGTCAGCAGGGCGACGGCGGCCAACAACAGGGCTATATGCTGGCGTACATACTTCTTCACACCTTTATAAACTTGCTTTTTAGCGATTTTATTGCCCTAAGGGCCGCATAAATCACAATCGAGACGAATATTATCGACGCGCCGGAAGGCACGTTGAGCCAATAGGACACAGCCAGCCCCGCCACGCAGTACGCCACGCCGAAGGCCATGCTAAGGCCTATGGTGCGCCGGAAACTGTACGTGAACAGCCCGGCGGTGAGCTGCGGAACGGTGAGCAGGCTCATGGCGAGCACTATGCCCACAAGCCTCAGCGTGGACACTATGGTCATGGCCGTGAGAGCCATCATCAGGTACTCTATGGCCGTCACCGGCAGGCGCAACGAGCGGGCGAACACGGGGTCGAAGGCTATGCACACTATCGTGCGCCCCAGCAGGGCGAACACCACTGTCACCACCGCCGCGACCGCCGCCAGCAGCCACAGGTCGGCAGGGCCTATGGCGAGTATGCTGCCGAAAAGATATGACGAGAGGTCGGGCACGAAACCCGGCGTCATGAAGCCGAAGATGATGCCCACGCTCATACCCAGCGTCCAGAACACGGCGATGGCCGAGTCCTCGCGGACGCGCCCCCGCGCCGACATCCACTGCACGCCGCACGCGCTCGCCACGGCGAACGCCATGGCCGAGAGTATGGGATTGAGCCCGAAAAACACCCCGAGGCCTATGCCGCCGAACGAGGCGTGTGTGATTCCGCCGCTGATGAACACCAGCCGGCGGCTCACTATATACGTGCCTATGAAGGCGCAGGCCACACTCGCCAGCAGCGAGCCTATGAGGGCGTTGCGGAAGAAGGCGTACTCAAGAATCATCGTCGCGCGCCCCTCAAGCCTCCTCTATGGTGAACCCGGCGCGGCGCAGGTCGTCCCAGAAGCCGGGATAAGACTTTGTGACCACCTGCGGGTCGTTTATCCGCAGCCCGGGACGGCGCAGTGCCAGCGGCGCGAAGGCCATGGCCATGCGGTGGTCGGCGTATGTGTCAATGGCAGCGTCGGCCTGCGGCTCGCACCGCTCGCCGTCCCACTCCAGCTCGCGCCCGTCGGTGTCACGCATCACGTAGCCCAGCTTGCGCATCTCAGCCTTCAGCGCCTCCACGCGGTCGGTCTCCTTTATCTTGAGCGTCTGCAGCCCGGTGAAGCGGAACCTGATGCCAAGCGCGGCGCAGCACACCACAAACGTCTGCACCATGTCGGGCGAGTTCACGAAGTCATACTCCAGCCTTGGCAACCGCCGCCCATTGTGGCGCAGCCTCACGGTGGTGAGCGCGCCGGGGCCGGTGCTGTCGAACGCCGTCTTGACCCCCAGCAGGCTGAAGATGTAGCGTGCCGACGAGTCGCCCTGCATGCTGCCGTCGGTCAGCCCGCACAGGGCAAGGCTGTCGTCGCCGCCCTCGCTGAGAGCCATCATCTCGTACCAATATGAGGCCGCGCTCCAGTCGTTCTCTATCACCCACTGGCGGGGCACGTAGGGCTTCGGCTTCACTGTTATGGTGTCAATGTCGCTCCATTCGGCCTCTGCGCCGAACTTGCCCATCAGCCAGAGCGTGAGGTCTATATACGGGCGCGATATGATTTCGCCCGCGAGCCGCAGCTCCAGGCCGCTGCCCAGCGTGGGAGCTATCATGAGCAGAGCCGATATGTACTGCGAGCTTACGTCGCCGGGGATGACCAGCGGACCGCCATCAAGCCTGCGGCCGCGTATGCGCAGCGGCGGGAAGCCCTCCTCGCCGGCATACTCAATGTCTGCCCCGAGATAGCGCAGCGCGTCCACCAGCACGCTTATGGGGCGGTGGAGCATACGCTCGGTGCCCGTTATCAGGTGCTCGCCGGGGGTCACGGCGAGATAGGCCGACATGAATCTCATGGCCGTCCCGGCGGCCTTTATGTCGATGGTGGGCGGCATATCGCGCAGCGCGCCCACCATCACCTGCGTGTCGTCACAGTCAGACAGGTTCTCGGGCAGCGGGCCTCCGCCGGCCAGCGCGTGCATCACGAGCGCCCTGTTGCTGATGCTCTTCGACGGCGGCAGGGTTATCGTGGCATCGAGTTTCCGTGGTGGATAAAGTATGTATTGCATATTATACCAATGTTTAGTTATCGTCTGTCAAGCTCTTACTGAATGCAAATTTACGCATTATAATCGGCACACGCAAATCGACTGTGCAAAAGTTTGCAAACGCCCATGCTCCCATGTCGGTCCAAACAGACCACGACTTTTGCCGCCCTACGGGGCTGTGCCGAAATGAAGTCAACTGGAGTTTGGGACTTCGCCCGAAGTTATCTGGAGTCAACAGACGTATGTTTTGTTGCTGATTTCCACGCCATTTTCCGCTGCGTTCTGGCAACACGTGTCCGCTAACTTCCGACGACCGACAGGTCGCCTGACTTCGGTCAACTCCTTTCAACTACATTTTGACACAGTCCCCCTATTTTGTTACTGTGCCGACAGGCAGATAGCGGTGCAAAGATACTGCTTCGCGCACCCCGTGTCAAGCCCAATGAGGATACATAAGAGAATACAAACACAGAAGCTGGCCACAGAACCACACAAACAGAAATCATGGTGTATTTTTACTACTAATAAGACTATTTACACTATTAACAATGATGCTACATCAAAAATAACTAAATCAACGCTGATATTTATAATATTGGTTAAAAACCATCCATAAAAGAATACAACTTATTTAATATATTTGTATATTCGTAAACGGAAATGCTACGATTCGAAAAGAATCAAACGCCGCTGGGAAATAAATCACAACCAATATTTACCAATAACCAAAAACAAGAAACATAAAAAATACTTATTATCATCGCCGACCGCGGCGACTTCTCCATTGCCATGACCAACGAAGGCCTTGGCACCGGGATGTACCTCTGCAGCCTCATCGTCGATGGCAGCCTCATTGGCACACGGCGGATGATCATTGCAAAATAGACCAAGTTTCACCTGCTAAAAGTAAAGATTATGATGAGAACATTATTGCTGGCTACAATGCTCGCCACCGTGCTGCCACGCGCATTGGCACAAGACAACGCCGACCCTACGCGCGTCACCGTGAACGTGGGCGCGGAGCGGCTCAAAAGCCTGCTCACCGATGAGCAGAAGCAATCGGTGACACACCTCACCGTCACCGGCACGCTGCAAGAGGAGGACTATGCCTACCTGCGCGCGGGATTGCTCGGCCAACTCGCGGAACTCAACCTGCGCGATGCCGACATCGACACAATCCCCGCTCATGCGTTCGACTGCGAATTGTTTCTACCTCCCCGCGATGCCAAGACCATATTGCCTGTAAGACTCAAGCATATCGCTGACTATGGACTGCATGTGCGCGCCAACTATACTTTCGTACTGACGGGGAAATATCCCACGCTCGGGAATAATGTTTACGGGAATACACACGACTCGTTTGTCGACATAGTGCTATCGGAAGACAATGACAGATATAAGCATTATGACGAAGGCATTTATTCGTTGGATGGTGACACCCTCTTCCGAACCACCTATGGTTCTATAGGTATTCGTGATGGGGTTAGGGTCATATACTCAAACGCGTTTGAGAATGGTTTCATATATTCCACTGGCTCCATACCTGCCACCGTAGATTCAATTGGAGACCGGGCTTTTGCCAATGTAATAGACATGGGCATTTGGGGAGAGGGCAATCCCATTCCTTATTTATTATGCCTTGCCGCCATACCCCCAAGATTGGGCAAGGATGTTTTTCTGAACTGCAGCCAACAGACGGTTTATGTTCCTGATGAGAGCATTGATTTGTATATGGAGGCGGAAGGCTGGAAAGATATGAAGTTCCTTGGGCTCAGCACCTCACGCCCTTATTCTGGCATAAAAAATGTCAGGAAAAGTGCCGGATTGTCCGTAACAGACAATGGCGATACGTATGTGTTGCAAGCAAACAAATCTATTAAGCATATACGGCTCTATAACGCTAAAGGGCAGACTATGGCAAACAACACGGTAAGCAGTGAACGATTTGACATTCCTAAGTCCCGCATCTCGTCCCCCGTCACAATCGTGCGGGTGAACTTCGCTGACGGAACAAGTGAAACTTTAAAACTCAGGCCATAATACAAACCACAGATTGCACTGATTGGCAGAACTCCCCATGCTCATAAGCCGCAGCGAGCTAAAAGGGAGGGGGAGTAAACAGAAGGGATGCCACAAAATACTTTTGCTGTCAGCAACCCTCGCCAGATTAAAAGTAAAAAGGCAAAGAAGTAAAAAGGTAAAATGAATGTCCGCAAGTTGCCAACCTCGAAGCGCATTGTCCCCACCTTTCCCAAAGGAGGGGACAAGTGGAAGCCGATCCAAACCTATTTGGCAGAATGCGGATATTCATAAAAGGTAAAAAGGTCTGCGCGAAAGCAGACTGATCGAGTGTAAACTGCTGATGGCGTATCAAAATGCACACCTGATGGCCACGACCCTCTCCCCATCCCTCTCCCAAAGGGCGAGGGAGTAGTTTGCCCCAGGCCACGTATCCGTGCGCAGCCTTTTTTTACTTTTTTACCTTTTTACCCTTTTACTTTTAAGAATCCCCGTCCGCACATATCGGCGCAATCTGTGGTTCTTAACCCAAACGAGTTCTTAACAAGTGTGAAAGCCGGCATTGGTTCTGCCCGCAAGGATTTCAGAAAAAGGCGTTCAATTTTGGCGTTTTCTCTGCGAAAACGCCATCGGGCGCAAATACGGGCAAAACGCGCGTGCAATCGCAACTTACTGATAGCCAAAGACATTACCAAGCAAAGAGAAGAAATGTGCAACGAAAAGAGGCGAACGGGATTGCAAAACGTGCTGTCTTGCAAGGTGAAACGGGTCGTTTTGCGCTGCGATATGTGCCGTTTTGCAAGGCGAAGCGGTGCGTTTGGGAGAACGGGAAGAAGGTAAAAGAGGCCGTTCTGCCCCGCATTGTGGCAGGAAACGCAGTCCGCGGCGCAACAATCACGGTAGCGAAGCCCCGGCCGAGGGGGCGCGCCGCTCTGTTTCGCTGGTTCTGTTTGTCAACATTTCGGAAATGTTTGCCGTGCAGCAGCCGCTGTTTTGTTTACATTTGTTAACCTTGCGAGACCCTTCTCGCCCCACGGCGCACCCCATTGGCGCGCCCGGCGGGCGGCTGGCAGCACGATGACGGCCGCCCGCCTGCGCGCAGGCACCGGTCTGCACCAATAAAAGCAAGGTCACACAGCCCTTGCCTGCGCGCGGTATTCGTTTGGCGTCTGGCCCACCACCTTCTTGAACAGGCGGCTGAGGTGGTGCGGATACTGGAAGCCCACCTCGTAGGCTATCTCGCTGACGGTCTTGTTTGTCTCCAGCAGGCGGTCCTTCACCTTGCTTATCACGGCGAGGTGTATGTGCTCTATGGCCGACTTTCCGGTCTGCTTCTTCACCAAATCGCCGAAGTAGTTGGCCGAGAAGTGCAGCTGGTCGGCGCACCACGCCACCGAGGGCAGGCCCTGCATGATGGGCTGGCGGGAGTTGAGGTAGCCGGCAAGCAAGGCTTCGAAGCGGGTGAGCACATCGGAGTTGATGGCCTCGCGGGTGGCAAACTGGCGGTCGTAGAAGCGCAGGCAGTGGTTGAGCAGCACCTCTATGTTGGCCACTATGATGCTGCGGCTGTGCTTGTCTATGCTGTGGTGCAGCTCCTCCTCTATCTCGCCGAAGCATCCAAGCACCGTCTGGCGCTCGCGCTCCGAGGTGTGCAGCGCCTCGTTCACCTCGTATGAGAAGAACGTGTACTCCCTCATGCGGTGCGCGAGCGACGTGCCGCGTATCAGGTCGGGGTGGAACACGAGGGCATGGCCCTGCGGGTTGGGCGTCTCGCCGTCGTCGTCTATGCCGCCCACCTGGCCCGGGGCTATGAACACGAGCGTGCCCTCCTGGTAGTCGTACTTGCTGCGGCCGTAGGTGATGGGGCCGTGGATTTTCTCCTTCAGGAATATGGCGTAGAAGCCAAAGCACTTGCGCCGGTGCGGCAGCACCTTCACCTTGGAGAAGTCGACGAGCCCCACCATGGGGTTGAGCGTTTCGAGTCCGAGAAAGGTGTTGTAGTCGTGGATGGTCTGTAAGTCCAATATCTCGCCCATAATATATATATATGTGTTTAGGATTTGAGTCAGCATGATGCTCCAAGCGCGGGCCGCGCGCCGGCCAGCGTCTGGCTGCGGGCGTCACGGCACTGGCAAAGTTAACGTTTTCCTGCGACATACGTATGCCGCGGCCGTTCTTTCTGTAAAATGTGAAAGACATTCTGTAAAATGGGTTTGACGCGGGAGGTGTGCCGAAATGGTGTTGATAGGGGGTTAACCGAAGCCAGGCGACCTGCCGCCGCCGGAAGTTAACGGACAACAGCTTGTAAGAAGCTGTTTTTGATTTTATAAACTGCCGAATTGAGATGGATTTTCGAGGTATATTTGTCTGGTTGCTGAGGAGCATAGCGGGCTATGTGACGAAGCAAACGGGCGAATATAACCGAAAAGGCACTCAAGACGGCAGGTATAAAAAAACAAGTATGAATGATGAATGTCCGCATATTGACAAATAGAAGCGCATTGTCCCCTCCTTTTCCAAAGGAGGGGCAGGGGTGGTTTGTAGAATAATGCCATAATCTATGATGAAACTTATTGTGTATAAACCTATTTTGACAAACCACCCACGCCCCTCCTTTGGAAAAGGAGAGGACAAGTGAAACTCCTTCAAACACGTTTGGCAACTTGCGGACATTCATAAAAACAAGTTTTATAAAATCAAAACAGCTTCCAAATCGCTGTCAAGACATACGCCTGCCAACTCCCGGCGACTTCGGGCGAAGTTCCAAGCTCCCGCCAACTCCTTTTTGGCACAGCCGCATGGGGAGAGGGCCATTGCCATAAACCCTAATCGGTCATTAGACCGCCAGGAATATATTTTTGTCACTTTTCAGGCTTTCCAAGTGCTTTCGCCCTGCCAGCGGCAGACAAGATGCCGCTGGCAGGGCGAAAGCACTTTGGACTCTAATGACCGATTTGGGATAAAATGCGCATCCTGACACAACAGCGTCGGAATTGGTGCTACAATCAGTAATCCGTGTATGGGCCTGAAGCCCCGAGCTACGTAACTTTGCACCCTGAAAAAACAAGACAGTGACTATGAACGAACTGACAAAGATACTGAAAAACTGGACGCTGCCCATAGGCATGGCCTGCGGCCTGCTGGGCTTCCTGGCCTTCCACTACGTGCACTGGCTCGCGCCGCTGAAGCCGGCTGCGGCCGAAGCGTCGTCGGCGCTGATGCCCACAGTGCTGTTTGTGATGCTGTTCGCAACCTTCTGCAAGGTGGACCCGCGCCTCATGCGCGTCACGCCGTGGCACGCATGGCTCGTGGCCTTCCAGCTGCTGTCGTGCCTCGCCATAGCCCTCATCCTGCACTTCGCGCCGGCGTCGGGCCACGCCCTGCTCCCCGAGGGGCTCATGATATGCCTCGTGTGCCCCACGGCGGGCGCGGCGGCGGTCATCACGGGCAAGCTGGGCGGCAGCGAGACCACGCTGACCACCTACACCATACTGAGCAACCTCGCGGCGGCGATCATCATTCCGCTCGTGTTCCCGCTCGTGGAGAGCCGCGCCGACGCCCCTTTCCTCAGCCAGTTTCTCACCATCCTGCGGCGGGTGTTCCCGCTGCTCATCTGCCCTTTCCTGCTGGCCTGGGGCCTGCGCGAGTTCTTTCCCAAGGCCCACGCGCGGGTGGTGGCCGGCTGCCGCGACCTTGCCTTCTACCTGTGGGGGTTCGGCCTGGTGCTCTCCGTGGGGCAGACGTGCCGCTTCCTCGCCGACAGCCCGGTGGGCGCCCACATCAAGTGGCTGCTCTCTGTGGTCAGCCTTGCGGCCTGCGCCCTGCAGTTCGCCCTCGGCAAGGGCATCGGGGCGCGCTACGGCGAGCGCATAGGCGGGGGGCAGGGGCTGGGGCAGAAGAACACCATCTTCGGCATCTGGGTGTCGTACACCTACCTCTCGCCGGTGCTCGCCGTGGCTCCCGGCACTTACATAATATGGCAGAACCTGTTCAACTCGTGGCAGCTGTGGCGCAAGCGGAAGCGCGACGAGAGGCAAAGCGAAGCCCTCAGGCACAGCCAAGAGGCCGCGGCGGAAAAGATAAAATAGGTTAATTGGCGGGATGGCGGACACTTTTGGCGACAAAACGGAATATGCATATTGGAAATAAAGTAGTAATTTTGCAGCCGTTTCCGAAATGATACATCATTGATTATGAAGCAGATAGTTTTCGGGATGCTGCTTTCCGCCATGGCGGCGGCAGCCCCATTGCACGCCGGAACGCCCGAGAAAGTGGTGCCGCTGAAGTATGGCGACATGGACCAGTGGGTGGTGCGCCACATCACAGAGTCAGGCATCATAGGCGGCAACACCAAGACGCTCTATGAGATAGGCCCCAACCGCACGCTCAACGGCAACAACGCCTACACCAATCTCGGCGGCTCGCCGTGGGGAACATCGAACGTGATGGCAAAGGTGATGGGCGTGGTGAAGACCAACAACAGCGTGTACCGCGAGAAGCGCGGCACCGGATACTGCGCCAAGCTGACCACCCACATAGAGAGCGTGAAGGTGCTCGGGCTGATGAACATAAAGGTACTGGCCGCCGGCTCGATATTCCTCGGCGATATGCACGAGCCCATCACAAGCCCGAAAGGCGGCGAGAAGTACCTCAACTTCGGCATACCCTTCACCGGAAAGCCAAAGGCCCTGCGCTACGACTACCGCGTGGCGGTGAACGGATCCAAGGACAGGATAAAGCAAAACGGGTTCAGCCGCAAGCAGACCGTGGCCGGGCAAGACTATGCCACGACGGTGTTCCTGCTGCAGAAGCGCACCGAAGACGCCAAGGGAAACATTACGGCAAAGCGCGTGGGCACCATGGTGGTGCGCTACGGCAAGACCACCAACGGATGGATAAACAACGCCACTTACGAGATTCTGTACGGCGACATAAGGAAAAACCCGCACTACAACGCCGCGACAATGGGCCTGAGGCAAACCGACTACGCACGCAACAGCAAGGGCGAGAGCGTGCTGGTGAGGGAAACGGGATGGGCACCGGCATCCGAAAAGCCCACACACATGGTGCTGCAATTCTCGTCGAGCCACGGCGGAGCCTTCATAGGCACACCCGGCAACACGCTCTGGATAGACAACGTGAGACTTGTATACTGACGGCGCGAAGCCGGCAGCGCAAGCAGTCGCACACCATTAAACAAACAGCATCAACCGACACAACGACATGAAACGACTACTGCCGGCCATGACGGCCATCATGCTGGCGTGCGCCACCGCCCGGGCCGGGGCGCAAGACAGCACGGCAGCCACAACAGCAGCCGCCGACACCGGCGTGGCCATCGACACGGCACGCCACAAAAAGAGCATAGGCAAGCGCATACTTGACTACCTGAGCAACGCCAACAAGACAAAAACAGACAAGAAGTTCGACTTCAGCATACTCGGAGGCCCGTACTTCAACACCAACACCAAGCTCGGGCTGGGACTGGTGGCCGCCGGACTGTACAACACCGACCGCACCGACTCGCTCATGAAACCATCAAACGTGTCGCTCTTCGGCAACGTGTCCACCGTTGGGTTCTATATGCTCGGCGTGCGAGGCCTGCACATCTTCCCGCACAACAGGTACAGGCTCGACTACACACTCTACTTCTACTCGTTCCCAAGCAAGTACTGGGGCATCGGCTACGCCAACGGAAACAACGGCGGAAACGAGTCGGACATGGAGCGCAAGCAGGCACAGGCCAAGGCCAGCTTCCTCATACGGGTGGCCGAAGGACTGTATTTCGGCCCCGTGGCCGCCTACGACTTCATGTACGCCACCGACGTGGAACGGCCCGAACTGCTCAACGGCATGGACACGAAGACAAGCAACTTCGGGCTGGGACTGTCGCTCGTCTACGACACACGCGACGTCATCACCAACCCGCACCGCGGCGTCTACGTGAGCATAGAGCAGACTTTCCGCCCCAGATTCCTCGGAAACGACCATGCATTCACCACAACCGAGATGCGGGCCAACGCCTACGGAAGCCTGTGGCGCGGCGCGACGATAGCCGGCGACCTGCGCGGCACGCTCAACTTCGGCAACCCCTCGTGGGGAATGATGGCCAAGCTGGGAGGCCCATACTCCATGCGCGGCTACTATGAAGGCCGATACCGCGACAAGCACAAGGTGGAAGCGCAGGTGGAGCTGCGGCAGAAAGTGTGGAAGCGCCACGGACTCGTGGCATGGGTGGGCGCAGGCACGGTGTTCGACAAGTTCAGCTCGATGCGCCTCTCGCACGTGCTGCCCAACTACGGAATAGGCTACCGCTGGGAATTCAAGAAAGACATGAACGTCCGCCTGGACTATGGCTTCGGCAAGAGCGGACAGTCGGGCTTCATGTTCAACATCAACGAAGCTTTCTGAACACGCAAAAGACAGGAACAACGGACGCGAGACAAAAACCGTTCCTGCCCCATCAAACCTCGACTTTCTCCCGTAGCATAGAATGCCTTTGCGGGCATATCCGCCCGGTTGCTTCGCCACATACACTCATGCAAGCAAACGCACAACTAAAAAACGTCAGCTATTTTCTTGACTCCCAATGTGTGCCATATCGCATCTTGAAACGTCCCGTTCGCCCAACAACACAGACTGCGCCAGCCCCTGAAACAACATCTATTAGCGGCAATCTGATAGAAGGCATAACCGAACTTATCGTTCAACCGGCAGTTGTCCGAATAAGCACAGGCAGCGGCAACAGCGACAACACGCTTGACCATGACAAGAACAAACAACGAAAAGGAGGGCGCAGAAGACGAAAGCAGAAAACGATAACAAGCGCACCAAGCACAAGAAAAGACAGTTCAACGAAGTTGAGTATGCCGTAGTTGAGCAGAAAGCCAATGCCGCACGGTTGTCTGTGGCAGCGTTCATCCGCGAAGCCGCATTAGGCAAAGAACTGTCAGCCGCACTCTCCTTAGAGGTAAGCGAGCGGATGAAACGCACGGCCAACATCAGCTACAAGATGCAAGTCAACCTCAATCAGATTGCACGGCTGGCCAATATCCACGGCTTACCTTTTGTAACAGACGCTATCCGCGAATACATCTGCCGTACCAACGAATATTTCAAGACTGGCATATGGCATGAAATGGATTTGTCGGCTTATGAATCTGAACAGAAACAGCAGGAACAACTTGCCGCAAAAGTACGTGAGCTTCAAGAGAAGAACACGGAATTACAGAAAGCGGCGACCAACTATTACCTTTATACCGCAGAAGGTGAAAACAGAAAATGGGAACAAACGCACCAAGCGCAAGGAAATACAGTTCAACGAAGCGGAATATGCCGTAGTTGAGCAGAAAGCCAATGCCGCACGGCTGTCTGTGGCAGCGTTCATCCGCGAAGCTGCATTAGGCAAAGAACTGTCAGCCGC
>CALUHC010000038.1 GCA_944320355.1 uncultured Prevotella sp. | reverse complement strand
GCACAACTTCCTGGTCAACCTCTGCTCAGCGCTCACGGCTTATTGCTTCTTCGACAACAAGCCGGAAGCATTACCAGTGCATATTGAAAAAACGGCACAGCTGGAGCTATTCTAAAGCATTTCTTATCCCGAACTCGCGTAAGGATTCAGCTGAGGCATTTGTCAGCCTTTCCTCAAAATAATTGATGATGGTATCATTGTGGTTTTCAAATGTTTCCAGCACACGCGCAAATTCATTTCCCCCGAAAGTTTCCACCTCGTTGCACCATCTTGCCAGGTTAAGGCGTGCCTGGGCCGAAGTGGATTTCCTGTTGGAAATCTCCGTCAGTCTCATGCTCAGCCCGTAGGCCTCCTCTGATTTCGGTAAGCGTTCAAAAAGTACCTCCGCACGTCTTTTCTGCTGTCCTTTCCATTTGGATTCATGCTTGAGGACAATGTGCCTGCTTCTGGCCAGGAATATCCGCTGGCCACAAAACATGCCGTTTAGCAAGCCGAAACGGCACGTTTCAGACAACGAAACGGGCCATTTCGCAACGCGAAACGGCCCATATTGCAATGCGAAACAATTGGCTTTGTTTTTTGACACAGCCGCAAGTGTCCACACCCCTCACTGACTCTCATTGAGAGAATGCCCACCCAGGCAAGCGCGACGCCCCCACCGCGCAACGGAGACATCATTCTTTCTCCAAAAGCTTGCTGAGGAAGTCCTCCAAGTCCTTGTCCAAGTCCGGCATCATGTCTGGGTCTATGATTACGGTATCGCCATCAACGACGTACAGTTCGGCCACCGGGTCCTTGTCCTCATCCTCCAGCACGAACGCGAAAGGCTTTATCACAGACATACCCTCAATGGTGTCGCGCAACCTGCCGAGGCATTTCCTTATAGTGGAAGTTATGGACTCGTAGAAGTCATCGTCAGTATTTGCAATCCAAGGCTCTATGACTGTGCGCGTAATCTCATTGTCGTTGTCATCGTATGCCACCAGTTCACCCGTCTCCTGGTTTGCCCGCAGATGTATGTCCGTCATCAGTGTGGCATCCACCGTGGGCGGGAACTTGTCGCTCACCTTGTTGATTGCGCGCTCAATCTGTTGCAAAGCCTGTTCTGTCTCTTTCATTTCTGTCGTTTGTTGGTTTGGTCTGCTATTGGCACAAAAGTATAAAATAATTTGTATAGTCGCAAACGATTACGAATGTTTTTTCCAAAATGTTGCTCTTTTTATTGTGGAAATCGAAAGTATATGCTACCTTTGCATAAGGCAAACTGCACACGGCTGGCATAGAGCGCAATCTCTCACAGCCCGTTGGCGCAGCCTACCAATATGTAAAGTCGGGGTTGCGATTCCGCAATCGGGCAAATTGAGCATTATGTCAGAGAAGATTACACACTCCGGTATAGTCGATTCCATAGGCGGAGGACGCGTGATGGTGCGCATAACCCAGACTTCGGCCTGCGCGTCGTGCAAGGTGGCCGGACACTGCAACGCATCTGAGAGCAAGGAAAAAATAATAGATGTCGGCCGCCACGGATGCCGCGGCGAGCTGAAAGTAGGCGACGTTGTCATGGTGAAAGTGTCGCGGAAGGTGGCCGCTCAGGCCCTTCTGCTGGGCTTCGGCGTGCCTTTCGTCATCCTCGTTGCTGTTCTCTTTGCCGTTGTCCTCGCAACATCCGACGAGACCACCGGTGCCCTGTCAGCCATAGGCGCGCTCATACCTTATTATATTGCGCTGTTTCTCGTCAGGGACAAGATACGGGGCAAGATGTCGTTCGAGGTCGAGAAAGTGCCCGCATAAAGCCCTCTGCAACAACAGAAACCAATAACAAACAAATCAAATAGTAATAGTATGAATCTCATTTTGATCGCGGTCATTGCGCTTGGAGCCATAGGGCTTGTCTCTTCGACGGTGCTCTATGTGTGCTCAAAGAAATTTGCCGTGAAGGAAGACCCGCGCATCGGCGAGGTGGCAGAACTTCTGCCGCAGGCCAACTGTGGCGGTTGCGGCTTTGCCGGCTGCGCAGGCTTGGCCGACGCATTGGTAAAGGGAGCCGACGCCGGCAGCCTGGAAGGATTGTTCTGCCCCGTCGGCGGACAAGAGACAATGGGCAAGATTGCAGACCTGCTGGGCATGGCCGTGGCCAACACCGAGCCAACGGTCGCTGTGGTAAGGTGCAACGGGACCTGTGCCAACCGGCCTAAGATTGCCGAATACTCAGGATTGCGCACGTGCGCGGCCATGCACGCCTGCGGTGCCGGCGAGACGGCTTGCGGCTACGGCTGCCTCGGTTGCGGCGACTGCGTGGCGGCCTGCCAGTTCGGAGCGATAAGCATCAACGCCGAGACAGGCATCGCCGAGGTTGACGAATCGAAGTGCACCTCATGCGGGGCGTGCGCAAAGGCATGCCCACGAGGAATCATAGAGCTGCGCAAGAAAGGCCTCAAGGGGCGGCAGGTCTACGTGAGCTGCGTCAACAAGGACAAAGGCCCGGTTGCCATGAAAGCGTGCACAGCTTCTTGCATAGGGTGCGGCAAGTGCCAGAAAGAATGCCAGTTCGACGCAATCACGATAGCGAACAACCTCTCGTACATCGACCCCGCCAAGTGCCGGCTGTGCCGCAAGTGCGAGAAAGTGTGTCCCACGCACGCCATCGTGGCAAAGAACTTCCCCGCGCCCAAAGCCGTCCAAGCCACAGAAGCCACAGCCAAGGCAAGCGCAGAAAATGAAAACACCGTTAGCGAAGGAGGAAATAGTCTATGAAAAAACAGACATTCAGAATAGGTGGCATACACCCTGAAGAGAACAAACTTACGCATGAGGCCGATACGGTGGCAGCGCCACTGCCCAAGCAAGCCATATTTCCACTGTCACAGCACATAGGCGCCCCGACAAAACCAATAGTGAAAAAAGGCGACAAAGTCAAGGTTGGCACGATGATAGCCGAGGCCGGAGGATTCGTCTCTGCGCCAATCTTCTCATCTGTATCTGGAACAGTGTTCAAGGTCGACACTGCCATCGACGCTACAGGCTACCGCGTTCCGGCCATCATAATAAATGTAGAGGGCGACGAATGGGAAGAAAGCATCGACCGTTCAGACAAGCTTGAGACCATAGAAGCCCACCCCGAGCTTACCCCCGAGAGCATAGTGGAAAGCGTCAAGGCAGCCGGCATCACGGGCATGGGCGGAGCCGGATTCCCCACTTTCATCAAGCTATGCCCACCACCCACGGCAAAAGCCGAATGTGTGATAATAAACGCAGTGGAGTGCGAGCCATACATAACTTCCGACTATCGGCTGATGATGGAGCACGCTGACGAGATTCTCGTGGGCGTACAACTGCTGATGAAAGCCGCGAAAGTGGACAAAGGCTACATAGGTATAGAAGAAAACAAGCCCAAGGCCATAGAACTGATGGCAAGCAAGGCGCAATCAGACCCGAGAATAGAGATTGTTCCGCTGAAGCAGCGCTACCCGCAAGGAGGCGAAAAGCAACTGGTCGACGCAGTCATCCGCCGCCAAGTGCCGGCTCCTCCGGCCATACCTGTCAACGTAGGCGCGATAGTACAGAACGTGGGCACGGCCTTTGCCGTCTATCAGGCAGTGATGAAACGCAAACCACTGTTCGAGCGTTACACCACTGTTACGGGCAAAAGCCTTTCCCGCCCAGGCAATTTTCTTGTGCGCATGGGCACCCCGATGAAGGACCTTATAGAGCTTTGCGGCGGCATGCCCGACGGGGACAACAAGCTGCTGGCCGGCGGTCCGATGATGGGCAAGGCGCTGACCTCTGCAGAAGTTCCTGTCTGCAAGGGAACCAACAGCGTAACAATAATAAGCGGAGATGAAGCCAGGCGAAAGCCAGCCGACCCTTGCATACGCTGCGCAAAGTGCGTGAGCGTATGCCCGATGGGGCTTGAGCCATATCTGCTGGCCACGGCCTCTGCCAAGCAAATGTGGGATAAGGTTGAGGCAGAGTTTATCACTTCCTGCATAGAGTGCGGCTCATGCCAGTACACCTGCCCGTCACATCGCCCGATATTGGATAACATCCGTTTTGGAAAGTCTAAAGTAATGGGCATCATCAAGGCCCGCAATGCTAAAAAGTAAATAAAAAAATGGGAAAGTTAATAGTTTCTTTGTCGCCTCATGCCCACGGCACAGACAGCGTGGAACGCAATATGTATGGCGTCATCATAGCGTTAATACCGGCCTTGCTCGTATCGTTCCTCTATTTCGGCATTGGCTCTGCCATAGTCTGCGCGACGAGTGTAGTGGCCTGTGTTTTCTTTGAATGGGCAATAAACAAGTATATGCTGAAGAGCAACAGGCTCACCGTGTGCGACGGATCTGCCATCCTCACCGGTTTGCTACTTGGCTTCAACCTTCCGTCAAACCTCCCCGTATGGATTATAATCATCGGTGCGCTCGTATCGATAGGCGTAGCCAAAATGACGTTCGGCGGTCTGGGGTGCAACATTTTCAACCCTGCGCTGGTTGGACGCTGCTTCCTGCTGATAAGTTTCCCTGCCCAAATGACCTCGTGGCCAAAGGTGGGACAACTCGGCAGCTACCTCGATGCTGAGACAGGAGCAACACCACTGAGCGTGATGAAGACGGCAATAAAGAGCGGCGACGCGTCGGTTCTAAACGAACTGCCAGACTCTCTGCACCTCCTGCTGGGCAACAACGCCATGGGCGGAGCCGGAACCATCGGTGAGGTGTGTGCATTGGCCCTGCTCGTAGGCTTGGCTTATATGTTATGGAAGAAGATAATAACATGGCACATCCCCGTGAGCATCATCGCAACCGTATTTGTTTTCAGCGGCCTGCTCCATATCGCCAACCCCATTTACGCCAACCCCGTAGCCGTGATCCTCAGCGGCGGACTGATGCTCGGCGCAATATTCATGGCAACAGACTATGTGACCTCGCCAATGACCCACAAGGGGCAACTTATCTACGGCATCGCGATTGGCATCCTTACAGTCGTCATCCGCAACTGGGGAAGCTACCCGGAGGGTATGTCGTTTGCCATTTTGATAATGAACGCATTCACTCCGCTCATCAATACTTATGTCAAACCTAAACGTTTTGGGGAGGTAGTGAAGAAATGAAGAAATTAGAATCATCATTGACAAACATGGTCGTGGTGCTTGTGGCCGTAGCCGTGATAACCGGCGGGCTGCTGGCATGGGTAAACGCAGTGACCGCCGAGCCGATCAAGCAGCAGGCAAGCATTGTCCTTGCAGAAGGAATCAAGAGCGTAATGTGCACCGACAACCTGCAAGTGATGGAGGAAGACACCATACGCAAGGACATCGGAGGCAAGGAAAGCACATTTGTTGTGCACAAGGTTGGTGACGCTTCCGGCAGGTTTATCGGAGCCGCAGTGGAGAGTTCTAGCATGGGCTTTGGCGGCGAGTTGAAATTGCTCGTGGGCTTCGACGCCGCAGGCAAGGTACTGGGATATACCGTACTGCAGCACGCGGAGACTCCCGGTCTTGGAGCAAAGGCCGACAAGTGGTTCCAGAAAGACGGAAAAGGAAACATCATAGGCCGCGACCTGTCTGACGGAAAGCCGCTCGTGGTCAACAAGGACGGCGGCGACGTGGATGCAATAACGGCCTCGACCATCACCACACGGGCGTTCCTGACCGCTGTCAATCAGGCCTACGCAGTATATGCCCAGCAAGACATCGACGCGGCTAGCGGAGCATCGTCAAAAGCCGGCAGGTCCAAGTAATCCCGCAAGAGCATCTGGTTAACTTTATAATTCGGATTAATATGAACAACTTTAAGATATTACTGAATGGGGTGGTCAAGGAGAACCCAACCTTCGTTCTCCTGCTCGGTATGTGCCCCACGCTGGCCACCACCACGTCGGCCATCAACGGAATGTCAATGGGACTTGCCACAATGTTCGTGCTGATATGCTCAAACATAGCCATATCCCTGATAAAGAACCTCACCCCCGATATGGTGAGAATACCTGTGTTTGTGGTTGTCATAGCCTCGTTCGTCACAATCCTGCAAATGTGCCTTGAGGCATACCTGCCTGCCATAAACAAGTCGCTGGGCATTTACATACCGCTCATTGTGGTCAATTGCATCATACTCGGCCGCGCTGAGGCCTTCGCCTGCAAGAATGGCCCAGTGGCCAGCCTCTTCGATGGCATCGGGATTGGCCTGGGCTTCACGCTGGCGCTGATGCTGCTCGGCATGGTCCGCGAATTGCTCGGAGCCGGCTCACTGTTCGGCATTGTGCTGTTGCCCGAGACATACAACATCCTTTTGTTCGTGCTTCCCCCGGGAGCGTTTATCACGTTAGGTTTCTTGATAGCCATAGTAAACAAATTCAAAAAAGGATAATCCATGGAATACTTACTTATATTCATATCGGCGATATTCGTAAACAATATCGTGCTGTCACAGTTTCTCGGCATCTGTCCGTTCCTCGGCGTGTCGAAAAAGATTGACACAGCCATCGGAATGAGTGCAGCCGTGGCCTTTGTGCTCACGCTGGCTACCATCGTCACATACTTGGTGCAGAAACTTGTGCTCGACCCATTCAACATACAATACCTCCAGACGATAGCCTTCATCCTTGTCATCGCAGCACTTGTACAGATGGTCGAGATCATCATGAAGAAGGTTTCGCCATCGCTCTATCAGGCACTTGGCATATTCCTCCCCCTGATAACCACCAACTGCGCGGTGCTTGGCGTGGCCATTCTCGTAATCCAGAAGGACTACAACCTGCTGGAAAGCGTCGTTTACGCATTCTCCACAGCCCTCGGCTTTGGTCTGGCGCTCACCGTTTTCGCAGGAATGCGCGAGCAACTGTCACTCGTCAGCATTCCCAAAGGCATGAGAGGCATGGCCATCGTGCTTGTCACCGCCGGCCTGCTCAGCCTCGCCTTCATGGGCTTTTCTGGCGTTGACGGCGGCTTGAGGACTTTGATGGGCATTGACTGACAGAACGATTGATGACATCTTTGGGGCGGAAAGATAAAAAAATAACATAATTTTATCTTTCCGCCTCTTTTCTTTTTATGTTTTTCCTTATCTTTGTAATTGATAAATGGCACCAGGCAAATCGCGGTTAAGCCCACGCCACAACCCGTTGCCTAATCATTGCATTTTGCATATCCCCGACTCTGCATAGCCGTTTCTATCCGTCACGGACTGACATCACGAAACCAACGGGAGAGTCTGGCGGGCAAGACAGGGCGGCACATACGTACGGCATTGAGGGGCACCATTTGCTGCCATTGGCAGCCCTTTAATTATAAATAGTTATTACAGACAAATAGATCTCACAATGAAACAGACAATTTTGGTAACCGGAGGCACCGGCTTCATTGGCTCCCATACAACGGTGGAGCTTCAAAATGCGGGCTACAAGGTAGTGATAGTGGACAACCTGTCAAACTCGCAGGCAAGCGTAGTGGACGGTATCGAGAAGATAACCCACGTGAGGCCGGCGTTCGAGCAGGTGGATTGCTGCGACAAGGAGGCCATGGACAAGGTGTTTGCCAAGTATCCCGACATAGAGGGAATCATCCATTTCGCCGCAAGCAAGGCCGTGGGCGAGAGCGTGGAAAAGCCTCTTCTGTACTACCGGAACAACATTCTGAGCCTTGTAAACCTGCTTGAGCTGATGCCAAAACACGGGGTGAAAGGCATCATATTCTCATCGAGCTGCACGGTTTACGGACAGCCCGATGTGCTGCCCGTCACCGAAGACGCGCCCATCAAGGCGGCGGAAAGCCCATACGGCAACACAAAGCAAATCAACGAGGAGATAATCCGTGACGACATCAAAAGCGGCGCGCCCATCAAAGCCATACTGCTGCGCTACTTCAACCCCATCGGGTCGCACCCAACGGCACTGATAGGAGAGATGCCTAACGGCGTGCCGATGAACCTCATACCATACGTCACCCAGACGGCCATCGGCATACGCGAGCAACTGAAGGTGTTCGGCAACGACTACGATACCCCCGACGGAACGTGCATACGCGACTACATCTACGTGGTAGACCTCGCCAAAGCGCACGTAAAAGCCATGGAGCGCGTTCTCGACATGGATGGCGACAAGCTCGAAGTGTTCAACATCGGCACCGGAAACGGTGTCAGCACAAAACAGATAATCGACGCTTTCGAGAAAGCCACTGGCGTGAAACTGAACTGGACATACGCGCCGCGCCGCGCCGGAGACATAGAGAAAGTGTGGGCTAATCCGGAGAAAGCCAACAAAGTGCTCGGATGGAAGGCTGAGACAAGCCTCGAAGACACACTCAAGTCGGCTTGGAACTGGCAGAAACGCCTCCGCGAAGAAGGCATACAATGACGCTCCACACCATGCTGCCTCGCCTGGGCAATACTGTATGAAACACTCTTGAGCACAGGCGACAAACCCTAACCGCGACAGCGGCGGCATCAACACTATACGTAAACTACTGAGGGATGTGTCAAAATGTAGTTGAAAGGAGTTAACCGAAGTTAGACGACCTATCGGTCGCCGGAAGTTAACGGACAATTGCTTGGAAATCAGCAACAAAACATACGTCTGTTAACTCCAGATAACTTCGGGCTGAATCCCAAACTCCAGTCAACTCCATTTTGACACAACTTTATTTTTGTAAAATCATTTTGGGCGCGCCATCTCATATCCATCCAAAACCGTCATCAGGCCACCGAATGCTTGTTTTTGCATTTATACTATGCCTTCCAAGCGCTTCATCCCTTTCGCCTGCATCATGCCTGCCGCTTTGTCTCGACACAGCCCGCAATGCCTCTGGCAAAGGCGGTTGCCTGTCTTGTGCGCCAACAGAGCCAAATCGCTCTGGCTACTAATGGGGATTTTGGCCTATCATACCGCGATTCCCCAAACATAGCAATAGTAATCCGCCCTTTACTCATACTTGCAAATGCTCAACTAAAGACAGCCTGCCAAGCACTGATTTCACGTCTGTGCCATATCAAACTGCGAAAACGGCCGTTTCGCGCCCCAATACGAGCCGTTTCGCCTTGCAAAACGGCACATTTCAGACAACGAAACGGCACATTTCTCAACCCACTGATTGCCAACGGATTAGCCAATGCCGCCCACTCCACTGCCTTTAACATAAATATGTTAATTGCAACACACGACAGATTTATGACCGATTGTGGATAAAAACGGCATACAACCGTGACACACTACAATGCCTGACACATTGAGCAAAGAAGCCTGGCTATGCGCTTCCAAACCTTTCGGGTACCACAAAGCCACGGCAGATGCGAGCAATGGCGCAGCAACCCTTTTGGGTTAAAAAGATAAAATCTTATACGCAATGGACTTTTTTCTTATTTTTTATTCGTAATTTTACAAGCCGATTGCACACCCACGGTGGGCATCACACACACAAGAAGAAGAAAAAACTACAATATATAATGCACTTTAAATGGAATTACAACGCACCGACATCAGAAAGAAAAGAGGCAGCAAGGGAGCTGGCTGAGAAGATAGGAATGAGCCCTATCGTGGCCGACCTGCTCATAAAGCGCGGCATCAAGACCGAATCGGCGGCCAAACGGTTCTTCCGCCCCATGCTCAACGAGCTGAACGACCCGTTCCTGATGAACGACATGGACGTGGCCGTGGACAGGCTCAACGACGCGATGGGGCGCAAGGAGCGCATCATGGTCTATGGCGACTACGACGTTGACGGCTGCACAGCCGTGGCTCTTGTCTACAAGTTCCTGCAGCAGTTCTACTCCAACATGGACTACTACATCCCCGACAGATATGAAGAGGGCTACGGAGTGAGCCGCAAGGGCATCGACTACGCAAGGGACACAGGCGTGAAACTCATCATAGTGCTCGACTGCGGCATAAAGGCCGTCGACGAGATTGCCTACGCCAAGAGCCTCGGCATAGACTTCATCATCTGCGACCACCATGTGCCAGACGAGGAAATGCCGGCCGCCGTGGCCATACTCAACCCCAAGAGGCCAGACTCCACCTACCCATACAGCCACCTGTCGGGGTGCGGCGTCGGCTTCAAGTTCATGCAGGCCTTCGCCAAGAACAACGGCATCCCCTTCTCGCGGCTCATCCCCCTACTCGATTTCTGCGCCATGAGCATAGCCTCAGACATCGTTCCCGTGATGGGCGAAAACCGCATTCTGGCCTACCACGGGCTGAAGCAGCTCAACCAGAACCCATCGGTAGGCGTGAAGGCCATCATCGAGATATGCGGCCTCTCGGGCCGCGAGCTGACCATGAGCGACATCATCTTCAAGCTGGGACCGCGCATAAACGCCTCCGGCCGGATGCAAAACGGGCGCGAGGCCGTGGAACTGCTCGTGGAGAAAGACCTGAAGCGGGCCATGGACGAGGCCGGGCTGATAAACAAATACAACGAGCAGCGCAAGGACGTTGACAAGCAGATGACCGAAGAGGCCAACCAGATTGTAGAGAAACTCGAGAACCAACAGCACCGCTCTTCCATCGTACTGTACGACGAGAACTGGAAAAAGGGCGTGGTGGGCATCGTGGCCTCGCGCCTCACGGAGCTTTACTTCCGCCCCACGGTGGTGATGACCATGAGCAACGGCATGGCCACCGGCTCGGCGCGCAGCGTGGCCGGCTTCGACATATACGAGGCGATAAAGAGCTGCCGCGACCTCCTTGAGAACTTCGGCGGCCACACCTACGCCGCCGGACTGTCCATGAAGGCCGAGCGCATACCCGAGTTCCGCCGCCGTTTCCAGCAATATGTCGATGAGCACATACAGCCGGAGCAGACCCAGGCGCTGCTCGACATCGAGGAAGAGATAGACTTCAAAGACATAACCAAGAAGCTGCACGCCGACCTGAAGAGGCTCGCGCCCCACGGACCAGACAACCCCAAGCCGCTGTTCTGCACGCGCAACGTCTATGACTACGGCACAAGCAAGGTGGTGGGCCGCAACCAGGAGCACATCAAGCTGGAACTTGTGGACAGCAAGTCGAGCAACGTGATGAACGGAATAGCCTTCGGCCAGAGCGCGGCCGCCCGCTACATAAAGAGCAAGCGCAGCTTCGACATCGTTTATACGATAGAGGAGAACGTGTTCAAGCGGGGCGAAGCGCAATTGCAGATAGAAGACATCAAGCCCTCGGCAGAATAACACCACAGGGACACCGCAGCCACTCCATCGCAATGCAGGACAAATTCACCGAGATACTCAAGCAACACTGGGGCTACGACAGCTTCCGGGGTGTGCAGCACGACATCATAAAGAGCATCAACCAAGGGCGCGACACGCTCGGGCTGATGCCCACGGGCGGCGGCAAGTCTGTCACGTTCCAGGTGCCGGCACTGGCCATGGAGGGTGTCTGCGTGGTCATAACGCCACTCATAGCCCTGATGAAAGACCAGGTGATGAACCTGCGTCGCCGGGGCATACGCGCCGCCGCCATATACTCAGGAATGTCATACGACGAGATTCTGACCACACTAGAGAACTGCGTGTTCGGCGCGGTCAAGATTCTCTACGTATCGCCCGAACGGCTTTCTTCCGACCTTTTTCTCACCAAACTGCGCCACACCAAGGTGTGCTTCGTCACCGTCGACGAGGCACACTGCATCAGCCAGTGGGGCTACGACTTCCGACCGTCCTACCTCCACATAGCCGACGTGCGCTCAGTGCTGCCGGGTGTGCCAGTGCTCGCGCTCACGGCGACGGCCACTCCGGCCGTAGTCGATGACATACAGGACAAGCTCGGCTTCAGGCAGAAGAACGTATTCCGCATGAGTTTCGAGCGCAAGAACCTCGCATACGTGGTGCGCCGCACCACCGACAAACTCGGCGAGATGGTCCATATACTCTCTTGCGTCGACGGCTGCGCCATAGTCTACGTGCGGAGCCGCCGCCGCGCCAAGGAGACGGCCGACCTATTGAACCAGAACGGGCTGAGTGCCACTTTCTTCCACGCGGGGCTCGACAACGCCGTCAAGGACGAACGGCAACGCGCCTGGGTGGAAGACAAGACGCGAATCATCGTGGCCACCAACGCCTTCGGCATGGGAATAGACAAGCCCGATGTGCGACTGGTCATCCACATCGACTGCCCGGACAGCATAGAGGCCTACTTTCAGGAAGCGGGACGCGCCGGACGCGACGGCAACAAGGCATACGCAGTGTTGCTGTACAACGACTCCGACCGCCGCAAGCTGGCCCGCCGCATAGAGGACACGTTTCCACCGAAGGACTATATACGCACCGTCTATGAGCATCTGGCCTATTTCTATCAGGTGGCCGCGGGCGACGGATTGGGCATAACCTTCGCTTTCGACATAGAGAAGTTCTGCTCCACGTTCAAGCACCACTCCATACGAGTCCACTCCGCGCTGAATATTCTCGAACGCGCAGGCTACATCGAGTATGCCGAGGAGCAGGACTTCGCCGCCCGCGTGATGTTCACCGTGCAGCGCGATGACCTCTACCGGCTGCGCAACAACTCGCCGACAGAAGACAAAGTCATCATAGCACTGCTGCGGACATACGCCGGACTGTTCACAGACTACGGCTTCATAGAGGAGAGTTTCATTGCACAACAGACAGGAGTGACCACTCCCGAGGTGCATCAGGCACTGAAACTGCTTGCGCAGAAACACATCATACGCTTCATTCCGCGCACCCGCACACCGCAGATACGTTACACCCGGCGGCGCGAAGACCCCGAACGGCTCATCATCCCGGAGGAAGTCTATGAGGAGCGCAAGGCGCAATACAGCGAGCGCATACGCGCCATGCTCACCTACGCGGCCTCCGCTGACACCTGCCGCAGCCGGATGATGCTCAACTATTTCGGCGAGGACAACGCCACAGACTGCGGCCAGTGCGACGTTTGCCTTGACCACCGGGGCAAACTCGTCACAGACGAAGCTGCCACCGAGGCCGAAGGGCAGATACGCACCATGCTGTCCGACGGCCAACGCCACCACATCACCGAGCTGAAAAAGATAAAATTGTCGGCCGAAGTGGTGGAAACCGCGCTCCAATACCTTGTGCAAGAGGAATACATATACCAAGAAGACGGGTTTATCTTTACCCACGACAAACCTAAAAAACAATGCTGATCATAATATCTTTCATGCTGGCCGGCATAGCAGTCGGCCTGATGCTGCGCCGCCACAAGGCAGCATGGACGGGGCATGCCGTCACAGTTCTCATCTGGATTTTGCTCTTCATGCTCGGCCTCAGCATAGGCAGCAACGACCGCGTGTTCGCCTCCATAGGCACCATCGGGCTGCAGGCGGCCGCCATAGGCACCGCCGCTACGATAGGAAGCTGCGCCGCCTCGTGGCTGTTGTGGAAACTTATAAAAGGCAGGGAAGCATGAAAGGCAGCCTCATCATAGTCTTGTTCTTCATTGCCGGCATAGCAATCGGACGTCTAGGCGGCGTGCCTGCTGCCGTCAGTTACGACGATGTGAGCTTCGGCGTGCTCTGTGTGCTCATATTCTTCGTGGGCTTCAGCGTAGGCAACGACACCGCCACGCTCTCCAACTTCCGCCGCCTCAGCCCCGGCCTTGCGCTACTGCCGGTCATGTCAGGGCTCGGCATGATGGCCGCCACGGCCGTAGCCGCCGTGTTCCTTGGCGGCCACAGCCTCACGGAATGGCTCGCCGTGGGCAGCGGCATGGGCTATTACTCCATTTCGAGCGTGCTCATCAGCGAATACATAGGGGCCGAACTGGGTGCCGTGGCCTTGCTCTCCAACATAGTGCGCGAGCTGATAACGCTGCTCGCCGCGCCTCTGCTGGTAAGGCTCTTCGGCACACTCGCACCCATAGCCGCAGCCGGAGCCACGGCCATGGACACCACCCTGCCAATCATTACGCGCTCCTGCGGCCCACGCTTTGTGCCCGTCTCGATATACAGCGGCATGGTGACAGACTTCAGCGTGCCGTTCCTTGTCACGCTGTTCTGCTCGCTCTGACGGGCGGCAGGGCTGCAAAAACCCCACATTTCCTATATAAACATGGCGAACACCGACGCGCCTATCACAGTCAGTATGCCGCTGACCACTATCGACAGGCCGCTCGTAGCGCCCTCCACAACGCCCATCTCCATTGCCTTGGCCGTGCCAATGGCGTGCGAGCTGCTGCCTATGGCTATGCCTTTGGCTATCGGCTCCACTATGCCGAAGAGCTTCAGCACCCTTTCGGCAATGATGTTGCCAAGCACTCCGGTAACCACTATCGAGACGACCGTCACCGAAACGATGCCGCCAAGCTCTGCCGACACGCCCATTCCGATGGCCGTGGTGATGGACTTGGGCAGAAACGTGACGTAGGCATCGTGGCCAAAGCCGAACAGCAGGGCAAGCAACAGCACCGTGACCATGCTCGACAGCGCGCCGCCCGCTATGCCGCACAATATTGCCCGATAGTTTTTCTTGAGCAGTTCCACCTGTTGATAGAGCGGCACGGCCAGGCAGACGGTGGCCGGAGTGAGCAGGTAGCTGAGCCAGTCTGCGCCCCGGCTGTAGTCGGCATAGTCTATGTCGAACACCAGCAGCACCGCTATGACCAGCACTATCGACACGAGCAGCGGGTTCATGAAACCCCAGCCGGTCTTGCGGCGGAGCACTATCCCCACGGCGTATGCCGCCAGACTGACGCACACGCCGAAGTAAACGGAATCTCTGAAAAACTCATCCATAGCCTATTTCTCCTTTTCCCTGCGAATCATATACTGCGTGACGAGGCCCGCCACGCCCATCACCACCACCGTGCTAACCACGGTCACCACTATATAGGCCGCCCAGTGGCCGGCTATGTCGCCCCACGAGTCAACCAGCCCCACAGCTGCCGGTATGAACATGACGGGCATCACTGCTATAAGGAACGTGCTCACCTCGCGCACGTCCGTCACCTTCACCCACTTCATCTGCAGGGCCACAAACAGCGCCGTGATGCCATATATGCTCGCGGGGATGGGCAACGGCAGCAAGCTGTGGAGCACCTCGCCCAGAAATGAAAACCCAAGTATGATGAGAAACTGCACTATATATTTCATCTCGCCGCCGGTCTTAGTCCTATACCCTCTATATATTGCTCGATGATAGCCACCGAGCGGACAGCCCCGAGCCTAACGCTGTCGAAGCAGAGGTCGTAGTCTGCCGAGTTGCCCCACTGCAGGTGGGTGTAGTACTTGTGGTAGCGCACGCGACTGTCGTCCATGTCGCGCACCACCTCGCGCGCCTCCTGAAGGCTTGTCTGCCGCTCTGCCGCAACGGCCTTCACGCGGTCTGCCTCGCGGCCTTTCAGAAAAACGGACACAAGGTCGGGCCTGCGGCGGAAGATATAGTTGCCGCAGCGGCCAATGACTATGCAGTCGCGGCTGCCTATCATGTCGGAGAGTATGTCGAGAGCCCTGCTGTGCAGCGGGCCTTCGTCATACCCGTGGGCCGATATTGCGAACAGAAGCTCGTCCACTGGCCGCTCCTCAAAGAAGTCGTCCATCTCGTAGAGAACGCCCTCGCTGCGCGCCATCTCCCTCAAACCCTGCCGCGTGTAGAACGGAATGCCGTAGTCGGCGGCAAGCATCTTGCCAATGTTCAGTGCGCCGCATCCGCACTGACGTGCTATGGTGATTATCATAACCGAAATTTTTAAACGGGTGCAAAGGTAGTGATTTTCTCCGTAACAGAAGCAAGAATACATTTCTACATAATACAAAATCGAGCATTCGGCAGTCTGGTGGCCGGTTTGCGATAACCCATTATCCGCCTTATGCCCTTACTTGCATATATGCAACTAAAGACAGCCTCTCTTCACTTGATTTTCCATACGTGCCGTTTCGTGTTGCCAAACGTGCCGTTTTGCACTGCGATACGAGCCGTTTCGGGCTCTAAAACGTGCCGTTTCACAAGCCAAAACGGCACATTTTGCAACGAATTGAATATCAGACGGTTAGCCAAAGCGAGCCGCATCGGTGTTTTTAACATAATTATACTAATTGCGAACCGCGGCAATCGGCAACCACAGAGCGCGTCTGCCGCTTAAAGATATTCTCATATTTACATTGCCGTTTCGCCTGATATTGTTACCTTTGCATAAGGCAAAGCCTATGGGCAAGCCGCCAACCACATTACAACAGCACTGACATGAAACAGCCAAACACCACCAACGGACACACCGACCCGCTGCACGTGATATTCAACTACAACGACGTGTTCTTCAGCTTCTTCTACGACGACGAGGGCGGATGCACGCACCGCTCGCACGACTTCGCCATGAACTACGTATATTCGGGCATGATGGTCATTGACAACGGCACCGAACGGATAAGCGTGGACAAGGGCGAGTGCGCGTTCATACCGCGCGACCACCGCATAACGATATACAAGCGCACCGCCGGCGGCGAGCGATATTGTGGCATATTCATGAACTTCAAGCGCAACTTCCTACGCGAAATGTACGCCCGTATCGGGCGCAACGAGGTGCCGGCCGACACCCCAAAGTTGCCGCAAAAGGTGATGAAGCTGCCAAAAACAGCCGAGATAACGAGCCTCTTCACATCGCTGACGCCCTATTTCAACGCGGACGAGAGGCCGAACGATGACCTCATGCAGCTGAAACTGCAGGAGGGGCTGCTCGCGCTGCTGCACATAGACAAGCGGTTCATGCCAACACTCTTTGACTTCAACGAACCGTGGAAGATAGACATAATCGACTTCCTGAACAGCAACTATATGTATGAGTTCACGCAAGAGGAGTTGGCGCACTATACGGGGCGCAGCCTGGCCACCTTCAAGCGCGACTTCAAGAAGGTGAGCGACCTGACACCGGAGAAGTGGATAATAAGGAAACGCCTCGAAGTAGCCTATAACATCATGCAGGAGGGCGACGTGAAAGTGGCCGACATATACTCAAAAGTGGGATTCAAGAACCCGTCGCACTTCTCGACAGCGTTCAAGCGGCAGTACGGCATACCGCCCACGGCCATGGCCGCACAGTAAAAATTGAACTTTTCAGTAACGTTATTTGAGCCTCACAGCAATGCCGCTGTGAGGCTTTTTCCTTAACTTTGCAGAAGTTAAGCTGCGCTCGGGAAAATGCAAACAAGCTTGCTTTCCGCTCGCTTGCATTAACTTTGCAACACTGAAAGAATATAACCAAACTAAAAGACATACTGAAATGAAAGTTCTGATGATAAACGGAAGCCCGCACGCCAAGGGCAACACATACATAGCCCTGCGCGAAGTGGCAAAGGCACTTGAGGAAAACGGCATACAGAGCGAAATTATTTCCATCGGCGCAAAGGCCGTGCAGGGCTGCATAGCGTGCCACAGCTGCGCCGCCACGGGGCGCTGCGCCTTCGGAGATGCCCTATATAATAAGGTGAGAGCGGCCGCCGAGAGTGCCGACGCGCTGATTGTAGGCTCGCCGGTTTACTACGCCGGACCAAACGGGTCGCTGTGCGCACTGCTCGACCGCCTGTTCTATTCCGCCTCCGGCTGCCTGCAATACAAGCCGGCGGCAGCCGTGGCCGTGTGCCGCAGGGGCGGAGCCAGCGCAACGTTCGACCGCCTGAACAAGTACTTCACCATCACAAACATGCCAGTGGTCAGCTCGCAATACTGGAACAGCGTGCACGGACGCACACCCGGCGAGGCCGAACAGGATGCCGAGGGCCTGCAGACCATGCGCACACTGGGCCGCAACATGGCGTGGATGCTGAAGAACCTGAGAGGCGGCGGACAGCCACTGCCCGAGGCAGAACAGCACATAATGACAAACTTCATACGCTGAAACCAGCCGCCGAAAGAAACCAAACGGACAACAATATGCAAAAGACAACAACCACACTGATGGCCGTGCTGCTCGCCATGGCGTGCGGCGGGGCGGCCTCAGCGCAACAAAACGAACTTAAAACAAACAGACTTATGGAAGAGAAACTGAACTTGACAGAAGAGTGGGACAAAGTTTTCCCACAGAGTGACCGCGTGAACCACACCAAGATAACGTTCCACAACCGCTACGGCATAACCCTCGCCGCCGACCTGTACACGCCGAAAGATGCCGAGGGCAAGCTGCCGGCAATAGCCGTATGCGGCCCGTTCGGCGCGGTGAAGGAGCAGGCCTCGGGCCTATACGCACAGACGCTGGCCGAGCGCGGGTTCCTGACCATAGCCTTCGACCCGTCGTTCACCGGCGAGAGCGGTGGCCAGCCGCGCTATGTGGCCTCGCCCGACATCAACACGGAGGACTTCTGCGCCGCCGTCGATTACCTCTCAACACGCCCCGATGTTGACCCGGAGCGCATCGGCATACTCGGCATCTGCGGCTGGGGAGGCATGGCCGTCAACGCCGCCGCCATAGACACGCGCATCAAAGCCACCGTGGCAGCCACCATGTACGACATGAGCCGCGTCACGGCCAACGGCTACTTTGACGCCGCCGACAACGCCGAGGCACGCACGGAGCTGCGCCGCCAGCTCAACGCGCAGCGCACCGAGGACTACCGCAACGGCACATACGCACCGGCTGGGGGTGTGGTCGACCCGCTGCCAGCCGACGCACCGCAGTTCGTAAAGGACTACCACGCCTACTACAAGACCGAGCGCGGATACCACAAGCGGTCGCTCAACTCGAACGAAGGCTGGAACAAGACATCGAGCCTGTCGTTCCTCAACATGCCGCTCCTGTCGTATGCAGGCGAGATAGGCAGCGCAGTGCTGCTCGTACACGGCGAGAAAGCCCACTCACGCTACTTCAGCGAGGACACGTACAAGAAGCTGAGCGGCGACAACAAGCAGCTGCTCATTGTGCCGGATGCCAGCCATACAGACCTGTATGACAACATGGAGAAGATTCCCTTCGACAGCATAGAGAGCTTCTACCGCCAATATCTGAAGTGACGCGCACCCGTCCGGCACCGGCATCAGATGGTGAAAACCATCGCGCTTGGAGCGGGTCGTCGCGAGAGGCATATAGTATTGATTTGCGAAACGTGCCGTTTTGGGTTCACAAACGGCACGTCTCATCGCCTAAAACGGGTCGTTTTGCAATGCGAAACGGCCCGCTTTGCAACACATTGAGTATCAGATTGTTGCACTGCCTGCCCCGATACAGTCGGCAAGGGCATTTTTGGGGTCTTACAACGGGATGTCCAACCACGCACAAGAAGTCTGCCATATCTGTAGAAAACTTTTCGACCCGACGGCAAATAAGCCTGCCGCACGGTTGGTATGACAGGAATATTTAGTAATTTTACGCCCGATAAGTTCTGACAAACTGCAACAAACCTCTCTGACAGATGAAACATAACGCAACTAAACGTGGCGCATGGCTGCGCACACTGCTGCCCGCCCTGGCAGCATTGATATGCTCTACGGCAAGCGCCATGGGGCTTGAAGGTCGCATAGACTCACTGCTGGCGGGCCGCAAGATGACCGTGGGCGTGGCCGCAGAGTGCGGCGACTTCAGCTACAGCCGCAACGACTCTGTGCGCTTCCCCCTAATGAGCGTCTTCAAAGTCCACGTGGCCATGACCGTGATAGCCCGCCTCGAAATGGACGGCAGGAGCATAGACTCGGTGGTGCACGTGCCGGCCGAGCGGCTGCTGCCCGCCACTTACAGCCCACTGCGCGACAAGCTGGGCGGCCGTGGCACCGACATCACAATAAGGGAACTGATGAGATATAGCGTGGCCGAGAGCGACAACAACGCCTGCGACATTCTCATCGACATAGCCGGAGGCATAGACTACGTGGATATGTACATCCGCTCGCTCGGCGTGAGCGGCTTCAGCCTGACAGAAACAGAGGCATCGATGCACGCCGACCCGGCATCGTGCCGCAACAACTGGAGCACTCCGTCGTCAACAATCGATGTGCTGAAAAAGGCATTCGAGACAAACGACAAGATGTTCAGCCCGCTGCGTGACATCATGCTGTCCACCATGACAGGACAGGACAAAATTCGCGGCGGGGTGTCAGAAGGCATCCCCGTGGCACACAAGACGGGAAGTTCTGACCGCACCGGCGGCATAAAGACAGCAGACAACGACGCGGGAGTAATCATGCTGCCCGAAGGCCGCTGCTACATCGCGGTGTTCATAATGGACTCGGCCGAGAGCGATGCTGAGAACGCGGCCACTATAGCCGAGATAACGCGCGAGATTCTGGCGGAAACGATAACCGTTAAAAGTTAAAAAATTAAAGGCTAAAAAGGCTGCGCGAGGCAGATTAAAAGTTAAAAATTAAAGGTTAAAAAGGCTGCGCGGCGGTTATTGACGGGCTAACGTCTGCACTCCTGCATTCTGTCTCCCGCCTACCGAGCCTATGGCTCTACCGCCGCGCAGCCTTTTTAACCTTTAATTTTTTAACTTTTAACTTTCTCCCGCTCACAGTTCATTGCGCAGAGCCTCTGCCATGGCGGCATATTCGCCATCGGAGAGATACACCTCCTGCGGATTCATGCGGAACACTCCACCGAAGTCGGGGCCGCCGATGTATTTCGGAACGAGGTGGAAGTGGAGATGCTGGAGCGTGTCAGCGTATGCGCCATAGTTTATCTTGTCGGGGTTGAACACCTTCTGCATGGCGCGGGTGACGCGGGCCACGTCGCTCATGAAAGCGTTGCGGTCGTCATCGCTCAGCAGGTTGAGGTCGTCAACATGGTCCTTGTAGGCCACGAGGCAACGGCCACGGTATGTCTGTTCCTTGAAAATGAACACCCGCGAAACACTCAGTTCCGCCACCTCAATCATCAGGTTGTGCAGCGTCTCGTTGCTCTGGCAATAGAGACACTCCTTTGGATCACTCTTCATAGTCTTTGTCTTGTTTATCGATTAGTTTGCTTTAGCTCTTGCAAATGTAACAATAAAAAGTGGAACGGGCAAGCGTCAGGGCATCAAAATGGCCACCGGCACACCTCGACCGTCAACTGCCAGGACCGCAATGACAAGCCACAGGCTCAGGCCTTAAGCATTCCCACAAGGGTGGTAACTATGTGGGGTTTCCACTTTGCAAGCAATTCCTCGAACGACTCCCCCTCATAGAGCAACACGGCACAGCACAGGTTCTTGGCCACAAAGGGCATTATCACCATCGAATAGAATGTCATGAACACATAGCGCAGCGGCACCTGGCGCAGCAACCCGCGCTCCATCTCATCAAGCAGGCCACGTTTTATGGTGTCGAAATACTGCACGATGTGCAGCTCACCCATCGTCCTTGCCACATTGCCGAAGTCGCGGTTCATCTCGTGCATCATAAAAATGGGCAGGCTCGGATTGTCTGTCAACACATCATAATACACGTCCACCACCCTGCCCACGCGCTCCTCGGGCGGCAAGTCGCGCTGCAGGATGATGCCTTGCACGCGCGGCACTATAGCATCCACTATGCCCCCGAACACCGCCCGGAACATTCTCTCCTTGGTACGGAAATAATAATGCAGCGCCGGACGGTTGATGCCTGCCTTCGCGGCTATCTCGCTCATGCTTGTGGCAGCAAAACCTTGCTCCACGAACAGTTCGCGGGCGGCGTCTATTATGCGCGCCTCTGTGTCGCTGATTGTTTGTCTCTCCATGCTCATTGGCCTACACACATTCTTCAAGATTATCGACAAACAACAGTATTCTGTTGCGCACATTAACATCGCTAACGCCGCTGTCAAAGTCGAGCGAGAGGATGTTGAGGTCGGGATAGAGCGCCTTTATGCGTTTCTCGATGCCCTTCGACACTATGTGGTTGGCTATGCAACCGAACGGCTGGAGGCAGACCACGTGGGTGACTCCCTGCCGCGCCATCGAGAGAATCTCGCCGGGAAGCAGCCATCCCTCGCCAAACTGGGCGCAAAGCGACACGACCTCCTTCGCCTCTTCGGCCTCGGCGAAGATGTCGGAGAAGGGAGTGAAGTACCTGAAGCGGCTGCCTATGGCGTTGACACGCTCTATCTGCTTCCACACCTTGCCGTAAGCCCACTTCATGAACACGCCCGGCACGTGGGTGCGCTCCAGTCCGTGAGCCTTGTTTACACGGCTGTTGACGAACGCCTGCATGAAGAAGTCGGTGAGCAACGGCGGCACAACCTCTATGCCCTGCCCCGAAAGCCAGTTGGTTATGTCCTTCTGGGCAAAGGGATTGAACTTAAGGAATATCTCGCCAACGACTCCGACGCGGGCCGCCCTGCGCTCCGTCACGATGCCATCGAAGTCGATAGCGGCACGGGAAAGCATATCCATAAGTTCTTTCGGATTGTTGCGTGCAATGGCTTTCGCGGCTTCGCTCAAGTAGAAATCGCGCAGGCGGGCGGCCAATCCCTTTTCCTTCTCCCTCACCACAGAGGCATAGTAGAACTTGGCTATGCTGTCGCTGTAAAGCAATGCGGCCAGCACGATGCGTATGATGCGCATCCAGTTCATGTTGAAACCGGGCTGCTCGTTGCGCAAGCCAGAGCCGGTGGACAGCGATATGACAGGCACATCAGCATAACCGGCCTCGGTCAGTGCCCTCTTTATGAGCGAAATATAGTTTGAAGCACGGCACTGCCCACCCGTCTGGGTCATAATCACCGCTGTGTCGCGCGGGTCGTAGCGGCCCGACTTGAAGGCTTTCACTATGTCGCCCACTATGAGCGTGGCCGGATAGCATATCTCGTTGTTGGCATACTTCAACCCGAAGTCGGCCGAAAGGCCGTCGCTCTCGGGCAGGTTCTCCACATCATAACCAGCCAACTTCATTATGGCCGGAACGAGCGGAGATATGAACGGGGTGAAGAACGGTGCGATAATTTTCCGCCGCCTGTCCACTTTCCTGAACACGGGGGTGCGCAACAGCGGTTCCGTCCGGCCCCCATCGCCACGCCGGGCGGAGAACTTAAGACTCTCTATTACCGAGCGAACGCGCAGCCGAATGGAGCCAATGTTACTCACATCGTCTATTTTTAGCAGAGTGAGCGTCTTCCCATGACGTTTGAGCAGGCTGCGGATCTCGTCCGTGAGGAAAGCATCCGGACCACAACCGAACGAAGTCATCTGCATGAACTGCACGTTAGCGCCCTGACGCCCGGCCCAGTCGGCGGCCTTGAGTATGCGGTTCGTGTAGGCCCACTGCGACACAAAGTTCACGTCTTCGACGGTTGTCTCGTCGCATCTCACGATGTCTTCCGTCACCACGTCGGCTCCCATCGAGGCTATCATGTCCGACAGTTTGTGCTGTATGAGCGGGTCTGAGTGATAAGGACGGCCCGCGAGGAGCACCACGAGGCGGCGACCGCCGTTATCGCTGAGCACCCGGCGGTTGTAGTCCATAAGCTCGCGGCCATACGCCTCGAACTCCGCCACGGCCTCAGCAAAGGCTTTCGACACGACACCGCGCCCGATGCCGAGCCCGGCAAGATAGTCGGCGCACTGCCGGAAGAGCATTTTCTTGTCCTTGAACGTAATGGCCGGCGAGTCGATAGGCACGATGCCACCCTGCACGCTCTTCACAACCTCGGCATAGCCGGTGACCACCGGGCAGTTGTAACTGTTCTGCCCGCCCTCCAATTTCTCGAAAACGACAAAGGGCATGAATATCCTGTCCACGCCCTTGTCGGCCAGATTGCGGATGTGGCTGTGCGCCAACTTGGCGGGAAAACATATATTGTCTGACATGACGAGCTTTGCGCTGCGCTCATAGTCTGTGAATTTTGATGGGTCTGACAGCACAACCCTCAGACCGCAACGGGTGAAGAGCGTGTGCCAGAATGGGTATTCCTCATACATATTGAGGCTGCGCGGAATGCCGATGGTGGCCACTGGAGCTGCCACTGGCACATCGCGGTCGAACAGCCGGGCCAGCTTGTGGGTGTAGGCGTTCACCCCCGGCTCCACCTTTCCGCCCATGTTGGTGAATACTTTCTCGCATCTGTTGCCCGAGTGGTAGCGGTTGCCATTGCCAAAGGTGTATGTCGTGATGAGGCAACCGTTCTCGCAGCCGTGGCATTGGTGGCGGCGCGTGGTGTAATCGGAATAGCCCAGGAGGTCGGCCAGCGGCACACCGTCCGAAGCGTGCTGCCGCGCGTAGAGCGCGCAGCCTATGGCTCCCATCAGCTCGGGGCGGCTGCTGCGGAACACCTCCTTGCCGGTCAGCTTCTCGAAAGCCCTCACCACAGAGTCGTTGCGCATCGTTCCGCCCTGCACCACGACGTGGTCGCCCAGCTCGTCAGGGCCTTTCAGCCGCAACACCTTATACAGACAGTTCTTCACAACGGAGTATGACAGCCCCGCGGCGATGTCGCCCATCGTGGCTCCTTCGCGCAAAGCCTGCTTCACCTTCGAGTTCATGAACACCGTGCAGCGCGTGCCGAGGTCGTAGGGCGAGGCAGCTTGGCAGGCAGCGGCGGCAAAGTCGGCCACGCTGCAGCCCAGCGACTTGGCGAATGTCTCTATGAACGAGCCGCAGCCTGAGGAACAGGCCTCGTTTATCTCCATGCGGTTGATGACCCCGTCTGTCACGAATATGGCTTTCATGTCCTGCCCGCCGATGTCGAGTATGAACGAAGCCTTGTCCGCGATGTGGCGGGCAGCCATATAGTGCGCCATGGTCTCAATGATGCCATGGTCGAGACGGAACGACGCCTTGAGCAAATCCTCGCCGTAACCAGTGGAGCAACTGCCCGTGACAACGATGTCCGAACCTGTCTTGGCGGCCTTGTCTGCCAGCTGCTCCAGCCCCTTGCGGGCGGTGAGTATGGGATTTCCGTCGTTGTTATGATAATAGTCGAACACAAGCTCGCCCTTCTTGTTGAGCGCAACAATCTTTGTCGTTGTTGAGCCAGAGTCTATACCGATGGCCACTTCCTCGCGCCCGGGGCGCAGAGGCGCCTCTACGGTCTCGTGGGTGGCCATGCGCGACTTCCAACGGGCATAGTCAGCATCGTCGGTGAAGATGGGTTCAAGTCCGCCGGCCATGACGCTTCCGCCCGCGAGCCGCTCTTTGACAATCTGCATAAGCGTGGACAACGGCACCACCTGCGCCGCGTCTGCTGACAAGGCCGCCCCCATGGCAGGCATCAAATGACTGTTTTCCGGCACCACGACATCGGCATCACTCAACTTGAGATAGTCTGTGAAAGCGCGCCGCAAGGCAGGCAGAAATGTGAGCGGACCGCCGCAGAAGAGCACGGGAGCCTCTATGTCGCACCCATGGGCCAGCGTGACCACCACCTGCACAGCCACGGCGTGGAACACCGACGCGGCGATGTCTTCCTTCGGCACGTTCTTGGCGATGAGGTTCTGTATGTCCGTCTTGCTGAACACTCCGCATCGCGAGGCTATCGTATAAACGTTGTGGGCAGAGTCGGCCAGCGTGTTCAGCTCCGCCGTCTCCACCCCGAGGAGTATCGCCATCTGGTCAATGAAGGCACCTGTGCCGCCCGCGCAGTTGCTGTTCATGCGCAAGTCTGTGGCCTTGCCGTCCTTCACGAACACTATCTTGGCATCCTCGCCGCCTATGTCTATCATGGAACGCACCTCAGGATGACTCTCGCGCACAGCCCTCATGGCCGCAACGACTTCCTGAACAAAAGGCAACGAACAACGCTCTGACACGCCCATGCCCACCGAACCGGTAATGCTCAGCGAGACGGAAGGGTTGCCATAACGCCCGGCAAGCTCCTGCAAGAACGACAGAAGCACATCACGAGCCTTGGCGTTATGCCGCTCGTAGGCCGAGAAGAGCGCCTCTCCTTTCTCGTCCAAAGCCACTATCTTGGCTGTCGTGGAGCCAATGTCTATGCCCACTCTCATCATAATTTCAATATGGTATGTCTTGTTTTTGACACTATTGTCAGACACAAAAGTAAACAAAATGGTTCAGACAAGCAACCGACAACGTGTAAAATAAACAATAATTAAACAAATTTAGCATGGCAACAACTACGAAACCTCTGCCGAACAGGGCACAGAAAGCTCCATGACTTCCACTCTGTAGGCCAAGCACAAAGGCTAACAAATAAACAAGGAAAGACAAAAATGGAATGGCGGAAAAACCACCTAAAGAGAGCATATATGGACTAAACACTAACCATCTGGCAATCAACGATTTACAAAACGTGCCGTTTTGGAGTCTAAAACGGCACGTTTCAGGCCGCAAAACGGCACGTTTCGCACAATGAAACGGCCCGTTTCGCAAAGCGGAACGAGCCGAGCACGTATATCACTAATAATGAGCGCATTATCACAACAGCATGAAAAACTACCGGAAATGCGCAAAAATGCACCATTAACGGTCGGCAAGAGACTTGAGTCTGGACCATGCGGCAGCCCCCCAGACGCAGGAATCGCGGAGCGTGACAGCCATCTCTTCAAGGCGACACATAGGTATGGCGAACGACAATTCGCCCGAGCCGACAAACGGACGAGCCGAGGGGTCGGTCATTCCAATGAACGTCCGGCGGCCGCCGAGGCGGTTTTCGACCATGATGTTCGTCACCACCGAACTGCAGCCGGAGCCGAAACGGCAGACAACCGCATCAGCATCGTTGTTGTCAAAGAAAGCCCACGCGCACAGCCCGGACAGAATATCAGCCCCGGCAAGGAAGAATATGCCGTCAATGCCGTCCAAAGTGTCGAGCTTGTCTATCCGGGCAAGGTTGAGATAAGGCTCACCGGCCAAGGCGATGCCCAACCCGTTAATATATTCGCTGACCATTTCCGGAGTCTGCTTATAGCGTTCCTTCAGCGAAACGAAGTTGGGAATGCCCGGATTTCCCGGCGCGAAGCCACAATAAAGCCTCCCGCCTCCACAATGGAGACGCTCCTTGGAAAACGAGACGACAGCCCCCTCCAAGACAGACTTGAGCGCGCCAAACATACAGTGGGGCACAGCCGGGTCGGCCCCGGCCGCCTCGTGCGAACGCCATACGGCCACGGGCAGCTTCAGCCCATCGCCAAAGGCCGTGCGCAAATCTCCTATAAATGCGCCTAAGTCTACCATAAATATGCCTTAAACCGAACAGATATATTTCTTACCCGCACACCTGCCATCATGCCCGACAGGCCGCGCCGCAAGGCTAAAGCCCCTGCACATAGTTATAATTGCGGGCGAAAGATTTTACCGATACAGGAACATCATTGACCACAAGCGAAAGGTCTTTTAGGCGTGATGACAGATACAGCTTCTCCACATCGGCCAAAGACGCGCGCGACGTAAGCCCAACACGAACGACAAACAGCGTGCTGTCGGCAAACGGAGCCACGAGAGCGGCATCGGCAACCCTGTTGACCGGCGGGCAATCCACCAGCACATAGTCATAAAGAGGACGCAGGCCGGACAGCAGCTGCCCCATCGCGCCACCCGAAAGCAACTCTGAGGGATTGGGAGGTATGGCACCGGCGGGCAATATATCGAGTCCGGAACACTTAGAATAGTGGTGAACCAAACGGGAGGCGTCGCCATCTGGCGACTTCAACCAACCGCCAAGCCCATTGTGCGGTCTGCCAACGAAGCTGGAAAGCGTGGCCCGGCGCAAGTCCCCGTCTACTATAAGCACGCGCTTGCCTTGCAAGGCAAGGCTCACTCCCATGTTCATTGCGAGGAAAGTCTTGCCGCTGCCAGCGTCAAATGAGGTGAACATTGTGACGCAACCGGCACCGCCACGCGGAGCCATGAACTCGAAGTTTGCGCGCAATATGCGGAACGCCTCGTTGACAGCATCATGGTTGCCTTCCTCGACAACCACCTTGCAACCACCGTCAACACCTTGGGCTGAGCCAAACGACACACGGAATTGGTCCAGCCCCCGGCGCACCTTGCCCACGTGGGGAATCTCCCCAAGCAACGGAACAGTCACGCCTGCCTCTACGTCCTTGCGTCCGCGAATGGTCATGTTGCTTATGTCAAGCAGATATATCACCCCTGTGGGCAGCGCCAGTCCCACCACAAGACCTATCAGCATGATAATGGCGGTACGCGGGGCGATGGGCGCGTTGCTGCCCGTAGGCGACTTGATGACCTGAGTGTTGTTTGCCGTGAACGAACGTGCGAGCTCGTTTTCCTCGCGCTTCTGCAGCAGGAAGAGGTAAAGAGCCTCCTTCACTTTCTGCTGGCGCTCCACAGAAAGCAGCACCTTGGCTTGCGTCGGGCTGGCCGATATGTTGGTGTTTGTCTTCTGCTCGTCGTTTTCAAGATGGCTGATGCGCGTTGACAACGACATAATCATGTTGTTCATGGAGTATATGATGGCGCGGCGTATCTGCGCGAGCGACTTGTCCATATCGCGCACCATAGGGTTATCGCTACCGCTGTTGGCAATCATCTTGTTGCGTTCGAGCTGCAAGTCGTTGAACGCCTTCACCTGCTCGTCAATCTTTTCATTGTCAATGCCGAGGTCAACCGGTATCAGCTGGTTCGTGTTGGCCTTGTCAACGATGTAGTTTCTGATGTATTTCGCCACAGACAGGCGCGTGTTCAGGTCGAGCAATATGGCCGAGTTCTTGTCTGCCCGCTCCATAGACAGCGTGTAAGCCTTCTCCACGTCGGGCATCAGGTTCTTGCTTTTGTAGTTGGCAATGTCCGTGTCCACGTCGTCAAGCTCTCGCTCTATGATTGCCAGACGCTCGTCTATGAACTTCGACGTGCTGTCCGACACACGGCTGCGGTTCTTCACCCACACCTCGTTATATATGTTTATGACCGCATTAAGTATGTCTTCGGCACGCTTGGTCGACACATCTGTATATGTAAGGTTGAGGATGGTTGACTTCTTGTCGGCTATGGCCACTGACAGTCCGCCGAGGAAATGGCCCGTGGCAGAGTTCATATCGCTCTTCCGCACCTCGATATGAGCGCCCTTTCGAGCCGCCGAATAATTGTCGGTAGGCATGATGGTGAGCACGCCGAGTGGCGTATGGACAGCCTGTCCGACACGGCACTGCAACGGTTCGGAGCGAAGCGCACGGCCATCCTTCACGAAATCGGCCATCTCCACGTTGCCATCGCCAAGCAACTTCAGGCTCAGCGAAGCCGTCTCGTCGTCGGCCACATCGCGAAAAGCCACGATCACGGGCAATGTCTTGCCGTAGAGAGTGGCATCGTAGAACGTTCCAGGCTCGAAGTACGACACATCTATGCCAAGCATCTTGACCACTTCAACCATCACGTCGGGCGACTGGATGGCCGCTATGACATTGTTTACGTTGGCCTTGTCGGAAAAAGAGAAGCCCATGTCGGTTATGTCTTCGAGCAACTTGCCGAGAGCCGATGACTCCTGACTGCCGTCGAGCACCATTATGGATGCCTCGCGCTTGTATGTTGGTTGCGTCATCTTTATGTAGAACGCGGCCACCAGCAGCGCCACTGCCACCGTGGCTACATACCACCTCCAATGGCTGAGGCAGAGGATGAACATCTGCCTGAAATCATATCCGGCAGCCTCTTCGTCTGCCATCATGCTGTTTTTTTGTATTTCGTCCATAGAATGAGTTCAAACAATGACATGATAAAGTTCACTTTCCGCGCTTTGCCCGCAACGGCTTGACGTATACGACATCGCCCTGCGACAGATAATAGGCCGGCGAGGAATATACTTCGGCCGCTGAGTTGAGGTTGACACGGTAAGCACGGCGCACGCCTCCCTCGGTGCGCATCACAAGGACATCGCGCCGGTCGCCGCTTGTGGTCAGGTCGCCGGCCGCACTGAGCGCGTCAATCAGCGTGAAGCAGTCACGGTCTATTGGCACACGGCCCGGGCTGCGCACCTCACCAAGCACCGACACACAGAGGTTGCGCAACTCAACAGTCACCACCGCATCGGTGAGAAGCCGCCTGTCAATGAGCTGCCGCTTCACGTATTTCGCAATGGAGTCGCGCGTAAGGCCTTCCACATGGAGCGCCCCCATCACAGGAAAGTCTATGTTTCCGGCCCTATCCACAGTGTATACCATGCCTCTGGCATCGCCACCAGCACTGCCGCAGGCAGAATCCGCACTGCCACAAGTGCCGGAAATATTGAAAAGGGCAGCCAGATTGCGGTCCCTGCTGGTGACAACTATTGCGATGCGGTCGCCTGCCTGCGCCATTATGTCACGCGGAACGGGCATGGCCACCACACTGTCGGCATCCATATCCCGAAAGTATGTAAGCCTGCCGCGCGTGGCGCAAGAAGCCAGAATGAGCGCAGCCACAAACATAAAAACACTATGTTTCATCATCAAAACACACAAATTAGTATTAAAAAACAAAACCGCGCGACAGCCGTGACCGCCGCGCAGCCTGATTGAATCGCGCTGCAAAATTAATATTTTTTCCATTGACGGCAAAGCCATTCACGCTTTTTAAGATGGAAGGGAAGTGATGCCAGTAACCAACCGGAGTCTTGGGATGCGCCAAAGACTCCGGCTGGCCACAGGCATTTCCGTCATATACGCATCAATACGCATTCTTGTCATGGACAAACACCTGCATGGCTGTCTTGAAGATGATGCGTATGTCGAGCCAGATGCTCCAGTTCTCGATGTACCAGATGTCGCGCTTCACGCGGCCTTCCATCTGCCACAGCTCCTTGGTCTCGCCGCGGAAGCCCGTCACCTGCGCCCACCCGGTGATGCCGGGCTTGACGAAATGGCGCACCATGTACTTGTCTATGAGCCCGCGATACATCTCGGTGTGATAGAGCATGTGTGGCCGCGGCCCAACGATGCTCATGTCGCCACGCAGCACATTGAAGAACTGCGGCAGCTCGTCGATGTTGGCCTTGCGCATGAAGTTGCCGAAAGCAAACTTGCGCGGGTCATGCTCGGTGGCCTGAACGCGGTCGGCATCCTTGTTGACGTGCATGGAACGGAACTTGTAGCAGTAGAACTCGCGGCCGTTGAGTCCCGTGCGAGCCTGGCGGAAAAACACCGGGCCCGGGCTTTGCAGCTTTATGGCCAAGGCTATGAACGGCATGAACGGCAAAAGGCAGAGCAGGACAGCGGCAGACACCACTATGTCGAACGCGCGCTTGAGCATCCTGTTCGACGGCACCATGAGCGGCTCGCCCCAATTGGTGAACACCGTTATGCCACCCACGTTCTCGGGTTTCAGCGTGTGGCCGAACGCCCGCGAGATGGCGGGGATATAATAGAAATGCACCACATGATTGTCGCAGTAGCGCATTATGCGGCGTATGCGGTCCATGTCGGCGGCGGGCAGGCAACAGTAAAGCTCGTCCACCGCATTGCCCGACGACCTGTCAGAGAGCCTGCCGTCTAGTTCAGCCAGCGTGCCTATGTGGGCAAGCCCCGAGGGACAGTCCTGAATGGTTGCGTCAGCATAATAGCCCGTGACACGATAACCCGTAGACGGGTCGCCAACAAGGAAATCATAGATGGGCAGCAGCGACTCGTCCGAGCCGACGAACACCACCTTGCGGATGTTGCGCCCCATGCGGCGGTAACGCTTCACAGCCCACCGCTCAGCAAAACGCGACACGAGCAGGCCCACGTAGAGCATCAACGTGAATATGACAGTGAAACTGAGCGCCGGCCCCGGAGCGCCGGTGTACAAAGAGACCACGGGCGAAAGGACGCACGAAAGCAAGCCCTGAAGCAACGTGAGGTAAGTGACCTGGCGCAGCACCTGCTCGGTGGTGGAACGATGCTTGTGGATTACAGTAGAATAAAAGTACTGCGCTATCACCATAGAGATATTGGCAACGAACAGCGGCTCGAACACACTAACGCTGTGAGACAGCTGCTTCCAGCCGCCATCAATGTGAAACCACAGGCTGAACAACACATTGAGCACAATGAAGTCCAGCAGTATCACCACGTCCCTTATCAGGTTGTTTATCTTCATGTCTTGCCTCATTTCCATATCAAACATAACTCTTTCGCAAATAAAACAAATACGGATGGCCTCCACATTCGCGTGCAAAAGTAGACATAAATATCGAGAAAGCACACTGCCGGACGCAAAAATAACGGTGAACGGGCAAAAAACTTGATGCACAAACACACGAAAACAGGTAAAAAATCCTTACAAACGCAAATACCCAAACAGCGACACGACAAAGCAAAAACGACCTTGGCCGCAAGCACAGGCACCCGTTTATTTTGGCCGCATGCTATGTTTTTTGGCAAAATCATGGTCAAAACGCGCTCCAAAACCGCCAAAGCCACACGCGACGAAGGCCATTTGCCAATGCGGAACAGGCCATACCAGGACGCAAAACGGCCCATATCGCAGCGCAAAACGACCCGTTTCAGCCCGAAATGCAAGCCTTCGCGTTGCGCAGAAAGCGCACAAACGCGCAGAAAACATTGACTTGCAGCCACTTACGATTGCACACTCATTTTGGCGTTTTTCCGCCAAAAGTGCTGACAGGCCAAGAAAACGCGAAAATAGAACAGCAAAAACACAACTACACAAAGTGCAACCGACTCACAGGAGCAACGCTCAAGCCCGGGCAGCAAAAACCGCCACAGACAGCCAGACGGCTCCGGCACATATCAATTAATTGCACATAATAGGCAAAAAAAACATCCACCGAATGCGGAATACCAATTAATTTATTATCTTTGCACAACGCAATCCGCGCACGGGAAGCGCATGGCCAGCCTGCTTTCCGCCTGCGGGCACCAATCATCGCGGAGCATGGCAATGGCAAGAATGGCCGGCTGCACGTCTCCGCAAACAAGGCATGAACACAACATAAGAGAAAGTTTAAACAACATGATGGCAGAGAATTCTATTACGGACAATGGAGAGAAGAAAAGCGTAAGCTTCGTCGAACAAATGGTGGAAAGCGACCTCGCCGAGGGAAAGAACGGCGGGAGGCTGCAGACACGCTTCCCTCCGGAGCCCAACGGATATATACACATAGGGCACGCAAAGGCTATATGCATGGACTTCGGCGTGGCCGAGAGGCACGGCGGGGTGTGCAACTTGCGCTTTGACGACACCAACCCGTCGAAAGAAGACACCGAATACGTAGACTCAATACTCAACGACATAAAGTGGCTCGGCTTCAAGTGGGGCAACATATACTACGCCTCCGACTACTTCCAGCAGCTGTGGGACTTCGCCGTGTGGCTGATAAAGAAAGGCATGGCGTACATCGACGAGCAGACATCGGAGCAAATCGCCGAGCAGAAAGGCACACCGACCACACCAGGCAGGCCAAGCCCATACCGCGACCGCCCCGTGGAAGAGAACCTGGAGCTGTTCAACAAGATGAACACCCCTGAGGCCGTGGAAGGCTCGATGGTGCTCCGCGCCAAGCTTGACATGGCCAATCCCAATATGCACTTCCGCGACCCGGTGATATATCGCATCATACACACGCCCCATCACCGCACCGGCACAAAGTGGCACGCCTACCCTATGTACGACTTCGCGCACGGACAGAGCGACTTCTTCGAGGGCGTGACACATTCCATCTGCACACTTGAGTTCGTGCCCCACCGTCCGCTCTACGACAAGTTCGTTGACCTGCTGCTCGAATACGAGCGCGAGAAGGGACGCAACGACGGCTACCGCCCGCGCCAGATAGAGTTCAACAGGCTCAACCTGACATATACAGTGATGAGCAAGCGCAAGCTGCTCACCCTCGTCAACGAACACCTTGTCAGCGGATGGGACGACCCACGTATGCCCACCGTGTGCGGCATGAGGCGCAGAGGATATTCTGCGCAGAGCATACGCGACTTCATAGACTCCATAGGCTACACAAAGTTCGACGCGCTCAACGACTACGCGCTGCTCGAAGCCGCCGTGCGCAATGACCTCAACAAGCGGGCCTGCCGCGTGTCGGCCGTGCTCAACCCCGTAAGACTGGTCATAACCAACTATCCCGAAGACAAGACCGAACAGATGGAAGCCGTGAACAACCCCGAGAACGAAGCCGACGGCACTCACGAAATAACCTTCAGCCGCGAGCTGTGGATTGAGCGCGACGACTTCATGGAGGACGCCCCGAAGAAGTTCTTCCGCATGACGCCGGGCAAGGAGGTGCGCCTCAAGAACGCATACATCATCAAATGCACCGGATGCAAGAAGAACGCTGACGGCGAAGTGGAAGAAATTTACGCCGAATACGACCCCGACAGCAAGACGGGCATGGAAGGAGCCAACCGCAAGGTGAAAGGCACACTCCACTGGGTGAGCACCGCCCACTGCCTGCCAGCCGAGGTAAGGCTGTACGACAGGCTGTTCAGCGTGGAGAATCCGTCGGCAGACGAACGTGACTTCCGCGAGCTGCTCAATCCCGACTCACTCAAGGTGCTGACCAACTGCTACGTGGAAGAATACGCCAAGGAGAAGCATCCGGGCGACTTCCTGCAGTTCCAGCGCATCGGATATTTTATGGCCGACCCCGACTCCACGGCCGAAAGGCTCGTGTTCAACCGCACTGTCGGACTTAAAGACACCTGGGCTAAAATAAACAAATAATGTTTTTAGACGACGAGTATTTTGACAGCAACGAGTTCAAAGACATCCTGACTTCCTACGAAGAGTCAGTAAGTTCGGGCGCGCCCATATTCATGGACACTGACGACCTGATAGACATCGCCGACTATTACACTATGTCCGGAGACCACGACAAGGCCGCAAGTGTCATAGAAACCGCACTCGACCTCGACCCGGGAGCCACCTTGCCGCTGGTCTACAAAGCCCGAGAGGCACTCGACAAAGGCGACATAGACCGGGCAAAAGAGCTTTCAGCCTCCATCATAGACAAGGAAGACCCAGACTGCAAGTTGCTCGAAGGTGAGATTCTGGTGGCCTGCGACATGATAGAAGATGCCGACCGCCACTTCACGCAGATGGCGGAGAACTCCACGGGAGAGGAATACAACTGTCTGATATACGACATAGCCAACGTGTATCTGGACTATGGCATGAACGAGAAAGTGCTGGAGTGGTGCAAGAAAAGCGACGAAACGGCAGACAACGACATTCTCGACCTGAAAGGAAGGGCACTGTTCGGCCTCGAAGATTACGAAGCTTGCGTCAAGACCTACAACACTCTGCTCGACAAGAAGCCCCGCTCCCCAAGATATTGGAGCACGCTCGCGAATGCCCAGTTCATGCTTGGGAAGTATCTCGACGCACTGACGAGCAGCGACTTCGCGCTCGCACTCGACACGGAATACAAGCCCAGCCTCCTGCTAAAGGCAAACACACTCTGCAGAATAGGCAACTTCAAAGAGGCACTGGAGTTCTACAACCGCTACAACAAGCTGGCGCCAAACGATGCCATGAGCCTGATGAACACCGGCAAGTGCCTGCTGCAGATGGGAAGGCAAGACGAAGCGCTCGACTATCTGCGCAAAGCGGCCGAGAACGCGGAAAAGAACAACGACAGCCTTCTGCCGGATGTGTATGAGACCATGGCCTTGGCATACGGCATGACGAACGACCCGGGCAACGCAATAAAATGCCTTGAGAAGACGATAACGGCCGACACACCACCGAACATACCGCAAACATACATCATGATGGCTCATGTGCTGTTCGAGAACGGCAAGCCCGAGGACGCATACAAACTGTACAGTGACGCCATAATAACATCCGGCTATGACCCGGACACCATATTGCAGGTACTGGTGTCACTGCTTGACAACCAGCAAATGGAAAGAGCTTATCTGCTGTTCAAGATGTTCTTCATGTCGGTAGACGAGAACTACCACGACGGCTATTCCTATATGGCTTTGTGCTGCTGGGAGCTTGACAAAGGCGACGAGTTCATCTACTATCTGGAAAAAGCCGTGGAGCACAATCCCGGAGAGGCAAAGACTGTACTGTCACAGATAATACCACACGAGATGAGTGCCGAAGATTACCTCGAATTTGCCAAGGAAGAATTTAAAGCCAAGAAAAAGTGAACCCGCTATCCGCCCTGTTGGACAATCTGAATTACGGCACAATATTGCTGCTCATGCTGTTGGAGAGCACCGTGATTCCTGTTCCGTCGGAACTCGTTGTGGCTCCCGCCGCATATCATGCCGCAGGAGGCGACACAAGCATCTTCCTAATAATAATATGTGCCACGGCCGGAGCCGACATCGGGGCGACAATAAACTACACTGCGGGATACTATCTCGGACGGCCTCTAATATACCGTTTTGCCAACAGCCGGTGGGGAAGGATGTGCCTGCTGAGCCAGGAAAAGTTGGAGAAGAGCGAGACATTTTTCCACAATCACGGCGCAACAGCCACGATCACAGGCAGGCTGCTGCCCGGCATACGCCACTTGATATCAATACCGGCCGGCCTTTCAAGGATGAGTTATTGGAAATTCCTGCTCTACACCTCCATTGGCGCGGGATGCTGGCACTGCCTCCTGGCTGCCCTCGGCTGGTATCTCCACTCTGTGGTTCCCGCCGACCAGCTGAACGGAAAGATAGCGGAATACTCCGAATACATCAAGCTTGCCATCGTAGGAATCGTGGCAGTGATGATTGTCTACTTCTGCACCAAGGCGATAATAAAGCGCCGTCACAGGCTGCACAGTATGTAACTAAAACGCCACGCGGGATACCCTGCTGGGCGGAAACCAAAATAAGAACAACTAACACTCATGACCTATGGCTGAAACAAACAACCATTTAGTTATCATGGCCGGCGGAGTAGGCAGCCGCTTCTGGCCTATGAGCACATCCGAGTTTCCCAAGCAGTTCATCGACGTGCTTGGAGTGGGCAAGTCACTGCTGCAACTCACAAAGGAAAGATTCGGCGACATCTGCCGCCCGGAGAACGTCTGGGTCGTAACAAACAAGAACTATGCCGGCATAGTGAAGGAGCAACTGCCCGACGTTCCGGAGAGCAACATACTCTGCGAGCCATGCCGCCGCAACACGGCTCCGTGCATTGCATACGTGAGCTGGAAGATAAAGTCGAAAGACCCGAAGGCAAACATCGTTGTGTCGCCCAGCGACCACATCGTGACAGACACGGCTGAATTCAGCCGGATAATAAAGAGCTGCCTCAACTTCACCCGTGAGACCGATTCGATAGTGACACTCGGCATCAAACCAACGCGCCCCGAAACGGGCTATGGCTACATACAGGCCGACCTGTCGTCAAGCTCGCTGCGCAACAAGGAGATATTCCGAGTTGACTCGTTCCGCGAGAAGCCCGACATTGACACGGCCAAGCAGTACATCCAGAAGAAGAATTACTTCTGGAACGCGGGCATATTCTTGTGGAACATCAGCACCATAACGAACGCATTCCGCATCTACCAGCCGTCCATGTCGAAGGCGTTCGAGTCGCTGATGCCCGTCTATGGCACTGACAAGGAGCAAGAAGCCATCGACAGCCTATACCCTGAGTGCGAGAACATATCCGTTGACTACGCCATCATGGAGAAGGCCGAAGAGATATTTGTGTGCCCCGCCGACTTCGGTTGGAGCGACCTCGGCACATGGGGCTCGCTAATGGAGCACACCAAGAAAGACCTCTACGGCAACAGTTGCATAGGCAACGACATCAACCTCTTTGAGACTCACAACTGCATGGTGCACACCACAGAAGAGAAAAAAGTGGTAATACAGGGTCTCGACGGCTATATAGTGGTGGAGAAAGACGACACCCTGCTGATCTGCAAGCTGTCTGAGGAGCAGCGCATCAAGCAGTTCTCAGGCAGTGAAAAATAAGGAAAACAATCCCAATCATATATCATACAATGAATAAAAGCGTTGCTCTAATCACAGGCATCACAGGCCAGGACGGTTCGTATCTGGCAGAATTTCTTATCGAGAAAGGCTATGAGGTACACGGGTTGCTGCGCCGCTCGTCATCGTTCAACACAGGGCGTATAGAGCACCTGTACTTGGACGAGTGGGTGCGCGACATGAAGAAAGCCCGACTGGTAAACCTACACTGGGCCGACATGACCGACTCCTCTTCGCTGATACGCATCATAGGCGAGACCAAACCAACAGAAATATACAACCTTGCGGCCCAAAGCCATGTCAAGGTGTCGTTCGATGTCCCGGAATATACGGCCGACGTAGATGCCGTGGGCACGTTGCGCCTGCTGGAGGCCGTGCGCATCTGCGGGCTCGACAAGACCTGCCGCATATATCAGGCATCCACTTCGGAGCTGTTTGGCAAAGTGCAGGAGGTGCCGCAACGCGAGACCACGCCGTTCTATCCGCGCTCGCCGTACTCCGTGGCCAAGCTCTACGCCTTCTGGATAATGAAGAACTATCGCGAGTCTTACGGTATGTATTGCTGCAACGGCATACTGTTCAACCACGAGAGCGAGCGCCGCGGCGAAAACTTCGTGACGCGCAAGATAACGCTGGCCGCCGCACGCATAGCCCAAGGCTATCAGGACAAGCTGTATCTGGGCAACCTCAACTCGCTGCGCGACTGGGGATATGCCAAGGACTACGTGGAGTGCATGTGGATGATCCTGCAGCAACCCGAGCCGGATGACTTCGTGATAGCCACCGGCGAATATCACACCGTGCGCGAGTTCGCCACACTGGCCTTCAAGGAAGTGGGCATAGAGCTTGACTGGCAGGGCGAGGGACTCGACGAGAAGGGCATCGACAAGGCCACAGGCAATGTGCTCGTGGAGGTAGACCCCAAGTATTTCAGGCCAGCTGAAGTGGACCAACTGCTCGGCGACCCCACCAAGGCAAAAGAGGTGCTGGGCTGGAATCCGCGCAAGACCAGCTTCGAAGAGCTTGTGAAGCTGATGGTGAAGCACGACATGAAGTTCGTAAAGAAGCTGTTCCTCAAGGCGCAGGTGGCCGAATAAAGACGTTGCCGGCAATGCCAGCAAACCGGTAGGGGAGCGGAGAAAGCACACCCGCCGCCGGCCATAAGGCAGTGGCAAAAAACAATGCCGTGCGACACCATACTGCGAAACGTACCGTTTTGGTTCCTGAAACGGCCCGTTTCACCACCTGAAACGTGCCGTTTTGCAACGCGAAACGGCACGTTTTGCAACGCACTGAAAGGCAGACAGTTACGAAACCTGCGCAAAGCCATTTCGAGGAGTGCGCCAAAACGGCTGCCGACAGGACTAAAGCAGGCATAAAAGGCAAACCAAAGAACATTAAAAACAGACTGAATATGTCACTCGACAAAAACTCAAAGATATACGTGGCGGGCCACCACGGACTAGTGGGCTCGGCCATCTGGAAGAACCTCGAACAGCGCGGCTACCACAATCTTGTGGGCCGCTCGCACAAGGAACTCGACCTGACGGACCAAGTGGCCGTAAGGAACTTCTTCGACAGCGAACGCCCCGATGCCGTCGTACTGGCCGCGGCCTTCGTAGGAGGCATAATGGCCAACTCGCTATACCGCGCCGACTTCATCATGCAGAACATGAAGATACAGTGCAACGTCATCAGCGAGGCATACGCGCACGGCGTGAAGAAGCTGCTCTTCCTCGGCTCAACGTGCATCTACCCGAAGAACGCGCCGCAGCCCATGCACGAGGACGCGCTGCTCACATCGCCCCTCGAATACACCAACGAGGAATACGCCATTGCCAAGATAGCCGGACTGAAGATGTGCGAGAGCTACAACCTGCAGTACGGCACTAACTACATTGCCGTGATGCCCACCAACCTCTACGGGCCAAACGACAACTTCCATCTCGAGAACAGCCACGTGATGCCGGCCATGATGCGCAAGATTTATCTTGCAAAGCTAATCCACGAGGACAACTGGCAGGCCATTGCCAGCGACATGGACAAGCGACCCGTGGAGGGGATGACGGGCAGCAGCGACCGCAACGCCATCCTCGACGTGCTGGCAAAGTATGGCATAGGCAACAACAAAGTGACACTGTGGGGGACAGGCAAGCCGCTGCGCGAATTCCTGTGGAGCGAGGACATGGCCGACGCAAGCGTGCACGTGCTGCTCAACGTTGACTTCAAGGACATCATTGGAATAGAGAAATACTCATCGGTATTCTACGGAGCAACGGCCGACGGAGCCGTTGACCGCAACAACAGCGCGGGGCGCGGCGGTGCCATACCCGCGCTCGGCGAGATACGCAACTGCCATATCAATGTTGGCACCGGCAAGGAACTCACCATCCGGGAGCTGTCCGAGCTGGTGGCCGGGGCCGTGGGCTTTGAGGGAACAATAGAATTCGACACTTCAAAACCCGACGGAACGCCGCGCAAGCTCATTGACGTGAGCAAGCTGCACTCGCTCGGATGGACCCACAAGGTGGAAATCGACGAGGGCGTAAGGCTGCTCTTCGAGTGGTATAAGGACAGTCTGAAAGGATGATCCGTTGCTACGGCAACGAGCAAAAACACTAATATAGAACAAAAAAGATGAGGGGCGGGAAAGGAGCCAACTTCTTCCCCACCCCTCTTGCTTTGGGATATCCAGCGGTTCACCGCCTATTTTGCGTAGAGAGCCACGATCGTTTCATACTTCTCCTGCTTGCCGCTGGTCTGCTTCGGCTCGCCTACCTGCTTGCCGTACTCGTATATTTGTTCGAAGCTGAGCTTGCCTTCCTCGAACTCCTTGCCCTTGCCCGAGTCGAAGCTGGCGTAGCGTTGCTTCAGCATGGCAGGCAGTTCGCTCTGCTCAAGTATTGCCGCCGCGTTCTCCAAGGCACGTGCCATGGCATCCATCCCGCTTATGTGGGCAATGAAGATGTCCTCCGGGTCGGTGGAGTTGCGGCGCAGCTTCGCGTCAAAGTTAGACCCGCCGTTGCCGAGACCGCCGTTGCGGATCACCTGCATCATGGCTTGCGTAAGCTCATAATTGTCTATCGGGAACTGGTCGGTGTCCCATCCGTTCTGCGCGTCGCCCCTATTAGCGTCTATCGAGCCGAGCATCCCGTTGTCAACAGCCACGGCCAGCTCGTGCTCAAAGGTGTGGCCGGCCAGTGTCGCGTGGTTAACCTCTATGTTGACTTTGAAGTCTTTGTCGAGCCCATGCGCGCGGAGGAAGCCTATCACCGTTTCCGTGTCAACGTCATACTGGTGCTTCGTAGGCTCCATCGGCTTAGGCTCAACAAGGAAAGTGCCGGCAAATCCCTTTCCGCGGGCATAGTCGCGGGCTGCGGCGAGGAACGTAGCAAGGTGGTCTTTCTCGCGTTGCATCTCTGTGTTGAGCAGGCTCGAATAGCCTTCTCGGCCTCCCCAGAACACGTAGTTGGTTCCTCCGAGCTTTATGGTCGCATCGATGGCGTTCTTCACTTGCACGGCAGCACGCGCCACGACGTCGAAATCAGGGTTTGTGGCCGCGCCGTTCATATAACGTTTGTGGCCGAACACATTTGCCGTTCCCCAGAGCAGCTTGATGCCAGTGGCCTTCATCTTCTCCAAGGCGTAGTCGGTTATGGCTTCCATGCGTGCCTCATACTCCTCCACCGTGGGTGCCTCGTCAACAAGGTCTATGTCGTGGAAGCAGAAGTATTCTATGCCGAGCTTCTGCATTATCTCGAATCCAGCGTCCATTTTGTCCTTCGCCCGCTGCACGGCATCGACAGACTTGTCCCACTCATACGCACGGGTCTGCCCGCCAAACTGGTCGCCTGAGGCCTGGCCCAGCGTGTGCCACCACGCCATTGCGAACTTAAGCCAGTCTTTCATCTTCTTCCCCATCACCACCTTCTCTGGGTCATAATAATGGAAAGCCATAACGTTCTTGCTCTCAGGTCCTTCGAAAGGAATCTTTCCTATCTGTGGAAAATACTCTTTTGCCATAGTTCCGGTTTATTTAAATTATTGGTGATATAAAGTTACAACATTCTTTCCAATGCCTCTTTCCAGCGTCCGTAAGCCTGCACATACTCGTCGCGGTGGGCCGTGTCCGGCTCTACCACCTCCAGTTTCTCAAGCGTAGCGAACGCCTCGTCGTGGTCTTTGTATATCCCTGCGCCGATACCAGCACCACGCGCCGCGCCGATGCTGCCGTCGGTGTCGTAGAGCTCAATCACAGCTCCGCTTGTCGATGCAAGTGCACTGCGGAACAACGGACTAAGGAACATATTCGCATGACCGGCGTGTATGCGGCTTATGTCCATGCCCATCTGGCGCATTATCTCCATGCCATAGCAGAAACTGAACACAATTCCCTCCTGCGCCGCCCTCACAATGTGGGCCCGTGAGTGCTTGTTGAAGTTAAGGCCACTTACAGAACAACCCGTCTCACGGTTCTCAAGCACACGCTCAGCCCCATTGCCGAAGGGTATTATGCACACGCCCTCACTGCCTATCGGAATCTCGGCAGCCATCCTGTTCATGTCGGCATAGCCCGTTCCGGCTGGCATCACGTTACGGCGCACCCAAGCGTTGAGTATGCCAGTGCCGTTGATGCAGAGCAGGACTCCGAGCCGCGTCTGCCCTCCCTCGCCATGATTGACGTGGGCAAAGGTGTTGACGCGGCTCTTGCGGTCATAATTTACCTCGCCCAATACACCGTAAACCACGCCAGACGTGCCTGCGGTGGAAGCTATCTCGCCAGGGTTGAACACATTGAGGCTGAGAGCATTGTTGGGCTGGTCGCCCGCACGATAGGTTATCGGTGTGCCTGCTTTAAGCCCTGTCTCGGCGGCTGCGGCGGCAGACACGCGGCCCTGCAGGCCGAACGTAGGCACAATGTCGGACAGCAACGAGCGGTCAAAGCCGTAATAATCCAGCAGGAAACCGGCCATGCTGTTCTCCTTGAAATCCCAGAACATTCCCTCGCTGAGCCCGCTCACCGTTGTAGTGGCCTCGCCGCTGAGGCGCATTGCGATATAGTCGCCGGGCAGCATCACCTTATATATACGGTCGAAAACGGCCTCGCGCTCGTTCTCCTTCACCCAAGCCAGCTTGGCGGCGGTGAAGTTTCCGGGCGAGTTGAGCAGGTGGGCGAGGCATCGTTCATGCCCTATCGCGCCGAAAGCCCGCTCGCCGTAAGGCACGGCTCGCGAGTCGCACCAGATTATTGAAGGGCGGACGGCATCGAGATTGCGGTCAACACACACAAGGCCGTGCATCTGATAGGATATGCCTATGGCCTTGATCTCGTCGGCCTTGGCCCCGGCATCGGCCATGACCTTGGCCATGCTCAGCTTGGCGTAGCGCCACCACGACTGCGGTTCCTGCTCTGCCCAGCCTGCCTTCACGGCTATAATCTCGGCCTCGCGGTCTGGAAAGAAAGCTGTAGCGGCACGTTTCCCGCTATCAGCATCTACAAGCGATGCCTTTACGGAGCTGCTGCCAATGTCCAATCCCAATAAATATCTGTTTCCCATAAGTTTGTTTTAGCTGTTAGTATATTGGCAAATGACAGACGGCCGACACCGAAACACAAACGTACGCGCACTGGCAAAACGGCCGGCCTGCCTTAAAAAGAAACGTGAGGTGCCCACATTTATTACATCTGAAGCGACAAAAAACGCTGCCCTCTGGCAAAGAACGCCTGACGGTACTGCCACAACCGGCACGGCAATCAGGCAAAAAGGTCGAGTGAAAGATCTTGCACCAATGGCTGCTGTGGCTCGTCCTCGCATACGCACTCAGCCCCCCTCTCGCCAAACTCGAACAGCAACTGCCGCGCCATAGGCAAGTTTGCAGTGTTGAGACGATAGAAGCCGCGCCTGCCCGCACGCTCCACCAACGGCTGCGCGGACTTGGAACTGCGCAACAAGAACTGCTGCACGCTGCGGTGTATCTCCACTATGTCGGGCACGGCAAACAAGTTGCAGTTCATGTTGTAAACGTGCTTGGAAAGCGACTGCACACTGATGCCCTTGTCACCAACACGGGTAAGTATCTCTATTATCTGCCTGTCGTAAGCCATATCGGCACAAATATGAATACAAATGTCTGCAAAACGCCAGAATTCTATGTGGTCTTGGGGTTATACATTTCACGGAGATACCTTATCAGGCGCAACAAGAGAAAGCATTTGCCTGCCCAAATGCCCGCCCACAGCCACACAAGATACTTGCGGACATTCATCAATGCAAAACCGGGCGGCATAGCTTACAGCCCTAATTCCGCCGCCGCAGGAATAAGAAAGGGGCCGGCAACCTATCCGGCTCACCGCCCCCTCACTTTATATTTCCTAATAGCACTTAAGCCAATGTTATCTTGTTCTCCTCAACGGAAGCTATTTTTCCCTCCTTGAAGAGCCAGCCAATGCCAAGAAGAGTCTCCTCGACACTGATGCCCGCAGCCTTGGCTATCTCGTCAACAGACATAGCCTGAGCGGCAACGGCGAGTGCCTGATATACATCTCCAGCCTTGAAACCCACGTTCTCCGTGTTAAGCGCAACAGCCACTTTCTTTGTCGTTGCAGTCTTCTTTACGGTCGTCTTCTTAGGCTCTGCGGCCGTTTTCTTTGTAGTTTTCTTCTCTGCCATAGTCAAATATTATTTTATGTACTGATATAGAATTAATTAATAATCTTCTATTCTGCGCGTGCAAAAATAACATTTTTCCTCCTAACGGCAAAATTTTCGCCACCACAAAGTCTGCCAAACACCACCGGCTAAGGCGCAAGTCGGCTTATTCTTGATTTAAATCAACCTTCAAGCACAGTTCGTCGAGCTGCTTGTCGTCAAGAAAGCCCGGTGCGTCAAGCATCACGTCGCGCCCGCTGTTGTTCTTGGGGAAGGCTATGCAGTCGCGGATAGAGTCGAGACCGGCCATCACACTGACAAAGCGATCAAGGCCGAAAGCCAGACCTGCGTGAGGCGGCGCACCGTACTTGAAAGCGTTGATGAGGAAGCCAAACTGTGCCATGGCGCGCTCGGGCGTGAAGCCGAGTATGCCGAACATCTTCTCCTGCAGCTTGCCGTCGTGGATACGCAGGCTGCCGCCACCCAGCTCTATGCCGTTGCACACAAAGTCGTAGGCCTTGGCGCGCACCCGCTCGGGATGCTCGTCGAGCAGGGGGATGTCGTCGGGATTGGGCATGGTGAACGGATGGTGGGTTGACATGAGGCGCTGCTCCTCGTCGCTCCACTCAAACAGCGGGAAGTCTATTATCCACAGGCACTCGAACTTGTCCTTGTCGCGCAGGCCGAGACGGTCGCCCATCTCAAGGCGCAGGGTGCAGAGCTGCGTCCGTGTCTTGTTTGCGTTGTCACCGCTGAGTATGAGCACGAGGTCGCCATCCTTCGCTCCCATCGTCTCTTTGAGCCGTGCGAGCACCTCGGGAGTGTAGAACTTGTCTACGCTCGACTTCACTGTGCCGTCCTCGTTGTACTTTACGTAAACCAGGCCCTTGGCTCCCACCTGCGGCCTCTTCACGAAATCGGTGAGCTGGTCGAGCTGCTTGCGGGTGTAAGAGGCGCACCCCGGCACGCAGATGCCGCCGATATAGGCCGCGCTGTCGAACACCGGGAACGTGCCTTGCTTGAGAACGTCCATCAGTTCTACAAACTCCATGCCGAAACGCAGGTCGGGCTTGTCGCTGCCGAAGCGGCGCATGGCCTCGTGCCACGTCATCTGCTGGAGCTTGGGCAGCTCAACGCCGCGTATCTCGCGGAACAGGTGGCGCGCCATATCCTCGAAAAGGTCTATCACGTCGTCCTGATCCACAAAGCTCATCTCGCAGTCTATCTGTGTGAACTCCGGCTGGCGGTCGGCCCTGAGGTCCTCGTCACGGAAGCACTTTGCAATCTGGAAATAGCGGTCGAAGCCGCTCACCATGAGCAACTGCTTCAGCGTCTGCGGGCTCTGCGGCAGGGCGTAGAACTGGCCGGGGTTCATGCGCGAAGGCACAACGAAGTCGCGCGCGCCCTCTGGCGTGGAGCCTATCAGTATGGGAGTCTCCACTTCGATGAAGTCTTTGGAGTCTAGGAAGTTGCGGATAAGTATGGTCATGCGGTGACGCAACTCCAGATTCTTGCGCACGGCGTTGCGGCGCAGGTCGAGGTAGCGGTACTTCATGCGTATGTCGTCGCCCCCGTCGGTGTTGTCCTCGATGGTGAACGGCGGCGTGAGGCTCTCGCTGAGCACGTTCAGCTCGGTGGCAATGACCTCTATGTCGCCCGTAGGCAGGTTGGCGTTCTTGCTCTCGCGCTCGCACACGCTGCCTTTCACCTGTATGCAATACTCGCGCCCGAGCTTGTTGGCACGGTCGCAAAGGGCCTGGTCGGCGGCCTCGTTGAATACCAACTGGGTTATGCCGTAGCGGTCGCGCAGGTCAACGAAGGTCATGCCCCCCATTTTCCTGATGCGCTGCACCCAGCCCGCAAGCGTAACCTCGCTGCCTGCATCAGACGCGCGAAGCTCTCCACAAGTCTTTGTTCTATACATATTTAATATTTAGAGTGTTCTTTAACTGACTTGCAAAAGTATATAAAAAAGAGGAGACAAACAAATAATGAAACGGAAAAGTAAGCAAAAACAATTCCACCATCCGCCGACTGCCAAGGACACACATCGGCAAGTGGCAGCGTGAAAGCAACCGCAGTGCCTTTAGTGCAGAGCTTAGAGTACGGAGAGAATGGGTATGGCCAGCCCCACCCCGCCCTATTTTAACACATCGGAAACGCGCGGCAAGCCCCTCGATTTTAACACTTCAAGAATCCGCAAAATAGCAAATGGAAACGCCTCAAAGTCACTCATGCAGCACCAACAAAGCCGCCCGGAATAGCAAAACCAGCCGTTTCGGATTGCAATACAGCCCGTTTTGCCTTGCGATATGTGCCGTTTCGCAGTGCAAAACGGCACATATCGCAGACCTGTTTTGACCATAAAAGCGCTGTTTCCGGCCAATTTCCACCTGATAGTCGAGCGCAAATCATTGCACGGCCTCTCCACAGACACACACAGCTCCTTGATTATCAAGTACTTCTGACCGCACACTCATTTTCACGTTTTCACAGCCAAAGGAGTGGTCTTCCCCGAAAATGCGATTCTCAGTAATGATGAAGTCTACGGATTTAACACTATTTACAATCATAAACATCTGAAAAGACAACCTTCATTCCACTTTATGAGCGTTGAGAAACGAAACGATGGCTTATATCAATATATTCCACTTCCACCAAAAACTCCGTCGTTTTTCCTCTATATGCCGCAAAAAACAATTTTTGTGCGGCAGTTCGGAACTTTTTGCTTAACTTTGTGGCACCAATAAAAACAACCCAAACTGAAAATGAAAAGATTGCTATCCATCATGGCCGTTGCCGCCTGCACAATGGCCGCCACGGCGCAAACGCCGAAACAAACAGAGGTGCTCGAAGCCGCACGCTCGGCCAACGACTACTTCATGGGCAAATACGCAGACCCCACCGAGGCCACAAACGTAAAGAAAATACGCCCGAGCAGCCTGTGGACGCGGGCGGTATATTACGAAGGCCTGATGGCTCTATACAGCATAGACCCCAAGCAGGAATACATTGACTACACCGACCGGTGGGCCAACTTCCACAAGTGGACACCGCGCGACGGCATCACCACGCGCGATGCCGACAACCAGTGCTGCTCACAAACGTACCTGGACCGCTACATGATGACCGGCAACAAGGAGATGATGCTGCCCACGCAGCAGAACCTGCAAGGCCAGATGGGCGAGACGAAGATTGAATACTGGACGTGGATAGACGCAATACAGATGGCCATGCCGGTATATGCGCAGATGTACAAGATAACGGGAGACGAGGCCTATCTGGACCACGCGATGAAGATGTATCGCTGGAGCAGGAACGAATGTGGCGGCGGACTGTTCAACGAACAGGACGGGCTGTGGTGGCGCGACGCCGACTATGTGCCGCCCTACAAGGAGAAAGACGGCAACCAGTGCTACTGGTCGCGCGGCAACGGATGGGTGCTGGCCGCGCTCGTAAGGGTAATGGACCAGATGAAACCCAAAGGCAAGACATACAAGGAGCTGAAGAAGGACTTCGTGATGATGTGCGACGCACTGGCCAAGTGCCAGCGCGAAGACGGCTTCTGGAATGTAAGCCTCGTGTCGCCCGCCACATACGGTGGCAAGGAGACCAGCGGCACAGCCCTGTTCCTCTACGGCATCAGCTGGGGCCTGCGCAAGGGCTACCTGAAGGACGACACATTCCGCCCCGTGGCCGACAAGGCATGGCAAGCCATGGCCACAGAGGCACTGCACAAGGACGGATTCCTTGGCTATGTGCAGGGCACGGGCAAAGACCCCTCGGCGGGACAGCCTGTCACCTACGACAAGGTGCCCGACTTCGAGGACTTCGGCCTGGGGTGCTTCCTGCTAGGCGCAGTGGAATACTACAAGCTGCTCGGTGAGGACTGAAAAGCCGTTTTTATTTAGAAGCTGTATTGATTTTATAAAATCAGAAACAGTTTCTTAATCAACGATGTGTTTAGCACCACCGCCTTGGGGGCATTCCGGCAGCTGATGAAATTAAAACAGCCATAGAAAGACACATCGGCACAACATACCGCCCGGCCACAAAATGCGGCCGGGCGGTATGTTAATTATTGAAAAATAGCATTGCGACAGCATACAACTATGGCGGAAAAACGTTAATTTTGCCGCCAAGAATAAAATTAATAGCACTTATGAAGAAAATCTTATTTATGGCCTTGATGCTGGTTTGCTGCATGACGGTTGCGGTGGCGCAAACGGCAGATCGTGGCAAGCAGGCCAAAATCAAGTTTGACAAGACCACCCACAACTTCGGCAAGTTCTCCGAGTCATCACCAAAAGTGTCGTGTGTGTTCACATATACTAACATTGGCGAGGCTCCGCTCATCATCAACCAGGCGGTGGCAAGTTGTGGATGCACGGTTCCGGAATACACCAAGTCTCCCGTCATGCCCGGACAGAAGGGACAAATAAAGGTGACATACAACGGAGCAGGACGCTTTCCCGGCCACTTCAAGAAGTCCATCACCATACGCACCAACGGCGCTGTGGAAATGACACGGCTCTACATAGAGGGCGATATGGAAGAGGCAAAGAAATAAACCCAAATCGATCATAAGACAGCCGGTAGGCGTGGCGAAACAGTTCAGCCACAGTGGCATACATCCGCCACTGTGGCTGAACTGTTTCTGACTGCTGGCACAAAACCAACGACAAAGCCGTTTCCCGTCGCATCAGCACCACGCCAAAACATGAAATGCCTACAAAAAGACGGCACCGTGGTCAGAAATCATAAGAGAAGCCCAGCGAACAGTACTCCTTGAACTGCCAGTAGCCCATGCTTTCGTCATAGTTCCCGTCGTCGTCAAAACGCGGATAAAGGAATATGTTGGTGCTCACATACTTGCTTATGCTCAATGTTATTGTATTCTCCCACTCCATCTGCACGCGCTTGTATGTGGTATATCCATAAAAACGCGACTTCCATTTTATCTGGTCTGTGATTGTCCAGGTCAAGTCAACCGTGACCTGCGAACCGAAATCCTCGTGTGTACGGTGGTCACCAACCACTCCATAATCACCCGCAAGGTCCTTCCTGTCCACATAAACAAAGCTAAAAGCTATTGGCGAGAGGTTGACGCTGCCGCTCAGCTTCTTGCTCTTCGTGTCGAGCTTATAGTCCATACCAAGACCGACATTGAGATTGAAAGGCGACATGAAGTCCGAATACGTTTTCTTGTCATTGCTCTTCAAGCCGCGGGTGAACTGGGTGTAGGCTTGCAGCTGTATTGTGTAGTACCATCGGTTCTTGGCCTGAAGCCCCAGCTTGCCGGTATATCTTATAAGGTCATTGTTGGTTTTGAACCTGTGCAGTGTGTCGTCGCGCGATGTCTGGAAGCCGAGTTTCATCTCCAGTTTGTTCTCAAACTTTATCTTGCTCTTGTTATCGTAGTTGGCCGTGAGTGTCATGTTGCCCACCATCGAGTAATTGCTCTCGCCTCCTTTGTACCAATTGTCCGACACATAGTTCTGCAACAACTGCAAATCGGCATCTCCGCCGAAGCTCCAGAAGTTGGGTTTCTTCAACAAAACGTTGCTTGGAGCGAGCACTGCCACATCAGGAACGGGCTCCACTTTGTCAACAAGGTCAAGCTCCTGGCGCATAGGTTTCTCCAGAATGTCACTGCGCAAGGAACCGGACTCACGCAAGTCGCCCTCTGTGCAGACAACCAAATCCGGACGCTCAAGATATACACGCAGCAAGGCCTCATCGACCGCACCGGCCAAAGAGTCACGGAAAGCGGCACATGAATCCGCGCCAATGGCCGCTGCCGCCGGCGAATAATAGAAAGTAAAGGGGGCGAAAAGACGGTAAAGGCGACCGTCAGAAGCACTGCCGCCAACCGAGTCACGCCTGGCAACCGCAGAGTCGAGGCGCATCCGACACGCACGCAGCGAATCAATGTATGCCCTGACCACGCCAGTCGTATCGGCAACAGCAAACCGCGACTGCCTGCGCTGGGCAAAAGCCTCGCTAACGACAGCACAAACGGCAAACAACAAAAAAAAGAATCGTAACCTCATCTGCAAAAAATCTGGCCTTGTTTGTTTTCGTCATAAAGCCGCCCCGACACCCCGCCAGCGCGAAACCCTTGCAAAGTTAGAAATTAAAAACGAGAAACAGCAAGCCACAACGGAAAAAAGCGCAAAGAGATACAGTCTGAAGATAAATATCAACCTATTCTTGGCATTGTCTTTTTTTTTTAGTAATTTTGCACGATGATTATTGCATCAACATTGATACAAACAGTATTTACAAATCATTAAATATTTCAATCGTGGCAGAAACAAAGTATATCTTCGTCACCGGCGGTGTTGTGTCGTCATTGGGCAAAGGCATCATATCGTCATCAATAGGCAAGCTGCTCCAGGCAAGAGGCTATAACATCACCATCCAGAAATTCGACCCATACATCAACATAGACCCCGGCACGCTCAATCCCTATGAGCACGGCGAGTGCTATGTGACGGTAGACGGCATGGAGACCGACCTCGACCTTGGGCACTATGAGCGCTTCACCGGCATACAGACCACCAAGGCCAACTCGCTCACCACCGGCAGAATATACAAAGCCGTAATAGACAAGGAGCGGCGGGGCGACTATCTCGGCAAGACCATACAAGTTGTGCCACACATCACAAACGAGATAAAGCGCAACGTAAAGCTGCTCGGCGAAAAGCAACACTATGACTTCGTCATCACCGAGATAGGCGGCACAATCGGAGACATAGAAAGCATGCCGTTCCTGGAAGCCATACGCCAAATGAAATGGGAAATGGGCAAGAACGCCGTCTGCGTACACCTCACTTATGTTCCATACCTAAAAGCGGCCGGCGAGCTGAAGACAAAGCCAACACAACACTCAGTGAAAGAGCTGCAGAGCGTTGGAATACAACCCGATGTGCTCGTGTTGCGCACGGAAAAGCACCTGGGCGACGCTATATTAAAAAAGGTGGCGGCATTCTGCAACGTTGATTTCGACTGTGTTGTGCAAAGCGAAGATTTGCCTTCGATATACGAAGTTCCCGTGAATATGCTCAACCAAGGGCTCGATGCAGCCATACTGAAGAAGTTCGGCATGGAAATTGGCGACAAACCGACACTCGGCCCGTGGCGGAACTTCCTCGAGCGACGCAACAAAGCCACCGAAGAGGTCCACATCGGGCTTGTCGGCAAGTACGATTTGCAGGATGCCTACAAGAGCATACGCGAAAGCCTGTCGCAGGCCGGCACCTACAATGACCACAAGACCGTGCTTACGTTCATCAACTCCGAGAAGATAACCGAAGAAAACGTGGCCGAAAAACTCGCCGGCCAGGACGGCATCGTGATTTGCCCGGGCTTCGGCCAGCGCGGCATAGAGGGAAAGATTGTGGCTGCCCACTACTCCCGCACACACAACATACCCACATTCGGCATCTGCCTCGGTATGCAGATGATGGTCATAGAGTTCGCACGCAACGTTCTTGGCTATGCCGATGCCAACAGCCGCGAGATGGACGAGAAGACCGAACACAACGTCATAGACATAATGGAAGAGCAGAAGGACATAACAAACCTGGGCGGCACCATGCGCCTCGGCGCATACGAGTGTGTGCTCCGTGCAGGCTCACGCGTCCTCGACATATACAAACAAGAGCATATCCAGGAGCGCCACCGCCACCGCTATGAGTTCAACAACAGCTTCCAGACCGAATTCGAGAGGCACGGCATGATGTGCGTAGGCCGCAATCCGGAGAGCGACCTTGTTGAAATTGTCGAAATACCCGGGCTGAAATGGTATATAGGAACACAGTTCCATCCTGAATACCAAAGCACTGTGCTAAAACCGCATCCGCTCTTCCTCGATTTCGTGAGGGCAGCCATTGCAAACAAGAAATAAAAAGAGACTGCGACAACAGAAACAATACACAAAAACGAGATGAACAAGAACACAACCATAGGCTTGCTGCTGATGGCCTTGCTCCTGATAGGCTACACATGGTACGTGCAACCGTCTGAAGAACAGATAGCAATGCAACGGCAAGAGGACTCCATCGCAAACGCAATAAAGCAAAAAGCCGAACAAGCCCAAAAGGCAGAAGAGGCCGCGCGCAAAGCACAAGCCGCCACTTCGGCCAAGGGAGACACCTCGGCGCTTTTCCATCCAGCACTTAACGGGATCAACAAACAAGTGACCCTGAAGAACGACAAAGTGGAACTGACGCTCGAAACAAAAGGCGGCGTGATAAAGAAAGCCAAGATTCTGGGCTTCAAAGACCACACAGGAGCACCTGACGTAACCCTATTCGACGGCAAGGACCAGAGCCTGAATTTCATGATGGCGGGCAAAGAGACAAACATCATCACCGCTGACCTCTACTTCACTCCCTCCAATGTGACAGACTCTACTGTCACTATGACCGCGCAAGCAGGCAATGGCGGTGCCCTGATTCTCGACTACGTGCTCGGCAAGGACTACCTGCTCAGGATGTCCGTAAGAGCAGAAGGACTTGCCGGAATGTTCGCTCCCAACTACCGGGAAATGGATATAGAGTGGAGCGACCTATGCCGCCAGCAAGAAAAAGGCTTCACTTTCGAGAACCGTTACGCCACCCTCACGTACAAAGAGAAAGAGGGCGGCACCGACTACCTAAGCGAGACATCAGCCAAAGAGGACGAGAAAATAGAAGAAAAGCTCGATTGGGTGGCTTTCAAGAACCAGTTCTTCAGCGCCGTCCTAATCTCTAAGGACGACTTTGCAGCCAACTCGCTGATGACAAGCATACCGCAAGAGAAAGGTAGCGGATATCTCAAGCAGTATGAAGCCAAGCTGAAGACAGCATTCGACCCGACCGGAGCCAAGCCAACCGTGCTCGAAATGTACATCGGCCCCAACGACTTCCGCCTGCTGCAAAGCGTGGAGAAAGAGAGCATCAGCGGCAAAGAGCTTGACCTGCAGAAGCTCGTTTACCTCGGATGGCCGCTTTTCCGCATCATCAACAGATGGTTCACGCTCTACGTCTTCGACTGGCTCACCAGCCTTGGGCTCAACATGGGAATAGTCCTCATACTCATCACACTGCTACTGAAGGTAATAACTTATCCCATGGTGAAGAAGAGCTACATGAGCTCGGCCAAGATGCGTGTGCTCAGACCGAAAATAGAAGAGGCCACCAAGCAGTATGACAAGCCCGAAGACCAAATGATGAAGCAGCAGGCAATGATGGCAATGTACTCCAAATATGGCGTAAGCCCACTGAGCGGATGCCTGCCTGTGCTGATACAGATGCCCATCTGGATTGCCATGTTCAACTTCGTGCCAAACGCAATACAGCTGCGTGGAGAGAGTTTCCTGTGGATAAGCGACCTCTCTACCTATGACCCAATCATAGAGTGGAACAAGAACATCTGGCTCATTGGCGACCACCTGAGCCTCACCTGCATACTCTTCTGCGTGGCAAACGTGCTATATTCCATCATGAGTATGCGCCAACAGCGTGACCAAATGGTAGGCCAACAGGCTGAACAGATGAAAATGATGCAATGGATGATGTACCTGATGCCGGTCATGTTCTTCTTCATCTTCAACGATTACTCTGCCGGCCTGAACTTCTATTACTTCATCTCGCTCTTCTTCAGCGCAGCCATAATGTGGCTGTTGCGCAAGACCACAAACGACGAGAAGCTGCTCGCCATACTCGAAGCGCGCTATAAGGAGAACCAGAAGAACCCGAAGAAGGCCAGCGGCCTGGCCGCGCGACTTGAAGAGATGCAACGACAGGCACAGGAGTTGCAACGGCAGCGCGAGCAAGGCAGAAACAAATAGCAAACATATTAATACCAAACCACAATGTGAGGGCGTTCAGTTCTGGATGCCCTCACACTATAAACTAAAGACCGTTACCCATGAACAGACTTATTGCTCTTACAGCAACAGCGTTGATGGCCACAGGTATCAACGCACAGACCACTCCAAACACCATAATTGGCAAGAGCGACATAAAGCTCGAAAGCAAGCTCATGACTCCCGAAGCCCTGTGGGCCATGGGACGAATAGCCACCGCAACGGCTTCGCCCGACGGCAAACTCGTAGCCTACCAGGTGGGATATTACAGCGTGAAAGAGAACAAAGGCCACCAAGTAATCTGCCTCATCGAAGCCAACGGAAAGAACAACAGGCAGCTGACCACTTCTGCAGAGAGCGAGACCGACCCGGCATGGATTGACGGGGGCAGGCGCATCGCATACCTGTCCGGCGGACAACTATGGTCAATGAACGCCGACGGAACAGGGCGCACGCAACTTACCAAGTCCGGGACAGACATCGAAGGATTCAAGTTCTCACCCGACGGAAAGAAAGTCATCCTCATAAAATCGATACCCTACAACGATATCATAAAGAAAAATCCCGACGACCTGCCGCTCACGACAGGCATACTTGCCACCGACCTCATGTACCGCCACTGGGACCACTATGTGGAAAGCATCCCCCACCCATTCGTTGCCGACGTCACAGCCAGTGGAATCAATGAGGGCGAAGACATACTCAAAGGCGAGCCATACGAATGCCCCATGGCTCCGTTCGGAGGCATAGAGCAACTGGCATGGAGCGCAGACTCAAAACAGATAGCATACACCTGCCGCAAGAAAACGGGCCTGCAATATGCCATATCCACCGATGCCGACATTTATCTGTACAACACCGAGACCAAGCTGACCACTAACCTGTGCAAACCGGCAGACTATAAGCCAGTGCCGACAGACCCCACACGCACGATGAAAGACCAGGCTGTGAACAGCGAGGAGAACCTGAAGAACAACCCGGGATACGACACCAACCCACAGTTCTCGCCCGACGGCAAGCACATCGCATGGCAGAGCATGGCGCGAGACGGATACGAGTCTGACCGCAACCGCCTCTGCATATACGACATTGCCACCGGCACCAAGACCTACGTCACCGAGAGTTTCGACTCAAATGTAGACGCCTTCTGCTGGGGCAGCGACTCCAAGACCCTCTCGTTCATTGGAGTGTGGCACGGCTGCATCAACGTCTACCAAACCAACCTAAACGGTGAGGTGCGCCAGATCACCAACGACTGGGCCAACTACGTGGCTCTGTCGCCCGCCAACGACGGCAAGAAACTGCTGGCCATACGCCAAAGCCTGTCGGCACCGTCAGACATCTATATCATAGACCCAGGCAAGAATGCCGACAAGACCGACGTGGAACAGATCACATTCGAGAACAAGCACATACTCGACCAGCTGTCGCTCGGCAAGGTGCAACAGCGGTGGGTAAAGACCAACGACGGCAAGAATATGCTCTGCTGGATTGTCTTGCCGGCTGATTTCGATGCCAACAAGAAATACCCCACACTGCTCTACTGTGAAGGCGGGCCACAAAGCCCTGTGAGCCAGTTCTGGAGCTATCGCTGGAACCTGCAGATGATGGCCGCCAACGGCTATGTCATCGTGGCTCCCAACCGCCGCGGGCTCCCCGGCTTCGGCTCGGAATGGAACGAGCAGATCAGCGGCGACTGGACCGGGCAGTGCATGAACGACTACCTCTCGGCCATCGATGACGCCACGCAGAACCTGCCATTTGTAGACAAAGACCGCCTCGGCGCCGTGGGCGCCAGCTTCGGCGGATTCAGCGTTTACTACCTCGCCGGCCACCACAACAAGCGCTTCAAGTGCTTTATCGCCCACGACGGCGCGTTCAACCTTGAGTCGATGTACACCGACACGGAGGAAGCGTGGTTCAGCAACTGGGAGTATGAGAGCGCATACTGGAACAAAGGGCTGCCAGACAATGCCCGCAAGACATACGAGAACTCGCCCCACAAGTTTGTCGACAAGTGGGACACGCCAATCCTCTGCATACACGGCGAGAAGGACTACCGCATCAACTACAACCAGGGCATGGGCGCATTCAACGCAGCCCGGATGCGCGGCATACCAGCAGAGCTGCTGCTCTTCCCCGACGAGAACCACTGGGTGCTCAAGCCACAGAACGGCATTCTGTGGCAGCGCACGTTCTTCGGCTGGCTCGACCGCTGGCTGAAGAAGTGAGACCACGCTCGCGGAGAGAAATCAAATACTGCCAACAATCATCAAACATAAAGCAAACAACGATATGACAACTGCACAAACAAGACTTAACGACAAGGCGTGGGCACGCTGGTCGGCACTGTTCGTCGTGGCTTTCACCATGATGGCTGCCTACTATGTCAACGACGTGATGGCCCCGCTCAAGAGTATGCTCGAAGGGCAACTTCACTGGACGAGCAGCGAGTTCGGAATGTTCACCGGGGCATACAGCTTCCTCAACGTGTTCCTCCTCATGCTTATATGGGGCGGACTGATACTCGACCGCTTCGGCATCCGCTTCACCGGCATCCTTGCCACTGTGCTCATGGTCGGCGGAACGCTCACCGAGTACATAGCCATAACCACCTACGGCGGCACCACGGAGCAGGTGTTCGGCTACAAGCTCGACGTGTTCATGGCCTCGGCAGGCTATTCGGTGTTCGGTGTCGGGGCTGAGGTGGCCGGCATCACCGTCACCAAGGTCATAGCCAAATGGTTCAACGGCAAGGAGGTGGCCCTCGCCATGGGCGTGCAGGTGGCCCTTGCCCGCATCGGGTCGCAGGTGGCCTACGCCGTGGCCATACCCGTAGCCCGCAACTTCAACCTCGACACCCCGCTCTTCATCGGTTCCATCCTGCTGCTGGGCGGCTTCATCTCGTTCCTCGCATTCACGTTCATGGACCGCAAGCTCGACCGCCAGGTGAAAATATCCACAGAGTCGTCGCCAGAAGACAAGTTCTCCTTCAAAGACGTGGTGGCCGTGGTCAGCAACCCCGGCTTCTGGCTCATAGCCGTGCTCTGCGTGCTGTTCTACTCGTGCGTGTTCCCGTTCCAGAAATTCGCCACCGAGCTGATGGTCACCAAATATGGCGTAAGCGAAGACATCGCAGGCACCTTCGCCGGGCTGCCCGCCCTCGGCGCGCTGTTCCTCACGCCCGTATTCGGCGGCATGATCGACAAGCGCGGCAAGGCTGCCTCCATCATGATGCTCGGCGCCACGATGCTCATCTTCGTCCACTGCATCTACGCCCTGCCCTTCATCCACGCAGCCTGGGTGGCCATCGCGCTGATGATCATTCTCGGCATAGCCTTCTCGCTTGTGCCGTCGGCCATGTGGCCGAGCGTCGCCAAGATATTCCCAGTGAAACAACTTGGCACGGCCTACGCCCTCATCTTCTTCATCCAGAACATCGGACTGTGGGGAATCCCAGCCCTCATCGGCTATATCCTCGATGCCTACTGCATCACCGGCACACAGGTAAGCAACGGCGTCACGACCAATGTATATGACTACACGCTGCCCATGTGCGTGTTCACAGGCATAGCCATCCTATCGCTCGTCACCGCCTTCCTGCTGAAAGCTGCCGACAAGAAGTATGGCTACCACCTGGAAGAGGCAAACATCAAGAAATGACCACACTTGAGGCTGTTTCGATTGTGCCTGCCGCCAGACAGGCAGACACAATCGAGACAGCCTCAAAATTTAACCAAAATCGGGCTTTAGAAGCCGAAACGATTTCATTGATGAATGTCCGCAAGTTTCCAAACGTGTTTGAAAGAGTTTCACTTGGAGGTGTACCAAAATAAGGAGTCAACTGGAGTTATCCGGAGTTAGATGACCTATCGGTCATCGGAAGTCAACGGACAATAGCTTAGTAATCCGCAACAAAGCATTCGTCCGTTGATTTCCGTTGACTTCGGACAAGGCTCCAAACTTCCGCTAACCCCTTTTTGATTCACCCTCAATGTGCTTCTATTCGGCAATATGCGGGCATTCATATTTCATTGTACACGTCGCGCGGATTGTCTACGGCCTTTGCCGAAAGCGTAGCGGACTACGAAAAGACGAAGCGGCTGCCAGATGCCGACAAGAGAAAGGAAACGTTTGGAGACCAAACACAGACCCCAAAACAAGCATTCAACGGTCTAATGGCCGATTTTGATTTAACACTCCGTTTTTCTGTAAAATAGAAGAGATGAAGCTCCAATAGGTGGACGGCACAGCCCAAAATGCCGCCCAAAGACACTGCAAAAAACACAATCAAACGCGAAACGGGTCGAATCGCAGTGCGATTCGACCCGTTTCGCGTTGCGATATCGGCCATATTGCAAGCCGAAATGGCACATATCGCACGGCAATATGCACCGTTTTGCAACCATTTTCCACCCTATCTGATGCACATAATGCTGCACAACGTCGCTCTTCATCTTACAAAGACCATGGCTTCCAGACACTTACAAATGCACATCCATTTCCGCATTATTTGCGAACAAATGGACACTCGCCCCCAAAAACGCGATTCCCAGAAGGCCTCGCGCTCCTGAAATTAAGAAATAAAAGGTTTATTAACCTTCGGTGAAACTACCGATTTGAGTCCATCAAAGCCCGAGCCTGACCACGAGCGGCAGGTGGTCGCTGAAACCGTCGCGACGGTAGCGGAATCCGCAGTATGTGCGACGCGGGCGCACACCGCCGTATATCTCTTCATCTTCAAGCAGAAAGGGCGCGTCGTTGATGCGGCTCCACTCCAAGCGGCTGAGCAGCGAATGGCTCAGCAATATGTGGTCAAGGCTGCCCCACTTGCCCCGATACCGGTAAGTGCCCTTGGCACCGTTGCTGCCACGGGCCGCGGCCGTGACGTTGGTCAGGGCGCGGGAGCAGACAGTGTCGAGCGCGGCCGCACCGGCATAGTCGTTGAAGTCGCCCGCCACGATGATGTTAGCTTCGGGCGAAACAGCGCGGATGGAGTCAATGGACGCGCACAGCCGCCGGGCCACGGCCATGCGGTAAGCGCGCGTCTTGCGCTCGCCGTCGCGGCGGCTCGGAGCGTGGACCACAAAGATATGGAGCGTGTCGTCGGTTATTATGCGCCCCGACACATAGAGGATGTCGCGCGTAGGCCGCATACCTTTCACCGGCTTTACGCGCAGCAAGCAATGGCAGATGGGCGCAAAGGAGAACTCGTGGTACATCAAGGCCACGTCAATGCCGCGCTCATCGGGCGAGTCGGTCATTATGTAGGCATATCGCCCCGTGCGGAGCGGCGAGCGTCGGGTCAGGTCGCGCATCACGCTGTCGTTCTCTACCTCGCAGAGCGCCACGAGGTCTGGCAGGAAATAGTCCGTAGAGTCTGTGCCGCACGACACTATGGCCTTGGCAATATTGTCTATCTTGCGCCAATAACGATATGGAGTCCAGTGGCGCGGACTCTCCGGCAGGAACTCCGTGTCCTGCCTCAACGTGTCGTGACGGCAGTCGAACAGGTTCTCGCAGTTAAGCTCTACGAACGTAAGGAACGAGGCAAGCAGCAGGCAAAGGGGCATCGGCAATGCGGAATAAACAAAAAGAAATGCCGCAGAAAGACATTGAATAGCCTTTCTGCGGCAAACATATCCATCGATTTAGCAAACCTTTTCGAGACGCTTCATTATCGAGAACATGAAGAGCGCGGCGATGATACAGAGAGCGATGAGCACCGCCCAGACAATCCAGACGGGCAGTCCCCACAGCACAGCGGCAATACTGGTGAGATAGTTGCCCACAGCTGTGGCGGCAAACCAACCACCCATCATCAGACCCTTGTACTTGACAGGCGCAACCTTAGACACAAACGAAATGCCCATCGGGCTGAGCAGAAGCTCACCAAAAGTAAGCACAAGATAAGTGCTGACAAGCCAGTTGGGAGACACACGATAATCGCTCGCAGCGACAGCCGGGTCGGTTATCTGCTCAGGGGTGGGCAGCCCGAACGACGCCAGGCACATCAGTATATAGGCTATGCCGGCGACAAGCATTCCGTAGGCAATCTTGCGCGGCGCGGAAGGCTCGCGCCCGGTCTTGGCAAGCCAGCCGAAGATGGCCATCGAAACAGGGGTGAGAGCCACGACAAAACAGGGATTGAACTGCTGGAATATAGGAGCGCTTACGGACACCGACTCGGGCTGTGCGTTATACTGATAAACCAAACCGACAATGCTGAGCACTATGACGGCAACAGAAATGCCCTTTCCGCGCGAAGTCTTGGACTGGAAGAGGCCAAACAGCGCGTAAACAATCAATATCACAAGCACGAGATTCCACACATCGAACTCCATTCCGACAAGTCCGCTTGCGCTGGTGTCAACGTAATCACGCGCAAAAAACGTGAGGGTGAGGCCGTTCTGGTGGAAAGCCATCCAGAAGAATATCACAACAGCGAACACCAGACAGAGGGCTACTATGCGGTCTTTGTCCGTAACGCCATGATGCTTTTCGTCCACCACTGCGGCATCCGTGTTTTCCTTGGCGGGAGCGGACGCACACTCGGTGTGACGGAACGTCCTGCGGAACCCGTAATATATAGCCATGGAAACTATCAGCGAGGCACAAGCCACACCAAAAGCATAATGATAAGACTCTGTCTCGCTAACGCCAAAGGTGTTCTGAGCCCACTCCATGATCCACACGGCGGCACTCGGCGCAAACATGGCACCAATGTTGATGGCCATGTAGAAGATGCTGAACGCGGCGTCGCGGCGGCTCGCATATTCGGGAGCATCGTAAAGATTGCCCACCATCACCTGCAGGTTGCCCTTGAACAGTCCTGTGCCGAAACTTATCAGGAACAGCGCGGCAAACATGGCAACAAGCGCAATGGTATCCGCACCAAGCGGCAAGGCCATGAGCAAATAGCCAATAAACATGACCACAATGCCCAACGTCACCATCCGCCCGAAGCCAAACTTGTCGGCAAGGATGCCGCCAAGAAGCGGCAGGAAATAAACCAAGGCAAGGAAACCGCCATAGATGTTACCTGCCGTAGCAGCAGAAAAACCAAAGTTGGCTTGCAAGAACAATACGAATATGGCAAGCATGGTGTAGTAACCGAAGCGCTCGCCGGTGTTGGCCAGTGCCAACGCATAAAGACCTTTTGGTTGATTTTCAAACATACTTATTTAATTTTAGTGTTTTTAGTTTTCATTATGTCGAAGAGATAGGTTAGCTTTATTATTATGCTGCCGTTGTTGCTGCGCCCGAAATAGTCGCGCTTGGAGTTTCCGAATATGTCGCCAAGACCATAATAATACCGCCCTTCGAGCAGGAAGTGGCCAACCTTAGGATGAGAATATTCCAACCCTATTCCTCCGGCAATGCCATAATCGAACTTGCGCTCTATGTCGAGAGAGTCTTGCACGGCATCGCGCAATGCGCCCACACGGTCGGCCTGGTTGCGCTCAGAGAAGTTGAAATTGCTCGTAGCCTTGTCGTTGAGGAAGAAACCGACCTGCGGCCCCACCTGAAAGAAGAACTGGAATCCCTTGCGCTCGCGCCCCCAGCCCAAACGGGCGAACAGCGGAATCTGCACGTATGTGAGCATACGCTGGTATTCCTCGGGCTGTCCTGTGAACTGGTTTATCACCGGCTGGTCATCAACGGTGAGTATGTCTTCCTTCCACCCCATCTGGGCGAAGTTCACTTCGCCCACAAGCGCACAGACACTGCTGAAGTATTTCTCGCACGTGTACCTCACGGTAAGACCGGCGGTCATGCCGCCAAGCATTCCCTGCGGTATGTCAGGATTGAAGCCTACATTGCTCAGCATATAGCCGCCGTTCACCCCCACGCTAAGCTCGCTGCGGTGCTCGCCTATCTGCGCCATAGCCGACAATGAACAGAAAGCCAACGACAAGGCAACCAAAGCACTGCGCAAGCGCTCTGCACACAATGCCCGTCCACGATGGCGACAAACATCTTTTATTGAAATATCCATGCAGCCGCGCCGTTAAAAGTTTATTGTCTCCACACGGTGCTCCGGCGTGTAGTGAACGAAAAGAATGCTCCTGTTGTGGTATCCGCCACTACCCGCACGCTCAAAATGGAGAGGAGTCTGGATTGGGGCATAGCCCACAGAGCCACGCGCACCGGCGAAGCGGCCGCCATAAAGATGCAAGCCTTTTATGAAATAATATGCATGGTCAAACCCTGTGATGGCAAAGCGTGGCAAGGCCTGCAGCATATCCTCATGGAAATTCCACCGATACTTCTGCTCTATGCGCGCTGTCTTGGACGACAACGGATTGGTATAGAAAGCGGCAGGGATGTAGACATTGTACTTATAATAATTATCAAGGTTGTACTTTGTGTACATCATCCATTCGGTATATCCGAACAGCGTGACGGAAAGGTCAGGATTGTTCATGGAAAGGTTGTTGAGCTTGGCGAAAGCGATGTTAAGCTCAGGCGAACGCCCAGTGTTCAGTATGACGACATTGGGCATTGAAGAACTGAAAGCCTTGGCAAAGTTGCCTTCGCTCGACTTCAGATTTGTGATGGAATAATTGCGCCCCATGGTCTCCATGCGCCTCCGCAACCCGAAAGTGAAGTTGCCTTTCTTGCTCGTAGTGTCATTGCAGTCTATGAAAACAGCGTGATAACCGGCGAACTTTTCGAGGAAACGGCCTATCACAGCATCGTTATAGTCGGCATCGTTCTGGTAGACTTGAAACAAGCACGGGTTGGTTTCCACCTCAGGAGCGTTTATTGAAAAAGGTATCAGCACCTTTATGCCATGCTCGGCGGCAAAGTCAGACAGAGCCCTAACCTGCTTGGAATAGAGCGGACCGATGATAAGGTCACACTCTGCAGCGTCCTTGTCCTTCAGGGTTTTCCTTATGTCGGCCTCCTCAGGTACGTTCCACGCATGAATGTCGGTAGATATGCCGTCCTGCCTCAGGCTGTCGCAGGCCATGAGCACCCCCCGATAATACTCTGCCATGCGGCGTCCGTCGCCGTTGATATTGTGCAGAGGCAGCATTACCCCCACCTTTATTGCACGCCTGCTCATGTCTTCGCTCTTGCGTTTGCCAGGCGCAGCCTCCACAACAGGAGCCTGCACCGCAGCATTGGCGGTTGCGGTGTCCTTTGGATATGGTATGAAGATGAAGTCACCTTTCTTCAACTCATATCCCGGTTGCCTCATCTCCGGATTGGCATCCATCAGTTCGTCTATCGTTATTCCATTGTCGCGGGCTATGCCGAAAATGGTTTCCTTGCGCTTCACTTTGTGCATCTCTTTCCACTTGGTGGTCTGGGCAGTGGCTGTATCTACAGCAAACGCAACCGCAATGAGCAACGCAAAATGGCAGAATCTTAACTTCATATCTCGGTTATTTTCGATAATCGCCTACAAAAGTACCAAAAAAGAGCGGATAAATCAACATTAATCGCTAAATTTGCACGATAATATTAAAATGCAATGAGATTCTATCACATCAGACTTATATTGACAATGTGTGCCACATTGGCCTTGCTGCCAATGGCTGCGTTTGCCGATTTCATGCCCACCGCATACTATACCATAGACGGCACAGACATGGAGAGCACTGACCTGATAAACGATGCTGAAGCGCCACTGCTGGTTACATTCAGGGCTAATCCGTCCAACCTGGGCGAGGTTGTGCCAACTTACGAATGGCGGTTCACGCGTGAGGGCAGCGCAGAGCCATTCATAACGCGGTATGAGGAGGAAACCTCATACGAATTTCGGGAGGCGGGGTCCTTCAGCGTTTCGCTGTACGTGTCAGACAATGACACCACCGAAGGCGAGCTGATCGGCACAATACGGGTGAGCATAAGCTCAAGCATACTCGAAATGCCAAACGCCTTCTCGCCCAACGGCGACGGCATCAACGACATTTACAAGGCGAAGAACACCCACCAGAGCATAATAGAGTTCCACGCCTATATATTCAACAGGTGGGGACAGAAGCTATTCGAGTGGACCAACATCGACGATGGATGGGACGGGACATACAACGGCAAGCAGGTGGCAGACGGCGTTTATTTCGTACTGGTAAAGGCCAAAGGAGCCGACGGAACCGAATATAACATAAAGCGCGATGTGAACGTGCTGCGCGACTATACGGAAGGAGGCAACCAGCAATGAGCAACGACCAGACAACCGCCGCAGAGAGAGAGGACGAGAAGATAAACGTATGGGGGGCAAGGGTACACAACCTGAAAAACATCAACGTAGAGATACCACGCAACAGCCTCACCGTCATCACCGGACTGTCGGGGTCTGGAAAGTCGTCGCTGGCTTTTGACACCATCTATGCAGAAGGGCAACGCCGCTACATCGAAACTTTCTCGGCATACGCACGCAACTTCCTCGGTGGGCTGGAACGCCCTGACGTTGACAAAATCACAGGACTCAGCCCCGTGATAAGTATAGAGCAGAAGACAACCAACAAGAACCCGCGCTCAACCGTAGGCACAACGACAGAGATTTACGACTTCCTGCGCCTGCTATATGCACGTGCCGGCAAGGCATACAGCTATGAGACAGGCGAAGAAATGGTGAGATACACCGAGGAAAAAGTAGTTGAGATGATATCACACGACTATCTTGACAAAAAAATCCTCATCCTCGCACCAATCGTAAGAAGCCGCAAAGGGCACTACCGCGAACTGTTCGAGAGCATGAGGCGCAAGGGATATCTCAACGTGAGAGTTGACGGCACGGTGATGGAGATAACGCGCGGCATGAAGACCGACCGCTACAAGAACCACGACATAGAAGTGGTTATCGACAAGTTGCAGGTACACTCATCTGATGACGAACGGCTGAAGAAAAGCATCGCCATCGCAATGAAACAAGGCGAGGGCCTCATCATGATATTGGACAAAGAGACCAACGAGGCAAAATATTTCTCGAAGCGGCTCATGTGCCCAACCACAGGCATCGCCTACAGCGACCCCGCACCAAACAACTTCTCGTTCAACTCGCCGCAAGGGGCCTGCCCGAGGTGCAAAGGACTGGGGTATGTGAACGAAATAGACATCGACAAAATCATACCAGACAAAGGCCAAAGCATCCATTCAGGCGGAATCGTGCCGCTCGGCAGGTACAAGAACGAAATGATATTCTGGCAGATAGACGCCCTGCTGCAAAAGTATGACTGCAATCTGAAAACAAAAATAGCCGAGATACCGGAAGAAGCGCTCTACGAAATACTCAATGGCTCGATGACAAAAGTGCGCATCGACAAAAGCCTCATACACACATCGAGCGACTATTTCGTGGCTTTCGACGGCGTTACGAAATACCTGCGCAACCTGCTCGAAGAAAGCGACTCTGCCAAAGAGCAGAAATGGGCCGACCAATTCATGGCTGTAGGCACTTGCCCGGAGTGCAACGGGCAACGGCTGAACCGCGAGGCTCTGTCGTTCCGCATCTGGAACAAGAACATTGCCGAGCTTGCCGACATGGACATCAGCGAACTGCGCACTTGGATTGACGAAGCAGAGAGCCACCTCACGGAACAACAGGCAAAGATTGCGGCCGAAATCCTGAAAGAGATTCGCACCCGCCTCGACTTCCTTCTCGAAGTGGGGCTCGACTATCTGTCGCTCAACCGCCCTTCCGTGAGCCTTTCGGGAGGCGAGAGCCAGCGCATCCGCCTGGCCACACAGATTGGCTCGCAACTGGTCAACGTGCTCTATATCCTCGACGAACCGAGCATCGGCCTGCACCAGCGCGACAACGAGCGGCTGATACGCTCACTGAAAGAACTGCGCGACATCGGCAACACGGTCATCGTGGTAGAGCACGACAAGGACATGATGCTCAATGCCGACTATATCGTTGACATAGGGCCAAAGGCCGGACGCAACGGCGGTGAGGTGGTATTCCAAGGCACCCCGCAGCAGATGCTCAACGCCGGCACACTCACAAGCAAGTATCTGAACGGACAGCTGAACATAGAAACACCCAAAGAGAGACGCAAAGGCAACGGGCTGTTCCTTACCATACACGGAGCAAGAGGCAACAACCTGAAAAGCGTCGACGTGAAATTTCCGCTCGGCACGTTGACGCTCGTCACGGGAGTCAGCGGATCAGGCAAGTCTACACTCATCAACGACACGCTCCAGCCCATACTCAGCCAGCATTTCTACCGCTCACTCAAGGCCCCGCTGCCCTACGACAGCATCGACGGACTGAACAACATCGACAAGGTGGTCAACGTGGACCAAAGCCCGCTGGGGCGCACCCCGCGCTCCAACCCGGCCACATACACCGGCGTGTTCAGCGACATACGAAACCTGTTCGTCAACCTGCCGGAGGCCAAAATACGCGGCTACAAGCCGGGCCGCTTCTCGTTCAACGTCAAGGGAGGACGCTGCGAGGCCTGCGGCGGCAGCGGATACAAGACCATAGAGATGAACTTCCTGCCAGATGTCACCGTGCCATGCGAGGTGTGCCACGGCAAACGCTACAACCGCGAGACGCTCGAAGTGCGCTACAAGGGCAAGAGCATTGCCGACGTACTGGACATGACGATAAACCAGGCTGTAGAGTTCTTCGAGAACGTGCCGGACATTCTGCGCAAGATAAAGACCATACAGGATGTCGGGCTCGGCTACATCAAGCTCGGCCAGCCCTCCACCACCCTCTCCGGCGGCGAGAGCCAGCGCGTGAAGCTGGCCACAGAACTGAGCAAGCGCGACACCGGCCGCACCGTCTTCATACTCGACGAGCCCACCACCGGCCTCCACTTCGAGGACATTCGCATATTGATGGACGTGTTGCAACGCCTTGTTGACCGCGGCAACACGGTGATAATCATCGAGCACAACCTCGATGTCATAAAGATGGCCGACTATATCATAGACATGGGACCCGAGGGAGGGCGGCGCGGCGGATACGTCATAGCCACCGGAACTCCCGAGGAAGTGGCAATGAGCGGCAAGGGATGCACGGCCCCGTTCCTGCGGCATGAACTCGGAATGGAGTAAACATACAATCCGAAAAAGATCGCCATACCAAACACCAAGCCCCGCTCTCCACTAACTTTAAATGTGGATGGCGGGGCTTCAAGCTTTGCAACCAACTGACGAGCGCAGTCCGAAAGTCAAGGTACGCAATCCGCCTCTGTGCGGCAGCTGGCTTTCGATGGCCAGACCGCCGCACCGGCCGTTCTTAGTTGCATATATGCAATTATCGTCAAATGGCGTGCGCCGACTCCAGGCATACTCAGAAGCGCGTCATCACCTCTATCACAAACTTGTCGCGCTCAGACGGTTTGGCTATTGCGCCCTCACGATAGAAGTACTTCTCGTAATTGATGCGGATGTCTGACACGAACGGAGTGGCGAGGCTGAGCGTCACGCCGCCAGTTACGCGCGAGCGACGATAATCGGTCGTATAGAGCAGGCCTGTCTCCGCGTCGGCCGTTCCGTCGCTGTGGTCGCTCATGTAGTCATAGCGTGCCAGCGGCGATACTTTCTTTATGAACGGCTTCTTGCCACCCACCTTTATGTCGTAGTTCACAAACCCGTCAAACGAATGGACTGCCCCGTAGGCATCGTCAGCATAGTGCTTGTACAGATATTCTGCCTCCACGTGCCATCCGTTGCCGTGATAATAGGCGCCGGCATCGTACATCATTATGCCCACGTTCTCGGGCTTTATCTTCTGCACGCTCAGCGTGAGGTTGAATCCGCGCGGGAACATCAGCTGAGCCTTGGCCGAATAGTTGATGTTGTTGGTCCAGAAGTCCTTCTGGTCGGTGAGTCCCGAGCCGTTGAACACACCGGCCTCAAGTATCAGCGGGAAGCCTACATTAAACGTATAGCCGAGCGTTGCGCCCACGTCGCGCACATTGCCCACTTGCTTTGCTATGAACGAACGGTTGGCGAAGTACTGCTGGTGGGGCGAGCGATGGGCGTCGATGGTGAACGGCACGCGCATCTGGCCTATCGTGAAGTCGAGCGTGCTCCACGGACTTATGCGCGTATAGGCATCGAGCATCTTTATGCTTCCCTCGTCAGAGAGGTCTATCTCCGCCTTGTACGACACGGCGTCTATCACCTTTCCCGTCAGGCTGAAGCGGGCATTGCGCACCTGAAAGCGCCCCTCGCCTTCTTCCGTCTGGTATTCATACTTGCCACGGATGGTTCCGTGGATTTCGGGTTTGAACTGCGCGGCGGCATTAATGCTCACACACAAGCCTGCTATGGCCAGAATTTGCTTCATCTTTCAGTTAGTTTTGTTGTTCTCTTCCATCCGGCACGCACCCCCAAACAGAACCGCATGCCACAGCGCATCGCGCCACTTTACGCTTGCAAATGTCGGTATTATTTATTACAAACGCGTTACAAGGATTTTAAAGAAAGGTAAAAGCAGCAAAAAAGCAGGAATTCAATGCAAGGCTTTCCGGTGGAATCATAAGGAAGTGATACGATGTTTACCTTTTTAACTTTTAATTTTTAACCTTTAGCTTTACCCCCTCTCACTCCAGAAGCTCGTAACTGCTCACCTGAATGGGCATATCGAGGTTGTGCAGAACCTTCTCCAGCATTATGCCGTCGAGGTTGTTGTACTCATAGCCGAAGGTGGCACGGATGCCCTGCAGGATGAACTGCGTGGCGCGGTCGAGGGCTATGGGCAGGCTGTCGCCCTGCATCAGCGAGCCGGTGATTACGCTGGTGAAGGTGTCGCCCGTGCCGGGATAGTGAGCCGGCAGATACGGGCAGGTCACCTTCCAATAGCGGTTGCCCAGCCGGTTGTAGGCATAGACCGATGTCGAGTGCGGGTCGTCCTTCACCGGAACGCTCGTCACGATGACTATGCTCGGCCCTCTGTCCGACAGTTCACGCAGCGCGGCCTTCAGCTCCGCGTCGTCCATGCGCTCCTTGAACGGCCGGCCGAGCAGACAGAACAGCTCGGTCATGTTGGGCGTTATGATGTCGGCCATGCAGATGAGCTTGCGCATCTCCGTCACCATGTCTTCCGTTATGCCTCGGTACAGGCTGCCGTTGTCGCCCATCACGGGGTCAACCACCACGAGGTCCGATGGGCGGCGGAACTTCTGTATGAAGTCCTCAACTATCTGCACCTGCCGGGGCGAGCCGAGGTAGCCGGAGTAGAAAGCGTCGAACCGCACCCCGAGCTGCTCCCACTTGCATATAATGCGGCGCATCTCGTCCGTGAGGTCAAGAAACGAGTAAACGGGATACTGCGTGTGGGTGGACAGGATTGCCGTTGGCAACGGGCATACCTGAAAGCCCATTGTTGACAGAATGGGTATGACGGCCATCAGCGACACGCGCCCAACGCCCGACAAGTCGTGAACAGCAACAATCTTCTTCACATGATTATGGAACAGCCGTTCGCATATATGAGCCGTCGGGTCTGCGCCCATTCGGCTCTTATCGTCATTGTTGTTTGGCATAGTCTATCCGATATGTTTAATGGCATCATTGTCGGCAAGCATTCCGCTTGCCCACTGCAAAGGTTGCAACTTTTTGCGTAACGAGCAAACTTTTTGCCCTCAAAATCGGTTTTAAGCCCTGCGCAAAGCAAGACACAGGTGTACGCCCCAACCGCAATGGCAGGAAAATATGACACAAAACAACAGCATACCCACCCTATCACACGCCCCAAAATTTAACACTTCGTTTTCAGGCAAAATAGAAAACGAAGAGCCACAAAGAGCCGCCCAAACGGGCAAAAACACGGCATGAAAGTGCCGATAGGGCCGAAAGAAAACGCAAAACGAGCCGTTTCGGCCTGCAATATAGGCCATATTGCAAGGCGAAACGGCACATATCGCAGGGCAATAAGTGCCGTTTCGCAACCATTTCCGGCCAAAATCCAGGGATAATTCATTGCACAGTTCTGACAATTCAGCCATAATCCCCGTGTATTTCAACCACTTACGATTGCACGCTCATTTTCGCGTTATTTGCCGCCGTAGGCATCTTTGTCCGCAAAAACACGATTCTCGGAGACTTTTGCAAACCGGAATTTAACAGAATTAACAAATATTCAGCTCCGGTAAATTCAACCATCAAGCGCAAAATATGAGCCACTCGCGCATCTTTCACCGCGCCCCTTTACGCCTGTTGCACTCGCGACAGAGCATCTGGCAGTTCTCCTCTACGGTGCGCCCTCCTTCGCGCCATGGCGTGATGTGGTCGCCCTCCATCATCTCGAAGTCGAACTCGCGATGGCACAGCGGACAGACGTGCCCCTGCCGCTCCCACACGGCGAGCTTAACATCGTCGGGAAAAGCACGCAAGTCGAGGTGACGTTCATCGCCCGTGAGCACGTATGGTATTATGCCCACAGGCCGCTGTATCTCGCTGTCGCGCATCAGCGCACTGATGCGGCGGGCAAGCGCGGCGGTGTCGAGTGTCGTGCTGCCATAGAGGTCATAGTACAACGCCCAGTCAACACCCTTCATTATGCTGCGAAACTGCTTGGGGCTGAAGTTGGTCGTGGCCCAGTTTATCACGTTCTGGAAGTAGGTCCACAGGTTGTTGGCGTTAGGGTCGCTCCGGTGGTCGTCCATATAGCCAACGACAGTTTGCTTGTGCCCCAGTCGCGTCTCGTGGTCTGCCATCCACTCCAGGGCCTTCTTCAGATAGTCCTGTCGTATGGGCGTGCCGTTGATGAAGTCGTGGGCAAGGCGGTGTGCGCCGCAGTTCTTCTTTGAGAAGTGACGCTTTGCGTCGCTGACAAACGGCCCGGCATAGACGGCGTTGTTTATCTCCTGGTCGTTGAGAGGCTTGCCCGCTATGTTGATGGTCTTAAACCACGCGAGCTTCTCCGACGGTTCGCCCTCGCACACATAGACAGTGAGCGGGTATTCGAGTATGCGCTCCTTTATGTCGGGCTGCTGGTTTCTGAACTTGAGATAGTCCACCGAAAACAGATTGTCCACATATCTGCAGATAGACAGCGTGCGCTGCTGCCCATCCATCACCTCGTATGGACATTCTGCATCGTCGCCCCGCTTCACCCAATACATCACGTTGAGCGGATAACGCTGCAATACGGTGCGTATCACAGCCTCCTGCTCCTTCTCACTATATATGAACTCGCGCTGGTATGGCGGACGAATGTCAAGCCTGCCGCCATAGCCGCGCACCCCGAGTTCGTTTTTGTCGTCGTAACCTTCGCACAGTTCGCCGATGGTAACTTCAAATGGTTTTATCTCCATCATAATAATATCATTGAATGAGTTTGTTTCTTATCAAAAGACGCTGGTAAACTTTCTCCCTAATCGATTTTCTCACTAACACTCCACTGGCATTTAAATCGTATGTGCCTTTCTTGCCGAACTTATCGAAATATGCCTGTTGACATTCTTCTTTTGTATAAACTTTTGTTTTCAGCCCGTACAGATCCATGTTCTCGCACATACCGATTATTTCAAACTGCTCGGGATTGTACTTGTCCAAGAAGGTTATTGGAACGCCCATAACACCATTGTAATCACAAGGAATATCCAGCGTCTTGCTCACCTCTATGGCATCATAGTTCTCATATTTAGGATAGTCCTCGGGCGAATAGCGGCACACCAAGTCAATCTCTTCATGCCGTTTGGGAATCTCAAGATTGGTGAACCACGTCACCCCGGAGACGCGAATCATGTTCTTGCGGTGGTCGCCGGCCGTGGCAATGTCCTCGTAAGGGGAGTAAAAATGGGCGGCGGCACCCTTGAAACCATAGCCGAGCCATATTTTGTTTTCTTTTATCAGAGGAAAAATCTCCTTGTAGGTTATGGCGTTCTGGTGGCCTATTATAAGGAAGTGCTTGCCGTGGTCCATGAGCTGACCGACGTATTCGCGGAAGAGCGAGAAGGGTGGATTGGTGACAACTATGTCGGCTTGCTCCAGCAAGTCTATGCACTCGCGCGAACGGAAATCGCCCGTCTGTAGAGTAGAAATCACATTGCGATTGTTCTGGAGCAGGTAGCGAACGTCCGAAAGGTCAACAGCCCCATCGCCGTTGAGGTCGCCCACTTCGGTTATCTCCACTTTATAAGCCTGCCTCTTCGGCTCATCATCAAGGCCATCGAAGCGCAACGGCAGCTCGTTACCCTGCACCGGCGAGCCGTTATAGCACGTACAGATGAGCTTCTTCAACCCAAGGAAGTCGAAGTTGAGTGCGAAATACTTGAAGAAATTGCTCTCGTAAGGGTCGTCGCAGTTGCAAAGCACTGTCTTTCCGGCAAAGTGCCGGTGGTAATGTTGCAGCTCGCGCTCTATGTCTGAAAGCCGGGTGTAAAACTCATCCTTCTTTGCGCGCTTAGCCGCATTAAGGTTTTTGTTTGCCATAATGATTGATAGTTTTAGAGCATAGACTATCAATCCGCCAACGCGCATAAAGAAAGCGTGATGCCCTCCTTATCGCGTTTAGCACGGGGTGGCGTCGGATTGGAACCCCGGATCCATCGTAAGGATGCACCACGCTATTGCGTGTACATTGCTATCTGATGGATACGGGAAGCCCAATACGAGCCACCTGTCACATATTATTTCCGTGCTTATTATTCCAAATGAGTTTCCGACGCTCTTGGCTAAACGCGAAATAATAGCTAATGCTTCTTGTTGTTTAATATGTCAAAATAATAAATTCTTTCTGTTTCGCATATCTCGTTTATTGGTTTATACTGTTGGCGATAGCCTTTCTGCCACGCCCACCTGCTATATGGATAGCAAAGCCACTGGCAGCGGCAGTGCCGCCACTATTTGCAAAGGTACGAAATATTTTCCGTTTCACGGCCTCCTACCCTAAAAATATAGCAAAACAACAAGTGCAGAGGCCCCCCACTAACACTTATGGCAAAGGTCAGAGCCTGAGCACATCGGCTTCGCGGCGACGGATGAAGATGCGCAACAGAAGCAACAGGCAGACGATGACGATATAGGCGAGAACCACCTGCAGCAGGTTGATGCGGATGCCGCCTATGGAGGCGCAAGGCAACGACGCAACGAAAAGGAGCACAGCGTTCAACCCGTTGGCAACGAATGACAGCAGCAAGGCAACCAGGGTGCGCACCACCGGCACGGCAAACAGCACTAGAGCGGCGGCAGAAGCGTAGAGTATGACGGTGGCTGCGGGAACGGCAACGAAGTTGGTGAGCAGGGAATAGACGGGCAACCGACCGAAGTAATAGGCCACAAGGGGAGCCGTGCCGAGCTGGGCAAGCAGCGACATGGCGAACACCTGCCACACACAACGAGCCACAGGATGCTCCTGCTGGTACTTATATGGCACAAGACCAAACACGAAACTGAACACAATGATGAAAGCCACGGCCATGAACGACAGCTGGAAACCGATGTCATAGAGCACGAACGGATTGGCCACAAGCAGCACTATGGCGGCAAAGGCAAGGGCGTTGACCGACATACGGCTTCGCCCGGTGAGTCCCATGACGGAATAGACGGTGATCATTATGGCAGAACGCAAGACGGAAGGAGCCATGCCTACAAGGAAAACGTATGCCCAAATGGCAAACAGCAGGAGGCACTCGCGAACCATACCGCCACGCCGACCAAGTGCAAGCAGCGACAGAAGGGCGTAAATGATGCTGAGGTGCATACCAGAAAGGGCAAGCACATGAGAGGTGCCGGTGGCGGAATAGGCATCGACAACATCATCAGACAAGCCTGACTTGTCGCCGAGCGACATGGCGGCAACAACAGCAAAGTCTTGCCCTGCAAGCCCAAGGGCGCGAAAACGCTGCAAGAGCGAATGGCGGCAACACACGGCGGATATGTGCGCACGCTGTGCAACGGAAAGCCGACTGAGACTAACGACAGACTCGCGCCAGTTTCTGTAATAAATGAAAGTAGTGGCAACGATGCCGCGCCCCTTCAGATATGTGACGTAATCGAAGTTGGAACGGTAGAAATTGCGCGGCGACTCAAAGCGCGATGTAGCCTTGATGCCATCGCCAACCTGCAAACTGCGATAACGACAGGTGACTGTATCACGGAGCAACGAGGCCCTGACCGTGCGTCCGGCAAGCGGGCCGGAGGCCACTATCATGTCGAAACGCAGGGTGCGTCCGCGCTCTACGGGTTCGCTGACAATGACGGCTTCGTATGAAGTTTCACCACGTGGCAACTCCATTTTCACATTTCTCTCGGCCAAGACGGCAAGCCACAACCCAAACAAAGCACAAGAAAAAAGCAGCAGGAACGACTGCAAGACAGGGCGGCGGGAAACGAAAAAGGCCACGATGAGCACTGCGGCAAAAGCCCCGAACAGCCACAACCAATCCACCGACGCGCAAAAGGCAAAGCCCAAATGTATGCCAAGTACAAGACTGACACACAACGGCACAAGCGGATAGAGGCGAAAGATGCCACGGTTGGGGCGCATGACGCAAGGATAACGACGTAACGAAAAAAGAAAAGGAGGAAAAGAAAAACAGAAGTCGGCGGGAGTATGGCACTCTGTGCCTGAGTTATCGGGAGCAGACTGCCAACCAGACATTGGCACGAGCCATATTGTTGGCCGTTGACTCCCGGCGACCGCAAGGCCGCTCAACTCTCATAAACTTCCGCCGACTCCTGTTTTTTCTATCCCCCTTCAGAAGGTTGAGTGATTACAGAGCGGCACCCGCAATCCAGTGGTAAACACAGCTGAACACGCCGAATGCAAGAATGCCGGCCGTGCAGAGTGTGAGGGCGAGCTTGGTGCCGCCGTCACTCTTGAATGCAGGCAGGGGGGTGTCGCTGTGCTTTATGTACATGGCCTTGACTATAAGCAGGTAGTAGTAAAGGCTGGCCACCGTGTTTATCAAAGCTATGAACACCACAAAGTAAGCCCAGAACGAGCCTTGCTCGGCAGCTGCCATGAACACAAAGAACTTGCTGAACATACCTGCGAACGGCGGAATGCCGGCAAGCGAGAACAGCGCAAGCGTCATGAGCAGAGACAGCTTGGGATTGGTGGTATAGAATCCATCGTAGCAGCTTATCTTGGTGGTGCCGTTGCCACGCGTCTCCACAACATTGATGACGGTGAAGACTGCCATGTTGGCCACCACATACACCAGGACATAATACATAAGGGCTGCCGCACCGAGTGCGCTGCCGCCTATGACGGCCAGCATGATGTAGCCGGCCTGCGAAATGGAACTGAAAGCCATGAAGCGCTTAAGCTCCGTCTGGCGCAGGGCAAAGAGGTTGGCTATGGTGATGCTGAGCACGATGACGATGTAGAGCAGGTACTCCCAATACTCTATCATGGGCGCGAACACCTTGGTGAGAATGGCCATAAGGGCAAAGGCAGCAGCTCCCTTGGACACTACGCTGAGGTAGCCGGTGACGGGAGTGGGCGCACCCTGATAGGAATCGGCCGTCCAGAAGTGGAACGGAACAAGCGAAATCTTGAATCCGAGTCCGCTGAAGAAGAACACCAGACCCATGATGGCCAGCGGCGTGTTGGCTATCACTGCGGCCACATCATCGAAATAGAGTGTGCCTGCGGCAGCGTAAATGAAAGATATACCATAGAGCATGATGCCGCTGGAAAAGGTGGCCGTAAGTATGAACTTGGCGGCACCCTCGGCAGAGTTCTGCTTGAACTTGTCGAAAGCCACGAGGCAGGCCATTGGCACGGAAGCCATCTCTAGCCCGAGGAAGAACATGAGGAAATGGCCCGATGACATCATCATGTACATGCCGAGCAGCGTAGAGGCCACAAGGGCATAGAACTCGCCGACCTTGTTGCTGACATCGCTACGCTCAAGCCACGGACTGGCCATGATGCAAACGATGAGAGTTCCGGCGGTGAGAATTACTTTCATCACGTTGACAGCCGCCGTAGTGACATATATTCCGCCAAAAGCCGAAGCCGGGGAAGCCACGAGGCAGATGCCGGTCTGCGCCACGAGGAGCACACACATCAGCAGGCTCAATGCAGACTGCTTCTTCTCGCCGCGCATGATAAGGTCGGCAAGAAAGACTATTATCAGGATAGCCACCAACGAGGCCTCCGGAATCATGTTAAAAAACTGACTGTAATTCATTTTACCCACTGATTTTTTTAGAAGTTAATTACATTGAGGATGGGGCCTACGGCATCGCCGATGACATTGCTTACCCAAAGGGGAGCAATACCCAGACCAGCCACACAGAAGATGAGGCAGCACACGGCCACACGCTCATCCCACGTTGCGTCGGTGAGTTCGAGGTAGTGGGGATCGGCCACCTTGCCATAAAGAATCTTGCCGACAACGCGCAGGATGTAGACTGCCGTCACCACAATCGAGGTGCAGGCAATGATGGTTGCCGCACGGTGGAAGGTGTCAGCATTCTCAAACGAGCCAACGAAGATGGTCATCTCGGCAGCGAAGCCAGAGAAACCAGGCAGACCGAGATTGGCCAAACCGGCAATGACATAGCCCACACTGAGGAAAGGCATAATCTTCATCAGACCGCCCAGCTTGCGGATGTCACGCGTATGGGTGCGGCCGTAAATCATGCCGATGAGCGCAAAGAACAAGGCCGTCATAAGACCATGGGAGAGCATCTGGATGATTGCGCCCGTGCAAGCAGTCTTGGTCATCATGAGCAAGGCGAAGAGCACGAGACCGCAGTGAGACACCGAAGAGTAAGCGTTGATGTACTTAAGGTCGGTCTGCACACAGGCGGAGAAAGCACCGTAAACCACAGAGATAGTGGTGAGGATGAGGAATATCCATGACAGCTCCTGGGCTGCGCTCGGCAGAAGGAACATCGCCACGCGGAAGCAACCATAGCCTCCCAACTTCATCAGCACGCCGGCATGGAGCATGGACACGGCGGTAGGCGCAGAGGCGTGACCGTCGGGGCTCCATGTGTGGAACGGGAACAGTGCGCCAAGCACTCCGAAACCGATGAATATGAACGGGAAGAAGATGTTCTGGATATTACGGGGTATGTGGTTGTTGGCCGCTATCTCCATGACATTCATAGTGGTGGCACCGTTGAAGAAGTAGATGCCGAGGATGCCGAGGATAAGCAGAGCCGAGCCACCCATGAGCATCAGCGTGAGCTTCATGGCAGCATACTCCTTGTTGCCGCTTCCCCAAACACCGATGAGCAGGTACATGGGGATAAGTGCAACCTCGTAGAACATGAACATGGTGAACATATCCACGCAGATAAAGAAACCGAACACACCGGTGGAAAGGAGCGTGAACCAAAGGAAGTACTCCTTGGTGAGAGGCTTCAGCTGCCACGAGGCAAACGTTCCTGTGAAAACTATGATGCTCGAAAGTAGCAACATCACAACCGAGATGCCATCGACACCCACGGCGTATGCGATGTTGAGCGGCTCAAACCACGTAACACTGTACGTGAACAGCATAGGGTCGGTGTTGCCCGACTGGCGAGCCTGGATGAAAGCAACGGTAAGCCAAACGGAAAGTGCCAGTAGACATGACGAACCGGCCACCATCACACCACGCACTTGATTGAGGTTGCGGGCTATCCACAAGCCCAGCAACATCAGCGCGGGGATTACAACGAATAGACTTAATATACTCATTTTATTATTATATGCAAAGTAAGACTAATGTTAATGCAACTGTGCCGGTAATGAACCATACTGCATACTGGCGCACATCGCCGCTCTGCCACGGGCGGATGGTCTCGCCGGCCGCATTTGATCCCCACGCAATGAAGTTGAACGTGCCGTCGATGACATGGCGGTCGAACCACGCTATCGGTGTGGATATGCAGCGGAAGATGATCTTGTGGGTGACGAACATCCACACTTCGTCCAAGTAGAAACGCCTATAAGCAGCCTCGTGCAACTTCGGGAAACGGCGTGCCAACATATCGGCAACGGGCGTTTCCTCACCTTTATACATATAGGTAGCAAGGCAGATGCCGAGGATTGCCAGCACAGTGCTCGTGCCGGCGATGGCCCAGTTGATGTGTGTGCCGAAGCCTATGCCGTTGGCAGACACGAACTCACCGAACTCAAAGACATGAAGCGTACCGAAGATACCCACCAGCATGGTGATGGCAGAAAGCACAATGAGAGGCACTGTCATGGTGAGCGGAGCCTCGTGAGGCTTGTGCGCTCCCTCTTCCTTATGGCTTTCGTAATAGCTCTTGCCCCAGAATATCACGTAATAGAGGCGGAACATATAGAACGCCGTCATCGTTGCGATGGCACTCATAATCACTCCCATCACCGGGCTGAAGTTATAGCAAGCCACGAGAATCTCGTCCTTGGAACAGAAACCGGAGAAGAATGGAATGCCGGCAATGGCAAGGCACGAAATGAGGAACGTTACATGAGTGACAGGCATATACTTGCGCAGACCGCCCATGTACATCTTTTCGTTGGAGTGAACGGCATGGATAATGCATCCGGCACCAAGGAAGAGGCAGGCCTTGAACATGGCATGGGTGAACAGATGGTACATTCCGGCCATATAGCCGAGGCCGTTTGCATCGGCATATTCCTCAGTCATGTCAACGCCACCGGCCTCACCGGGCATACAAACGCCGAGGGCAACGAGCATGAAGCCTATCTGCGAGATGGTAGAGAAGGCCAGCACACGCTTGATGTCGCTCTGGCAGCAAGCCACGGCCGCAGCATAGAATGCAGTGAAAGCTGCTATATAAGCAACCCAATGGAGTGCCTGCGGCGCAAACTCCACGAACAGCGGGAAGAGGCTTGCCACGAGATAGACACCGGCAACAACCATGGTTGCGGCGTGGATAAGAGCCGAAACAGGCGTAGGACCCTCCATGGCATCTGGCAACCAGATGTGCAACGGGAACATGGCTGACTTACCGGCACCTCCGATGAACATGAGGAACAAGGCCATCGGCATAACCCACGCAGCACCGGCAACGTTCTGGTGCAACTCAGGCATAGCCGTAAGGTCGTAGCTGAACGTCCCTACATAGAAGCTGTAGAACAGGATTCCGATGAGGAAGAACAGGTCGGCGAAACGCGTTACGATAAACGCCTTCTTAGAAGCGGCCACAGCTGCGTGCAACGGATAGTAGAAACCGATGAGCAGGTAAGAGCTGACACCCACCAACTCCCAGAACAAATACATCTGGAAAATGTTCGTCGCAACGACCAGTCCGAGCATGGACATGGTGAAAAGCGACAGGAACGCATAGTAACGCTGGAATCCCTTCTCGCCGTGCATATAGCCGAACGAATAGATATGCACCATGAAGCTGACTGTCGAAATGACTATCAACATCATAACGGATATGGGAGTCAGACGGAAACCGATGGTGAACGTAAGCAGTTCGGAGAACTTAATCCACGCAAAATCGAACACGGTGATGGTCGGGAACAAGCCCGTAGCCGCGTCGCGTCCGCCAATGAGGAAATAATTTATGGCGGTATAGTAGCACAGCACTGTCACCACAGCAAGCGAACAAGTGCCGACCAACCCGGCCACCTTATGTGACATCTTCATGCCAGCCAAGCCCAACAGTACGAAAGACAACGCCGGGAGAAGAAGTATCAGAAATACATAACTATAATCCATAACTCACTCTAAACATTAAAATTTCATGTTTTCAATACTGTTCACCTGATCGCTGTGGAAATTGCGGAAAACATTGATTATTATCGCGATAGCCACCGCACTTTCGGCTGCGCTAACGCCGATGGAGAAGAGCGTCATAAAGAAGCCCTCCATCTCGCCCGGAAAGAGCAAGCGATTGAAAGCCGCGAAGTTGATATCGACAGCATTGAGCACAAGCTCAACGGAGATGAGCATGGCTATCAGGTTACGGCGTGTGACAAAACCAAACACACCGATAAAGAACAACAGTGCGCTAAGCACGAAATAAGCTTCTACTGGTACCATCATTTATTCTCCTTTTCTTTTCTTGCTACAACAATGCCACCTATGATACAAGCCAGCAGGAACACCGATATGAACTCGAACGGGAGAACATACTGATATTTCTCGCTGCCGAGCAGGGCCATACCGATCTTGTCCATCGGCACCTCTACATCTGGAACGCCGCAAGCCTTGTAGATGAACTGGTTCTTAAGCAGCACGAGCGACACCGTGGCAAGGCCAACGAGCGCGACAATGCCGCCAAATGCCACGCGGCTGCCCTTAATACGCTCTACGAGTCCCTGCAATGTACGCTTGCCGACAAGCTGTATGGCGAAGATATACATCATTGTGATGCCGCCGGCATAGATGCTTATCTGAGCCGCACCGAGGAACGTATAGTCGAGCAGGAAATAAAGCCCGGCCACGCCCAAGAGGACGAACAGCAGGAATGTGGCCGCACGCATGATTCTCTTCGTGGCCACGCACAATATGGCCGAGCCGAGGATTACGGCAGCCAATATGCAAAACATAACTAAATTAGCCATTTTCTTTTACGTCCTCCTTTATTTTGTTGCAGTGTTAAACTTACCAATGGTCAGCGGAGCGCCACCATCGAGGATGTTTGGCAGCGAACTTTCGTAGTGCTCCTTGTCAAGGTGCAACACAAGACTGTCACGGTCGAAAACGCTGTTCTCAAAGTCGTTGGTGAACTCTATCGCGTCGAAATTGCAGGCATTGACGCACAACTGGCAAAACATACAATCGCCGAGGTCATACTGGTAGTCAACCAAATGGCGTTTCTTCTTGCCGTCTTCGGTGGTAACCATCTCAGAAAGAATCTTGATGGTGCCGTTGGGGCAAGCCTTCTCGCACAGCGTGCAGGCCACACACTTTGGAGCGCCGTTCTCGTCGCGCTTCATCACGAGGCGGCCGCGATGACGCTTGGCCACATGGAGCGTGGTCTTGCGGTTCTCGGGATATTGCTCGGTGCTCTTCTTGGTGAAATACTCTTTGAGAGTAACCTTCAATCCGGTGGCGAGCGATTTCATCGCACAGCCAATCTCACCGAAATATGATTTGTTATTATCTTCCATTTTATCTTACTTGTTTTTAGAAGTGCCACCCAAAGGCAACCACAATAGTCATAAGAACCAAATTGAGCAAGCAGAGCGGCATGAGATACTTCCACTCAAGCTTCAGTATCTGGTCGATGCGCAGGCGGGGATATGTCCAGCGAATCCACATGAGCAGCCACACGATTGCGAAAGTCTTGCCGAGGAACCAAACGATGCCCGGGATGTAATCCATTACTGCATCGAATGCCTCTACGCCGATGTTGACAGGAGCCCAGCCGCCAAGGAACACAGTGGTGGCGATGCCTGCTATCACGAACAGGTTGAGATACTCAGCAAGGTAATAGAAGCCGAAGCCCATGCCGCTATACTCTGTGTGATATCCGGCGGTAAGCTCGCTCTCGGCCTCGGCCAGGTCGAACGGGCCGCGGTTTGCCTCGGCGTTGCCTGCAACGAGGAACACGAGGAAAGCTATGATGGCCGGGATGTGGCCTTGGAAGATGAGCCAGTTCCACGGACCGGTCTGTGCCTCCACGATGCCCGACACCTGCATGGTGCCCGTCAGTATCACTGCCGTGATGAGACAGAGGCCGAGCGACATCTCGTATGATATGAGCTGCACGGCTCCGCGCATGGCCGAAATCACGCCATACTTGTTGTTACTTCCCCATCCGGCAAGGAATATTCCGATGACACCGATGCTCGACACTGCCGTGAGCAGGAACACGCCGACATTGAAGTCAAGAATCTCGGCTCCCTTGTTCCAAGGCAGGAAAGAGAAAGTGCCCACAGAAGCTATGATGACAAGGAACGGAGCCACGCAATACAGCAGCTTGTCGGCCTTGTCTACAGCGAAGATTTCCTTGATGAGCATCTTCAGCACGTCGGCAAACACCTGGAACACACCCCAGGGGCCGACACGCATCGGGCCGAGACGGCACTGGAAGTAAGCGCAGACCTTGCGCTCCATGAATATCAAGACGATAGCCAGCATGGCGTAGGCCGCAAGTATGAGCACGCCAACCAGTATGCACTCGATAAGTATCGACCAGAAATCTCCCAGACCGAGCGTCTGGCGGAGAAGGCTGTCGAACCATGTTGTAACTATACTAAAATCAAACATCTCGTTTACTGATGAAGTTTAAAATACGAATTTGGAATAAGCCCGCTATCGGTCGATGTCGGGGATAACGAAGTCGAGGGCGGCGCCGGTGGTGATGAGGTCGGCCACCTTCTGCCCGCGCAGCATCTCGTCCATGGCTGCCACAAGGTTGAGACCCATGGGCTTGAACTTAAGGCGGTAAGGCGACTTGTCGCCCTTCGAGTCGAGGTATACGCCGATTTCGCCGCGGCTGCCCTCACACGAGAAGTACCACTGCCCCTCGGGCACCTTGATGATGGGCTTCTGCTTCACGTAGTAGTCGCCCGCCGGGATGTTGTCTATCAGCTGCTCGATGATGCGCACGCTCTGCTTCATCTCCTCTATACGTATGAGGTAGCGCCCGTAGGAGTCGCGCATATCGTTGGTCACCTCGTCGAAGTCCACCTTCCCGTACATAGCGTAGGGGTGTGTCTTGCGCACGTCGTTGTGCCAGCCAGAGGCGCGGCCTGTTCCGCCGCTGGTACCATAGCTTATGGCATCGGCCTTTGACAGCGGTCCAACGCCGATGAAGCGGTTCTGCATGATCACGTTGTTGCCGAACACGTCCATATACTCCTGGAAGTAAGGCTTGATGTATGTGCAGAGGTCCTTCACGTTCTTCACGAAGTTGGGGTCTATGTCGTCCTGCAGTCCGCCTATGCGATAATAGTTCTGTATGAGGCGTCCGCCTGTTGTCTCCTCCATGGCGTTGAGCACGTGCTCGCGGTCGCGCATGGAATAGAGGAACGCGGTGAGCGCGCCGAGGTCCTGGGCGCAGCAGCCTATGTAGAGCAGGTGGCTGTCAAGGCGCTGCAGCTCGTCCATGATGGTGCGAATGTACTGTATGCGGTCGGTCAGCTCAATGCCCATGGCCTCCTCTATCACGCCGCAGAGGGCGTGGCGGTTCATCATTGCGCTGAGGTAGTCGAGGCGGTCGGTCAGCGCGAGTGTCTGCGGATAGGTGTAAGCCTCGCACATCTTCTCTATTCCGCGGTGTATGTATCCGAAGTGCGGATAAATCTTCTTGATGACCTCTCCGTTGAGGATTGTCTGCAAGCGGAGCACACCGTGTGTCGACGGGTGCTGCGGGCCGATGTTCACCACGAAGTCGTCGTCGGTGAATAGCTTGCGCTGAGTGGCCTTCAGGTTGCCGTCCTCGTCGAGCGAGTACTCCACGGTGAAGTCTGTCTCCTCGTCAGGCTCCAGGGTGTAGCCGTTGTTCTCACGGCTCATGTCGTAGTCGCGGCGCATGGGATAGCCCTTGAAGTCGCTCCTCAGGTAGAGCCGGCGCATATCGGGATGGCCGAGGAACTTGATGCCGTAGAAGTCGAACACCTCGCGCTCCAGCAGGTCGGCCGATTTCCACAGGCCGCACACGGTGGGGATGACATGGTCGTCGCCCACGCGTCCGGCCAGTTCCTTCACCGACACACGCTCGTGCGTGTCGGTGTTCTCAAGTATATATACGCATCCGAGTCCCTCCTCGCCGAAGTCTTCGCCGACGATGGTGACAAGGTAGTCAAAGTGCTTTTCGTTCTTCAGCCTTGCCATTTCGGCTGCGAAGCTGCCTTTGTCGAATACCAGATTGTTCAGTTTCATATTCTTCTCTCTTACCTTATTATATTATTCAGCCAGCCCTTTCTTCGGGTCGAAGCCCTCCGGAACGCCGGTCACCACGATGGGCTTCATGGCCTCGCGCCGCTCCTCGGCAGTCTGCTTGTGGTTCACTCCGCCAAAGAACTTCTCTATCTTCACCTTGCGCTGCAGCTGCATCATGCCGTACATGATGGCCTCGGGGCGCGGAGGGCAGCCGGGAATGTAGACATCCACGGGCACTATCTCGGATATGCCGCGCACCACGTGGTAGCTGTCCTTGAACGGGCCGCCCGATATGGCGCAGCCGCCCACGGCGATGACGTACTTGGGGTCGGCCATCTCGTCATACAGGCGCTTGAAAGCCGGAGCCATCTTGTGCGTTATCGTCCCGGCGCACATGATAAGGTCGGCCTGGCGGGGAGAGTTTCGCGTCACCTCAAAACCGAAGCGGGCGAAGTCGTAGCGGGCGCAACCCACTGCCATGAACTCTATTCCGCAGCAGCTCGTGGCGAACGTCAGCGACCACAGCGAGTTGCTGCGGCCCCAGTTGATCATCTGGTCGAGCGAGCCCAGCAGCACGTTGGTGCCGCCCTCATGCAGCTCGTCGGCTATCTTCTCCAGCGTCTCGTTGTCCTTGAACTCCGAGTAAGGGATGCTCTTGATTACGGGTTTTCTCACTTCCATTCCAACGCTCCTTTCCGCCAGGCGTAAGCCAGGCCAAACACCAACACCAACAGGAAGAAGCCAATGCTGCAAAGAGCCATGGCTCCAAACTGCTTAACGACCACAGCCCAAGGATAGAGGAACACCGTCTCGATGTCGAACATCAAGAACAGGATGGCGAAGAGATAGTAGCCCACGTGGATTGGGAGCCATGACGACCCCCTCGTGGGAATACCACACTCAAACGGTTCTCCCTTTACCGGATTGTACGAACGCGGCCCTATCAGCTTGGCCACGACATACGCGCCCACAACCAATACGGCTGCCGTCAGGATTACGGTAATAAATAAAGTAAAATACATAAGAACTTATAATATTACAAATTTGTACGCCTTAAGCGGTTGCAAAGTTAGCAATTTTATTGCAAAGACATGATGTTTAATGCAAAAATGTTTTTACAAATAGTATGTTTTTTTATGAAAGTCTGCGCATAGGCTGTCGCCGCCCATCCTCTGCCGCCGGGCGGCAACGGTCTTGGCCTGACTATATTTTTTGCCACACGGCAAGCAGCCCGACGCAGCCTTGTAACTCACTGATAATCAATAGGGTTACAAAACGTGTCGTTTTGGCTTCTGAAACGACACGTTTCACCGTGCGAAATGGCACGTTTCGGAGCGCAAAACGGCACGTTTTGCAATGCAAAACGACGGCCTTTGATTTTTGACCTAACCGTGGTAGCGCACCAGCCCGGCCATGGGGCTGCGCTCCACCGTGCCGAGCCTCACGCCCTCGGCCTCGGCAGCCTCCGACAGTTCGGCCGAATAGTAGTAGCCCACGCTGCCCACCACGCTCACCTCAAGCTCCGGCCGACCATACGGAAGAACGTTGTTGCGGAAGAAGCTGCGGAAGTTGTCCCTGACCAACGCCCGCAGGCTCTCATCGCTTATATGCCTGTGGATGAACTGCGACAGCGATGCCAAGAAACGGTTGGCCTGCGGCTCGCGGTAAACGCGCCTCACGACATCGGCCACCCCGAGCCTCGTCTCACAGGCAAAGGCCTCGGCAACCTCGGCCGACAGCCTTCCCTTGTACAGCGCGTTCAGGAACTCGCGTCCCAGCACCGCCCCGCTGCCCTCATCGCCGAGTATGTAACCAAGCGGCGGAGTGTTGGCTTTTATCTCCATGCCGTCATAAAGGCACGAGTTGCTGCCCGTGCCGAGTATGCAGGCTATGCCCTCGCTCCGGCCGCAGAGCGCGCGTGCCGCCCCGAGCAGGTCGCCCTCCACGCTTACCGTCCGTGCGTGGGTGAACACCCTACCCAGCATCTCCGCCATCGCGCCCACGCACTCGGCGCGGCATCCGCTGCCGTAGAAGTGCACCTCGGCAGGCTCGGCATCGCCCAACTGCGGCAACAGCTCGCTCTCCACTATCGCATATATCTCGCCCGCGTCTTGGTGAAACGGATTTATGCCCCGCGTCGTCACTGTCCTCACCGCGCGGCCGCCCTCGGCCAGACACCAGTCCGTCTTGGTGCTACCGCTGTCTGCTATCAGCTTCATGCTCGTTCTCCTCGTCTTTGTTTCCACGGCAAAAGTAATCATAATTGCGCAAAGAACAAAGGCAAACGGCAAGAAAAACAAAGGGAAGCCCGTCATCGTTTAACAACCTGACATATATGAAAAGCTGTGTGATGAAATTTATTGTAAAGGCCAAGACCATTCAACCCACACTACGCAAAAAGCAAAACGGAACACAATCCAACACCCGCCACATACACCTTTGTTTACTTACTTAAAGGTCATTTAAGCCCGTTTCTTCTTTTATTACGGCGAATCTTCGTACTTTTGCACGGTTTTTCATATTTGACAACACTATGAACAAGACTATAATAGCAGGCCCGTGCGTGATTGAGTCAGCAGAGCTGCTCGACACGGTGGCTCGCGAACTGGTAAGGATAAACGCGCTGCTTGGCACAGACATAATATTCAAGGCCTCGTTCGACAAGGCCAACCGCACGTCGATATCCTCGTTCCGCGGTCCCGGATTGGAGCGCGGCGTGCAGATGCTGGCCGACATAAAGAGCCGCTACGGCCTGAAGATACTCACAGACATACACGAGAGCTGGCAGGCAGAGCCTGCGGCCGAGGTGGCCGACGTGCTGCAGATTCCGGCCTTCCTATGCCGACAGACCGACCTGCTCGTGGCCGCCGCCCGCACCGGGCGCACCGTAAACATAAAGAAAGCCCAGTTCCTGAGCGGGCAGGATATGCGCTACCCGGTGGAGAAGGCACGCGATGCGGGTGCCGCCGAGGTGTGGCTCACCGAGCGTGGCAATATGTTCGGATACAACAACCTTGTGGTTGACTTCCGCAACATCAGCGATATGCTCTCCATTGTGCCCACGGTCATCATGGACTGCACGCACAGCGTGCAGCGCCCCGGAGGCGCCGGCGGCAAGACGGGAGGCGACCGCCGCTTTGTGCCGCAGATGGCAATGGCGGCCAAGGCGTTCGGTGCCACGGGCTGGTTCTTCGAGGTTCACCCCGACCCCGACCGCGGACTGAGCGACGCGGCCAACATGCTGGAGCTGGCAAAGCTGGAAGGCTTGGTCAGGGAAATAATAAAGGCAGACTCTATAAATTCTGATTTTCACAAATGATGGCATACCCTGGTAAATGTATTTCGGTCGACATAATTTATAGAACCCGCCTAAAATGACAAACGACATGGAAAAAAACATCTCTGTGAGAGACTATGCCGCGCAGTGCATCAAGGACGAGGCGCAGGCACTGCTCGACCTCATACCGCACCTCGACGACAACTTTGACAACTCGGTGGAGCTGATACTGCGCTGCCACGGCAAGGTGATAGTGACCGGTGTGGGCAAGAGCGGCCACATAGGAGCCAAGATAGCGGCCACGCTGTCGAGCACCGGCACCCCCTCGTTCTTCATAAACCCGCTCGACGCTTACCACGGCGACCTCGGCGTTATCACGCGCGATGACGTGGTGCTGGCCATATCCAACTCGGGGCAGACCGACGAGCTGCTGCGCTTCATACCCATACTGCAGCACACACAGGTACCCATCATAGGCATGAGCGGCAACCCCAAGTCGCTGCTGGCCAAGTATTCCACCTACCACATCAACGTCAGCGTGAAGAAAGAGGCCTGCCCGCTGGGCCTCGCACCGACAAGCAGCACCACCGCCACGCTGGCCATGGGCGACGCGCTGGCCGTGGCGCTGATGGAGCGGCGCGACTTCCGCCCCAAGGACTTTGCCCGCTTCCACCCCGGAGGCGAGCTGGGCAAGCGGCTGCTCACCACGGCCGCCGACGTGATGCGCACCAACGATATGCCCACCATAACGCCCGAGATGCACCTCGGCGAAGCCATCATCCACGTGAGCAAGGGCAAGCTGGGGCTCGGCGTGGCCATAACCAACGGCCGCATAGCCGGACTGATAACCGACGGCGACATACGCCGTGCCATGGAGAAGTGGCAGGCGGAGTTCTTCGACCGCACCGTGGCAGACATCATGACGCGCCAACCCAAGACCGTGTCGCCTGAAACAAAGATAACCGAGATACAGGAGATAATGAACAAGTACAAGATACACACAGTGCTTGTGGTCGATGACGACAACCACCTGCTCGGTGTCGTTGACCATTACTCGTGCATGGTCTGAACGGTTCTTAAACAACAATGACTAAACTCAAGCATTTATACATATTATTAATATCGTTGTCGCTCGTCTGCCCCACCCTCGCCGTGGCGCAGACGAGCGACAGCACCATTGTTGAGGTGCTCCGAGACAACGGGGTGACCTTCACCACCAACAACAAGGTGGTGCTGCTCATGTCGGGACAGGACAAGTTCGACGATATGTTCAAGGCCATAGCCCAGGCCAAGAGCAGCATCCACCTGGAATACTTCAACTTCCGCAATGACTCCATTGCCGCCGAGCTGTTCAAGCTGCTGCGCCGCAAGGCCCGTGAGGGCGTGGAGGTGAGGGCGCTGTTCGACGGTTTCGGCAACGACTCCAACAACCGCCCGCTCAAGAAGGAGCACATCAAGAAGCTGCGCGAGGAGGGAATACAGATATACGAGTTCGACCCCATACGCTTCCCGTGGATAAACCACGTCTTCACCCGCGACCACCGCAAGATTGTCGTCATAGACGGCAACGTGGCATACACGGGCGGCATGAACGTGGCCGACTACTACATACACGGCACCGAGCAGGTGGGCGAGTGGCGCGATATGCACTGCCGCATAGAGGGCGGCGCGGTGAGCCAGCTGCAGATGATATTCGTGAGGATGTGGAAAAAGGTGACCGGCGAGGACATCTGGGACCAGAAGTACTTCCGCGCCTACCGCCCGGTGGAGATAGAAGGCCTCACCCCTGACACCACCTGCACCGCCGGACGCAAGATGGTGGGCATCATCAACCGCGAGCCGCGCACCACAAACGAGATAATACGCACGTTCTACATCAACGCCTTCAACAGCGCGAAGGACTCCATAAAGCTCATCAACCCCTACTTCACGCTCAACCGCAAGGTGAAGCGCGCCATAAAGAACGCCCTGAAGCGCGGAGTGAAGGTCGAGATAATGGTGTCGGCCCACAGCGACATACCCCTCACGCCCGACTGCGTGTTCTACAACGTGCACAAGCTGATGAAGAAAGGGGCCGACATCTGGCTCTACCAGCCGGGCTTCCACCACTCCAAGGTCATCATGGTCGATGGGCGTTACTGCACCGTGGGCAGCGCAAACCTCAACGCCCGCAGCCTCAGCTGGGACTACGAGGAGAACGCCGTCATCATAGACAAGCCCACCACGCGACAGCTCGACGATATGTTCGACCGCGACAAAAAGCAAAGCATATACCTCACGCCCGAATACTGGAAGGAGTTCCGCAGCCCGTGGAAGCGGTTCGTTGGCTGGATGGCCCACCTGCTCACGCCGTTCCTGTGAAGAACGGCTGTAAATCCGCATAACAATAGTTGGTGACCAGGGGCATGACAGGCAGAAGCCCGGCACCCCGGCGGGCATGAACGGGAGGACAGCGGAGGCCACGCAACAAGGCTGCGAAAGACACCATCCATACCGGCAAAAAACGTATCAAAAATCAAAGCCTGCCGTTTCACATTGCAATATGCGCCGTTTCGCCTTCCCAAACGACCTGTTTAGCACGCTAAAACGTGCCGTTTCGGAGCGCAAAACGGCACATTTTGTAATTCCACTGAGTATCAAGCACTTACAGAGACAAAGCCAACAGAGTTCCATTGACCAAAAAACAAAGGCTTGATGCGCTCCAAGGCAAAACACAACGTCCCACTAATTCCATCTTGCAACACATCTCCCCATCCGCATAATGGCTAATCAAGACCTTTTTCGTGCAGCCAGTCCGAAAGCAGGTCGGCCACTTGCAGGTTGTTCAAGTCCGACATCGGGAAATGAGTGTTGCCGTGCAGTCCGGTCTCCGGCAGGTGAACCACAGTGACGTCGCCGCCACGCTCGTTCAACAGTTCGGCCCAACGGCGCATCAGGTGCAGGCGGCGTGTCCACTCATAGATTTCGGGCCGCTCGTCGGTCTCCGGCAGATTGTCACCGTAATATATGACAATGGGTATCTTGGTGTATTCCAAGAACACCTCCATAGGCACGGGCACCCCCTCCGTCTTGCCCGAAAGCGTTATCACCTTGCCCTCTTCGGGCATCAGCTCTGCGGGGAACGGAATGTTGCCGCCCGGCTCGTATGACGCTATGGCGCGTATGTTCTTGGTCTTGAGCAGTGTCAGCCAGCCCACTGGTCCGCCCTGCGAATGGGTGACAAAGACGGCCGGCCCTATCTTGTCGAACAAGGCTGCGTATGCGTCTGAATAGACATCGAAGTCTGCCGTGCCGAGCGTTGGCGTCATCTGGCGGAAGTACTGGTTCAGGGCTTCGGGGTCGCAGCTGAACTGCACGCCCTCAAAATAGTCGGGCCAGATACCCACGCGGAAACGGTTGAACCACGTCTCCTCGTCGAACGCCGGGGTCACGGTGACGGTCTCCGTGCCGCGTCCCGCGTTGCCGCGCCGCGGCTGGTCAACCAGATACACGCTGAACCGCCTGCGCAAGAATATGTTCTGGAAACCTTCGCGCCCGTCGGGCGTGGTCTCCCACGTCTTTGAGAACTGCCCTACACCGTGGGCAAAAACAAGCGGAAGCCCGCGCGCATCGACCGGCTTCTGATAGAACACGTAGGCATGGTCGCCGTGATACTTGCGCCCGAGCGTGTCGGTGAGCACCGTGCCGCCCACTGCGAAACTGCCCTGGGCGGCTATACGCAGCGCCCTCTCGCCGCTCTTGCCGCAGCCTGCGAGCAATACGACAAAGCAGGCTGCCGCAAAAGAGCTCTTCAGCATCGCTTCTTTTCCCATTTGCCCACTATTTCTGCACCTTCGACTCCTGCAGGGCGTCATACCGGCTACCCACCACCGGGATGGCCTCAACGGCAGCCTCAAGCTCGTTCATCTCCTCTTCTGTCAGCACAATGTCCGCCGCGCGCAGGTTCTCCTCCAGGTGCGAGAGCTTTGTTGTGCCGGGTATGGGAACAACGAAGTCGCCCTTGTGCATCAGCCACGCCAGCGCAATCTGTGCCGGGGTGTAGCCCCGTGTCCGCCCAAAGGCACTAAGCACCTCCACTATGCGCAGGTTCTTGCGTATGGCTTCGGATTGGAAACGGGGCAGCGTCTGGCGGTTGTCATTGGGGCTGAAGCGTGTGTACTCGTTGATTAGCCCGCCAAGGAAGCCGCGGTTGATGGGACTGTAAGGCACGAAACCTATGCCCAATTCGCGGCAAAGTGGCAGCACAGTTTCATCAACGGTGCGGTTCATCAGGTGATACTCGCTCTGAATGGCCGTAACGGGGCATACGGCATGGGCACGGCGTATGGTGTCTGCGTTCACCTCGCACAGGCCGAAGTGCCGCACCTTGCCCTCCTTGATGAGCTGTGCCACCGTCTCCGCCACTGTCTCTATCGGCGTGCCGGGGTCGCTGCGGTGCTGATAGAACAGGGCTATGCACTCCACCACGAGGCTGCGCAATGAGTTCTCGCACACGCGGCGGATGTTGGCCGGGCTGCTGTCTTCCTCTGTCTTGACCTGCACTCCGTCCACAAACTTGTGGCCGAACTTTGTGGTGACGCTCACCCTGCCCGCATAGCCCTTCAGAGCTTTGCCCACCAGTTTCTCGTTGGTGAACGGGCCATAGCTCTCGGCCGTGTCGAACAGCGTAACGCCACGGTCTATTGCCTCATGCACCAGGCGGATTGCAGCTTGCTCGTCGGGGTGCTCACTGCGGTGATAGTTCAGCCCCATGCAGCCGAAGCCCATGGCCGAGACCGTGAAGGCCGCGCTGCCGCTGCCCAACGTGCGCCTACGGCCTATGGCCGCCATGCGCGAATCGCACTGAGGCTCATCCATAATCATACGCCCTGCGGCTTCAGCCCTCCCCAATGCCGGCGCGAGGCAGAGTGCAGACCCGGCCATGGCCGCCTGCCTCAAGAAGCTACGGCGGTCCATGCCTGTGTTCTTTTGTCCTTTTTCCATTACTGCTTCACTTTAAGTTCACGCTTTCGATTTGTCACTGCAAAGATACGGCAGCGATTCCGTTCGCACTGTATCAAAAACACAGAAAGCATGACCAATTTCATTTGCCGGGCAAAGACGCACCGCCCCAGCCTGCCAAACATGACCGGCAGAGTCCTAATTTATCGCACAATCACTTCGCTTTGCCAAAGAAAATAAGTACTTTTGCACCATATCAAAAGAATGTCTATGAGTGAGATAATGAGACTGGACACCGTGAGGCAATACAACGATTACTTCGGCATCGAGACCCTGCACCCCCTGGTCAGCGTCATCGAAGGGCGCAAGGCGAAGCCGCTGCACTTCTGCCGCAAGCTGTACAACATATACGCCGTGCTCATAAAAGACAGTGACTGCGGGTCGTTGAAATACGGGCGCAGCATATACGACTATCGGCAAGGAGCCATGCTCTTCATCGCCCCGGGCCAGATGATGGGGTCGGAAGACGACGGACAACCGCACCAACCGGAAGGATGGGCACTGGCATTCCACCCGGAACTGCTGAAAGGCACGCCCCTGGCAAAGGCCATGAAAGACTACAGCTACTTTTCATACAACGCTAACGAGGCCCTGCACCTTTCGGCGGCAGAGCGGCAGACCATCACCGGCTGCATGGAAAAAATACGCGAAGAACTGCAGGGCACGGCCTCAGACAAACACAGCCTGCCGCTCATTGTGGACAACATAAAGCTGCTTCTTGATTACGGATTGCGCTTCTACGACCGCCAGTTTGCCACCCGCGAGAAAATGAACAGCGACATCCTGGCCCGCTTTGAATCGCTGCTGGACGATTATTTCAGCAATGGCAAGGCCGCCACCGGCGGCATACCCACGGTGCAATACTGCGCCGACAGGCTGTGCCTTTCGGCCAACTACATGAGTGATCTGTTGCGGAAAGAGACAGGTATGTCGGCGTTGAAACACATACAGCAGAAGGTTCTCAACGCGGCGCGGCAACAAATATTCGACACCTCCAAGTCCATCAGCGAGATATCTTACGAACTGGGCTTCCCATACCCGCAGCATTTCTGCCGGTGGTTCAAGAAGCAAACCGGACTGACACCCAACGAATACCAGGCATAAACACCAACAAAAGCTATGGCAAAAAGAAACACCACCATCTCGATATGCAAGGCAATAGGCATCATACTCATGGTAATGGGCCACGCTGAGTGCCCCGGTGCGCTCAACACCTTCCTCTACGAGTTCCACATGCCACTGTTCTTCATCACCGCCGGCTACTTCTTCTCACTCCGCTATCTCGACGACGAGGCCACGTTCGTGAAGAAACGGCTTAAGGGCCTCTACCTTCCTTTCCTCAAGTGGTCGGTGTTCTTCCTCATCATACACAACTGGATGTTCGACCTCGGCATACTCAACGAGCAGTACGGCAACGCCGGCGGCGGAGTCACACACCCCTACTCATGGCACCAGATGCAGCAGAACCTGTGGACGATGGTCACGGCCATGGGCGGCTACGACCAGTTCCTCAACGGCGCGTTTTGGTTTTTCCGCGGACTGCTCGTGGCGAGCATCGCCTACCTTGTGCTCTTCAAAGTCTTCAATACGGCAGCCACAAGGCTCGGCTATCCACAGTGGCGACAGATGGTCATCCCTGTTGCGGTGTGCGTGGCCGCCCTGCTGCTCGGCGCGTGGAAGACGGCCGAGGGACTGCGCGTCACCAACCTGATCCAAGGTGGCTACCGCGAGATAATGGGAATGTTCTTCTTCGGCTGCGGATTCATCTTCAAACAGTTGCACGACAAGTATAAAGCAAGCTGGTGGACTACAGTTGTTTTCGCCGCCGTTACGCTCGCTTTCTCGCTCTACGCGCCGTCGAGCATGGAGTGGAACGCTGGCTTCGAGAAGTTCGTGCGCCTGCCCCTGCCCGCCATCTGCGGCTTCCTCATGGTCTACAACATCAGCACTTGGATAGACAAGCACGACAACGCGCTGCGCCGCTTACTCGTATTCTGCGGCGACAACACGCTGCCCGTGTTCGTGTTCCACATCGTGGCGTTCAAGGCGGTGAGCCTCATCAAGATATGGTATTACGGCCTCGACTTCGCTCAGATAGGCTGCCACATGGTCATCCACGAGCATTCCAAGGACGATCTTTTTTGGATTCTATACACCATTGCCGGTGTCGGCATACCCATAGCGTGGACATACGCCGCGCGGAAAATAAGACTATCTATGAGGCGGGAACCGGAATGACAGGGCGCAACACACAATCCGGCGCCCTAAAGCCCGATTGGGGAGTGGCCAGCCACAACTTACGGGAACAATGAATGATACTTGCAAGTATGGGCAGAATGCCGATATCCGCAAGACAGGATGCAGTGACAGCCTCCTGAAAAGAGCCATCACTGCATCTTGTGGAGCACAGCCTCGCACACCAAGTCGGTCATCAACAAATGCTCAGTGGACGTCACGCCGTTGCTTTCGAGCAGGCTGCACTCGTTGGCCAATATGTCATCGGAAAAATGTTCTCGGCATTCGTCAAGCCCAACGTTGCCATAATGCCGCCTGATATAATCGGCAAAACAGGCTGCAGCCACCTGCTTGTCGCCGCCGAGCCATTCGTTCAGGCCACGGTTGGCCAGGTCCTCATCCTCGCATTCTGCCGAAGCGCACAGCTCGGAATAGGCTTTCGAAGCCTTGTCATGCCGCCCGGTACACATCAGCGCGCGAGCAAGCACACGCCCGACGCGCCTGTCGCCGGGATGCTCGTAGTCCAAGCGGTAAAGGTCCGCCATGGCTTCCTCGCTCCGTTCCATGTTCACCAGGCACACACATTTGTCCAACACATAGTTCCGGTTTCCGGGTTTCAGCTCCGCAAGGCGGCAATAGGTCTCGTAAGCCTTGCCGTAATCCCCACAGTAAAACAAGGCACGTGCATATCCCGATAGAGCTTTCACGTCGTCGGGGCGCAGGCTCAGCGCCTTGGCAAAGAAGGCCGAAGCCGTGTTGCCGAACACGCCCGCCGCCATCTGCGGATGGTGCAACATCTGGTCGCCAGTCAGCATATAATAATAATAATCGCGCCCTTCCTCGCTGTAATTGGCCAAGAGAGCCGACAGCACGGCGCGCATATTGCGCTTCAGCAGGCACGAAGCCACCTCGCCGAACTTGTCTTCGAGGAGCGTGCCGCTGAACACATTGTTGGCGAAGAACAGGTAGTTGTACTTCATGTCCTCCGGTTCCTGCCCGAACGGATTGTACAAAATGTCGCGCGATGGGAACAAGCGGAAGAAGCGATACAGGTCCTGCAAGTAAATGCGGCGCACATAAGCGGCGCTGTTGCGCTCGCCGCTGCCCACCGCCTCCATGCCCGCCACATTGCCGCCGGCAAGCATTTCCTTAATGTTGGGCGGCAACTTGCCCACCACTTGCTGGAAAGCGATGACGAACGAATACTTGTCACTGTCGCAAAACGGCACGTGCTCCACTATGCTGCGCACCATCCGGCTTTCGCCAACCTGACTGTATATGGCGCTTATGGCCGGGTGGTCTATGTAGAACGGCACGAACCAGTTGCTCACACTGTCGAAAAACGGGAACCGCTTCATCTGCGAGAAGCCGCCGAAGTATATGTCCGACCCGGCCTTCTGCATATCAATCATCTTGCGGAAGCTCTGCTCCAGGCGCTCCATGCGGCTTTCGGCCTCTTCGGGATGCAGAATGTCCTCAATGCTGTCGCCGTCTCTCTCCTCGATACCGTTGGGTGTGATGCTCAGGCCGTTGTTTTTCAGCAGGTCGGGCATTATCTCTTTCTGTATTGTATGGTTGTCATCCTCCGCACTGACACAGTACAACAGCTGTATCTGCAGCTCCACAAGTTCCTGCCTCACGGCGCCGTCGGCCAGCAACGGGGCCAGGATGTCACGCTGCTCTGCACGCGCAAGTCCCCCGCCGCGACGCAAAGACAGCACCCAGCCCACCAGTGCGCGCTGGCGCACCTGCTCGTCGGCGCTGCGCCGATATACCTGCACGAGCACCCGAAACTTGTTCATGTCGAACACATTCATGCACCCAAGCATCACGGCCGACAGCATGAGCTGCTGGTCCATGGCGTCAACTGTTGGCGAAAGCAGCATCTCCTCCATAGCCTCGGCTGTGGCGTCCGCCCACTGTGGCGAAGTCCACAGATAGTCGAACACGTCGTTCATCAGTTGCTGGTGCGCCCTGTGCAGCTCTCTCTTGCGCGCCGTGCGCCGCGGCTCCGGCTCAAGCTGCAGCATAGCCAAGTCTGACACAAAGCCCTCAAGGCCGGTGCGCAACGCCTGCACCGACCAGTCGCGCCCACCGGTGCGCACCCTGTTGTGCACAGAAGCGAGAAAAGGAGAATGGGCAACGGCATGGCGCAGGGCAGTGTCGGCAGCGAGCCTGTAGAGCCGCCAGAGCATATCGCGATAGACGCGCTCAAGGTGCTCGTCCTTGAAGCCGCGGCTCCAGTAGTCGAGCATCAACTTATAACCGTCAGAAATATCGCGCAACGGAGAGTCTACGCCAAGTTCGGGATGCGACGAGGCAAACGCTCCCAGCGCGTCAACAGCCCCGCTCAGCTCCATACTGTCTATCAGACTGAATACGTCTTCAAGGTCTTCGTCATTATACATAATATGTCCTCCATCATTGTTTGCCGAGCCACTTGTCGGCAGTCTCTATGTCCTTGGGGCGCGGAGCGGCAGCGTGCTCGAACTTCAAGTCATGCGGAATGGAGTCCACGACAGCCTCCGGCACGCCGCAACACCTGGCTATGAGCTTACGGTAAGCCCCCACCCCGTTCTTGTTTATTGAGTCGCAGGCCATGTTGTACGCCTTCAGGAATATGTCAATCTGCCGCCTGCGCTCCTTGTCTTTCAGTTGCCGGCTGCCAAACGCTATGGCCCCGAGGTTCATGTCCATGCGGCGTGTGTCAAGCAGCACGCGGTGCTTGTCACGGCGCGCCGCGGCGGCCTGCGGTTCGGTGAGCAGCATCGCGTCCATCGAGTTGTTCTGCAACATACGCAGGCGCACGCCCACATCGTTTATCTGCACGCGGAACACGCGCTCCGGGTCGAGCCCTCCCCGGCTCACTGCCTCGTCGCTCAGCAGGTGGGTAGCAGAGAAACGAGCCATGGCCACCATCTTGTCGTCGAGCTGGTCGAGCCTCATGATGCGCGCGTTGCGGTTGGTGACGAGCTGCCAGTAGGCGTTGGTGGCAGCCACGTACGCAAGCGGCGTGCCCTCATGTGTGAGTCTCTGGCCGCGCACCAGGTCGGTCACAGCTCCCTCCACGCGCCCGTTCCGCAACGCCGTGTCGCAGTCCATCTGCGCTGTGTATGGCTTCAGCCTCACGTCGGCTCCCAGGGAGTCGAAGAGGTTATACATACTTGCCACATAGAGCGGCAGGCAGTCGAGCGTGGGCATGACGGCCACCTTCAGCGCGGCGGAGTCCTCGCGCGCCAGCCTTGCCAGCTCGGCGCGCGTGCGCGTGCGCTGCTCGTCGTAGGACTCTCCGCAAGCCGCCAGCAGCACAAGCGCCAGCAGCGCGATATGAATATGCTTCATACTGTCGATAGCTTTTCTAAATTCAAAAGAGGGACGCCCTGCGTAGTCAAGTACACGAGCGCCCCTGCCGAGTCTATAAATCAATGTGCGATATTAGCCATTTGAACGCTGCAAAATTAATAATAAATTTCGTAATGACGAAAATTATTGCTACTTTTGTGCTATTATGGCAAAAGACAAGATAGCATACGTGTGCAGCAACTGCGGGCACGAATCGGCCAAATGGATAGGCAAGTGCCCCGGCTGCGGGCAATGGAACACGTTCAAGGAGATAAGGATTGCGGCAGAGAGCGGCACCATGGCCGCCCGCTCGGCGGCCATGTCGGTGAGCCACAGGCACGCCGGGGGCAAGGGCAGCCGCCCGCTGCTGCTGCGCGACATCAGCGCAAAGGACGAACCGCGCATAGACTTGCACGACGGCGAGCTGAACCGCGTGCTCGGCGGCGGGCTCGTGCCAGGCTCAATAGTGCTGCTGGGCGGCGAGCCGGGCATAGGCAAAAGCACCCTCACGCTGCAGACCATACTGCGGATGCCCGAGCGGCGCATACTCTACGTGAGCGGTGAGGAGAGCGCCCACCAGCTGAAGATGCGCGCCGAGCGCATAGACCACCCCGAGAACGACTCGTGCCACATTCTCTGCGAGACCTCGCTCGAAAACATCTTCGCCACCATCAAGGATGTCAATCCCGAGCTTGTGGTGATAGACTCCATACAGACAATATCTACCGAGGACGTTGACTCAAGCCCCGGCAGCATAACGCAGGTGCGCGAGTGCGCCGCCGCCCTGCTCCGCTTCGCCAAGACGAGCGGCATCCCCGTAGTGCTGATAGGCCACATCAACAAGGACGGCGCACTGGCGGGGCCGAAGATTCTGGAGCACAACGTCGACACGGAGATACAGCTTGAGGGCGACCAGCACAATATGTACCGCATACTGCGCAGCATGAAGAACCGCTTCGGCAGCACCTCCGAGCTGGGCATATACGAGATGCGGCAGGACGGACTGCGGCAGGTGGCCAACCCGTCGGAGCTGCTTCTCACCCAAGACCACGAGGGGCTGAGCGGCATAGCCATCAGCTCGGCCATTGAGGGCGTGCGCCCCTTCCTCGTGGAGACGCAGGCCCTCGTGTCCACGGCGGCCTACGGCACGCCCCAGCGCACGGCGACGGGCTTCGACCAGCGGCGGCTCAACATGCTGCTGGCTGTGCTCGAAAAGCGCGTGGGCTTCAAGCTGGCGCAGAAGGATGTGTTCCTGAACATTGCGGGCGGCCTGCGCGTCACAGACCTCGCCATGGACCTCAGCGTGATAGCCGCCGTGCTGTCGAGCAATGTCGATACGCCGATAGAGCCGGGATGGTGCATGGCGGGCGAGGTCGGGCTGAGCGGCGAGGTGCGCCCCGTGGCCCGCATGGAGCAACGGGTGGCCGAGGCCGAGAAGCTGGGCTTCAGCCATATCATCATTCCGCGCCACAACCTGCAGGGACTGAACCGGGGCAAGTTCTCCATAGAGCTTGTTCCCGTGCGCAAGGTGGAAGAGGCTCTACGCGCTCTCTTCGGCTGACAACAGTCTGAAACACAACTCCGCCCAGCAGACCCAAATCGGTCGTCAGGCCACCGAATGCCGGGTCTGGGGAATGTGGCCGCAGATAGCACAATACAAAAGCAAACAACATACCGACCAAGCACAGAAATAAGATAATGAAAACATTCATACCGGCAATGGCCATCATCCTCGCCATGGCGACAGGCACGTATGCCGCCATGCCCATAGCGGGCTGCCCGCCACAACAGAACGCGTCGCAGATCCTGACGGCGCGAACAGGATTAGGAACATAACCGTTGGCCCGTTCGACAAAATAGAGAACACAAGCACCTGCAAAGTCATATACACCCAAAAGGACGGCGCACCGACAGTCACTGTCAGTGCGCCGGAAGGCATCATCGGCCAACTCGACATCAGCGTAGAGAACGGCACGCTGACCATAGACCGCAACGGGACTAACGGCTTTGGCTACAGCGACAATTACATAACCGTCCGCGTATCGTCGCCCTCGCTCACAGCCACCACCATAGAGAGCGCAAGCGCAATGGAGATCAACGGCACGCTGAGCACGCCCTCATTCTTTCTCAACCTGTCGGGCGCAAGCTCTTTCAGGGCCGATGCCATAGACTGCAAAGACATGACAGCCGACATCGACGGTGCCTCTTCCGCAAAGATAAGCAAAGCAGATGCCGGCACCGCGCACCTCTACGCTTCGGGAGCCTCAAGAGCAAGACTGCACCTAAACGCCGCAACAGCCACATTCGACATCTCCGGAGCAAGCCACATCGAGCTATCCGGAACAGCCTCACACGCAGAATACCTTGCCTCCGGAACAAGCAGCATCGACGCTGCAGCCCTGAAGGCCGACCACGCAAGGGCCCAAGCATCCGGCATGAGCCGGGTGGAATGCAACGCCGTTGTGTCCTTGGACTCCGAGCAAAGCGAAATGGCAACCATAATAAACAACGGCAACGCCAACGCCGTGGCGCAAAACGGCGCAAAGGCAACGCAACAGCCGACCATGCCACAACAGGAATATGGCGAAGAGCCAACCACCCAACCCCACTCTCGGCGACCTGACAACAACATCATCGGCGCGCCAGCGGAAGCCCTCTCGGCACAACAACCCTCCGGCGACACAGCCATGGGTGCCATTGCCATATACGGCATCTGCGGCATCGCCGTCATGGCTGTGGCCATCGGCGTTTTCAGGCGCTCGCGCCCGAAGAGCAACACCCGGCCTACCCCCAAGCCGGAAAGCAACACCCACGAGCCGCAGGAAGCCGCAGCCTTCGCAGAAGAAGCCGAAAGCCCGGCGGCAACCAACGAAAGACCTATGCCGAGCCTCGCATCACTGCCCGTGGTGCAGAAGATAACGCGCATCATAAACGACAAGACCGACAGGGCTGGCCGGACCGCACAGGAGAAGCTCACCGCCGACGACTGGGCTGCACTCGACAAGGGCGTAAACATGATATACCCCGGATTCAAGCAGAGGCTGCTGGCCAAGAAGCTGTCGGAACAGGAATACCGCATCTGCCTGCTCACCAAAATAGGCGCCGCCCCTGCCGACATTGCCCGCCTGACGTGCAAGGACAGGGCAGCCATAAGCAACGCGCGCAGCCGTCTCTACAAGAAATTCTTCGGCCAGAAAGGCAACGGCGAGGCCTGGGACGAGTTCATACGCTCGCTCTGAGAAGCTGCTTTGATTTTATCCCAAAGCGGTCATTAGACCGCCGGGGATATGTTTCGTTCTTTCCCTGGCTTTCCTCATGCTCTCACTCAATTGTCGTGCAGAGTGGCAGCCGCCCATGTCTTTTTTAGCTTTTAACATTTAACTTTTCCCTTTCTCTCATACTTGCAAATATGCAACTATAAAAGGCCTCTGCCACCTTGTTTTCCCGTATGTGCCGTTTCGGAATGCGAAACGGCACATTTTGCACTGCAATATGGCCTGTTTTGGCCTACGAAACGGCACATTTCACAAGACAAAACGACCCGTTTTGCAACTCATTGAATATCAGGCGTTTGGGCAAGACAACCCTTGCTGTCGTCTTTAACATAAAAATGTTAATGTCATCACGCGCCTGTTGGCAGGCGCAAAGCATTGGGGGCGGTTAGCGGGGTCGGTTTGACAGCTTCTCTGAATCTGCCGGAACAGAACCGCACGGGAATGTGTAAATATTTTTGTAAAGTGCCGAAAGACTTTTGTAAACAGTTTTGTAAACCAGCTTTCTTGGACATAAACTTGATTTTGCACTAACTTTGCGGCACAACCACAACGTTACAGACATGAAAATATTCAGATTATTGGCAGCTGCCATCGCAGCACTTTCATTGGATGGCTTTGCCTCCCCTGCCCGAACGCACCCCGCCGACAGCACGCAAACCGCGACCCGGCAGGACAGCGTGTTCAGGCAGATGGAGCTGAAGGGCGTGACCATAGAGGGGCGCACGGCAATACAGAAAGACGACCACACCAACTATATGCCGACGAAGCGGCAGGTTGATGCCTCGAGTTCGGGCATAAACCTGCTGGCAAAGATGATGATACCAACGCTGATCGTAAACCCCATGGACGGAACGGTGAAGAACGTTGACAACACATCACCGACAATCTATATAGACAACCGCAAGGCCGATGCCACGGAGGCTGACCACCTGCGGCCGAAAAACATTGTGCGCGTGGAATATTACGACAAGCCAACGACTAAATTTCCCGGGGAGCAGACCGTACTCAACTTCATCACCCGAAAGTATGACCGCGGCGGGTACGTTGACATAAGGACGACAACGAGTTTTTTCCCTGCCTTCTCAGCCGGAAAATACGAGGCACAGGCCGCCCTTGACACAAAGAAGGTGAACATCACACTGCTGGCCGGAACTACACTGAAGCGTGAAGATGCACCGGGCACGTCGGGCACAGAACACTACGCGCTGGAAACGCCGTTCACAAAGCGAGCCACAGCCTTGGAAGGACTGACGAAAGACCGCAGCCATTACGGCAAGCTGCGCACCACATACCGCACTGAAAGGACTTTCATATACGCCGACCTCAGCCTGAACTGGGACGAGACCCCGACAGACCACCACCGCACCGCGGTGAGTTACTCGCAGGATGCTTACCCGGCTGCAGAGGCCGTGACCGCCACCCGTAGCCGCAACGCCACACCTTCGGCATCGTTCTTCATGCAGACAAAGGTCAACGACAGGCAACTGTTGAAGGCACAGGCTTTATACTCGTATGGCAACAACACATACCGGCGCACATATACCGAAGGAACGCTTGCTCCTGTGGTCAACGACACTAAGGAGAAAGCCAACAATGTCATGGCATCTATGCAGTATGACCTGACGATGCAAAACGGTGGTACCATGACTGGATTCGTTGTGGGCACTTATATCGGCAACAGGGCCACCTACACCGGAACTGCCACTGCCGAGCAAGGCATTGACCAATGGGCTGTGATGGCAATGCTGGCATACGCACAGACCTTTGCCAAGAAGCTGTCGCTGAACTTGCAGATTGGACCATTGTGGCATAACTACACCATAAGGGAAGCCGGAAGGACAAGGCTTATGATGTGGCGACCCGGTGTGACGGTGCGCTATGCCATCAATCCCAAGAATTCCGTTTCGGCATCCTGGTATTTTTATTCCGGCGCACCTTTCCTCGAGTATTTCAACACCACCGAGCAAAGGGTGAACCAATATGAAGTGAAGCGCGGAAACCCGGATCTGAAGATGCAAAAACCGCATAATATCAGTCTGAGCTACAATCTGTCGCTGAAGAACGCCAATATCTCACTCTTCGGCCAAGGCAGCATCATTAACGACAACTCGAAAGCATTCTATGAGGCCGAAGGCGAGACTTTGGTGGGAACGTACATAACCGACGGTAAGTTTATTGACTATACGGCCGGAGGGGCTGTGTCGCTATATCTGCTCAACCGCTCGCTGCAGCTTTCGGCCCAAATATTTGTAAACGGCCAAAAACTGACCGGCCTGTACGCGCAGAGCCACAACTGGTTTGTTTATTCGATAGGCGCGTCATATTTTATAAAGAACTTTTCGTTCTATGCAAAATACGTTCCCAAAAATGGAGTCATGCAGTCGAGCGGGAACATTGCGGAGTGGCCTCATTACTATTACCTCTCAGCCTCATGGCACCACAAGGGATGGAACGTGGAGGCAAGCTGCGCCCACATCTTTGAGAAGAACTATGGAATGAGACAAAAGTTCGACTACGGCACATACAGTTTCGACAACTACACACGCCAGAACTTCAATCGCGCCATAAACATAAATGTTTCATACAGCTTCGATTTCGGTCGCAAGAAGGTGGAGCGCACCAAGCTCGAGGTAGAAAAAGGCTCGTCGGGCATCATGAAGCTCTGATGGCATAAATAGACCTGTGACAATGAAGCGTTTCCCTCTGCACATACAGCACGACGCTATGCAGTGCGGACGCACAGTGCTAGTAATAGCCCACCGCCTCAGCACGGTGCGCAACGCCGACCACATAGTGGTAATGGACGGTGGCCGCATAGTGGAGAGCGGCACGCACGACGAACTGACGGCAGAACACGGGACATACTACAAATTGGTAAAAAACCAACTTGAACTATGAGCGACAATAATAAAGAAAACAAGGACACCGCACAGAAAACGGAACTGCGCGACGAAGGATTGAACAACATAATGGGCGACATTCCACAACGGATGCAGTGGCTGAGTGCAATAGCGACAACCGCGGCCACCATCGTGGTGAGCCTCGTGGGCTATCTACTCGTCTGCCGATAAATATAAATATCTGTGACGCAAGGTTGACAGGGAAATTATCCCAAAGGCCCTCAAACCATTAACTGCGAACACAGCAAGCCCCCGCTTGCCTCCTCTGCCCAATGGCAGCGGGACGGCAGCGAGGGATTTGCCTGCTAAAAAATATGAAAATGTAAGAAAGAGAGCCCTCAAAGCTCGTAGCCGGTCCAGCCGAAGCCGTCGGCGGGGCAACCGGTGTTTCCGCTCACGATGCCAACGCCTGCGTAGCTGCCGTTCTGCCTTATGAGGTCGGAGGAGACGCTGGCGGCGCTGTTGGTCACGCTGATCTCGGTGGCCGTGGCGGCGTCGCCCTTGCTGTCGGTGAGGTCAATGATGTTCTCAATCTCTCCGCTGCCGGTGATGAGGGCGTTGGTGATGTGTGCCGTTGCGCCGCGGCGAATCTTGATGGCGTCCTGCATGGGCTGGCTCTCGGCCAGGTTCTCGATGGTCATGTTCTCTATGCGGAAGTCAGCCTGCGGTGTATGGTCGGGGCCCTCGCCGTCGAGGTTGCCGTCGGCCTCGACGCCGCGCGGATCTTCCTCGGTGCTGGTGAACGAGGCCTCCCAGCGGCCGTAGCAGTTGGTGAGCGTGCCGCAGTAACCCTGGGTGAAGTCGAACATATCGTCGTCGCAGTTTACGGCCAGCAGGTTGGTGACGCTGACCGAGCCGCCGAAGAACTCGATGGCGTCGTCGGCGCCCTCGGAGATATAGATGTTCTCGATGCGGGTGCCGCTGCCCACGGCGTTGAGCGTGAGGCCGTTGTGCTCTATGTCGGCTGTGGAGCGCGCTCCGGAGTAGAGTATGCGCACGTATGTGAGCACGCCGCTGTTGTCGGCATTGTCGCTGCCGCCGTACATGATGTTGTTGTCAACCTCGGTGGCAGCCTCGTGCGTGCCGCTGCCCGCGCCGGATATGACCGCGCGGCCGTTGATGATGAGCCCTCCCCAGTAGCCTGCCTCGGCTGTCTCGTTGTCGGCGGTGAAGGTGATGGGAGCCTCGGCCGTGCCCTCGGCGTATATCTGGCCGCCGCGCTCCACGAGGATGAAGTTGGCGAAGCCGTTGCGAGCCTTGATGGTCATGCCGGCCGGTATGCGGAGCACGCCGCCCTCGCGCACGTGGACAGAGCCGTTAATGTAGTACTGGGTGGAAGCGTCGAGCGTGATGTCGGAGGTTATCTCGGTGGGGATGTCTTCCTCTGCCACCGCGGGGGTGTCGCCGCTCTCGTCGAACTGATAGCCAGTCCATCCGAACACGGTGTTGTCGGCGCCGGTGTTGCCGCTCACAATCTCCACGTTGTCATACTGCTCGTTGTGGTTCACGAGGTCTGACGATATGTTGCCTGCATTGTTTGTCACGCTGATCTCGGTGGCCGTGGTGGCGTCGCCCTTGCTGTCGGTGAGGTCGATGAGGTTCTGCACCTCGCCCGTTCCCATCACGAGTGCATTGCTGATGTGGGCCGTTGCGCCGCGGCGCACCTTGATGGCATCCTGCATGGCCTGCGTGGCCGAGTTGTTGACGATGGTCATCCCGTCGATGGTGAAGTCGGCCTGCGGGGTGTGGTCGGGTCCGTCGCCGTCGAGGTTGCCGTCGGCCTCGACGCCGCGCGGGTCTTCCTCAGTGCTGGTGAAGCCGCTCTCCCACACACCGTAGCAGTTGGTGAGCGTGCCGCAGTAGCCCTGGGTGAAGTCGAACATATCGTCGTCGCAGTTTACGGCCAGCAGGTTGGTGACGCTGACCGAGCCTCCGAAGAACTCGATGGCGTCGTCGGCACCCTCGGAGATGTATATGTTGCGGATTGTGGTGCCGCTGCCCACGCCGTTGAGCGTGAGGCCGTTGTGCTCTATGGACGAGCTGGAGCGCGCGCCGGTATAGAGCAGCTGCACGTACTCTATCACACCGCTGTTGTCGGTGGTGTTGCTGCCGCCGTACACGTATTGGTTGTCAACCTCGGTGGTGCCGGTCTGCCCTTCGGTGCTGCCGGAGATGGGCGCGCGGCCGTTGACGATGAGTCCGCCCCAGTAGCCGGCCGAGGCGTTGTCGCTGTTAGCGGTGAAAACGATGGGGTTGTCGGCCGTGCCGCGTGCGTTTATCGTTCCGCCCTGCGCCACGAGGATGTATTTGTCGAAGCCCTCATCGGCCTTGATGGTTGTTCCGGCAGGAATGTTGAGCGTGGCACCGTCGGGGACGATGAGCGTTCCCGTAAGGCGGTATTCCTTCGATGCGTCGAGCGTGAGCGTTCCGCTCACTGTCCCAACCAGCGTCTCGGCCTGCGAAGAGTCGCCGCCACCGGTTGTGTTCTCGTCGTCGCTGCACGAAGTAAGGCTCACAGTGCTCGCAATGGCAGCAAAGGCCATCGCATAAAGAAATCTTCTTTTCATCGTGATTAATGGTTGATTATAAAAAATGGTTTGTTGCTTTTTACCTTTTACCTTTTAATTTTTAACTTCAACGTCAGAGGCTGTACGTAAGCCCGAGGCTGAAGTCGACTCCCTTTTTGTACTTGCTCAGCACCACATCCTCGCCCGTGGCGTTGCCCTCGCGTGTCAGCTGATGAGCAGAATTGAGCAGGTTGCGCGCCTTGAGGCTGAGAGCGAAGTGCTTGCCGAGCTGCGCCGAGGCCACAAAGTCGAGCGTGGGGATGCCGTTCTCCACAATGTCCTGGTAGCCCTCGGTGCCTATTGTATAAATGCGGTCGCTGAAGTAATTGAGCACCAATGCCGCGTTGAACGTATTGGCTTGCTTGCTGAAACGGTAGCTGAGGTCGGCATTGACAATCCACGGCGCGGCCCCTTCGAGCTGCGACCCGGTGGGGTCGGTGGCCAGCGGCACGTCGGCGCGGGTGAAAGTATAGGCGCCGTTGACGCCGAAGCTGAGCCGTCCGTCTCCGCTGCCAGCGCTATGTGTCAGCAGGTTCTTCTTCACCTCAACCTCAACGCCGGCCGCCGTGGCATGGTCGGCTATGTTCTCGTAGGAGAGGAAGCCGCCCGCACTGGCTATCTCGATGCGCGAGATGGGGTTCTTGATGTACTTGTAGAAGCCGGTCACGGAAATAAGCTCGGACGAAGACAGGTAGTAGTCCCACTTCAGATCCACGTTGTAGTTGTCAGACGGCTGCAAGTCGGGGTTACCCTGACTGTTGAAACTCACGTTGACATAGCGGAATGGCGATATCTCCTTGGCCTGTGGCAGGGTGTAGGTCTTGCTCGCGGCCAGGCGCAGGGTGTGCTTGTCCGTGAGGTTGTAGCGCAGGTTCAGGCTTGGCAGGAAATAAGACTTGTCTATCTCCTGGCTGCCACGGCTACCGCCACGGTTGACGTTATAGTCTACCTTCAGCACCACGTCGTCATACTTCATGCCGAGATTGGCTATGAACTTCGGCGTAAACTGATAGGTGGCCTCGGCGTAAGCGGAGTGGATGTTCTTGGTGACGCTGTACTCATCGACATTGCGGTCGAGCTGGAACATCCCGGCGGCATAGTTGTCCTCGTTGTAATAGTCGTCGAAGCGCACGTCGGCAATGTCGAACGCCGACTGGCGCACCACGGCCATATCGTACTCAACAGCCTCGAACGAGTCGTCGACAAACCTCCCCATATAGCCCACCTTGACGTTAGACGCCCCGTCAAAACGGTCTTTCAGCTTGTATGTCAGCGACGCGCGGGCATTGAGGTCCTTCTCGTCGAGCGTGGAGAAATAGCGCTGCTGCACCCCCGTGCCGCGCATGGGCACGTAGCCATCGTCGGTCTTCACGAGGTTGTTTATGCGGCGGTCGGGTTCGTTGCCGTTTATGATATTGTATGCCAGACCGGCGTTGAGGTCAATCCGCCTGCCCAGCTGCCACTTGGTGTCGAGCTGGTTCACGAAGAGCAGGTTGTCGTTGGTCTGCTGCCGGCGCATGAATCCCTCGTATGTGTCTGACGACTGATAGTCGGCATCCATGCCGAGATAGTCGCCTACCGATGACTTAGACGAATGGACCATCATGAAGTTATAGCCTATGCGATGCTTGCGGTTGTGGTCATAGCTCACGTTTGCCATGGCTATCTGGCTGGTCTCCACCTCCGATATGTCGCCCTCCATGTCCTGCGAGAGCGTGCCGCTGGTTATCGAGTTGCGCACTTCCTCCTCGTAGTGAGTGTAGTCCTTGCTGTGGGCGGCCACCACGAAGAAGCGCAGCGGGTTTCCGCCTATGTAGAACCGCTTGCCGCCAGAGATGGAGTAGCTCTGGTTCACCTGCAGGTTGTGCTTGGTCGGATCGAGCGAGTTTCGGAAGTTGTACGTCCCGAGGTTCTCGCCCGGCTGCGTTGTATTGGCAAAGCCAAAGGCGTTTGCCCCGTCGAGTTTCAGGAAATCGGCACCTACGGTCGACGTGTTGAGCCCGCCCTGCACACTGATGTTCAGCTTGCCGTCTCCGGTAAGTTCCTTCGAGGTTATGTTTATGTCGGCCCCGGCCACGTCGGCCGGCACATCGCTATAGAAAGCCTTGTTCACGTCTACCGACTGTATGATGTCTGTCGAGAAGAAGTCGAGCGCTATATTCTTGTACTCAGGGTCCTCCGAAGGTATCGGGAAGCGGTTGAGCGTGGTGATGTTGTAGCGGTCCCCCAATCCGCGCACAAACACATTCTTCACTCCCTCCTGCTTCGATATGCCCGAAATCTTGGTCACGGCCACCTCGGCGTCACCCACGCCCTTGCGCGACAGCTCCTGCGCACCCACCGACTGCACGGCTATCACTGCGGCCTTCTGCTCCATCAGCGTGACGTTCTCCGACTCTCGGTTGGCCCGCGACACCACCACCACGTCGGCCAGCTTGTGCTCGTCGGTCTCCATCTCGAAGTCTATCGTGGTCAGCTTGTCGTCCTCTATCTTCACCTGCCGCTTCACGGCGGTCTTGTAGCCCACGTACTTTATCTCTATGTCATATATTCCGTCGGCAACACCCGACAGCGAGAAGTTGCCCTTGGCATCAGTCACGGTGGCAATGTTGCTGCCCACAATCTGCACCGTTGCCCCTATCAGCGGCTCTTTCGACTTGCCGTCCTTTATGCTTCCCCTCACGTTCACCCCGGGCAACGTGGCATCCACCGCCAAGGCTTGCGTTGCCAAGAGCGATGTGAACACGGCTGCACCCATCAGTTTCCTTAATAGTTCCATCAGCTAAATACATATCTTGTTTCCGAGTGCAAAGGTCGGAAATCGGGGTTACAGCGACATATCGTCCGCGTGAAAATGGATTTACGTAGTTGTTGCCAACCTCATAACGCACGTTACATAGCGTTTTCAATGTTGGCAAAGACGTTACAATGTTGTGTTTCTTATGGTTTGTCCGGGGCAATATGTCCAAAATGCGAGCTGCCATATCCGACCCTTTGGCGAGGAAGTCACGCAAAGGACAGAAAGAAACAGCACGGCATTACAGCTCTGGGCAGATTACTATCATGGCACACTCCTTTCTTTTGTTCCGTCTGCTATCCAAGGCAAAGATACAAAAATTCTCTTCGTTTTCCAAATCGTACGCGGCATAATTTCCTCCCTCACGGCTGCGCGCGGCCTGTTTCCACACCACAAATCAAAAAGAGTCTCCATCCTCACGGACAGAGACTCCCTAATGTTTCTATCAACTGCATAACGTTGTATGCAGCAATCTGAATCTATCTTTTTGCAAACTTAATTGCCTTACTCTTCGTCGCCACCCCAGATGTTGAAAGAGGGGCCGGTGGAATACATATCAGTCTCGTCATTCACTTTTTTTTCCCCGGGGTCAACAATTTTAAATTCTCCTGATGCTGCCATCAAGTTGTTCTCAACTTCCATATCAAGCACTGAGATACCTGGCTTTACATATTCTTTTTTCATGTCGCTTTCTTATTTTTATGGGTTATACTTTTGTGTTATTTTATTATCACTTTCTTACCATTATGGATATAAAGACCCTTTGTCGGGTTTTCCACCTTCACGCCCTGCAGGGTGTAATAAGCCCCGTCGCCGGCAGTCTCGGCTGAGTCAATCTCGCTTATTCCCGTTGTGCTGCCGTCAATCATTATGCGCATTGCGCTCGGCTCTGCAGTCTTCGGAACCGGAATGTATGCCTTGTTGGGAGATACCTCCATACCGTTCATAACGTGAGCGAACACTGCCTCGCCTTTAGACTGCGAGAGAACATAGTAGTTGCCAGTCTCTGGGATAGCCGTGATGAGCGATGTCGGCAGGAACTCGTTGCCATCAAAGTCGGCCTCGCTCTCGGCATTCTCTGTCTGGGTCAGCACTATCATCTCGCCGGCCGCAGCACCAAGCAGCACACCTGTGTTTGCAGGAATAACATCAGTGTTCACCTCGGTTATCGTTATGGCAGAGGCCTCGTCGTTCACCGCTCCCTTATATACCGTCACTCCCTCGGGAACAGTCACAGGAACACTTGCGCTGAACGTCACATAACCAAAATCGGGAACGGTCTTGGTGACGGCATAATCGCCTGTACGCTCAATAACAACAAAGTCTACTCCTTGTGCAGAAGTCGGGTCAAGCGTAATTTGAGTTTCGCCAGACAGTACAAACTCTTCGCTGCTTGCATCTGCAATAGAACCTGTTGTTGTTAATGTCAAAACTGTATTACCACCTGCCTTAAAAACATAATCAACATCTTTAGAACCCCAAACGCTTGACGATAAAACATACTTACCTGCAGGAAGGGTTGTGATAAGAGCTGGCTCACCGCTCGTGTTACGTGCCACTACACCCATCGATGCCCTTATATTGGCATTGGAAACATTGACAGCTTCCAGAGTTTCAATATCTTCTGCCTCGCTATAAAACACAACATTTGTCTTCGCTTCTTCATATCCACTAACCGTAATGATTTGATTGTTTTCCGTGAGTTCAACAGAATTCCGATAATAATCCTCGGTGTAAGCACAATTAGGGATCTCATACAAAGCACCATCAATATTATAGTAACGCGGATAATTAAAAGTTACCGCTTCGCCCTCAAAGTCTGAGCCTTTGGCAATCTCAAATGTCTGCCCAGCAACAGAAGCACTGATGGTATAGTTGTAAGTTGCAGCCTCACGGAATGTAACAACAACCTTCGTTGTACCATTAGCTGCTATTGTTTTACCTGCCGCATCATTACTTACATAGATATATTTCTTTGTACCATCCTCACTAAAAAAATCTTCAATATCATTTGGCAGCAAAGAAAGCTGTGCACCTACAATACCACTACGTACAGAATTTGATATTTCCATTTGCTTCGTTTCATTAAAGAATGATACTACATAATCAGCAAACTCAGCTGCCTCATCCTTATATGAAGTTATAGAAATATCATCTATAAGTATCGTACCTTTGTTTCCTGTATAAATATCAAGCTGGCTGCAAGTTCCTGCATTACTATCATAATAGTCTATATTATCCTCTGACACTAAATTCTCACCATCTTTAGAAATCGTATAGGATACCTTTTTATTAATCAAATCGACATCAATATCTACATCTAGCCAGACTCCAAAGACAACATCAGTTTTCAGCTCCAATGTACTACCAGCTTTTGCCACGCCATTTACTGCAAAATAGTTCTCATTGTTTTTGCCATCCAACTTTCCTCTATCACTGCCTATTGCAATAATAGATCCACTGCGACCATATCCCCAATTTGTTCTTCCTGTAAACCCTCCATCTGTTGCTGTATGCATTGAAGCATCTGCCAATGAAATATAACCTTGACCACTTATATTTTCAACATTGCAACTAAACGAAAAGGAAAGTTTTGACGCACCTTTCACTAAATCCGCGAAATCATAATAAGCAAAAGCTATTGCATTGGTATTACCACAAGTATATTTTAGTACTTTAGAGCCACGCTCTTCATCATCAACGACTGCCAAAGAGGCTCTGGCATCGTCATAAACAGTAAGAAGAGGGGACTCATCCTCGAAATCATAACTCTTCGTAGTCTCTTCGGCCCACGCGCCATTCACTCCCGCAGCCAATCCTATGGCCACGAGGAAAGTTTTAAGTAAGTTTTTGTTCATGCTTATAAAGTTATTGGTTAGAAATCCATGAGGAAAGGATGTGCTGGCAAGCGACGAAAAGGGGGCTTGCGGACACAACGATAAGCCCCGGCGGGTGGCCGTCGGGGTGAACATATTCACTATATATAATAAGGTGCGGAAAAGAAAAGTGGAAAAAAGGTAGCCGGATTTTACCGCAGGGCGGCAAAATTCGAGAGGTGTTTTACCCCCCCCACAAATTTGAAGCACTTGATTCACAAGCACTTACAATCCATGACGCGGTATATGACAAACTTTTTCTCACTCAGACGATATATGTATGCACCACTTAATATTTCTGCAAAGATAACGCAAACGAGCGGAATGAAAACTTGTTTTCAAATTCCCGAGCGCAACTTATCTGCCGCAAAGATACGAAATTATCAAGAAAACAAGCGATGAAAGGACAAAAAAAATTCGTAATTCTTCACCGATTTGAACATTTTTCTACATTTTCGCCTTGCGCACGGCGTATTCCCAGGCCGACACTCCCACCACATCTGCGCACAACGTTCCGCCACTTAATGCGGTCCGCGACAACCGGCGGCAATGTGCCACCATTAACCTCTGATTAATGTCACAACCAACGGCCAACGCATTGTATATCTGTTTTATAGACAAACCACCCCTGCCCCTCCTTTGGAAAAGGAGGGGACAAGTGTGCATAGGTTTGGCAACTTGCGGACATTCAATAAACTTATTTGACAAACCACCTCTGTTAGCTGTGTCAAAATGCACATTTTGATGGCTATGGCCCTCTCCCCGACCCTCTTCCGAAGGGCGAGGGAGTAGTTACCGCTTGACTGTCGATTCATACTTAGCTCTTTTTACTTTTTTGCCTTTTTGCCTCTTTACTTTTAACAAGAGGACTGGGGAGATGGATTTTTCTGACAGGAATACCTTTTGAAACAGCCTCGCAAGTGATGGAACAAGTGGAAGCCCTTTCAAACCGGTTTGAAAATATGCAGACATTCATTTAACATTTTTATGTTAAAGGTGCCGACCTCGGTTCTTTCCGCCAACCAGCTGATTGCCAATGGGTTGCAACACGTGCCGTTTTGTGTCCGAAAACGGCGCATATTGCTGTCCGAAACGAGCCATATCGCAACGCAAAACGGGCCATATTGAAAGACAAAACGGCACACACACGAAGACAAGACCGACAAGACCATTTTTAATTGCATATTTCCATTTATGAATGTCCGCGTTTTGCCAACTCGACATACACATCTGAGGGCGTATCAAAAGGAGTTAACGGGAGTTATCCGGAGCTAGACGCCCTATCGGCCATCGGAAGTTAACGGGCACGTGTTGCCAGAGCGCAGCGAAAAATAGCTTAGTAATCCGCAACAAAACATTCGTCCGTTAACTTCCGTTACCTCCGGACAAGGCTCCAAACTTCCGTTAACTCATTTTTGATACATCCTCAAAACCACAAGCGTTTTCCATCAACGCCAAGCCATTTGCCTCGCAAGACAGGATGTCATGCCAAAGCAACCGGCTCAACCCATCTCGCGCCCGCCGAGGAACACACGGCTGACTATGGGCGTTGTGTAGGCGTAAGGTATGAAGTCTATCGAAGGGATCGGCTCGGTGATGAAGAAGTTGGCCACCTTCCCTACGGTTATCGAGCCATAGTCGCCGCTGAGCCCCATGGCGTAGGCTGCGTTGATGGTGGCGGCATTGATGGCCTCGGCAGGCAGCAGTCGCATCTTGATGCAGGCCAGCGATACGACAAACTTCATGTCGCCGGAGGGAGTGGAGCCGGGATTGTAGTCGCTGGCCACGGCCACGCCGAGACCGCTGTCTATCATCTTGCGGGCCGGAGCGTATGGCATATTGAGGAAGAACGACGTGCCTGGCAGTGCCGTGGGCATGGTGCCGCTGTCCCGCAGCACGCCAAACTCGGCCTCGGGCATATTCTCAAGGTGGTCCACGGAGAGTGCGCCCCGCCTCACGGCCACGGGCAACCCACCTGTGGCTGCCAGCTCATCGACGTGCACCTTGGGCCTCATGCCCCACTTGGATGCCGCGTCGAGTATGCGCTCCGTGTCCTCGGGAGTGAAGAAGCCCTCGTCGCAAAACACGTCGACGAAGTCGGCCAGCCGCTCGCGCCCCACCTCGGGCATCATCTCACGCACCACGAGGTCCACGTATTCGTCCTTGCCGTAGCCGCGACCAACGGCATGGGCACCGAGGAAGGTGGACACCACGCGCGCCGGCACGTTCTCGCTTATCCTCCTTATCACGCGGAGCATCTTCAGTTCGTCGGCCGTGTTCAGGCCGTAGCCGCTCTTTATCTCTATGCAGCCCGTACCCTTGAGCATCACCTCGCGCACACGGCGCATGGCCTGGCTGTACAATTCGTCCTCACTGAGTGTGTGGAGCAGGTCGGCCGAATTGAGTATCCCGCCGCCACGGCGTGCTATCTCTGCATAGCTGAGCCCGCGTATCTTGTCCACAAACTCGCCCTCGCGGCTGCCCGCATAGACTATGTGCGTGTGGGGGTCGCACCACGACGGGAGCACCGCCCCTCCACGGGCGTCGACACAGACATCGGCCGCGATGCCGCCTGACGGCATATCCGCCATATTGCCGAACGAGCGGAAGCGACCGTCTTCGACAAGCAGCCAAGCGTTTTCCACCGTGCCCAGCCGGGCCATCTCGCTCCCCTGAAAACGCAGCTTGCCGGAATCTGTGATTCCGGCAAGCACACTGATATTCTCAACAAGCAGGCGCATTGTCTCTCAAGAATTCTATTGAACGGGCTATGTGGGGATACATCACCTCGTCGTTGACAATGAAAGGCACCACCTTGCGATACTCCCCGCATACGCGCTCAATGGCCGCCGACGAACGGAGCGGGCGGCGGAAGTCGAGTGCCTGGGCTGCGTTGAACAGCTCGATGGCCAACACGCGCTCGGTGTTGAGCACCACCTTGTAGAGCTTCAGAGCCGCATTGGCGCCCATGCTCACATGGTCTTCCTGCCCCTGTGACGAAGGAATGCTGTCCACCGAGGCCGGAGAGCACAGGTTCTTGTTAAGGCTTACAACCGAGGCTGCCGTATATTGCGTTATCATAAAGCCGCTGTTCACTCCCGGATTGGCCACGAGGAAGCTCGGCAGACCGCGCGTGCCGGACACGAGCTTGTAGATGCGCCGCTCCGAAATGTTGGCCAGCTCGCTCACGGCGATGGCGAGGAAATCCATCGGCTGGGCTATCGGCTCGCCGTGGAAATTGCCCGCCGATATGATGATGTCGTCGTCCGGGCATACGGTAGGATTGTCGGTGGCCGAGTTTATCTCGGTGTCGATTACCGACGAGACGTATGCGAGCGTGTCCTTGAACGCTCCGTGAACCTGCGGGATGCAGCGGAAAGAATATGGGTCCTGCACATATTCCTTTGGCTTGGCCACAATCTCGCTGCCTGCGAGCAGGCTGCGCATATTGGCGGCAGTGTCTATCTGACCGCGATGTGGGCGCACCCGGTGAACAGCATCGGTGAACGGCTCAACAAGCCCGCAATAGGCGTCGAGCGACATTGCGGCTATCGTGTCGGCCCAACGGCCGAGGCGGCGACTGTTCAGTATCGCCCACACGGCGAAAGCACCCATGTTCTGCGTGCCGTTGAGCAGCGCGAGCCCCTCTTTAGAGGCCAGCTGGATGGGCTTCCAGCCGTTCTTGCGCAGTGCCTCCGCCCCTGTCATCACCTTGCCACGGAACTCCACTTCGCCCAGCCCCACGAGCGGCAGGCACAAGTGGGCCAGCGGCACAAGGTCGCCCGAGGCCCCGAGAGAGCCTTGCATATAAACCACGGGGTAAACATCGTTGTTGAAGAAATCGACAAGACGCTCCACCGTGTCGAGCTTGCAGCCGGAATAGCCATAACTGAGCGACTGGATTTTGAGCAGCAGCATCATCTTCACAATCTCGTTCGGCACACGGTCACCGGTGCCGCAGGCGTGCGACATCATCAAGTTTATCTGCAACCGTGCCAGATGGTCCTTGCCTATGGACACATTGCATAGCGAACCGAAGCCTGTGGTAACGCCGTAGATGGGGTTCTTGTCCTCGGCTATCTTCTTGTCAAGATACTCGCGGCAACGCACTATGCGCTGCCTGGCGTCATCGCTGAGGCGCAGTTTGTAGCCCTCTTTTATTATTTCGCCGATGCGCTCTATCGTAAGATGCTCGGCAGATATTTCATGAACCATGTTTGTTGCGATATTAAAGTAAACATTAAGAACCGAACACAGAGTCTACGATGCTGTCGTCAACGAGATTGGGCATGGTGACAGTAAGCCCCGGCGTGCGCTCCATCTCTCGCACAATGCTGTGCATCGAGCCTTCATTGCGCGCCCAGCTGCGGCGTGCTATGCCGTTGTTCACATCCCAGAATAGCATTTCGCGGATGTGGCGGTCGCTGTCATCTCCACCATCGATGACCATGCCGAAGCCACCGTTGACGACCTCGCCCCAGCCCACGCCGCCACCGTTGTGCAGCGAAACCCACGTGGCGCCGCGGAAAGAGTCGCCGATGACGTTCTGCACGGCCATGTCGGCGCAGAACTGCGAGCCGTCATATATATTGCTCGTCTCGCGGAATGGCGAATCGGTTCCCGACACATCGTGATGGTCGCGGCCGAGCACCACCGGACGGCTTATCTCGCCACGGCGTATGGCATCGTTGAAGGCAAGGGCTATCTTGGTGCGACCCTCTGCATCGGCATAGAGTATCCTGGCCTGCGAGCCTACCACGAGATGGTTGCGCCCGGCCTCCTTTATCCAATGTATGTTGTCGTCCATCTGGCCCCATATCTCCTCCGGAGCGGTCTTGCGGATGTCTTCCAGCACGGCGGCGGCTATGCGATCGGTGGCCTCAAGGTCCTTGGGGTCGCCAGAAGTGCACACCCAACGGAACGGGCCGAAGCCGTAGTCGAAGAACAGCGGCCCCATGATGTCCTGCACGTATGACGGATAGCGGAAACGGCCGTCGGCCCCCATGATGTCGGCTCCGGCGCGTTGCGATTGCAAGAGGAAGGCGTTGCCGTAATCGAAGAAGTACATTCCGCGTTCTGCCAGCTTGTTGATGGCAGCCACCTGACGGCGCAGCGACTCCTGCACCCGCTCGCGGAATGCGGCAGGGTCGGCAGCCATCATCACCTTCGACTCTTCTAGAGTAAGCCCTGCAGGATAGTACCCGCCGGCCCACGGATTGTGGAGCGAGGTCTGGTCGCTGCCCAAGTCTACCCTTATATCCTCGCCGGCCAGCCGCTCCCACAGGTCAACCACGTTGCCTACGTATGCCATTGACACGGTTTTGCGTTCGCTCACGGCCTCACGTATGGCGGGAATAAGCTCGTCAAGGTTGTCGTGCAGCTCGTCCACCCAGCCTTGGTCATAACGCTTGCGGGCGGCCAGCGGGTTTATCTCTGCCACCACGCTCACCACTCCGGCTATGTTGCCTGCCTTTGGCTGTGCGCCCGACATTCCGCCAAGCCCAGACGACACGAAGAGCATTCCGTGTATGTCATTGCGCCCCGGCTCCTTCTGCATCTGCCTGCGCGCGGCGTTGAGCACTGTGATGGTGGTTCCGTGAACGATTCCCTGCGGCCCTATATACATATATGAGCCGGCTGTCATCTGTCCGTACTGGCTCACACCGAGGGCGTTCATGCGCTCCCAGTCGTCGGGCTTCGAGTAGTTGGGTATCACCATTCCGTTTGTAACCACCACCCTCGGCGCGTTCTTGTGCGAGGGGAAGAGGCCGAGCGGGTGGCCCGAATACATTACGAGGGTCTGCTCGTCTGTCATTTCGCTAAGATACTTCATGGCCAGGCGGTATTGCGCCCAGTTCTGGAATATAGCCCCGTTGCCTCCATATATGATAAGCTCATGTGGATGCTGCGCCACAGCCGGGTCGAGATTGTTCTGAATCATCAGCATTATCGCCGCGGCCTGACGCGAGCGATGCGGGTACTCGTCTATCGGACGGGCATACATATCGTACCTCGGACGGAAGCGATACATATATATACGGCCATACCGCTCAAGCTCCCCGGCAAACTCGGGAGCCAGCACTGCGTGATGCTTCTTGGGGAAGTAGCGCAGCGCGTTGCGCAACGCGAGCCGCTTCTCGGCCGGCGTAAGTATGTCCTTGCGCTTGGGCGCATGGTTTATGTCGGGGTCGTAAGGCAGCGGCTCCGGCAGCACATCGGGTATGCCTGCGCGTATTTCCGCAGCAAACTGTTCTTTGGTCATCTCCATATACTATCCTTTTATTACGTTTTCTACCATTGCCATTATCTCCTTCTCGGCCTTGTCGGCTTCGGCCATCAGCCGCTCTGCCTCGGCCACCAGCCCAGAGGCAGCAGTCTTGTCCTTCAGCGAGGCGGCGTTTATCTTCACGTTAAGCCCGGCGCCCATCACAGCCGCACGTGCGGCAAGCGCCCCGACGCCGGCATCAGACACACTGTTGGGATTGCCGTCGGCCACCATGGCCCGGCATATCTCAAACACACCATACGAACACCTCATGGTCTCCAGCGGCACCTGCGCGGCAAAGAGCGTGGCCCTCTGTATGGCCTCCGAGCGCAGACGCTTGTCCTCGTCGGTGTTCTTGGGCATGGCGAAGGCCGCCATTATGCGGTTGAACGCCTCAGTGTCCTCATCGACGAGGCGCAGCAACTCTGCCTCAAGCTCCACGCCGCGGTCGGCCCAGCGGCTGAACTCCTCCCAGCGTGCATCCCATCCGGGCTTGTGGGCCGAGAGGTTGGCCACCATCGTGGCAAGAGCCGCGCCCAAAGCGCCCATGTAGGCCGACACCGAGCCACCACCCGGAGCCGGCGACTCGCGCAGCGTCTCGTCGGCAAAGCCCTTCACGGTCATGTCCGTAAGCCGCACACCGGCGGCCTTGTCGGCTTCAAGCAGATATTCAATCACCTTCTCCTCTGGCTTGAACGGACGCAGGTCTGACAGCCCGAGCGATTTTATCGCAATGCTCAATATGTCTTCCTTGGGTATTCCCGTAGAGCGTTGCTGCTTGCGCAGGAAGTGACGTCCGGCCTCAACGAGCGTGCGCTCCGGCACAAGGCCTACTATCTCTGTGCCGGTGACGCGCAGTCCGCGGGCCTCGGCACAGCGGCACACCTCGTCGAAAGCCACATGAAGCGGCGTGGCGTTGATGTCGGTAATGTTCATCGACACCTGGGCTATGCCATACTCCTTGATATACCAGCCGATGGCCTTCGTACCTTTCAGCGTGCCCGGAATCATCACCACGTTGCCGTCGGCATCGCGCTTCTTCTCGCCTGTTATCGGGTTGCCTATGCGTGCCGGACGGCCCTTTTCCCTCACATCGAAGGCAATGGCGTTGGCCCGCCGCGTGGAAGTGGTGTTGAGATTGAAGTTGACGGCTATGAGGAAGTCGCGCGCGCCGACCACCGTGCATCCCGTGCGGGCCACGTCTTCGTCGTAAGGACGCGCGCCGAAGTCGGGCTGTTCGTCCGGATCGGCGATGCGCTCGGCTATGGCCTCATACTCACCACGGCGGCACACGGCAAGATTGCGCCGCTCCGGCCGCCGCGCTGCCGCCTCGTAGCAGTAGCACGGTATGCGCAGCTCTGACGCTATGCGTTCGGCCAAGCCACGCGCCAGCTCGGCACACTCTTCGAGCGTTATGCCGCTCACCGGCACCAGCGGCAGCACATCGGTGGCGCCGATACGCGGGTGCGCTCCGTGATGGCGGCGCATATCTATCACCTCGCCCGCCTTGCGGACAGCCTTGAAGGCGGCTTCAACCACCGCATCGGGCGTGCCAACGAATGTCACCACCGTGCGGTTGGTGGCCTCGCCCGGGTCTACGTCGAGCAGCTTCACGCCCTCAGTGGCCTCAATCTCGTCTGTTATCTGCTTTATCACAGTCATGTCGCGCCCCTCGCTGAAATTGGGCACGCACTCCACTATCTGTCTTGTTGCAGCCATAAAAAAACTTTTTATACTTTTATTGTTTTAGGAAGTCGCTATTGGTCATATTGTGTGGTGTCCTCGATGCCCGCTCCTGCCAGAGCCTCACGCCGCTCTACACACGTGCCGCAACGCCCGCAGTGCCTGTCACCGCCTTTATAGCACGACCACGTCTCGGCGTAGTCAATGCCCAAAGCCTTGCCCCTGAGGGCGATGTCCGTCTTGGTGATGTTGGTGTAAGGAGCCACCACACGCACGCCGACATACGTTCCGGCCTGCGTAGCGGCATCCATGGCACTCACAAAGCCGGGGCGGCAGTCGGGATATATGGCATGGTCGCCCCCGTGGTTGGCAATGAGCACTTTAGTCAGTCCGCGGCTCTCGGCCATGCCTGCCGCTATGGCGAGCATTATCCCGTTGCGAAACGGCACCACCGTCGATTTCATGTTCTCGTCCTCATAGTGGCCTTCCGGAATGGCCTCTGCCCCTTCCAGCAGCGAGCTCTTGAAGTAGCGGTGCATGAAGTCGAGCGATATCGTGATGTGGGGTATGCCCAACCGCCGGCAGTGCATCTCTGCCAGCGGTATCTCCTTGGCGTTGTGGTTGCTGCCATAGTCGAACGACACACCGAGGGCTATGCTGTCCTTGCGGTCGTAGAGCAGCGTGACGCTGTCCATTCCGCCGCTCACCACTATCAGCGAATCGCGCTCTGTCATCTCGCAGCCACCATTTCGATCTCTACCAATGCACCTTTGGGCAGTGCCTTGACGGCAAAAGCCGAACGTGCGGGATACGGAGCTGCGAAGAACTCGGCATAGACCTCGTTCATGGCCGCGAAGTCGGCTATGTCGGCCAGCAGCACGGTTGTCTTCACTACGTCAGACAACTCCAGCCCGGCCGAGCGCAATATGGCCTGCGCGTTGAGCAACGACTGGCGCGTCTGCTCCTTGATGCCGCCCTCTGGGAATGCCCCTGTGGCAGGGTCGATGGGCAACTGACCCGATGCGTAAACAAAACCGTTAGCCTCTATCGCCTGACTGTAAGGGCCAATGGCCGCAGGCGCTTTCTCTGTACTTAATGCTTTCATAATCTTAAACCTTAATTTTACAATTATATATTCTGTATTTACTCTTGGCCACAACGCAACTATCCAAAGCGCACAGACGCCCTACGGGCCTCCGGCATATCGAATGAGCCATCCACAAAGACAGAGCCTGCGAGGGGGGAAAGAAGACACGCTTTCCTTTTCACGAACGCAGCCTATCTTATGCAAAGATACAACTTATAAATCATAACAGCAAGCATTGCAGGCACTTTTTGCGGACGCAATCAAAACAAAGGCACGCCAATTGCCCGTATATGCATATATGCAACTCAAAATTGCTGCTGCCGCCTTGATTTTTCACATCCCCCATTTCGTGCTGCGATACGGCCCGTTTTGCGCTGCGAAACAGGCCATTCCATCACACAAAATGTGCCGTTTCGGAGAGCGAAACGGCACATTTTACAACTTACTGACAGTCAATCCGTTAGCCATGACAGCCATTGTCACGGCCTTTAACATGAAAATGTTAACGGCAGCATATAGGTTTAGGCTGTTACGAAACTAAAGGACAGCTTGCAGACATATACAATCACTTGTCTATGACATAGTGTATGCGCACCTTCACGCAGCGGTTTAGCTTGGCATTGAGTCCCTGCGTGCTCTTGTCGTTCACGGTGACGATTGGGTTGGTGAGCGCATTCAGTGCGAAGTCGCCCTGCACGGCGCGGCTGAACTTGGCGTTGCCGCGCAGCCACTTGGTCACGGTCAGGGCGCGGTTGTAGGCCAGCGTCTTGTTGCGCTCCTCGCCAATCTTGTCGGCATCACGCCCGGTATAGTTGTCCTGGCTGGTGGCCAGGCCCTCTGCCATCACGTAGAGTATGCGGCCCTGCGACAGGATTTCGTTGAGCCGTGCCACAGTATTGGCGTCGGCAGCCTGCGCCATGATGCCTCCGTCGCCCTCTATTGCGGCATACACATCGGCAAAGCTGTAAACGTCGGTGCCCTCGTCCACCTTCATGTTCTGCTTCACGAGGTCGAGTCCGGCGTGGGCGTTCAGGCTGTATGATGCGTTCTCACGATAGTTGTCGCCCGAAAGCAGCGTCTGCGTGGCCGTCTCGCGGTCCACGCGATAGTACCAAGTCTTGTTGCCGGTGTACATCGGCGCATAGTAGTATCCCCACTTGTCTTTGAATGACTTCATGCTTCCTGCGTCCATGGAGAGCGATATGGGTGACGCAGACATCTCGTAGCCGCGTGGCGTGCCGTCGGCAGACACGGCCGAAGCCTTCTCCGTTGGCACGTCCGACGTTGCCAGCGACGTGAACGGCAGGCCTGCGTCAAGGCGCGAGGCCACGGCATCGGCATCGTCAAACTTGCGCTGCGTGAACACACCGCCGGCCAGGTAGTCGATGGCATTGACGTTGGCATCGGCCACGATGGGCGCATCGTTGCGTCCCGAATAGTTGTTCGGGAAGAACACATAGAACACCATTGTGCCGTACTCCGGGCATTCCGTGGCCGGAAGCACAGTGTTGTTGATGTAGATGGGGCGTGCGCACGGCTCGCAGCGATCCCAGTCGCGCTTCTTGAAATAGTAGGTCATGCCGACGCTCAGTCCCACGTTCATGTCCCACCAATGTGAATCCTCGCCGTTTTCCTTCAGCGTGATGCCGTCGAAGTTGGTCTGGTAGAGCATGGCGCGCGCCTTGACATCGAGCGAGAGTGCCTTCTTCTTGGTGAAGAATCGGCTGTACTGAAGCTCGAAGTGGCCGCTCCACTCGTTGCGCTGCGCTTCGATGGCGCGATGGTGGAGCGCACCGAGACCCACAGACACGATGAACTGGTTCATCAGCCGCTTGGAGTCCTTGCCCTCATAGCCGCAGAAAAGGCGCGATAGGTTGAACATCGCGTTGACGTTCAGGTCCCACCACTTCATCTCCGACTGCCAATAGGGAGTGCCGTCGGCGGCGGTCAACTGCTCGCCTTCGGTAAAGTAGTTCTGTTCCTTGCTGAATCCCTTGGAGTTGCCTATGCCGAACTGCAGCTTGGCACCTATGCCCGGAGTGAACCACTTACCCACGCCCACGTTGAAGTCGGGCGAAAGCAAGTCCTTAAAGTCACCCACACTGCCGTAGTCGCCGAGGAAAGCATGGCCCCCGATGTTGGCCAGCACGAACCAGTTGTCCCAGAATCGGTTGGTGACCACCCGGTAGTGGTCATCTGTCGGCTGCGGGTTTTCCATCGGGTCACCGTATATGGTGTCCCTCGTCACGGTCTCCTGCGCCGTCGCGCTGCCCGCGAACCACACGAGCAGCGCCATGATTAACATAACATTTTTCTTCATCTTGATTTTTATTTGAAAGTAAAACGATATTTTTCTGCTTGGGTGTTAAAGAAGTTAAACGAAGTTATCGCTCCACTGCGTTTCGCTTGTGATGTTAAAGGACGAATGCTTGCAAGGAGGCAGGAGTTCAGTAGTTGCAGGAGTTCAGACAATTGCCTCTGACTTCCCAACAGCTCACCTCTTTTTATATTTTATCCTTTAACTTTTAATTTCATACGGCATTCGTCCGTTAACTTCCGACGACCGACAGGTCGTCTAACTCCGTCTAACTCCCTCTCACTTCTTTTTTACACGGCCGTGTCTCACCATCCGCCCCACCCTGCGAACGGCCAGATAGGCCAAGAAGCAGCCGGCTTCGGCGGGCATCAGCCGCGCCAGCATCATGCCGCGCTTGGCAAAGAACACAGCGTTGCGCAATATGCGCAACAACGGACTGCACTTGTCGCCGTCCACCAGACCGTCTCCGCCACGGCCTTCGCCGCCGAGGAGTATGCTGCTGAGCCGCACAAAGCTGCGACCCGCCGTCTGCGGCCTCAGCGGGAAGCTCGAAACACCGCCCACATTGACGGAAATGAAGCCAAAGAGCAAACGACTGAAGCGGACTATGTGCAGACGGCGTAGCGTTGAGCCAAGCCGCTCCATGTCGAGCGGAGCCGAACGCAGCATCGCCGCCACATCGACAACCTGCTTCAACCCAACACCGGATATCAGGCAATGCCGGCGTATGTGGATTATCAGGCAGGCAGCATAAAGCTCCGGCGACATTCCTCCTCCGCCGCCGGTCATGCGCCGAAGGCGGCGGTTAGCCACCGGATTGAACACGCGCTCGCAGTATCGGTGGAACTCCACAGACAGTCCACCCTCATCGGTGAACAGCACCTCACCGGCAAAATACCTGCAAGGACGCCCTGTCTCGCCAAGAACGGCGGCAAGCCGCTCCCAGCCCCGCCCCACAACAATATCAACATCGCTGAAGCCCCGGTGCTGCGGCACGGGATACCACTGCGCCACCGACGCCCCCTTGAACACCTCGGCGCTGATGCCGGCGCGCCCCAGCCGGTCAGTCCACCACCGCCCTCGAGCCTCGTTGTATGCGTTGAACCGCTCAAGGGCAAGCAAATGAACCACCCATTGCTCCCACAAATCATTATCTGGGCGCACGCCCGAACGAGCCACGCCATCGACAAACAAGCCCGACACGGAGTGACGGCAAGCCATGGCGAACAGACGTTGCCAGTCGCCGCGAGACAATTGACCCACTGTTCCTTCGCAACCAACGCCCCAAAGCCCACGGCGCACAAAGCAAAGCAACAGCGCATGAAGCTCACACATCGCCGAACCTCTTTTTCAACTTGGCCGAAAGGAACTGCGGCACCTTCCAACCCATCTTCATCAATTTCATCGGCACGGGCATGAAACCGTGCTCGCGATACATCCTTATGTCCTCATCCCACATCTGCGCCCGGCGCGAATAGTCGGTGGACAGGCCTCCCATACGCATCTTCAGCACATACTTGTCCATATACTCCACGTGCAGCCGCTCTTCATACAGATAGCGGACAAGGAAGTCCGAGTCGGCCGCTATCTTGTAAGAGTCATCATACAGCCCGCAACGCTCAAGCACATCGCGGCGGATATAGACCGTGGGGTGGAGCGGGAGCCAGCCCAAACGCACCTTCCAGCGGCGGTAGCGGCCGCTCACCCAGTTGCGCACCACCCTGTCAGTGTGCGCCGCGTCCACATAGAGACCGTTGCCATAGACAAGCTCCGCGCCCGTGGCATGGAACACGCCGACTATATCTGATATGATATGCGGGCTGAGGAAAAAGTCATCAGAGTGCAAAAGGCCTACCACATCGCCCGTGGCCGCCCTGATGCCCTTGTTTATCGCCTCATACATACCGCTGTCGGCCTCCGATATCACACGGTCTATCCGACTGCCATACGAGCGCACCACATCCATAGAACCGTCGCAGCTCGCCCCGTCAACGACGATGTACTCAATGTCAGGATAATCCTGTCCCAACACGCTCTCAATCGTTTGGCCTATCGTGGCCGCGCGGTTGAAACAAGAAGTTATGATTGAAACTTTCATGAAAACGATATAATAGCATGAGCTTTCGCACAGGGATAGTTCAAAACTGAAAGTTCTTCAGATAAGAAACAATCTCATGCCGCCTCCACCCACACCGCTTCTTCACTTCAAAAATCTTAGCATCGACCAAGAAGCGATACCAGAACCCTTGCAGGAAATGCCACACAAGACCCTCACGCCCATCACGAAATCCACCCCTGAACACGTAGCGATAGACGAAGTTGAGCAGCGGGCGCAGGAACAACGGCATCCTGATATACCTCATCTTCAGCCACCTCTTTCGTTCTTCTTCCGTTCCCCAGAACCTTGGTTCAACGCCGCCCGCCGTGTCCTGCAGACCGTATTCCGCCATCAGCTCGTCCATCATCTCGCGCGTTGCATAGCCGTTGTGCTTCTCCGTCCACCAGGTCAGGCTGTTCAGGTTGGCGTCAACCTGGTTGCCTTCGCTCACGGTTATCGTCCGCCCGCCACTTATCCGCAGGTGCTCGTCCATCCACCTGGCCTCGCAACAGCCGTGTCCGCGACGTATTATCTTAAGGTGGTACGACGGATACCAGCCGCCGTGCAGCAATGGTCTGCCCATGAAGTCGATGCGCTTGCGCACATAAACGCCGTTCACATCGTCGTCACAATCCGCCAAGGCATCCTTCACCGCCCGACCTATCGACCCGTCGAGATATTCGTCGGCATCTATGCGCCACACCCACTCGGAGGAAACCGGACAGCACGTCAGGCCGTAATTGAACTGCGAGGCATAGTTTTTCCACTCGTGGCGGAACACCTTGGCACCGAGCCGCTCCGCTATCACGCACGTATTATCCTCACTGTAAGAATCAATCACCAGCACCTCGTCGCACACTCCGGCCAGTGAACCTATGCAACGGGCTATGTGTTTCTCCTCGTTCTTGGTGAGGATTATGGCTGTTATTGAGTTGTTCTTCATCACATAACGATTATAAGGTCAAACAAAATAAAACCAACAGCTAATAAACAAGTATTGAATGGCCTTCCTATTACCATATAGTCCCAGTCAACCTATCCCGTCCAACATCCTAATCTTCAACAATACGGCGGGATTGCCGCCCACTATCGCACGGTCGGCCACGTCCTTATACACCGAGGCCGTGGCTCCTACAACCGCTGCGCGGCCTATGCTCACACCCATGCCTACGTATGCCCTGACACCAATCCACGCGCCGTCGCCAATTATGATTGGCGCGATGACAAGCGAATCAGAGGCCGTGTTCTGCTTGTCCACGTCGTGAGAGGCCGTGCAAAGATAGGCGTACTGCGACACCACTGCATCATCGCCCACCACGACCGGGGCCTGATTATAGCATATCACGCCTGGGCCGAGACACGAACGATGCCCCATGCGCAGATTCCACGGTGCCCAGACACGGGCCGAGGCATATACCTCCGAGTCCCACATCAAGTCTGCCCCGAAAGCACGGAGCAGCAATATGCGCCACGGGCGGAACACTTTCGTGCCGAACGGGCGGAACAACAAGAAGCACACCACGTTCCACACGGCTCGCGCCGCCTTGTTGGCTGGCGACACGCGCCCCACATATCGCCGCGAAGTATCTATCGTTTCTTTCATCATTCTTTCAAGAATCATTTTCAACTCCTGCCCCGCCACGCAGCAATGCCTCATAGACGGCAAGCATCCCTGCCGCCATTGCCACGGCCGAATAGCGTTCCTCCACAAGCCGACGGCCGTTGCGCCCCATTCGTTCCAGTTCGCTTTCGCCGAGGCAGAGTGCCTCGCCGATGGCCGAGGCTATGGCCTGTGCCGAGGCTTCCACCCACCAGCCGCAGCCGCGCTCGCGCAACTCAGCCCACGGCGTGCCTGTGGTTGTTATCACGGGGGTGCCGCAGGCCAGCGCCTCGGCCACCACAATGCCGAAGTTCTCGCTGTACGTAGGCAGCACAAAGGCATCGGCCTCGCGCATCAGCCGCCACTTCTCTTCGCCATAAACACCGCCAACGAAGCTGAAGCGAGCTGCCACTCCACAGTCGGCAGCCGCACGTCTCAGTCTCAGCACATAGTCAGGCTCACCCTCTCCGGCCACCGTCACCGTCCATCCGCCCATCTCTCCACCGAGCATGGCCACGGCCTCTATGAGCAGCTCTATGCCTTTCTTTGGGTGGAGGCGCGAGAGGAACAGCAGCTTGCGGCTGCGCCGCCACGATGTTCTCATGCCTATCGAGCCTGCATCCACGCCGTTGGCCACCACCTCCACGCGCCTGTTGTAGCCCAACCGCAGCAGGTTGCCGCGCTCTGCGGCCGACGTGGCCACCACCACTGCCGCCTCTCGCACCGCCCGGGCCTGATAGAGCCACAGCGCAGGCAGCTTGCGCGTGTAGCGGTGGCGCGCCATTATCCACGGCTCCAGCATCCCGTGGGGCGACAGGGCCACCCTCGCGCCCCGTGCCACTGCCCACCGCTGAGCCGCGGCACACTGCGGCAGCCAACATCCGTTGACGTGAACCACGTCGGGACGCACCTCGTCGAGCAACGCCGTCCAGTCGCGCTTCATACCGCCAAAGAGCGACTTACTTATATAATGTACGCGAGCGCCGGGCATGGGCAGCGGCTCACGACCCTCGTGAGTGGCCACGTGCAGCTCCGCCATCCGCCCCAGCGAGCCGCAGAGCAGCTGCATATAGGCCGACGTGCCGCCCATGGAACGGTCTATGGATGGGATGTAGTGGAGAATGCGCATGATGGAATGGCAAGGAGATGGGAGGCGGGAGACAGGAGTTTGTGTCTCAGAAGTCAGGAGTTCAGGAGTTGCAGGAGTTCAGACAATAGCTTTGGGGCATGGCCGCCATACTTCTGCCGCACAGCTTTTTACTCTTTTACCTTTTTACTTCTTTACCTTTAAATGGTGTTTTGGCGGCTCTTCCATGACGACTTTCCGCATCACTGTAACCCATTGACAATCAGTGGGGTTACGAAATGTGCCGTTTTAGGCTGCGAAACAGCCCGTTTCAGAAAACCGTTCAATAGACATAGCCCTCCAGCCTGCTAAAATATGCCGCAGAACGGGGTATTTCCTTCACCGTATGGGCTGGCACACCGGCATACAAAGTCCATTCCTCGGAATATGATTTGGACAATACAGCCCCCGCAGCCAGCACAGAGTACGGCGGCAACACGGCCCCGCCGAGCACTTTCACGCCCGTACCAACAAAACAATAATCTCCAATGCTTATCGGATGACAGTCCTGACGGTTCTTATAAACATCTATGGAATGGGTCAGAAACTGCGAGCCATAGCCCGCAATGGTAACAAAGCGACCTATCGTTACGCAGTCTGTGCAGTCTATGTGGTGCTGCTTGGTTATGGCCGATTCGTCGCCAATGACCAACATTGGCCTGCGCCCTGGCTTGTGGGAAAAGTGGCGCGAAGCTGCTGACAACGGGAATCCCGTTATCCAGTTGCGCTGGGAAATGGTGCAGTTCTTGCCCATACGGATCGATTCAAGATGAATCGCCACGTTGAGATGGCCTATGGTGGCTCCAGCCTCCATCGTAAGGTGACGGGGATAGATATAAGACAGCCCTATGCGTGCCGTGGGATGGATGTCGTACTTGTAGAACGTCACCAATACTAACCGCCTAAGCCACCACGGCAACAGCATGACAACAAGGTTTAGTAACACTTTCATTGCATGAAACAATAATTTAATGATTATCCGCATTCTGCCAAATGCGGGGAGTTAGCCGAAGTTAACGGTAGTTATCACTCGCTGCGCTCGTTCATGGAGTTAGCGGACAAATGACAGGAGACGGGAGACAAGAGTACAGACACGTGTTGCCAGAGCGTAGCGAAAAAATGTCTCTGACTTTCCAACTGTTCACCTCCTTTTAACTTTTAATTTTTAACTTTTAACTTCCAATGGCTATCGTCCGCTAACTCCGGGCGACCGTTATGGAGCCTAACTCCCGT
>CALUHC010000037.1 GCA_944320355.1 uncultured Prevotella sp. | reverse complement strand
TTTATATGTCGGCGGCAACTGACTATCCTCCTGACAGTTCTTTTTGTCAGGAGGATTGAAAGGGGAATTTGCTTTCAGTTGCTTACTTTAGTTTATTTCATTGCATTTCTTTCAGTTGATTTACAAGATTTGAATAAGCTTCATTTGGAAACGGTTGTGTTGATGCCCTAAGTTCTGTCAGGCGTGAACTAATTGCACCACGAGATGATGGCTTCATGGTTTTCTGAGGTGAAAGCAACTTGTTGTCTGCTATGAGTGATACCCAATTATGGGGAATCATCTTTTGCATTGAGAGAGCAAACATGAATTGAAGCACATGACGCATGTTCTGGACAACAAGGGGACGCTTCAACTTACAGCTGAAAAACAAATCCACAGTTCTTTCATCAACTGTTTCAACAAAGAAATTCGACTCATTGGCGAATTGCGTGATGAGTCGAATCTGATTTTCATTGAAAGTTGCTAAGGAATGTGGAGTTTCTACCACATATTCAATGTGGTTGAATGAATGAACCATTTCTAAGAAATCTTTCTTTCCAAACTCTGGCAACTTGAAGAATTTTTCTACCAAATCCTTTCTTGTTGTAAGCAACTCATAGATGCTGAAAAGATTCTTGAAATGGTTGCGGATTGATTCTTCTTCCTGAGAGAAAACGGGAAGATGATAACTGATAAGGTCGTTAACATAGCGGTCATACAACTTGCTGTCATTAACGATTTCCGACTGGTACTGCTCGTATGCAGCACGAAAGAGTGTCCAAAGCTCATCTTTGGAAGGCTCATTCTCCTGTTCTGGGCAATGATTAGAACACTGCAAACACAAAAAGAGAGAGCACAGAGGAGTTTTTCTTCTGACTCATATTACTTTTTGTTATTGAAAAAAATATATAATAAAAGTCCGCATGAAAGGGCGGACGAACACATGTTATCTCTGCTTGTAAACGATATATATAATGTCATATTAGTGCAAAATTACAATATTACGGTGCAGTCTATTTGCACAGCTTGATAAATATTATATGTTACAATCATTTTGGGATGTAAAATGAAAAATCTACATCAGAAAGTCCAATGTAGATTTCAATTGTAAGATGATATGGAAGATTATTTTCTTCTATTCGGTCGTTGGCGCAAGAGTTGATTTATCTCATCAGGAGTCATAGGAGCCTCAGTCTTGCATCCAGATTCCAGCCATTTAATAAGGTCATCTTTGAAGAAAGTGTATTTCTTGCCTTTCTTGTTGACAGGAATCTGGCCATTTTGGATGTACAAGTACATGGTGGATTTCTTGATTTTGAGAAAATCACATGCCTCCTTCACATCCATAGGTATATGTTGTGAGGTTGATGGTTTATTGGTCTGCCGGATTTCTTCACGCAAGACATCAATAGATTGTTCAAGCAAATCACATTTCCTGAGAATATTGGCCATTGCTCTTGGAATGTCATTAAAAGTTATCTCTTCGTACTCCATATAGTATTCTTCCATTAGTTATAATAGTGAAATTTGTAATCGTTGTTGTTGGGCACATCAATGCCAATAACACACTTACCTCTTTGTCTAAGTGTTCTTCTCATGCTTTCAATCTCAACGTCATGAAGTTCTTGGGGGAAGCATTGCTTGATAAAAGTCGCTCTCTTTTGCCCACTCCAACCAAGTCTCTCACCGATGTTCCATGCATAATGTCTAATATCGAGAGTGTTGAGTTTACCATTTGTATAAACAGGAATAATACAAGAATCTGGTACCTCATATAGTTTGATATTCTGGTTTAGTATTTCCAAGTTATCGTCAGTCATGTAGGGTGAGAAAACTGCATAAGTGTATTCTGAAACAGCATTAAAGATAGCACTTTTCCTGCTTTGCTGTTTAGCAATATAACGTTCACGCATTATCGTGACCTTATCTGTTTCATTAGAGTTGATTCCGGGAGTGATGCTATTGTTGATGACAATATCCCTAATGGACTGTGATTTGAAGATACTGAAAACCGTGCAAACACAGATAACACATAGAAAATAATAGAATATCATCGGCAAAGAAAAGAATACCTTCTCTGTCTGAGAGGTATGGCTCAGGTTTGTAATCGCTCCAAGAATTTTTGGAGCGATTACAACCAAAGCAGCGGTTACGAGGTTTGAAATGAGAAGAATCAAAAAGTTCTCTTTTAGCTTTTTTATCATTGCAACTGTACTTTTTTCGAGTTTTATGAATGCAAAGTTAGAGAGAAATCTTCTATTTACTACTATTTAGCATCAACAAAATGACCGCCTTAAACACTATTTATATTTCTCTGTTTCAGCGTTTTACATAGTGGTTTTGCTTTCACTTTTTTGTTTTGTTTATATCTTCTTTTCGGTTGGTTTCTGTTTGATTATTTTCACTTTCTGTTGTTTGTAATCCGTCTTTCACATTCGTTAACGTGATTCTGTTGGCTGCTTCGCGTGTTTTGGGGTCTGCATGTGAGGCGTATATCTGTGTTGTGCTCACATTCTTATGATTGAGCAGATGCTGTACTGTATAGATGTCTGTACCCATTTCGAGCTGCAGTGAAGCATAAGTATGGCGGAAGCAATGAAAGGTGATGTGCTTGGTGATTCCAGACGCTTTAAGCCATTGCTGCATTACTCCGTAGGTCATAGACCTGCTGAAACCTTCAAACACATATTCGTCAGTAGTTTTGGGCATGATAAGTGCATAAGCATCTTCTCCAATAGGAACCTTCGTTTGTCTCTTTGTTTTCACACATTCAAAATCCAGATAGTGCCCACCATCTGCATAGCTACAAACATTATTCCATTTGAGGTTGAGTATATCACTGATACGCAGTCCGCTCAGACAGGAGAACAGAGCAGCTTTCCGAACAACAGGCTCAGAGCATTCTGTGTTATAAAGTCTCCTGACTTCTTCCAATGAGAGACTTTGCTTTACAGGCGGCGTACAAGGTATGTTATCTAACAGACTTGCAATATCGTCGGTAAAACGTCTTTCACGATAAGCCTTCGTCAAGACTTGCTTGAATATATTCCAATAGGCGGAAGCCGTGTTTCTTGATAAAGGCTTATTGACAATGTTTCTACCTCTTGACGATACTTTTGTATCAAGAAGATATTCCTTATACTTGTTACAATACACCACATCAAGCATCTCAAAAGTACATTTGCCCTTGCAAAACTTCTCGAATTGTTTATACGCAGCATCACATTTTGCAAAGTTCCTGTTCACCATTTCTTTGAAATAGATCAGAAAATCTTCTTTAAGCCTGTCTTGATTAAAGAAGTCGTACTTCTCGTTAATTACATCAATGAACACTCTACAACGGATGGCTTCTGCCTTTGAGAGGATGATTTCATTGTACTGCTTCTGCTGGGCATTGGTTGGATTGGCATAGATATACAAGCCAAGTGAGCGACGACGAATTAACTCCATCGTCTCAGGGTCTCTATACCCGGGCCAGAAGTCCAGGAACAGGGATTTGGTTCCGTTGCGCCTATCTCGCATTCGGAGTTTGACAGATTTACATACTTGCATATTGTTTTATTATTATTTGTTTTTGATGCAAAATTCCTAAATGATACAATGTTGACCTCAGTAAAGAGAAAGTAAATCGTGCTAATCAAGAGTAATTGATAGTAAATCGTCTTTTGAAAGACGTTTTTCCATCAATCTGTCGAACTCTTCTTTTCTGAAATATATGCATTTCTTCTTCTTTACTTTTGTGATTTTATAGCGTTTTACATAATAATGAACTATATCTTTTGATAAATGATACTTCTTCATTGCCTCCTCGACAGTGTAATATCGTTCGCGACCATCAAAATCTCCATTTTTCACTTGATCGATATGCTGTTTAGAATAGTAGGTAGTACCATATTCCACCTTTGCGGGAATTTGATGGCGGTAGATAAAGGAGCGTACAGCATCTGCTGTCATTTTGTAGGTTGAACGCATCTCTTCCGGTGTAATCCAGTCTGTAATTTCCGAATAGTTGTTCTTCAGATTATACAGCACATCTATGGCTTTCTTCTCATAGAAGTTGAATCCTTTGAGTGCAATCTTTGGCGTTTTATGCTCTCTGGTCATTACACCTACATGTTTAACTCCCACCTTGAACATCTCTGCAACCTCTTCAGTTGAATAATAGCCATCTGGGGTTGGTGGGCATTTCTTTTCCTGGTGTTGAGCTTGGAGAACAAGCTTTTCGTCTCCGTCTGACTTTTCTGCTACTTTTGCATTTGCCATTCGTTCACGCATGACCTTATCAAAGTCAGTACGGAATATCATCGTAAACTTTCCACGTTTTTCCGTTCTGACATCAAAATGCTTCAAGGTGTAACTTACTTGGTCTTTTGATATGCCATATTTTTCCATAGCCTCTTCATAGGTACTCCAGTCAGGATCGATACTATCGTCCTTTCGTTTGATACAGTCAATATGCACCTTGGAGTAGAAAGCTTTCCCGTTACGGTTTACTCTTGGAACTTTGTGACGCATCACAAAAGTGATAACAGCTGTCCTTGTCATATTATACATATCCATGATTTGTTCAGCAGTGTAATAATTATCAATGTCTATCTCTTCAAGGAGGTCAGCAAAATGTGCGTCAATGGCTTTCTTGCTAAAGAAGGTGTTGCGTCCTTCATATATCTTGGGGATGCCCAGACGGTCACAACGCCCCCATACAGCCTTACGACCAATATTGTACTTCTCCATGATTTCCCGGAGAGTATAGTATTCCTGCTCCTCCTTTCTCTGATAACGTCTTTTCCGATAGGGAGTGGCATCATCAAACACACGTTCAATGTCTGAGTATCTCACAAACGTCTTATTTCTTATCTTTACGGCTTTGATTAAGCCTGTCTGGAAATAACGATACACTGTAGGAAGACTGACATCGAACAGAACGCTCAAGTCCTCGGGGGATAAAAATGCCTTATCACGCAGAGAGTTATTTCTCTCTGCGTTTCGAAGAGATTCGGCATTTTCCTTCTCCCTTTTTTTCTTTTCTGCCTCTCGTCTCCGAAATGCGACACGTTCACACCCTCGACAGCAGTACTTGACCGACATTTTGGAAGCAACGAACTCTTTTCCGCATACTCCACATTCTTTATTTATCTCCATTTTTCGTTTGCAATTCTGATGTTTTTTGATGGAAAAGACCCCCGATTTTGTCTCAGTCTTTATCACATATTTTCAGTATTTCTCACGAGTGCCCTACATAGCGGTTGTGACGGATAATGGAGGATTCTCAGTATTTCTCACGAGGTGTCCTACATAGCGTTTTGCTATTCCATTTGTTCGCACGATTGAAACGCAGGAACGAAATTTGAGCCAAAGTTACCTCGAAAAACTGGTATCAACAAATTACAAATGGAAAGTGTTAAAACGAAAAAAGCCACCAAAATGGTGGCTTATAAGCAGTTACAAAAACGTTTTGCAAGTATGGTCAGGCGGTCTATTTACCGATGCAGAAGTGCTCAAATATGGTTTTCAGCACTTCGTCTGTGGTGACTTCGCCGAGGATGTCGTTGAGGTGGTAGAGGCATTCGCGGAGGTCTTGGGCGATGAGGTCGGCCGGGATGGTGGTGTCGAGGCCGTCGATGACGCGGTTGAGGGCTTCGAGGGCGCGGTTGAGGGCCTCGTAGTGGCGGATGTTTGTGACTATGATGTCGGTGGCGGAGAGGTTGTCGAGGCCGGTGAGGCCGACAAGGAGGGAGCGCAGGCTGTCTATGTTGCGGCGCAGCTTGGCCGAGATGGCTATGGTGTGCCAGTCGGCGGCCTGGCTCGCGTCGATGAAGTGGGGCAGGGGGATGGAGGGTATATCGGTACCGTCGTCGCACTTGTTCACTGCCAGGATGACGTGCTTGCCCGCGAGGTGCGGGGCTACCTCGTCATAGAAGCTGGCAAACGATGCCTCGTCGCGCTGCGAGTCTTGCAGCAGAATGACGATGCTCGCCTGGTCTGTGGCGCGGAAGCTGCGCTCAATGCCCAAGGCCTCAATCTTGTCGTCGGTGCGGCGGATGCCTGCGGTGTCGATGAAGCGGAATGTGACGCCGCTGATAATGGTGGTGTCTTCGATAGTGTCGCGCGTGGTGCCGTGTATGTCGCTCACTATGGCTTTGTCTTCGTTAAGCAGCGCGTTGAGCAGGGTCGATTTGCCGGCGTTGGTCTCTCCGACTATGGCCACGGGCACCCCGTTTTTCAGGGCGTTGCCCGTGCCGAACGAGTCGGCCAGCCGCGCCATTGTGGTGCGTGCTTTCTGCGCAATCTCGCGCAGCTCGGTGCGGTCGGCAAATTCCAGCTCCTCGTGGTCGCTGAAGTCGAGTTCGAGTTCCATGAGCGACGTGAGGCGCAGCAGGTGGTCGCGCAGCTCCTTGAGCTTGGCGCTGAATCCGCCGCGCATCTGGTTCATGGCCATGCGGTGGGTGGCGCGGTCGGTAGAGGCTATGAGGTCGGCCACGGCCTCAGCCCGGCTCAGGTCCATCTTGCCGTTCAGGAAGGCCCGCTGCGTATATTCGCCAGGGCCGGCGGCGCGGCAGCCGTGGGCTATGAGCAGCTGTACTGTTTGCTGCAGGATGTACGAAGAGCCGTGGCACGAAAATTCCACCGAGTCCTCGCCCGTGTATGAGTGTGGGGCGCGGAACAGGCTTACCAGTACCTCGTCGAGCATGGTGCCGTCGTCGGCGCATATCGTGCCGAATGTTACTGTGTTGGCTTTTCTTGCTTTCAGTGGCAGTGGGTTGCTGCCAGTGGGGGTGAAGATGTTGTCGGCGATGTTGATAGACTCGGGTCCTGATATGCGGATTATGCCAATAGCTCCGCCGGGGGCTGTGGCTATGGCGCATATTGTATCTTCCTGTTTCATGCTGTATCTATGGATGTATTCGGTATTGCGGGCGAGCAGATTCCTAAACAAAAAATCCCCCACTTGAGGCGGAGGGAGACCTGATGTTTTCACAACGGAATAATCCTTATTGTGATTTGCTTCAAATTAGTTTTGCAAATATATGAAAAAATATTTGAACTCGCAAGGTTTTTCGGCGAATGTTTGGTGCTATTCCAAATTTTTTCGGACTGGCCCCAAATACCCGTTGGCTTCATTCTGAAACAGCCTCAGTGGTCTGTTCGTGAAACGAAGTGGGAAAACTCCCATCATAACAATTTGAGAACTATCACAGAATACGATGAGTCAAGAATGTCCTGGCAGTCAAGTGATAGTTATTCCCTCGCCCTCTTGTTAAAAGTAAAGGGGTAAAAAAGGCAGCGTATGTATCGACAGTGATAGCTACTCCTTCGCCATTTGTGAGAGGGCTGGGGGAGAGGGCTTGCAGACCTGACCACACATTTTGATGCACCTCCTGTCAGCAAGAATCCCTATTTGTTAATCGTCTGACATTCAACAAGTTGCAAAACGAGCCGTTTTGTTTTCTGAAATGAGGCGTTTCAACGTCTGAAACGGCTCATTTCGCAGTGCGAAACAGGGCTGTTTTCATGGCACGATATGTGCATTCGGGAAATCAAGGAAATAGCGGCTGTCCCGATATATACGTTCATGAGCGCGTTGGCAGTCGTTGTGGGCGTTGGCTGTCAGGCTATTGTCGGCATGGCATTGGGAAACAAGGATTACGTCAAGGCGCATAGCGCTTTCAGGACAGCTTTCTGGTCGCTGCTTGTATTGGCTCTTGCCATGGGGGGTGTTTTTGTGCTTGCGGCAGAACCTTTGTGCCGTTTCTTGGGCGCGAACGAGGCTCTGGTGCCTTATACGGTTTCATACGTGCGGGCTTTCTCCTTGTTTTTCCCGTTCATGTTGCTTACGTTTTTATGCGATTATATGCTGAAAGCGATGGGACGCCCCTGTTTCGCCATGTTTGTGCTTGGCGGAACGGTGGCGCTCAACCTGTTTCTGAACCTTCTTTTTGTCGGTGTGCTTGGGTGGGCCACAGCTGGCTCGGGGTTGGCTACAGGTATGGCATTTGCAAGCGGTTTTGCGGTTATGGCTCCCACACTGCTTAAGAAAGACAGTTTGGTCTGTCTTCGAAAAGGGCATTTTTCTTTCAAGTTGTTGGGGAAGATGACTTACAACGGCTCCTCGGAAGGATTTTCGGAGTTGTCTGCCGGCATCACGGTGTTCCTTTTCAATTGGGTGATGATGAAGAACTGGGGCGAAGTCGGCGTGGCCGCGTTCACGGCTATCAACTATATGCTGAACCTTGGCGTTCAGATGTTTGTGGGGCTGTCGGACGGCATCGTGCCTGTTTTGTCGTTCAATTATGGGGCCGGCCATCTGAATCGGGTGAAAGAAACGTTGTTCTTGGGCTTCAAGACCAATGTGACCATTGGCATCATCCTGTTCTGCGTCATGTTTTTCGGCAACGAGTTCGTAGTCTCCCAATTCTTTGCGGACGGAGGCGGCAATGTATTGAATATAACTTCTGTGGGTGCGGCTGTTTGTGCCTTCGCGTTCCTGTTGAACGGCTCTAACATTTTGTCGTCCAGCTTTTTCACCTCGTTGGGCGACGCGCGTACCTCCGTGCTTGTGTCTTTGCAAAGAGGACTGTTGTTCGTTGTGCTTGGAATCATGATATATCCTGTCTTTTTAGGAGATAACGGCGTATGGCTCACAGTCCCGTTGGCAGAGTTGTTCACCTTTGTTTCCAGCATATACTTGTTGAGGAACAGATTGAAGAGATGGCTGGTCAATGTAGCTTGTTCTTAGTTTCAGCCTGTCTGTGCGAATGTTTAACCCAAATCAGTCATTAGAGTCCTAAGTGATTCCGTTCTGCCAGCGGCAGACAATCTGCACGGTGGCAGAACGAAAGCGCTTGGAAAGCCAGAAACGGAACAAAAAACAAATCCCTGGCTGGCTAATGCGATATGGGCTTAAATTTGCTTTATTCTGCGTTTTGTCTTGTTGTTTTGCCGGAAAAAGATTACCTTTGTGCCATATCGGTGCATTACACACGGCCTTGCCCTTGGCGGTGATTGTGGCTTGGAGCGGTGGGGTTTCATGTGTTTGCCTTGTTTCAGTTGTCCAAATATAACTACCAATAACTGACAGTATGGCTTCAAAACATTTTTTAGGTCTTGACATAGGTACCAACAGCATAGGTTGGAGTGTCATCAGCACTAAGGCGGATGAGAACGGTAACGAACAGCCTGACAGCATAAATAGTGCAGGGGTGCGCATCATTCCGATGGATGCGTCAGTGCTTGGCGATTTTGAGAAGGGTAACTCAAAGTCGCAGACCGCCGACAGGACAAAATACCGGAGTGCGCGGCGTTTATATGAGAGATATAAGTTGCGGCGTGAGCGTCTGCACCGGATATTGCGTCTCATGGGTTTTCTGCCTGCTCATTATGCAGAAAGGCTCGATCGTTATGGCAAGTTTGTCGGTGAAGCGGAGCCAAAATTGCCGTGGACTGTTGACAGTCAGGGCAAGCCGAAGTTCCTTTTCCAGGACTCTTTTGATGAAATGTTGGCTGATTTCATGGAGAGCCAACCCGCAATGTTGGCCGAAGGGCATAAAGTGCCGTATGATTGGACACTGTATTATTTGCGGAAAAAAGCCTTGACGCAAAGAATCGGGAAAGAAGAGCTGGCATGGATTCTGCTGAATTTCAACCAAAAGCGCGGCTATCACCAATTGCGCGGTGAGGAAGAGGATGCCGGGCCGGCGAAAACACGTCAATACTTTGCAAGTCAGACTGTTGTTGATATCATTGACACAGGTAATGACTATAAGGGCATGCATGTGCTTATTGTTACATTGGCAGACGGAACAAGGGGGAAGATATTCAAGAAGGAGATCCCAAGCTGGATAGGGCAGAAGAAGGATATCATTGTCACCGTGGACATAGACAAGGATGGCAATGACAGGTATGATGAGAATGGTGAGCTAAGTTGCCGTTTCAAGATTCCTACTGAGCAAGAATGGGAGGAGAAGTGGAAACTCATAAAGGCAAAAACGGAAAACGACCTTGACTGCTCAGGCAAGACCGTTGGTGAATATATATATGATGCATTGTTGCAGACTCCGTCGCAAAAAATCCGTGGGAAACTTGTTCGTACAATAGAGCGGAAATACTATAAAGAAGAGCTTTGCCGCATCTTGGACAAGCAGAAGGAGTATCATGCTGAGCTTAGTGACAGGCTGTTGTACGGGCTGTGCGTCAATGAGCTTTATCCGCAAAATGAAGCCCATCGCCATCTTGTCAGCGGCCGCGGTCTTGCCTGGCTGCTTGTTGAGGATGTGTTGTTCTACCAGCGTCCTCTGAAGAGCAAGAAGTCTTTGATAGCCAATTGTCCATACGAGGAGCACGTCGTGACCGACAAAGAGACCGGCGAGGGGAAACGTGTCGGGATAAAGTCAATACCCAAATCGCATCCATTGTTCCAGGAGTTCAGGTTGTGGCAGTTCATTTCCAACTTGCGCATATATCAAAAGGAGAAAGTCGTAGGCGGCAAGGTTTGTCTTGATGTTGATGTTACAGGCGATTTGCTCAGTGCTGAAGATGACCGCACGGCACTTTTCGATTGGCTCAACGGGCAGAAAACAATAAAGCAGAGTGATTTGTTGAAATGCCCTGTATGGGGATTCAAGAAAGATGAGACAGGCAATTATCGTTGGAACTATGTTGAAGACAAGCCTTATCCGGCCAACGAGACACGCGGCTTGCTCCTGGAATGGTTGGGCAAGGCCGGCATCGACCATGATTTCCTTACTCCGGAACGTGAATTTGCCCTGTGGCACATTCTTTATTCTGTCTCTTTTGAGGACGAATTGAGAAAGGCGCTTGGCAAGTTCGCCGAAAAGAACGGGCTTGACAGCAAGTTCGTTGAAACATTCGTGCGCATACCGCCTTTCGACAAGGACTACGGAGCATATTCCTGCAAGGCTATCAAGAGGCTGCTGCCGTTGATGCGAATGGGCAAATATTGGAAGGAGGACGAAATAGACCGTGACACCCGCGAGCGTATTGACAAAATCGTAGCAGGCGAGTGTGACGACACAATAAAGATGAGAGTGAGGGAGAAAGCCATTCATCTCACAGATGTGTCCGCTTTTCGTGGGCTTCCGCTTTGGCTGGCGTGCTATGTGGTTTACAACCGGCATTCAGAAGCAAAGAATGCCGGGCGGTGGACATCGCCTGACGACATTGACAATTATCTGAATGCTTTCAAGCAACATTCGTTGCACAACCCAATTGTAGAGCAGGTCATCCTGGAGACTCTGCGCACCGTTCGCGACATCTGGAGGAATGTCGGGCATATAGATGAGATTCATGTGGAACTTGGGCGTGACATGAAGAACCCGAAAGACAAGCGCGCGCAACTGACCCGCCAGATTCAAGAAAACGAGAATGCCAATCTGCGCGTAAAGGCTTTGCTTACCGAGTTCCTGAACCCGGAGTTCGACATCGCGAATGTGCGTCCATACTCTCCAAGTCAGCAGGAACTGTTGCGCATATACGAGAAAGATGTCTTGGACAATGCCGACGAGATTCCGGACGACATTAGTGCCATATTAAAGAAATTCAATGAGAGCGACATTAAGAAACGCCCCACAACTTCTGAGGTGATGCGTTATAAGCTCTGGTTGGAGCAAAAATGCCGCTCGCCTTACACCGGTCGAGTCATATCATTATCAAAACTGTTCACTCCAGCCTATGAGATAGAGCACGTCATCCCGCAAGCTCGCTATTTTGACGACTCGCTTAGCAACAAGGTTATTTGCGAGTCGGAGGTGAACAAGCTGAAGGGCAGTATGCTTGGCTATGAGTTCATCTGTAAGCATCATGGCGAGAAAGTGCAACTCTCTGGCGGGGATAGTGTCGAGATTCTGTCAGTTGACAGCTATGAGGACCTTGTAAAGACAGCCTACACGCATAATAAGCCCAAGATGAGAAAGCTGTTGATGGACGACATCCCGGAACAGTTCATAGCCCGCCAGCTGAACGACAGCCGATACATAAGCAAGTTCATAAAGTCGTTGCTTTCCAATATCGTGCGTGAGGAAGGAGAAGAAGAAGGTACGTCGAAGAACCTTGTGGTCTGCACTGGTGGCGTTACAGATCGCCTCAAGAGGGATTGGGGCATTAATGATGTCTGGAACAGAATTATACTTCCTCGCTTCCAGCGGCTGAATGAGCTTACTGGTAGCCTGCGTTTCACTACGGGCAATGGCAGTGGCCAGCAAATCCCTTGCATGCCGCTTGAGCTGCAGAAAGGTTTCAATAAGAAGCGCATTGACCATCGTCACCATGCTATGGATGCTATCGTGATAGCTTGTGCCAGCCGCAATATTGTCAACTATCTGAATAATGAGTCCGCAAGCAAGAACGCAAAGATTTCACGCTTCGACTTGCAACGCCTGTTATGTGAAAAGAAGAGGACAGACGACAAAGGTAATAGCCGCTGGTATATAAAGAAGCCTTGGGCGACATTCACTCAAGATACGTATTCTGTGCTTAAAGAGATAATCGTAAGTTTCAAGCAGAACCTGCGCATCATCAATAAGACTACCAACCATTATCAGCACTATGTTGGCGGAAAGAAGATTGCAGACACCCAGAAAGGGGGAAGCAGCTGGGCCATACGCAAACCTATGCACAAAGAAACCGTGTTTGGTGAGGTTAACCTTTGCAGCATAAGAACAGCTCGATTGGCCGATGTGCTGAAGGCTCCAAACATTGTCTTGGACAAAGAGTTGAAGAGAAAACTAAAAGAGCTATTGGCCTTGAGGCTGAGCGAAAAGCAGGTAAAGGCTTATTTTGGTGAGCACAAAGATGTGTGGCCTGATGTTGATTTGAAGAAAATAAAGGTCTATGTGTTTTCAGAGGAAACGAATGAGCGTTACTTTGCCACACGCTATGGCAATGACTTGGTTTCTGTGTTCAGTGACTGCAAGACTTCTGAGAAGGCGAAAGGCAAGATAGAGAAAATTACTGATACAGGCATAAGGAAGATACTTCTGCGCCATCTTGAGGCTAATGGCAACGACCCGGTATTGGCCTTCTCGCCTGAAGGCATTGAAATGATGAATAAGTCTATTGTTGGGTTGAATGGCGGCAAGCCTCATTGCCCCATATACAAAGTGCGCCTTTACGAGAAGGCCGACAAATTTGCCATAGGGAAGCAGGGCAATAGGAAAACGAAGTTTGTGGAAGCGGCAAAAGGCACCAACCTGTTCTTTGCAGTTTATGAGACAGAGCAGGTCGACAGTGCCACAGGCGAGGTCGTGCGCAAGCGGAATTATGCCACTGTGCCATTGAATGTTGTTATGGAACGTTTGAAGGAAGGATTGTCGCCTGCCCCTGATGACGAAAACGGAAACAAACCGAAATTCGTGCTTTCACCTAACGATCTTGTCTATTTGCCGACTAAAGAGGAATTTGCAGCAGGAAAAGTCTCTTGTCCTATAGATAGAGGTAGGGTCTATAAATTTGTTGATTCTAGTGGTATTACAGCGAATTTCATACCTTATTCTTCGGCTAACGTCATTTTTTCACTATCCAAAGATGAAGCGCAGAGGTTTTGCAGTAAAGGACTGATTCAAAATGAATATGGACTTGGTAGTCCCCAGTCAAAGAATCAGAAAGCAATAACAGGTGAAATGATAAAAGAGACGTGCTTACCGTTGCGTACAGACCGCCTAGGTAATATAACAGTGATGTTATGATAAAGAAAACACTTTATTTTGGCAATCCTGCATATTTGTCGTTGCGTGATGCCCAGCTGGTTATAAGGCTGCCGGATGTGCCCTCCGGCTCTCCACTCCCTGAGGTCTTAAAGACCCAGTGCGAAATAACCAAGCCGATAGAAGATATTGGGGTAGTTGTTTTAGACAACAAGAAGATAACAATCACATCTGGCGCTATTGCGGCCCTGCTTGAAAATAACTGTGCGCTCGTCACTTGCGACAGCAAAAGTATGCCGACAGGACTCATGCTGCCACTTTATGGCAACACTACTCAAAATGAGAGGTTCCGCAAACAGCTGGACGCGTCGCTGCCGTTGAGAAAACAGTTGTGGCAACAGACAGTACAGGCAAAAATAAACAACCAAGCGTCTGTGTTAGCTGAATGCAGAGAGACTGAAGTCAAGTGTATGCGCGTGTGGGCAAATGGTGTGCGCAGTGGCGACCCGGACAATCAAGAAGCGCGTGCGGCAGCTTACTATTGGAAATGTTTGTTTGCCGATGTTGACGGGTTCGTTCGTGACCGCGACGGCATCGCTCCAAACAACCTGCTGAACTATGGCTATGTCATACTGCGTGCCGTGGTGGCGCGCAGCCTTGTTGCCAGTGGCTTGTTGCCTACGCTTGGAATACACCATCACAATAAGTATAATGCTTATTGCCTGGCTGACGACATTATGGAGCCTTATCGCCCATACGTTGACCGTTTGGTGTATGGTTGCTTTCGTAAATATGGTCCGGGGGTGTCTTTGACTAAAGATATCAAGGTGGAGTTGCTTGCCATACCAACGTTGGAAGTCCGTATAAACCGTAAACGCAGTCCGTTGATGGTTGCTGTGTCGCAGACCACAGCTTCGCTTTATAAATGTTTTGCTGGTGAGCTTCGCCGAATCGTTTATCCGGAATATTGATGGATCGCTTAAGTGAATATAGGGTTATGTGGGTGCTTGTGCTTTTTGATCTGCCTACCGAAACCAAAAAGGAAAAGAAGGCATACATTGATTTTCGCAAGAACCTGCAACGCGATGGCTTTTCCATGTTTCAGTTCTCCATCTATGTAAGGCATTGCGCCAGCAGTGAGAACGCGGCGGTTCATATAAAGCGAGTAAAGTCTTTTCTGCCCGAGCTTGGTAAGGTATGCATACTCTGTATCACGGATAAACAGTTTGGTCAAATAGAATTTTTTGACGGAAGGAAGCCGCAAGGAAAAAATACCCCAGGAATACAATTGGAACTTTTTTGAGATAAAAGAATCCCGCCTGTCGGGGCGGGACTCTTTCATCTCAAACAGCTTTTTTGTTTTCTAATAATGTTTGTAATTTGTTGATAATCAGCAGATAACGCATATCGTGCTGTTTTTGATAGTGCAAAGATACTAATTTGAGAGCAAATCACAACGGTATGGCCCTGATAAAAAAGAGGCTAAGAGCTGTTTTTGATAGTGCAAAGATACTAATTTGAGAGCAAATCACAACCGGATGAATAGACACGCAGTTGCATATCTCGCTGTTTTTGATAGTGCAAAGATACTAATTTGAGAGCAAATCACAACAAACAGGCGTTCTACGTAATACCTTAACTGCTGTTTTTGATAGTGCAAAGATACTAATTTGAGAGCAAATCACAACGAAAAGGTATTGAGGTTAATGGAAGATTTAGCTGTTTTTGATAGTGCAAAGATACTAATTTGAGAGCAAATCACAACTGAAACCACTACTTGCGCCCGAAGTGTTGGCTGTTTTTGATAGTGCAAAGATACTAATGTGAGAGCAAATCACAACTATAGCTACTACGGTGGAATGATGTTTTAGCTGTTTTTGATAGTGCAAGGATACTAATTTGAGAGCAAATCACAACTATTGCTTCTACGGTGGAATTATCTTCTCGCTGTTTTTGATAGTGCAAAGATACTAATTTGAGAGCAAATCACAACCGTGACGAATGTTTTCGCTTTCCTTTTTCGCTGTTTTTGATAGTGCAAAGATACTAATTTGAGAGCAAATCACAACGGCAAGCGGCGTTAAGTTGAGCGGTTGACGGCTGTTTTTGATAGTGCAAAGATACTAATTTGAGAGCAAATCACAACAAAAATTTATCAGGAACATTTTCGTAATTGCTGTTTTTGATAGTGCAAAGATACTAATTTGAGAGCAAATCACAACCTGAAAACATACAAGTCTGCCTTGGGAGTCGTGTATTGGCCTATGGTTGATAGAGCCAAGGTTGTTTGTGGTGTTAGGGTTAGTGTTGGGGCAGTCTGTGGCTTTTGTTCATGCCAGAGGTGGGCATTGGGAATAATGTCTGCGTCTTTTGGGTACTTGCTTATATGCAATCAAAGAAGGCTCTGTCATGCCTAGGATTTCCGTATGTGCCGTTTGGAATCACGAAACGGCATGTTTTGGGCTGCAAGATGTGCCGTTTCTGACAGTGAAACGGCTCGTTTTGCGAGGTGAAACGGCCTGTCTTGCAACTCTTTGACTGTCAGTCGGTTGGCTGGGATGGCCATTGTGGAGGTCTTTAACATAAAAATGTTAATTGCAATATGCGGCTGTTGGCTGCTGTGCGTATTGTGAGGTTGAGGACATTTATGGAGTGAGTCATGCGGTGGGTATGCTTTGCCCAATGCCGTGTGGCTTCCGGGCATTTGTCGGTCGATGTGGTTTCTGCTGGCAAGGGGCTGTGCCAAAATGCGCATTTGACGGCTGTAACCCTTTCCCCATCCCTCTCCCAAAAGGGTGGGGGGTGGCTGCCGCTTGTCTGCCGGGGTGTGCTTAGAAGCTGTTTTGATTTTGTCGAATATGTCTTTTATCCCTGTCGTCTTGAGTGCCATTCCGGTCATATTTGCCCATTTGCTTCGTCGCATAGCGGGCTATGCTCCTCTGCAAACGGACAAATATGCCTCGAAAATCCAACTCAACACGGCAGTTGATAAAATCAAAACAGCTTCTTGGCTCTTATTGCCTTCTCGTTTTTTGCCTCTTTGCTTTTTAATTGGGAGGGCCGGGGGAGGGATTTTCCAGTCAGGAACACTTTTTGACACAGCCCCTCTCTATGTCTGGCGGCCGTTGGTTGTGTGCCTGTGTTTCGCTTTTGGCGTGCCAATATGGTTGTGTCTCGCTAAAAATCATTAATTTTGCAGCGACATTCTGCAATCATGGACAAGGGAAAACTTACTTTGGTTCCTGTGGGCGGGCTTGCCAACAGGATGCGCGCCGTGGCTTCGGCCTTCCATTTGTGCCGCTGTGTTGGCAGCAGGCTCAGTGTTGTCTGGTTTCGCGACTGGGCGCTCAACGCTCCGTTTGCCGACATTTTTGAGCCTGTGAACAGTTGCCTCTTCGAGTTGCGCGAGGCCACGGCGCTCGACTTTGTGGTCACTGACCGTCCGCGCTGGCGAAACGCATGGCTGCCTGCGGCCATGCAGTGGGTGCTGTATGGGCGCAGGATATACGAGAAGGAGGTCACTCCGCTGAAGCTCCGTGGATTCGACTTCGAGGCTTGGGCACGCGGGCACCGCTGCTACATGAGTTGCTACCAGGAGTTCGGCTCATATCCCGACGACGTGTATCGTGCCGTCTTCCATCCGGTCAGGGCCGTGACGGAGCGCGTGAATGCCAACGCGGCCCGCTTTTCTGATTATACGATAGGTATGCACATACGCCGCACTGACCATGGCGAGGCCACGGCGATGAGCCCCACCCGGCTGTTTGTGGACGCGGGGCGGCGCGAGCTTGCTGCCCATCCGGGCATGAGGATATATCTCGCCACGGACGATGAGGGCGTGAAGCGTGAGCTGGGCGGGGTCTTCGGCAGTGCGCTTATAACGTCGGACGGCGCGGCCTCGCGCGACAGTGTGGAGGGCATACGCGGCGGACTCGTGGATATGTACACGCTGGCGCGTACCTCGCGCATATATGGCTCGGCCGGCAGCTCGTTCTCGCCAATGGCCGCGCGCATAGGGGGGGTGGAGCTGGTTGAGTTGAGAACCGCTGGCGGTGGCGGCACAACGGTAGCAGGATGACAATGGGAAACTTTTTTGGAAAGGCCCTGCGTGGCATGGGCCGGTTTGTAGAACCGCTGCGCCTGCGGCGCGAAGAGCGGTGGCCTGCGGCGGTGGCGCTGGTGGTGATTGTGGCTCTCAATGCTCTGATGGTGGCCAAGTACTATGACCTTTTTGTCGGCAGGACGCATGGCGGCTACTGGCAACTGTTCATCGGAAAGTTCCACGTGTCGGGCTACGACCCCATGATATATCTCGTCATGTCTGTGTGGCAGGCTTTCTTCAACAGCTTCCGCCATCCGTTGCTGCTTTGGATGCTCTATCCGGCGGCGCTTATCAACGGCTGGCTGATGGAGGCCTTGGGGATGAATTGCGCCCAGTTCATCACGGCTGCCGCGCTCACCGTGGCCGACTTCACGTCGTTCGTCCTCCTGTTCCGTCTGTTGCGCCGTGTGGTCGGTGTGGGGCGCGCTGACACATCGTTGCTCTGTGCGCTCTTCTTTGGCTTCGCTTACGTGATGGTTGCCATGGTGGTGCCCGACCATTTCGCTTTCTCCATGTGCCTGCTTCTGCTTGTGCTCTATGTGGCGGGGCGGCGGCTGCGTGGCCGCAGGCCCATGCCGGGGTGGCTCTCGGCGGCCCTGTTCGTGCTCACGGCAGGCCTTACGCTGAGCAACGGCGTTAAGGTGTTCTTGGCTCAGTGGCTGGTCAACGGGCGCAGGTTCTTCGCTTGGCGCAATCTTTTGTGCGCCGTTGCGGTTCCGGCGGCGTTGATGCTGTGTGTTAGTTTCAGCGTTGGCGGCATTCCGCGGCACACAACTGATGCCGAGCTTGCCGAGAGCAACAGGATGTTGGCCGAGAAGGGCATGCCCACTCACGTCAACAGGGAAGGCGAGCCGATGGGCGAGACGGGATTCCTGAACTGGACCGATGTCTCTACTTCGCGCTGGGACGTGGCTGTTGAGAACCTGTTTGGCGAGTCGTTGCAGCTGCACCGGGACCACCTTCTTGGCGATATATGGATTGACAGGCCTGTATTGGTGCGCTACCGCTGGGCCGCAAACTATGTCGTTGAGGCTCTGCTGGTGCTGTTTTTTGCCGTTGGGGTGTGGTGCGGTCGGCGCGACCGCTTCCTGTGGCTGGTCATGTCGTGGTTTGCTTTCGATATGCTGCTGTCCATGGTGTTGGGCTTCGGCATAAGCGAGATATACATCTTTGCTCCCCACTGGCTGTTTGCCATGCCGTTGGCCATGGGCTACCTGTTCAAGTCTGTGGCGGGGCGGCGGCTTGTCGCGCTCCGTTGTGCCATGCTGTGCCTTGCCGTCTGGCTTTGGGCTTATAACGGCAGCTTGTTCGTTGGCTTCCTTTTGGGCGGTTGAGGCCATCGTTTGCCGTGTGTGAATGAGGCTGCGCCATGATTCGCCTGGACACGTCCGCGTTGCAGTTTGGCAGCCTTTCTTTTTGTGTTTTCTCCGATTTGGTGTAACTTTGCCGCCGTATTAGCGATGGATATCAAGGAAATAAAGCAATTGTACGCGGGGTTGCCACAGGTGGGCGACCTTGCAAGGGCACTTGGCGACGCCGCTGTGCGCACGGTGTTCTTGGACGGGCTGGCCGCTTCGGCGGCTTCGGTTGTGTTCGCTTCGGTGGCCGGGCGGTTGCCGAACACGTTCCTGTTCATACTTCAGGATGCCGACGAGGCAGGTTACTTCTATCACGACCTGACGCAGATTCTCGGCGACACGAACGTGCTCTTTTTCCCCTCGTCTTACAAGCGCGCCGTGAAGTACGGGCAGCGCGATGCCGCAAGCGAGATACTCAGGACGGAGGTGCTGGCGAGAGTGTCATCAGAGTTTCGGGCGCAGAGTGCAGAGTGCGGAGGTTTGATTTCCGATGCTGATGGGTTTTCTGCGGATACAGATAATGATGCGATGCGATCTGAATACCAACCGGCCGCTGTCTCATCTTGTAAAAGTAATCAAACTTCAAAGCTCGGCTCTCGAAGAGTTTCACCTGAAAGTAATCATACCTCTGCACTTAGCACTCAGCCCTCAGACTTTTTATATATCGTCTCTTACCCAGACGCAATTGCCGAGCTTGTGGTTTCGCGCCGCCGGTTGGACGACAGGCGTGTGGAACTGGCCGTAGGGCAGGAGGTCGGCGTGTCGCAGTTGGCGGTGAGGCTGCGCGAACTGGGCTTCCGTGAGGTTGACTATGTGTATGAGCCGGGGCAGTTCGCCCTGCGCGGCAGCATCTTTGATGTCTTTTCGTACAGCTGCGAGTACCCGTTTCGCGTGGATTTCTTTGGCGACGAGATAGACTCCATACGCACTTTCGAGGTGGAGACGCAGCTGTCGCGCGACCGTCGCGACAGCATTGAGATAGTGCCCGAGCTGGCCGGGCTCACCGAGGACCGCGTGCCGTTGCTCTCGTTTCTGCCCGCAGACACCGTGCTGGTGGTAAAGGACTTCGTGTTCGTGCATGACTCGATAGGCAAGATATATGATGAAGGCTTCTCGCGCCAGGCTTTGGCCGAGCAGCTTGAGGGTGCCACGGAGGTGGAGCAGCAGGCCATACGCGAGCAGATGCGCAAGGAGGTGCAGCTGGTCAGCGCGGCTCAGTTTGCCAAGGCCGCCGCCGCGTTCCGCCTTGTGGAGATAGGCCGTCGCCACGTGAGGCAGCCCGATGCCACCATCGGGTTCCACATCGCGCCCCAGCCGCTGTTCCACAAGAACTTCGACCTGCTGCAACAGTCGCTCGAAGACTACCTGCTGCGCGGCTACAGGCTGTACATCCTGGCCGACAGCGGCAAGCAGAACGAGCGCCTGCGCGAGATTTTCGCCACGCGAAGCCCGCACTCCGGCATAGAGTTCACGCCCGTAGACCGCACCCTGCACGAGGGCTTTGCCGACAGCGACCTGCGCGTCTGCCTGTTCACAGACCACCAGATTTTTGACCGTTTCCACAAGTACAGTCTGCGTTCCGACCGTGCGCGCGGCGGAAAGGTGACGCTCACGCTCAAGGAGATACAGCAGTTCGAGGTGGGCGACTACGTGGTTCACGTCGACCATGGCATAGGCCGCTTTGGCGGACTGGTGCGTATGCCGCAGGGCGACGGCTACCAGGAAATGATAAAGATACAGTACCAGCACGGCGACTCGATATACGTTTCGATACATTCTTTATATAAGGTGGCCAAGTACAAGGCCCAGGACAACGGCGAGCCGCCCCGCCTGAGCCACCTCGGAACGGGGCAGTGGGAGCGGCTGAAGGAGCGGACTAAGAAGAAGATAAAGGACATAGCCCGCGACTTGATAAAGCTCTATGCCCGCCGGCGCCAGGAGCGGGGCTTCGCTTTCAGTGCCGACACGTTCATGCAGCACGAGCTTGAGGCCAGCTTCCTGTATGAGGACACGCCCGACCAGCTCAAGGCCACCAACGACGTGAAGGCCGACATGGAGCGGCAGCGCCCCATGGACCGCCTCGTGTGCGGCGACGTGGGCTTCGGCAAGACCGAAGTGGCCGTGCGCGCGGCCTTCAAGGCGGCCTGCGACTCTAAGCAAGTGGCGGTGCTCGTGCCCACCACGGTGCTGGCCTACCAGCACTACCAGACCTTCAGCAAGCGGCTGAAGGACTTCCCCGTGCGCGTGGACTACCTGACGCGGGCGCGCTCCGCCAAGCAGACCAAGGCCGTGCTGGCCGACCTTGAGGCCGGACGGATAGACATTCTCATAGGCACGCACAAGCTGATAGGCAAGCAGGTGAAGTTCCGCGACCTCGGACTGCTCATCATAGACGAGGAGCAGAAGTTCGGTGTGGCCACGAAAGAGAAGCTCAGGCAGATGAAGGTGAACGTCGACACGCTCACCATGTCGGCCACGCCAATACCACGCACGCTCCAGTTCTCGCTCGTAGGCGCGCGCGACATGAGCATAATCCAGACCCCGCCGCCCAACCGCTATCCCATACAGACGGAGATCCACACCTTCGGCCCGGAGATAATCTGCGACGCAATCAACTTCGAGATGAGCCGCAACGGCCAGGTTTACTTCGTCAACAACCGCATCAGCGAGCTGGCCCGCATAGCCGACATGATACACAAGTACATCCCCGACGTGCGCATAGCCATAGGCCACGGCCAGATGAAGCCCGAAGAGCTGGAGCAGATCATCATGGACTTTGCCAACTACGACTATGACGTGCTGCTTTCCACCACCATAGTGGAGAACGGCATCGACATTCCCAACGCCAATACCATCATCATCAACGGGGCGCACAACTTCGGGCTGAGCGACCTCCACCAGATGCGCGGCCGTGTGGGGCGCGGCAACCGCAAGGCCTTCTGCTACCTGCTGGCCCCGCCGCTGGCCGACCTCAACCCCGAGTCGCGCCGCCGGCTGGAGGCGCTGGAGAACTTCTCGGACCTCGGCTCGGGCATAAACATAGCCATGCAGGACCTCGACATACGCGGGGCGGGCAACCTGCTGGGCGCGGAGCAGAGCGGATTCATAGCCGACCTGGGCTACGAGACCTATCAGAAGATATTGAACCAGGCCGTGACCGAGCTGAAGAACGACGAGTTTGCCGACCTCTACACCGAGGAGGCCGCCGCGGGCGAGGCCGGGGGCGACGCCTTCGTGGACGACTGCGCGCTGGAGAGCGACATCGAGATGTACTTCCCCGACCAGTACGTGCCGAGCGACAGCGAGCGTATGTTGCTGTATCGCGAGCTGGACAGCCTCAAGACCGACGACGAGCTGGAGCGTTTCCGCTCGCGTATGCTCGACCGCTTCGGCCCTGTGCCGCAGGTGGGCGAGGAGCTGATGCGCGTCGTGCCGCTGCGCCGCATGGGCAAGAGCCTGGGCTGCGAGAAGCTGATGCTGAAGCAGGGGCGCATGACGCTCTTCTTCGTGAGCAACCCGCAGAGCGCCTACTACCGCAGCAAGGCTTTCGACCGTGTGCTCGACTACATCGCCGCAAACCCGCGCCGCTGCAACCTGCGCGACCAGAACGGCAAGCGCTCTATGGTCGTCTCTGGTGTGAAGACGGTCGAAGACGGCGTGGAGGTGCTGCGGGCCATCGGCTCTTTTTAGGCGTTTGGACATACTTGCAAATGCGCGACTAAAAACAGCCCGTGCCGACATGATTTCCGGTATGTGTCATGTCGCGGTGTGAAACGGCACGTTTTGCCTTGCGAAACGTGCCGTTTCGCGCGCTAAGACGTGCCGTTTCGCAAGCCGAAACGGCACGTCTCGCAATCCATTGACTGCCAGTGTGTTAGCGTGGATGTGCCGTTTGGTTCCCTTTAACATAAAAAAGTTAAAGCCAACTCGGTCATTATCCCGCCGGATTGTGCGTCTGGCCGATTCCTCAGTCTGTCCGAGAGGGTGTGCGGGATGCGCATCGCTGCCCCCTGATGGCGATTGGTATTAATCCCCAATTGCGGTTGACAGCGTTTTTTGTAGCGGGCTTGCGTGAGAGTCCACGGCATTCTTTTTTAGTCCATGCTTCCTGATTCTTGCCTTCATCCGTGCCATTTTGTCTTGTCTTTGCGCCAATGTGGCACTGCGCCGCCTTTGGTATGCTTATTGCCTTTATGCATAGTGAAGGCCGGAACGAAAGCGAAGGCCGGAACAGAAACAAGAAAACAAGTAACAAACTAAATGATAGGAGACAATATTATGACACCAAGCAGAAGAAACGCAGGATGGTTGCCCGAAGTGTTCAACGACTTTTTTGACACCGACTTCATGCCGAAGGCCAACGCCACGGCACCGGCTATCAACGTGAAAGAGAACGACCGCGCTTACATAGTGGAGCTGGCCGCGCCCGGACTGAAGAAGGACGACTTTGCCGTGCACATCAACGAGGACGGCAACCTGACCATAAAGATGGAGAGCAAGGACGAGCACAGGGACGAAGACCGCAACACGCGATACCTGCGCCACGAGTTCTCGTACTCCAAGTATGAGCAGACGCTGATACTGCCCGACGACGTTGACAAGGACAGAATTGCCGCACGGGTGGAGCACGGCGTGCTCACTGTCGACCTGCCCAAGGTGGAAGCCACCAAGGCCAAGGTGGCCCGTCAGATAACAATCGGCTAAACGGCTTTAGGCCAAGGCCCGTATTTGCCGGGCCTTCGGCTTCCGCCACGCTATGGTGCCTGCGTGATGAAAGGAGGACAGGCATCCCCTTACGGCTCGGACCGGCTGGGCGTTGCGTGGCGGAAGGCGGAGGTCCGGTATGTTTTTTGCCCATATAAAGTCTGGCATACGCAGAATCGTTAGGCATTGAAGACGTGCAAGATGCAGGCAAAAGCAAAAAAACGGATGAGAAAATTTGTTGGTAACGAATTTTATTCGTACCTTTGCACCCCAAAGTGAATACAATAAAATAACAAACAATAAGACAGAAGTTAAAATGAAAAAAGGCATTCATCCAGAAAACTATCGCCCCGTCGTATTCAAGGATATGTCCAACGGCGATATGTTCCTTTCTCGCTCCACCTGCAAGACAAACGAGACTGTGGAATTTGAGGGCGAGACTTATCCTGTGGTAAAGCTCGAAATTTCGAGCACCTCGCACCCGTTCTATACAGGTAAGAGCAAGCTCGTGGACACCGCAGGCCGTGTAGACAAGTTCATGAGCCGCTACGGCAAGGCTGCAAAGAAATAAGAACAAACAGGAATCTTTTTAATATCAATGGCACGTCCGTGTATGGCAATATGCCCGGATGTGCTTTTTTTATATCCATATAATATCGTGTTTATGAAGAACAAGGGCTTTCTGTTGTGGCTGCTGGCATTGTCGGCGGTTCTCGTTGGCTGTTCGTCTGATGACGATGGAGCGGCGGGCGGAGGCGCGAGTGCCAACAGCAACAGCACGGTGGTGAACAGCGCGGCCGGCAGGTTGGAGTTTCCCAAGACGCGCGACGATGCCAACAGCATCCTCGTAGTGCACACCACGGACGGCTACGGGGTGAACTACGCCGTGGAGTGGGATTGCGAAAAGCGGGCGCAACGCTGGACCTGCTACCAGATGTACGCCGCCAACAGCGCAACGAACTGGAACCGCAACAACTGGCGGGGAGCCTCGTGGCAGGGGCAGACGTGGCGTGGCGACCCGTTCCAAGAGGATCCCGACCTGCCCGAACAGTACCGGACGACGCTTGATGACTATGGTGAGAGGCCATATCAGCGCGGCCACATCTGCCCGTCGGCCGACCGCCTGTGCTCGCAGGATGCCAACGGGCAGACGTTCTACCTGTCGAACATGCAGCCGCAGTACGGCAACTTCAACTCCGGACTGTGGTTGGTGATGGAGAACAAGGTGCGTTCGTGGAACATAAGCACCTTCCGCGACACGCTCTATGTGTGCAAGGGAGGCACCATAGAGGACTATGGCGACACGCAGGGAGTGCGCGGATACACGCAGTCGGGGCTGATTGTGCCGCGCTACTTCTTCATGGCCGTGCTCTGCAAGCGCGGCAACATCTGGAAGGCCATTGCCTTCTGGGCCGAGCATGAGAACGTGGACCGCTCGTCGGACAATCTGAGCGACCACGTGGTCAACGTGCGGGAGCTGGAGCGGCGGACAGGCATCGACTTCTTCTGCAATCTGCCCGACGACACGGAAAACTACGTGGAGACCATGCCGGTGGAGAATATCCTGAGGGCATGGAACGTTCAGTAGGTGTTATTCGTGGCCTGGCGCCAACGGGCTCGTGCGCAAGGAACACGGCGGTCCGTGCCCCAAAAAATACTTAATTAATCGCCGTTGCGTTTGGATATGAACGGGAAAATAAGTATTTTTGCCCCACGAAACATTCAGAAAATAACTATTGCGACAAAAGAAATGAAGACTGTTTACGATTTCTCTGTCAAGGACAGGAAAGGAAAAGACGTATCGTTGAAGGAGTATTCAAACGAGGTGCTGCTCATAGTCAACACCGCCACCAAGTGCGGATTCACCCCGCAGTATGAGGAACTGGAGAAACTCTACGAGAAATACCATAGCCGCGGGTTCGAGATACTCGACTTCCCGTGCAACCAGTTCGGCCAGCAGGCACCCGGAACCGACGAGTCCATACACAGCTTCTGCAAGCTGACGTATGGCACGGAGTTCCCCCGCTTCAAGAAAGTGAAGGTGAACGGCGACGATGCCGACCCGCTCTTCAAGTTCCTGAAGGAGCAGAAGGGCTTCACCGGATGGGACATGAGCCACCCGCTCGCGCCGGTTCTTGATGATATGCTGTCGAAAGAGGACCCCAACTACAAGGAAACTGCCGACATAAAGTGGAACTTCACCAAGTTCCTTACCAACAAGCTGGGCATGGTCGTGGCGCGTTTCGAGCCTACGGAGAGCCTTGACAACATAGCCAAGCAGATAGAGGAACTGCTGTAAGAGGCAGGAGTGGATTTTGAGAAAAGTGACATTCAGCCGATGGAACAGAACATAGAACACGTGCGCTGCCTCATCGTGGGCAGCGGTCCGGCGGGATATACCGCCGCCATATATGCCGCCAGGGCCAACCTGAAGCCCGTGGAGTACTGCGGACTGCAGCCCGGCGGCCAGCTCACGCAGACCACAACGGTGGAGAATTTCCCCGGATATCCGCAGGGAGTGGACGGCAACCAGATGATGATGGACCTCAGGGAGCAGGCCGAGCACTTCGGTACTGACATACGCGACGGCTCCATCGTGAAGGCCGACCTGTCCAAAGCACCCTACAGGTTGACCGCCGAGGATGGCCACGAACTGCTGGCCGACACGGTGATCATTGCCACCGGAGCCTCGGCCAAGTATCTCGGGCTGGACGACGAGCGCAAGTATAACGGCCAGGGAGTGTCGGCCTGTGCCACCTGCGACGGCTTCTTCTACCGCAAGAAGACCGTGGCCGTGGTTGGAGGCGGCGACACCGCCTGCGAGGATGCGCTCTATCTGGCCGGCCTTGCGAAGAAAGTCTACATGATAGTGCGCAAGCCTTACCTGCGTGCATCGAAGGTGATGCAGGAGCGTGTGCTCTCTACGGAGAACATCGAGGTGCTCTTCGAGCACAACACCGTTGGCCTCTTCGGCGAGAACGGCGTTGAGGGAGCGCACCTGGTGAAGCGAAAGGGCGAGCCCGATGAGCAGCTGGTGGACATCGCCATAGACGGTTTCTTCCTCGCCATAGGCCACAGTCCCAACAGCGAAGTGTTCCGCGAGTGGCTCGATACCGACGAGGTGGGCTATCTGAAGAAGATAGACGGCACGCCGCGTACCAAGATTCCGGGAGTGTTTGTGGCTGGCGACGTGGCCGACCCTGTGTACCGTCAGGCCATAACGGCGGCCGGATCGGGTTGCCAGGCTGCCATAGAGGCCGAGCGCTATCTGCTCAACGCATGACTCTTTTTTAGGAGTCAGCTGGATATAGAAGGAGTTATCGCTCCACTACGTTCCGCTAAGGAGTTAGAGGATAAATGCCACACGCTGTAATTGCAGCAAGGCATTTGTCTGTACCCAGGCAACTACTGAACTCCAGAATTTATGGAGCAACAAGGCATTTGTCTTCTAACTCCTTAGCGGAACGTAGTGGAGCGATAACTCCTTCTAACTTCATATAACTCCTTATATTCCAACAATGTTGCTCAGTTCGCCGAAGTCGTCTATGTGATAGTCGGCATCGGCCAGCTCTTCGGGCTGCCCGTTGCCGTAGCTCACGGCGCAGGTCAGCGTGCCCGCTCTGCGCCCCATGGCTATGTCGTAGCGCGTGTCGCCCACCACAATGGCCTCGGCGGCCGTGCCGCCCGTCTCGTGCAGAATCTTCAGCACCATGTCGGGGGCGGGCTTGGCGTGCTCCACGTCGTTGGCTGCCACCACGCACGCCACGCAGTCCTCAAGTCCCATGTCGCGCAGGAAGGCCGTGAGCGACTGTCTGCTGCGGCTGCTCGCTATGGCGAGGGTCAGGCCGGCGGCGTGCAGCGCGGCCATGGTCTCGGTCACGTGGGGGAATAGCGGCACGCGGTATCCGGCGTTGTTGCGGGCGAATATCTCGCGATATGTGGCCTCGCAGCGTGCTGCCGTGGCCTCGTCCATGGGCATGAGGGTGGCGAAGCCCTGCCTCAGCGGCAGGCCTATCGTGGCCGCGCAATGGCTGTCGGGTTGCGGGGGCAGGCCGAGTGCGGCCAATGTCTGGCGCATGGTCTTCACTATCAGGGCACGTGTGTCGCCTATCGTGCCGTCGAAATCGAGGATGATTGTTCTTATCATAGATGGTTATTTTGGGAGGAATGGGAGGACTGAGAGTTGTGGGAGGGTTGTGTTGATGGTGCGGAGGCAGCCTGTGCTGTCGGGCTTTCGGCCCTGCGGGGATGTTTGTTCTGTGGCTTTGCCAGCATGAGTCCGGCAAAGGTGAGCAGCCCATTGAGCAGCAGCAGCTCGTAGCCGAAGTGATAGCCGGTGAGGCGTGGCGCCAGATTGTCGGCGGAGAGGCACAGCAGCGGCGAGGCCACGGCTATGTAGGGCACTGCCTTGTCGCGTGTCTGTCGCCGGGTGAGCAGCCCGAAGGCGAAGAGGCCGAGCAGCGGGCCATAGGTGTAGGAGCACAGGGTGTAGATGGCATCGAGCACGCTCGACGAGTTGACCACGCGGAACAGCAGTATGAAGGCCACAAAGACGGCGCACACGCCGAGGTGGGCGCGGCGGCGCAGGCGTTCGTCCTCGTCGCGCCCGAATATGTCGACGCAGAGGCTTGTGGTGAGGGCGGTGAGGGCAGAGTCGGCACTGCTGAAGGCCGCGGCCACAATGCCTATGGTGAAGAGCACCACCACCGCCGTGCCGAGGCTGCCGGTGGCGGCGAACATGGGCAGCAGCTCGTCGCCGCGGGCGGGCAGGGCCACACCGCGCGTGGCGGCCAGCTGCACCAGCAGCACGCCGAGGGCGAGGAACAAAAGGTTGGCCGGGAAGAACGCGCAGCCGTAAGCGCACATATCCTTCTGCGCCTCGCGCAGCGTCTTGCACGTCAGGTTCTTCTGCATCATGTCCTGGTCGAGGCCCGTCATCACCACCACTATGAACGCGCCGCTTACGAACTGCTTCCAGAAGTTCTGCGCGCTCATCCAGTCGTCGAACACGAAGATGCGGCTCTGCGGGTCGGCGGCCACGGCCCGCGCGGCCTCGCCGAGGGTCATGCCCATGGCCGAGGCCACATTGTGTATGATGAGTATGAGCGACAGGAAGAGGCACAGCGTCTGGAAAGAGTCTGTCCACACCAGCGTCTTTATGCCGCCGCGGCGCGTGTATAGCCATATCAGCGCCACCATGCCCGCCGCCGTTGCCACGAAGGGGATGCCCAGCGCGTCGGCCACGAAGGCCTGCACTATGAGGCACACCACGTAGAAGCGCAGCGAGGCCCCGAGCATCTTGGACAGCAGGAAGAACCACGCCCCGGTCTTGTATGCCCTCGGGCCGACGCGGCGGTCGAGGTAAGTGTATATCGTGGTGAGGTTGAGCCGGTAGTAGAGCGGCAGCAGCACGAAGGCCACGAGCAGGTAGCCGGGAATGAAGCCGAGGCACATCTGCAGGTAGGTCATGGCAGACGTGGTGACCATGCCCGGCACGGAGACATACGTTACGCCCGAAATCGACGCGCCCACCATGCCGAAGGCCACCATGTACCACGGCGAGCGGCGGTCGGCCCGGTAGAAAGTTGCGTTGGTGGCCCGCCGTCCCGTTATCCTGCTCACGGCCATGAGCACGGCGAAATAGGCCAATACCGTTATGATGATAACCATGGTGCAAAGGTAATAAAAAGACTTGAGAAACCTCCATGCCGCCATATCGTAAGCCGCATAATAGGCACTTGCTTGTTGCAGCCGCCCGTCATCAAAGTCTGTTAAATATGTTAATTTCCGCCATGCGAAGCCCTCTGAGAATCGCGTTTTCCCGGGAAGGCATTCCTTGGCTGCAAATAACGCGGGAATGGGCGTGCAATCTTAACCAGCTGTGAGCCATGGGATTTATGGGAGATTTGGGAGAAATGTGCAATAAACCACACCCTAATATATGCCGAAAACCAGCCGAAAACTGTGTTTTCTGCTCGGAAACAGCCTGCAAAACGTGCCGCTTTGCCTTGCGAAACGGACCATATCGCAACGCAAAGCGTGCCGTTTCGCATTCCCAAACAGCACGTTTTGCAAAACGGGGCGGCATTTTTGTCAAGATATTTCAATCCACTATGCTTTTCGTTCTCTATTTCGTCGGTTTCTGAAGTGTTAAAATTAAGGAGGCAGGAGACGGTAGGCAGTAGTGCAGACATTAGTTTTTAAGGAGTTAAAGGGAGATAGAAGAAGTTATCGCTCCGTTTCACTCCACTGAGAAGTTAGAGGACAATAGCTTTGTGTTCGGCGCAGCCTGAGTTTCTTTTCGGGAGGCTTGAGTTGGTTCTTGCGCCTCTTCCATATGGCTTTTTACCTTTTACCCCTTTGCCTTTTTTACTTTTAAAAGTGTTTCATGCAACCACGGATTTTACGGATTGGGCAAGCGTGGCTGGAAATACTACCCACTGAAACTTTGGTATGGTCAGTTTTGTTTCACGAAAAAGGGCAGCAACTGCTGCCCTTACCAATCTGTGTAACCCTCCAAATGCCCTCACTTTCCGTGTATATCGGCGAAATCAGTGGTTGCTTGTTGCTGATTGCAAACCGCCGGTGGCCGTTACCTGCGCCCGCTGAAGCCGCCGCTCCGTGACGGTGAGCCGCTGCCGGAGCCGGAACTGCTGCGTGACGGTGCCGTGCGGCTTGTGGATATGGATGATCTGCCGCTCGCCGAGCGGAACGAGCCGCTGCGGTTGGAAGACGAGGAACTGCTGCGCAGGGGCGTGGCCGTGGTGAGGCGGTTTGACGAACCGGCAGAGTTGCTGCCCGCGCGGTTCCTGAACGAGCCGCTTCTCATGCTGCCCGTGGCTATGTTGGCGCGGTTGCTGGTTGTAGGTGTCCTAAGGGTGCTGTTGCTGCCCGACGTGCCTGTCCTTTTTGTTGTGCTCCCGATCGTGCCTGCGCTTGCGCTCCTTTTCTGGCTGAACGAGCTGCTCGACGATGGGCGGCGCACCGGCGTGGTGGCCGTGCTGCCGGAGTTGCCGTTGCGGTTGGCGCTGAATGTGCCGCCCTTGCGGCTGCCGCCGAAGCTGTTTCCCGTGGGGCGGGTGGTGTTGCCGGGGCGGGTGGTGACGCTATGCGAGCCGCTGCTGCCGGCATACCGCTTGCCGCGGAACTCACCGCGGTCCCACCTGTCGCGCATACCGCTGCCGTGAGGCGCGGGGCGGCGGTAGTGGTCGCGGTGCGCGTGGTAGTAGCTGCGGCCGCCGTTGCTGCGCCAACTGTGTCCTCCGCGGTAGGTGATGTAGACCGTTGGGCGGCTGAAGTAGAAGTAGTTGCGCCGTGGATAGCGCGCGTAGATGGCAAAGTGCCAGAAGCCGTCGGCCCAATAGAGCGGGCGGTAGAAGTAGGTGGCGGCGCAGAATGCGTCCCACTGCCACTGCAAGAGGATGTAGCTCATGTCGAGGTTGCGCCGCTTCCAGTACGTGCTGAACACGTCGTCGACGGTGGTGACGCCCATGAGGTAGTCGAGGTTGATTTCGTATGCGGCGTCATATTGCTCTTGCGTGAGGTTGAGCTCGTAGGCCATCTTGTCCGTGAGGAAGAAAGCCTCGCGCCGTGCCTGCTCGTAGCTCATGGCATCTGACGGCAGTACCAAGCAGAGCAGGGCTGTCAGTGCTAAGATGATACGTTTCATAATCATGGAGTTTAGATGTGGAACATGATTTTGTTTGTTTTGGCTGTGGGCTTGCCCACGCCTCTGGCACGGTCGGCACCGTTATGGCGCGGTCGTTGCCTCTAATGCAAAGTAACAAAAAAAATGCCAATCGGGCAAGCATTTCACAACTATTTAATGGACGATAACTGCTTATTTATCACAATTTCACGCTTTGTCCTTTGGTTAATTGCATATTTATAGTTATCTTTGCATAAGGCAAGCTGCACTCGGGAAACCAGAAGCGAGCTTCCTTTCCGCTCGTTTGCATTGCCTTTGCATAAGGCAAGCTGCACTCGGGAAACCAGAAGCGAGCATCCTTTCCGCTCGTTTGCATATCTATTTGCAGGCGGAAAGAGCCGATGGGAGGCATGGAGGATTAAGACAAAGAAATCGAGATGACAATGAAAAGGATATTCTGCGCCCTGCTGGCCTTGGCCTTGGCATGGCAGGCGAGGGCAGGGGAGGGCAGCCGCTCGCTCGTGGACTCATTGCGATATGGCGTGGCCGTGCAGCTCTCTGGCACGGCGGGCGACTATACTCCGCTGTGGCTCAACGCCAACAAGTACGGGCTGAGCTCGCTGGAGCGGGGCAACGGCTATCTGAGGGCTGCCGTGGAAAGGCCGCTCGCTGCCGATTCCACCAGGCGGTGGGGCATAGGCTACGGGCTCGACCTTGCCGGAGCGGTCAACTACAACAGTGCCTTCATCGTGCAGCAGGCTTTCGTTGAGGCGCGCTGGCTGCATGGTGTGCTGACCGTTGGCAGCAAGGAGTATCCGATGGAACTGAAGAACAATAGGCTGAGCAGCGGCTCGCAGACGCTGGGGATAAACGCAAGGCCGGTGCCGCAGGTGAGGCTGGCGCTGCCGGAATACTGGGCTGTGCCGCTGACAAAGGGCTGGCTCAGCCTGAAAGGCCACATTGCATACGGGCGTACAACCGACGGGAACTGGCAGGAGAACTTCACGGACAGGCGGTCTAAATACACCTCGAACACATTCTACCACAGCAAGGCGGGCTATCTGAAGATAGGTCCTGAAGGCAGGCACGTGTCGCTTGAGCTTGGGCTGGAGATGGCGGCGCAGTTTGGCGGCACATCCTACCTGCCCGACGGCGAGGGCGGACTGCGCGAGGTGAAGAACAAGCAGGACCTGAGCTCGTTCCTCAACGCGTTCGTGCCTGGCGGCGCCGACGTGGTGGAGACAACATACCAGAACTCGGAGGGCAACCAGCTGGGCAGCTGGGTGGCGCGGCTCAACTTCGACTATGACGCATGGGGACTGAGCTTATATGCCGACCACTATTTTGAGGACCACTCGCAGATGTTCCTGCTTGACTATGACGGGTATGGCAGTGGCAGCGAGTGGAACGTGAAGAAGGACAACCGCTACCTGATGTACTCGCTCAAGGACATGATGCTCGGGGTGGAGCTGCGGCTGAAGCGGTGCCGGTGGGTTGACGAGGTCGTGGCCGAGTACCTTTATTCCAAGTACCAGAGTGGCCCCATCTATCACGACCACAATGCCAACATACCAGACCACGTTGGCGGCAACGACGATTACTACAACCATTATATATTCAGCGGCTGGCAGCACTGGGGGCAGGTGATGGGCAATCCGCTCTACCTCTCGCCTGCTTACAACGGTGACGGCACGGTGGAGGTGAAGAACAGCCGTATGGTGGCCTGCCACTTCGGCATAGGCGGAGCGCCGCTGCAGGGCTTGCGCTACCGTCTGCTGGCCACCTACCAGAAGGGCTATGGTCGCTATCTGTCCCCATATCCGGACCCGAAGGACAACTTCAGCCTGTTGCTGGAGTCGGCATACAGGTTTCCGGACGGGCACAAGCTCGCCGGCTGGGGACTGACGGCTGCGCTGGGAATGGACGCGGGAACGCTGCGCGGCAACAACTACGGCTTGCAGCTCACCGTGGTGAGGACTGGTATTTTGAATTTAGGGAAGAAGAAAAGATGAGAAAGACAATTATAGCAATGCTCTCGCTGGCGGCAGTGTTGTGCGTGTCGTGCGAGATAGAGACGTCGGGCAACGGCAGCTTGGACGGCTTCTGGCAGTTGAGCCAAGTGGACACGATTGGGGGGAGCTCGGCCGATATGCGGGCCAAAGGTGTTTTCTGGGCTGTGCAGACAGATTTGCTTGAGGCTCGTTCAGCGTCTGCCGATGTGTTCTTCAGGTTCAGTTACACGGGCGACTCACTCTTTCTCAGCGACCCATACATGAACAACCGTGACTCGTCTGACATCAAAGTCACCGATGCTTCGCAGCTCACTTCGCTCGGCATCAACAGTCTGGATGAGCGTTTCCGCGTCGTCACGCTCGACGGCGGCACGATGGTGCTGCGTTCTGACGTGCTCCTGCTCAGCTTCCGCAAGTACTGACAGACTCGCGCCCAATGCCTTTGCAGCCTCGTGCCGGTGTTGCATGAGAATGGTAGGCGTCAGAATTTCTTTCCTGACACGATGCTTATGAAAGTGCGGGCGATGATTTTTGCGTCCTCGGCAAACGACATATTATGCAGGTAGTCGAGGTCCATGTCGAGACGGCGGATCATCTTGTCCATGGTGTTGGTGTATCCGTTGTAGAGCGTTGCGTATGAGGTTATGCCCGGACGTATCTTGTACAGCTCGGCATAATCTGGGCGCAGGGCCATTATCTTGTCTATGAAGAACTTGCGTTCGGGGCGGTAGCCCACGAACGACATATCGCCCTTGAGCACGTTCCACAGTTGCGGCAGCTCGTCGAGGTGGTGCTCGCGGAGAAACTTGCCGAGCTTGGTGAGCCGGCTGTCGTTCTGTTCCGCCAGCTGCGGGATTCCGTCTTCCTCAGTGTTTTCCACCATTGTCCGGAACTTGTATATGGAGAATGGCAGCCCACCGCGGCCGATGCGTTCCTGCTTGTATATGGCAGCGCCGTGGCTGCTGAGTTTGAGCCCGATGTATATCAGCAGGAACACAGGCGAGAAGGCCACAAGGCCGAAAGCCGCACCAATTATGTCGCAAAAACGTTTAATCATCATCGCTGTCGTTGAAGAATACTTTTCCACCTTTCTTCCTTATCATGCGATTGACAATGGCATGGAAAGCCAGCCATATTACGATGTCCAAGGCCACGATGCTGCTGAAATATAGCGGGTCGAAAAGCAGGTGGTTGAAAGCGATGAAGAACAGAGCCAGGGCCAATATCGTCACAAGCGTCTGGTGCTGGGTCAGTCCTGCCCTCATCAGCTTATGGTGTATGTGGTTTTTGTCGGCGCCGAATATAGGCTTGTGATGTAAGGTGCGCACGCAAATAACGCGGCAGACATCGAATATTGGTATCGTGAGAAGCGTGCATGACAGCATGAGACTGTCTCTCCTGAACGGCATGACATTGGGGTTGTCCATTGAGAACTTGACGAGCAGAAAACCGAGTATGAAACCGAGGGTGAGGCTTCCGGAGTCGCCCATGAAGATCTTCAGGCTGCCGTTCCTGCCACCGTATATGTTGAAATACAGAAAAGCAATCAGGACCCCCATAAGTCCGGCAATCAAAATGCAGTATGCCCATATCTCTTCTCGCGCGAAACAGTTCAGGAAACCGGCCAAGGCTATGAGCGACAATCCGCCCGATAGACCGTCGATGCCGTCTATAAGGTTCATGGCATTGTCGATGAACACGATGACAAACACCGTGAGCGGAGCGCCGATGTAGTAGGGCAGCTCGTGGATGCCCATGAACCCGTACATATTGTTGATGTATAGGCCTGAGGCCGGCAGCAGCGCCGCGGCTATCACTTGTATGGCGAACTTGGTCTTGGGACTTAGGCTTACGATGTCATCTATGAGCCCCACTGCATATATGAGCATCAGGCTGATCACGAAAAATATGGACCAGAGGCTTATATTTATCTCATTGTTCACAGCATTCTGGTTGAAAACGAACATCATTATTATGCTGGAAATAATCATGCTTGGTATGAAGCAGATGCCACCCAGCCGCGGAACGCTGCACTTGTGCACCTTACGGCTGTTTGGCCTGTCGTACAGTTCTTTCTTCCTGCAGAACCTTATTATTATCGGTATGGCGATAAAGCCACACACCATGCTAATGGTAAAAGTTCCGAGTATATAGAGTATATGTTGGTTCATTTATATCTTTTGATATATATTTATAACTTGATATTTTTGTGATTATTATGTTTTATGCTTTTTTGTTGTGGATTTTTTTTATAGTCAGGGGTTCTGGTTGTGCGTATGCTCTCACTGTTTGTTGTTTCGTATGTATTGTGGATGGTGGGTATGCCTTTTCGACTTGGGGTGCACTAAGTTATGTTATGTTTTGTTTTAGGCTCAAGAACTTGTGGCTGTCCTTTTTTCTTTTTATGGTTTTTATTATGTAAGTGGGCAGGAATATAAACCCGAAATATAGGTAGGATTTTAGCTTTGAAAATCCTAAAACTTTATGGTAGACGTTTATGTTGAATTTCACGAGTGACCGTTTGTTGCTGGACAGCGAGTCGGTGCGCAACCTATAGTACGCCAGCGGCTCTTTCAATCCGTAGGCTTTGCGGCATTTCTCCAACAGGAGTATGAACATTGCCCAGTCCTGGCGCTTGCGTAGCAGCGGGAAATAGAACTTCCCATAGAATGCGGTGTCATAGAGTGCTGTCAGGCAGCCAATCTTGTCGTCGCGCTTCATGCCGCCGTAGGTTACTATGCTCGGGGCGATGAAGATGCCTGTGTCTGTGCCGTCCTGGTTGCATATTATATAGGATGAGTAGGTGAGGCAACAGTTCTTTTCCTTGATGAAGGCAATCTGTTTCTCCAGCTTGTCGGCAACCCAGCGGTCGTCGCTGTCACAGAACGCTATGTATCGGCCTCTGGCCGTCTCTATGGCCTTGTTGCGGGCATAGCCGGCTCCGTGGTTGCTGTCAAGATATATGACCTTGACTCTGTTGTCTTTACGTTCGTAAGCCTTCAGGATGGATATGGTTGAGGAATCGTCCGATTTGTCGTCCGTTATGATCAGCTCCAAGTTTTTGTATGTTTGGCATAGGATACTGTCAATACTTTCCGACAGGATGCTGCCGGTATTATATGTTGGCATTATGACCGAAACCAGATTTTCTTCCATGCCTTATATTAGTTGTGAACCGTATTTACTATGTTTCGTATAGAGTGTGACTGTGATTTCACGATACAAAGATACAACTTTTTTATAAAATAGTCATCTGCCTAAAATGTATTTTACTATTGCTGGCCGAAGTTTGTGGCTTTGCGCGCTGTTTTTGTCTTGTTGCTTTCTTTGTCTTGCAGGCTCTGCCTGCGTGCTCCGTCGGTGATGGGTGAGGTGAGGGCTGGGTAGCTCCGGCCGCTTGTTTCTGGTTCTGTTTATATGGGTTTTGCGGCTCGCAAAACTCCTTTTTGTGGTGTTTGGATTTGTGCTTTAATATGTAAGAAATAGCTCCGGGCATCGGCCGTTTTGCGGAACCTGCCGTTTTGCAACCTGTTGAATATCAAATGTTTATGTGCTTGCGCTGGGATGTCCGCAATGAGGCCGCGAAGCGGTGTTGCCGTGGTGCTGTTGCAGGATGTTTCATGGTGCAATTCGCTTTGTAGTGAATGTGTTTTCAATGTTTGTTGGTTTGCCTTTCGGGAGGCGGGCGGTAAGCATTGGCATGGCGGATGGGGTAGGGCGGGTGGAGGAGTAGGGGCGGATGTTTGCTGCCGACGGATATTCCTGCAGGGTAGGGCGAAAGAGCATGGCGGCTCAAAAAATAGCGGCGTGGGATTGGTTATTGCCCGAATTTTAGTATTTTTGCACTGAAAAGGCAGATTTCTTTGTTCTTATGACGGCAATAATAATATTAAACTGGAACGGATATTCGGATACCATTGCGTGTTTGGAGTCACTTTATGAGATGCGGTCGGAGTTTTATGTGGTTGTGGTGGATAATGGGTCGACCGATGGCTCTTTTGAGCACATTATGGAATATCTGGAGTCTCGGACTGTGGTCGCGAGGGTTGTCCGCGTGGGCGGCCGTTTGTCGGCGTCTCCCGCGGCGCGCGAGTGCATAGTGTGCCGCAGCGACGAGAACTTGGGATTTGCCCGTGGCAACAACGAGGCCTTGCGTATGCTTGCCGGTTGCCTGCCCGACAGCTTGCTGTTTCTTAATAACGACACGTTGGTAGAGCCCGATTTCCTCGATGTTCTGAACGAGGCTGCCTCTGAGCATACGGACTATTGTGCGTTCACCCCTATGATATGCTATGAGTCGCGCCGCGATGTTATATGGAATTGCGGCGGCCGACTGGCGTTGGGTATGCGCAAGTATTATTACGCCGGAGGCGACGTGGCCGCGGTGAGGCAGGGCGGCATTATTCCCGTTACGTTCGTGACAGGTTGCGCTCTGTACTTCAGGCCGTGTCTGTTGCTTGCCGACGGCGGCTTGTTTACAGAGAAGTTCTTTTTCGGGGAGGAAGATTTCAACTTCTGCCTGCGCATGAAGCGCGAGCGGCAGAAGATGGGCTGCGTTACAAAATCAAAGATATACCACAAGGTGAGCGCATCGACGGCAGCAAAACCGGCCGTGGGCAAGATATACATACACTATTTGAACCGCTTCATGGATATGCGTCAGAACAGTGCGCGGGGCTTCTATGTGCTGTGGGCTGCGGTAAACGCGGCTTACGTGACGTTGCTGCTGGCTCGTCGGCGCGATGTCGGTTTGCGTCGCGGGATTAGGCTGGTGGCCAGTGTGTTGCGCGATTCGCGCCGCATGGAGGGCGTAGACAGGGCCTGCTTCACCGCAGCATTAAATCGGCGGTGGTGAGGCCGTAGTGCTTCATAACGTTCCTTATTTGCACGTCATTGTACGATTCGCCGCAGTTTACGGCAGACAGGCTGGCGTTCTTGTGGGTCAGCTGGTAGAAGTTGTCGAGCGGTATCATTGTGTGCTTCTTGTGGGGCAGCACATTGATTCGTGTGCCGTTGAGCACAGACATGAAGTAAAACCACACGTCGTCGGCCATGGGACACAGTGCGGAAAACAAGTTGCGGTCGGTTATGTCCTTGTAGAGCTGCGACCTCTTGAACAGGCATCCTCCGCCGGTGGTGGCGAAGAGAGGGCTCTCGTTGGTGTCATAGACCAGCAGGTCCCAGTCGTTGTACAGCTTCAGGCTTCCGTCGTCATTGAACGTTGGGCGGTGTGCTCTGTGCGTGTGTATCTCGTCTGGCGAGGCTGCGTGGGCCTGCATGAGCCGTTCTACGAAGTCGGCCGAATAGTAGAAGTCGTCGTCTGTGGTTATTATCAGGTCGTCGGGATATTCTTCTATTGCCGTGACGTATTTCTTGTACGACTTCAGGTCCTCGCAATATTTTATCGTAAGCCCGGCCTCTTGCAGCCTTTTCAGGCTGTCGGGGGTGTTGTCGCTGTTCCAATGGTCGCGGTCGAGCCACAGCACAACGGTATCAGGCTTGTATGTCTGGCGCATGAGCGACAGCACGGTTACGGGCAGCACCGACGCAACGCGCCTGCCGTAGCTGGTCAGCGATACGGTAACCCGCTCACTGCGAGCAGTGGTGTTTATGCCCGTAGCAGGCTTTCGGGCGAAGGCTTTGTTGTATTGCTTTATGCCTTCGCCTATGATTGAGTCGATGAGTATCGCCGTTTTTTTTATTATCTCTTTGGTCATGCCTTTTGTTTGAGTATTCATTTTATAAGGTGTGCCGCGTCATTCCAACAGTTTTGTGAAGAACACGTTGATGCAGAACAGGCACAGGCCCACCGTGCCGACAACGCTCTTGGCCAGCCAGTCGGGCTTGATGGTGTAGTATATGCCGGTGAACAGCAATATGTTGGCTATGCCGTAGAGGGCATACAGGCGGTAAGCCAAGATGGGCAGGAAGGCTAACGTTACGAACAGGAAGATGGATATGCCCGTCATCTTCAGCACCAGGGGCAGGTATTTGAACCGCTGCGCTATGGTGTCGTAGAAGTACATGCAGTAGTAGAAGGCGGCAATGGTCACGAGCAGTATGGCGTTGAACACGTTGATCTCGTCGCCTATCACGCCTTGGTCGCGCAGTGTCTGATAGGCTTCGAGCTTGTCGCCGATGTAGGGGATGGGCAGGCTGAAGATGAAGTCAACCCCGGCAACGTATATGAGATAGCCGAACGGTATCAAGGCCGACCACAGCAGGCGGCTCCTCTTGTCCATCTCCTTGTTGCCAAGGAAGAGCAGTGGCAGCAGGGCTATGGCAGAATAGTGGAAGAAGCAGGCGCAAAAGAACAGCAGTGTGGCCCGCTTCTTGTTGCCTTCGGCCAGTGGGATGATCATGTATAGGGCTATGCTGGCCACTACGCTTGCCCTTATCTGGGTCATTTCGTGGAAGATGAAGAAGTAGCCCATATACACAACGACGGGCAGATACCAGCAGTCGGACAGCCGCCTGAAGGCTATGAACTTGATTGTGATGGCTATCCCGGCATATATAAGGAACAGCACATGGACATCGTCGTATATGTTGCTGACTATCTGTGACAACAGGCGGAAGGAATATTCGACGGTTGTCATCATCAGCTCGTTGTCGTAATTGTTGTAATAATACTCGTATGTCTCGGAGTCACTGTCTATGCCGACCTCCTTTAGGCCGGCGCACAGCGTGAGCAACACGCCCGTTGCAATGAATATGCGCCGGTTGTATTTCACCAGACGCTCCTCGATGAGCGAAAGGAGAAAGAGCAGAATCTGTATGGAAAGCAGCAGGAGTATCATCGTGCCCGGCCGTGCGGATGCTTAAAAGCACCCCTCCTTTTTTGATACGTATATCGTTGTGGCCAGAAATGCCAATATGGTCATGAAGCCAACGAATATCATTCTCTTGGGGCCGGCGGGCTTCAGGGGCACCGTTGCCGACTGCAGCGTGGTGAAGGCGGGCGTCTTTTCCTGCACCTTGGCCCTCGCCAGTTGCAGTTGTGTGGCCATGGTGCTGTAGTTGTTGAACTTAAGCTGCATGTCGTTCTCCAGGTCTTCCTGCTTGGACTTCACGCTTTGCAGTATGAGGTCTGAGTTCTCGTCGGAGAACTTGGCGTACTTGCGTCTTGCCTCTTCATATTCTGCCTTGGCATCGTTGTACAGCCCTTCGGTGTATTTCAGGTCTATCGACGCTTTGTTCGTGCGGTACTTTGTGATGAAGTGTTGCAGCTTGTTCCTTACCGAATCGGCCACAAGGGCGCAGACAAGCGGGTCCTGGTCAGTTACGGAGATGGAGATTACGAATGTCTTTTTGTCGACGGCGCACATCACGTTGCCGCCAATGGCATCGTTGATGCTTTTTTGTTCGCGTGTGAGTTGGAACGTGTTTACCACCGAGTTGTCTCCTGTGCCGGTGTCGTCTTTGGGCAGCAGGCTTTTCAAGGCACGTGTTATCTCCGACCACCAGGGCGATTTCTGGTGCTTTGCCAGATATTCGTAGTATGTGGTGTTTATCTCGCCATCCAGTGTCTTTATCTTTATCGGGAACAGGCTGGAGCGGAAATCTACTGACTCCATCAGCTGGGGATATAGCTCCGGGAATATGGCATCGCTGCCGGAAGAGCTTGCTCCAAGGTTGAAACCGAACGACGAAGCGAGGTCGCTGATGGAATTGCTGTTCATGCTCGACGTTTCCGGGGCCAGTTGCACCGTGCAGGTATAGTATCTCGGAACGCACAGTATGATGAAACACGCCACCGCGAAGGTTATGGGCAGGCTGTAATAGTATTTCTTCTTGTGCTTGATTGCAGCCTTGAATATCTTCGTGAAGTCTATTTGCTTTATTTTGTCTTGTTGCTCCATCGTTTCGTTTTGTTTATATGTTATACTTTAGTAACTGTTTTTATTGCATTATATTGTTCGTGTTGCCGCGGAAATGGGCGGACGGGTCACTGTGTCTTGCGTGTCATTTTGCCTATCTTTGTCTTGGCGTATTGCGCAACGTAATCCTTCAAAGCCTTGTCAAGGCATATCCGGTAGAACGCAAAGACCGAGCAGGCGACCGAAAGGGCGAATGTGACGACGAACCTCAAGATGCCTTCTTCCATGGTAGAGTAAACTGCTATGGGTATGATTGCTGCGCAAATGGAATATAACATCACAGACAGCACAACACTGCGGCCGTACATTCTCATGTTTATGGGCAGCCTGCGGCTCTGCAATATCATTGTGGCCAGCTGCATAATGAAGCTCACTGCGATGTTGACTATGATTATGAAGTAAGGCTCGGTTTGCACGTTCTTCCACATAATATACGTTATGATGACGTTGCACAGGTTTATGCAGCCGGTTGTAAGGTGTATCACGGCCACCTTGCCGGTGGCCTGAAACGCCATCCATGATGGTGTGACGAAGTTGTATATCAGCGTGTTAATGAGTATGAGCCTTACGAAAATTGACGTATAATCGGGAACTTCGGTAAGCCAGACGGACAGGATAGGCTCTATTTCCAGTATCATGGGCAGCGACAAGGTGAAAATCATGAAGTAGCCTATCTTGGTTGACGTGCAGACCAGCTTGTTGAAATAGTCGATGTCGCCCTGCGCGTATGACTTTATTATCTGCGGATTGACAGCGGTATAGATGCCGCCGGCAAACGATTGGACCGCCGCGTTGACCTGCAACGACAGTCCCCTCACCGTGTTCAAGGCCGGGCCGAAGAACATATTGAGCAACACACTTTGCCCTAAGTTGACGATTGCCGTCGCCATATTGCCGAACGTACTGAAGCCGGCAAACGACGACATCTCCCTGAACAGGCTCTTGGACCATATCCATTTATATGATGCTTCCTCAAAACGGCGTGTGCAGTAAATGGTGTTCATCAGGAAATACAGCACAAACGGCAGCACCATCAGTATGGCGTAGGTCACGAGCTTGTCTGTATCGATGAATAGTGTGAGCGATATTGCGGCGAGAAGTTTGCCGAGTGTCTGGATGATGCTGGTCAAGGCGAAGTATCCCATGTGCTCGTGAGATATGATGTCCGAGTTGTACGGCACGCTCAATATCTGCAGTGAGAACGAGATAAGCGATGTCTGATACACCACGTTGGCAGCAAACATTCTGTCGGCCGGAATCACCAAGTGGGTGTTTACGAACCACAGGCCTATCGTTTCGCCAATCACGAACACGGCGAGGCAGAGCAACACGTGGATGTTTACGGCCATAGAGAACACATCGGAAGCCTTTTTTATATCGCCGCGCCCTATGTTGAACGACAAGAAACGGTTGATGGCAAGTGCCATGGCGTTGCTGATGAAGTTCATCATTACAATGATTCCTCCCACCAGATTGTATATGCCGAAGTCTTCGACCCCAAGGATGTCGAGCGTGACACGCGATGTATACAGCCCGACTATGATGAGAACGGCCAGGCGGACATACAGCACAAGCGAGTTTTTGGCTATGCGTTTTGTTTTTGTTTCTTGTTTTTCGGGTGTCATTCTTCTGCCTCTGTCGTTCTGTTTCGCATTGCTTTTTTGGCCAATGCCCTCAGCGGCTTGTAAAACGGGGGCAGGATGTGTATTGCTATGTCGTACACGAAAGCCGGTATTTCCGAGACGAATTGCATGTATTGCCTGTTTTCGCGATAGCTGTCATAATAGGCCCTGCCGTAGTGCGACCGGCCGGACATGATGTAAAGCAGCGAGAACAGTTTTGTGTATCTGGTGTGGTCGAGCAGCACTTTCTGCTTGATTTCCACGTCAATGTTGTTTGGCAGCGACATGATGTGCTCATACCACAGCTTGCCGAAGTTGAGAAAGGGGTGCTTTTTCCATCCAACCTTGGTGAAACCGTCGGTCTTTATGTCTTTAACTCGTACCTTGTCAAGATACCTTACCTTGAAGTTCTTTTCCAGGCAGATGTTCTCTACGAATATGCCCATGTGCAGGAAGGTTGTCCCGATGTATCGGTTGTAGAGCATGGAGTTGATGAATCGGCTTGGGATAACGCACGAAGCGTTGTTCGTTATGTGCCACCCTTGCTCCGATATAAGCTCGTTAATGTCGGTATAAACTTTGCTCTCATGTCGCATTGCGGAGTGGCATTTAAGAATCAATGCCGTGTATTGCCGGGATTTCAGCGTTTCTATTATCAGCTTTAGGTCGTCATACTCAACATAGCGCGCATCGCCCAACAGCCAGCAATATTCCGTTTCGCAGGCTTCATAGACAGATATGAAGTTGCCGTCCATGCCTTTGTTCTCTTTCAGTCGGATATACTTCATGTGCTCCAGGCGTTTCAGCCACTTGTTGCACGTTTCTTCCGTGCTGTCTGTTGAGCAGTCATCGCTTACAACGACATCGAAGTCAAGCCCACGACTGTTGTATTCGGCCAGGCGGCCGAGCAGGTAGTCGAGAGCTGTTGCCCTGTTGTATGTCGTTACCAGAATAGAAAAGAGTCGCATGGCTTGTTGGGTTTTATTGTTATTTGCTATGTCATGACCATTATGCCTGTTGCATCAGTTCTTTATCAGGTTGGCAATCGTGGCGATCATCGTGGCCACGGATGCTGTTCCTGAGCCGATGGCCACCATTTCGGCGACGGTCAGCTTCTGGTTTATCGGCTTGCTCGGCACGATGATTTCGCAACCAGGCAGTGGGCGGTTCTTGCGGCTGGCCTTGGCAATGGTGCCGTTCATGTAGACGATGTATGTCTGGCTTTTCTTTGCGCGGTTTCCCCATCCGCCGGCCTGGTCGATGTAGTAGTCGAGTTTCTCTCCGTCCCTGTATGCCACAGTGTTCGGGTACATCACGTCGCCGCTTATCTTCACGGTTCCCGAATATTCGGGAACGATGATGCGGTCGCCCTCGCGCAGCACTATGTCGTAGTTGCTGCCAGGTTTTTCCATGGCCATGTCGAGGTTTATTCCCACGTAGTATGTGTCGCCGAGGTCAAGTTTCTTTGTGTCGATGGAGTCTCCGAGCCCTCTTTGGGCCTGTGCCATTTTCATCACGTTTTCCATTCGCATCTTCTCTTCAGGCGTTATCTTGCGCACAAGGCGTGCTCCTTCGGGGTATGCGGTGTTGGTGAGTCCGCCGGCCTGCTTTATGACCTCGCTTAGCCGTTGGCTTTTCTTTGCCAGAGTATATGTGCCGCTGTATAGCACTTCGCCTTCTATCGTGACGTTCTTCTGCTCGGTGTATCCGGGTATGGAACGCACATAGACCTCGTCGAATGGCTGGAGGACGAAGCCAGGCTCACCGTCGATCACGAAACCGTCTTTTAGGGAAAACGAGTATGTGCGGGCTATTGTATCAGACACGGTGGTGGCTTTGGGGTCGAACACGCGGCGCGACACGTCGACTTTCATCACCGAGGCCGTGTTTTTCAGACCGCCGGCCTGCAGCACGAAGTCTTCTATGGTCTCGTTGTCGGCGTATTTGTATATGCCGGGATACATCACTTCGCCGTGGATTGTGAGTGTCTGCTCTTCCTGCAGCTCTTTCTTGCTTGGCACGTAGAGCACGTCCTCGTTGCGCAGTGGTATGTCTGGAACATCGCCAGACATTATGCCTGCTATGTCTACGGAGAGCACTTCGAGCGTGCGGTCGGGCTTCATGCGGTGCATCACGCCGCGTGCAGTGAATGCCTCTTCGGTCACTCCCTCGGCTTCTTCGATGAGCGCGCGCACCGTTGTGATGTTGCCGCCCACCTGATACATACCCGGGCGGAACACGGCTCCTTTTATCTCCACCATGTTCGAGTAGCGCGGTATCACTGAGTCTACGTTTACCGAGTCCTCGTCGTTCATCTTGAACGAGTTCACGTCAAACTCGTCAACATTGTATATGGAGTATTCACGGCCGGCCTTGCGTATCACTTTCACTGACTTTGTGTAGGCATCGCCGGTAAATCCGCCTGAGTATTTGAGCAGCGAACCGAGGCTCTCGTTCTTCTTCATCTCGTAGAACATTGGGCGTTTCACTTTGCCGGCGATGTTGACCAGGCAATCGTAAGGGCCTACCACAATCACGTCGTTGTCTGCCAGACGGATGTTGCCGCTCAGCTTGCCGTTCAGTATGTAGTCATAGATGTCGACCACGGTCACGAGCCGGTTGTGCCTGTACACCTTTATGTTGCGCAGTGTTCCTATGTCGTTGATTCCCCCGGCCATGTAGAGTGCGTGGAACACGGTGGCGAAGGCTGATATGGTGTATGTTCCCGGTGCCTCGACCTCGCCCATCACGTTGACCGTTATCGTGCGTGTCTGCCCTACGGTCAGCGTCACCTTCGAGCTGCTGTAGCGTGTGCCGAGTGTTGAGCGCAGCCGGGCGTTGGCTTCTGCAACAGTAAGCCCGCTCACGCTCACCGGCCCGAAGCCCTCAATGGTCACGGTGCCGTCGGGCGACACAGTGCTTTCTATCGTTTTCTGCGACGCTCCGTATATGTCAATGAAAACGGCGTCGCCCGGCCCCAGACGGTAGTCCTGTGGTGTGGCTATGTTCATGTTCGGCTCGAACGTCAGGTTTTTGTTGTTGAATATGTCGTGGCCGAATATCTTGCGCTTGTTCTTGTCTTCCTGTCCCATCATCTGGTCGAGGTACATCTGGTCATATATTTGTGTGGAGTCGGGCATGAACGAACTGAGCTCACGCTGCATCAGCATGAACTCCGGATCCTGACTGTCGTAGGTGTTCTTCTGCAGCTTCTGTACAGTGCCGTCTTTTATCCTGTACTGCGATACGTTGGCGCCCGCCTTCTTGTCGCCGTTGTTCTTGCGCAGGCGGTCGGTGGTAGCCTTGCCGGATGTCGTTATGTCAACGGTGCCCAGCCCCTGGTTCTTCATTTGCCTTTCATACTTGTTCTTCACACTTCTTATTTGGTCGATGGTCACTCCGCGCTGCATCAGCTTGGTCACTATTTGCGACTGCGACGTGCCTTTCTGCTGTTCTTCCATCACGTACTCCATTATCTGCTGGTCGGTCATTGATGATTGTGCAAAGACAGCTGTGGCAGAGGCCATCAACATAAATATAGAAATGAGGTATCTTTTCATTGTTTTTATTGTTGTCTTGTTAGGCTTAGTTCACGAACGTCACCAAATATATAACACAGTACTTACAAAATTATTGCAAAGGTAAGCATTTTTACGCACAAAATCATTCGCGTTCCGCAAAAAAGTTGTACCTTTGCAACGTTTTCAGAGGAAAACGAATGTGTGTTACCATGGGCTTGACTGGATTTGACAGCGGGTCGAAATGGTACGTAAGCATGCGGAGTGACGGCTGTGAACTCCATAATCCACTCGGCCAAAAATTTATCTGGCGAAAACAATTACGCTCTCGCTGCCTAATCGAAGCATAGTAGATTATCGGCTTAATCCCGCCACAAGGTTGGCGGGACGGGACATCGCTCGGAGGCTGTTGTTCCGAAGCTCTCCGGCCAAGCGGTGCGGTTAAATCGGGAATAGTCGCGCTAAAGCCCCGTCGGCGCGATGAACTTTTAGGGGATAAGGTGCTGGTTGGTGGTCCGGGTCTTGCCATCACACGAAAACCAAAGTCCGGAATAAGCATGTAGAAAGCGTATGGTTTCCCTGTTTGGACGAGGGTTCGACTCCCTCCAGGTCCACGGATAAAAATTCCAAATATTTGATTTTCAGATATTTGGAATTTTTGTATTTATTGAATTGACTACATTTTGGCTACCTAATCAAAAATAACGTCAATCATAAGCCCTTCCTATCCTCTTGCCTACAACAGCACCTTGCTCAAACTTAGCGTTCTTGATGTCAACGATGGCGCACCCTTTCAAGCCTGTTACGCCCTCCCGTTTAGCCTCGTCAAGGAATTGTGAGGCTAAATTGTCATAACCTTCGTCTGAAGTTGCGTCAATGGCGATAATGAGGTAGCCGTTGTCTGTAACAGCTGCCTTCTCGCAAGTGAAGCCTGTTATTGTGTTTATGTATTCTTCAACACTTGTTGTTTTTGTTTCGTTTGTTTCATTTACTTCAATAACTTTTTTCCTTGGGCTTCCACAAGAGAGCAATACTCCGGCAAGCAATAGAAATAGGATTTTCTTCATAATTATAATGCTTTTTTTGACTTACAATCTTTTCATACACCCCATAACTTCAAAAATACGTAATATCATATTTTTAGGCAATTCCTGTATTCCATATTCGGGTGATTTGTTTGTCGGAATGAGAGTGTAATTGTCAGGATTGGAGGATGGCCCGATACGCTTAACTGTGCGCATATCGTTTGCTGTGACGATGGCGTATATTTCGCCGTAGGGCAGGAACGACGTATCATGTATCTCTCGAAGGGCTATTATATCGCCGTGGTTTATTTCCGGCTCCATAGAGTGCCCTGTAATGTTACACCAACACGTAGCCTTGTCGTATGGCTTGAACTGGATGTAATATTCCGGGTTGATTGTTTGGTCATTCAGGATTAAGTCGAAGCCCCCAATGAAATCCACGTTATAATAAGGAACGCCAGAGATGTAGCTTTTCACGGGATTTTTCTCGTTTTCCGCTTCATTGTTCAACATCTCTCCATTTCCGCCAACCAACCAACCTTTGTCAACTGAAGGGAATGCCTCTAAAATTTTTTCTATCACGGCATTTCCTATTCCGTCCTTGCGTGAGAACCAGTTTGAAACCACATTTGGATTAACCCCGATAGCGTCAGCAAACTTTTTATTGCTTCCCCTATCAGCTCCGAAGAAATGATTCTTCACCTCAAAAATTCTTTCTCCAACGGTGTTCATATTCACAAAATTTGTGTATCTTTGCATCCGTAACAAGTACGAGATGTTACATCAGCAAGGTTAAACATTCCTCGCAAGAGGTTTTATTAACATATGCCCCGTGGTAGCTCGTACCTGCCTCGGGGCTTTTTTGGTTCTTGGTGCCATGGATGATTATTATAAAGGATTGCTCATCTTCGTTAATATACCGACGGCATTTTTCTTGCTGTGGTGTGTAGCCGCTTCCATCGATACAGGTGACCCTGGCTATTTCATCATAGGGATATTTTTTGCCGCGGTGCTGTTGCTTGTGGAACTAGCGGCTGTGTTCGACATATTCTGAATATACGCGATTAGCCCGATGGCCTCGTCGCTCCCTGTCGCGGAAAGAATCTTGCAGTATCCTTTGGCTTTCTCCTCGCTTATGTCGATTGGAGGGTTTATGTTTTTTATGGCCGTGATGAAAGATAATATTCCTTCCGCGGGGTTCGGTATTTCAGGGAAGTCATTTTCTTTTGCGATATTCGCCTCGTTCAGCGCGTTCATCAGCCCTTCCAGCGCGTTCTTGAAATCGTTGTGTATGAAACTTACGCAAACAGCTTCCATCTGCAAAATGCAAGCTGACATGTTGTGGTCGTAGCTCACCAGTTTCGCCTTAAACAAGTCAGTCATTTCTGCCTTCTGCCTTTCGTGAGCTTCATTTACCTTCTCTAGCAAACCTTTGTTTTTCTTGTCTATTCTTGACATAAGTGTGAATGACTGATATATCTGCGCCATGACAAAAGCGGCTATCGCCATGGCGATGAACGAGGAGGCCACGTCCAGGAACGACCACGAGACTGATTGGTGGAAAAACACCATAAGTGCCGCTGGAACGGACAAGGCCAGCGACAGCCCGCAGCATATCGGCAAAATCCACTTACTTGATTTCTTCTCCATATATATACAATGTGTCAATGCCTTTAATTGTTAAACAATGTTTATATACACAGAAATTGTGTATTAACAATTTGTATATTCACAGATATTGTGTATCTTTGCAATGTGATAATAAATTTACCACCGCAAAGATAGTAAATAAATATGACACCGCAAGTAAATATCATAAAAAGATTGTCCGTCAAGGACACGCTGACGGCGATTAAGCCAGGCAACGAGGTAAAATTCAAATACGGCGATATATCGTTCATGTCGGTAAGAGCCGTGGCTTACAGCCTTAATAAAAAAGGCTACGGTTTCCACCTGTCGGCAATCAGCGGCAATGACTATTTCACTGTGAGGAGGGACAAATGAACATACAAGAGTTACTATCCAGCGGACAGAACGTAACGATAGCCGTTACGCCAGCCGACCTTAGAGAGTTCGCCCTAACGGTGGCAGAGGAGGTCAAGGCCGCGATGTCGGCCAAAGACGCGCAGGACAGGCGGCTGACTGCGCAAGAGGCCGCAAGGGCTCTCGGGGTCAGCGTGAACAGCCTGTCGCGCGGCGGGCAGCGGCGTGGATTGCGGCCGTCGTGTTCCTGGCGCGGCTTGCCGCCGTGTGTTTGCCATGTCGTGCTGTGGCGTTTCGCGTGGTGGTTCTGTCTTTGAGAGTGGCATTTTGGTTAATGAATGTGAAAGGGTTTGTTAGCTTTGCGCAATCGTTTTTTCAGAAATCGATACAAAAAGAAATCGTGAAATAGAATCGTGATGCGCCTTTTGGACGGTCGGCGGAGCTTTGTTTGTTGCTCTACGACTGCGATTTTTGCTACGGTGAGGGTCGAAATGCCGTCCGAAAGCTCATTTTCCGGCTCTGAAACGACCTGTGTCGCAGCGCGAAACGGCACAGATTGCACCCCGAAACGACCCGTTTCGGAACGCAAAATGTGTCGTTTTGCATCCCGTTATGGCGCAGAATATTGCACATTCCTCCCAAACTCCCCATAACCATCCTGATTCCCAGCTACTTAAAATTGCACGCCCATTTTCGCGATATTTGCCGCCACAGACCTTTCTCCCGCAAATACGCGATTCTCAGAGGGGTTTTGTCGCCCGAAAATTAAGCATCCTTAACACATTCGAATGGCTTTCCTCGGGCATAATGCGCCGCCGTCGGCATACCCGCTTTTGCGGAAACACATACGCAGACACAGGCCGTCAACAGCAGAAACGCTCCTGCCGAGGCAAAAGCCGACCACAAAACAAAGCATCCTTATTTTGAAGTAAAACTTGCAAATGACGAAAAAAATGCGTAACTTTGAGGCAAATTTGCGATAACACCAATATATGAGCGACGAAACAAAAGACAGCAACACTCTCGAAAACGAAACCCCCAACGACAGCATGGATACCGCCGACACCGGCACAGAAGGCACCACCACGCCCGAAAATGACGCTGCTGCCACTGACAGCGACACCACCGCCGACAGCACCGGCAGCGAAGCCGATGCCATAGAAGGCGGCGACGGCGAACCGGAGGCGCACTCCGACTACAAGCCGGCTGACAGGTTTGACGCCTCGGCCGTGCACCACCTCAGCGGGATGTACAAGAACTGGTTCCTCGATTACGCATCTTACGTGATTCTGGAGCGCGCCGTGCCTCACATAGAGGACGGACTGAAGCCCGTGCAGCGGCGCATACTGCACTCCATGAAGCGCATGGACGACGGACGGTATAATAAGGTGGCCAATATCGTTGGGCACACCATGCAGTTCCATCCACACGGCGACGCGTCGATAGGCGACGCACTCGTGCAGCTCGGACAGAAAGACCTGCTCGTGGACACGCAGGGCAACTGGGGCAACATACTGACGGGCGACCGCGCTGCCGCGCCCCGATACATAGAAGCCAGGCTGTCCAAATTCGCGCTCGACACCGTGTTCAACCCCAAGACCACCGACTGGCAGCTGAGCTACGACGGGCGCAACCGCGAGCCGATAACGCTGCCGGTGAAGTTCCCCCTGCTGCTGGCGCAGGGCGCGGAGGGCATTGCCGTGGGCCTCAGCTCCAAGATTCTGCCCCACAACTTCAACGAGCTGTGCGATGCGGCGGTGAGCTACCTGCACGGCGAGGAGTTCCACCTCTACCCCGACTTCCCCACGGGCGGCAGCATAGACGTGAGCAAATATAACGACGGGCAGCGCGGCGGCACGCTCAAGGTGAGGGCAAAGATAGAGAAGCTGGACAACAAGACGCTCGTGATACGCGAGATACCTTACGGCAAGACCACGACGACGCTCATCGACTCGATACTGAAGGCCATAGAGAAGGGCAAGATAAAGGCGCGCAAGGTGGACGACAACACGGCCGCCGAGGTGGAGATACAGGTGCACCTGGCGCCGGGAGTGTCGTCGGACAAGACGCTCGACGCGCTCTACGCCTTCTCCGACTGCGAGGTGAGCATATCGCCAAACTGTTGCGTGATAGCCGACGACAAGCCGCAGTTCCTCACCGTGAGCGACGTGCTGCGCAGCTCCGTTGACCGCACCATGGGGCTGATACGCCGCGAATTGGAGATACGCCGCGGCGAGCTGCTGGAGCAACTGCACTTCTGCTCGCTCGAAAAGATATTCATAGAGGAGCGCATATACAAGGACAAGAAGTTCGAGGAGGCGCCCAACGTGGACGCCGTGTGCGAGCATATAGACAAGAGGCTCACGCCGTTCTACCCGCAACTGGTGCGCGAGGTGACGCGCGACGACATACTGAAGCTGCTCGAAATAAAGATGCAGCGCATCCTGAAGTTCAACAAGGAGAAGGCCGACGAGCTGATGGCGCGGCTGAAGGCGGAGATAGACCGCATAGACCATGACCTGGCCAACATGGTGGAGGTGACGGCAAACTGGTTCCTGTTCCTCAAGGAAAAGTACGGCAAGGAACATCCTCGCCGCACGGAGATACGCAACTTCGACACCATAGAGGCCACGAAGGTGGTGGAGGCCAACGAGAAACTGTACATAAACCGCCAGGAGGGCTTCATTGGGACGGGCCTGAAGAAGGATGAATTTGTGTGCAACTGTTCCGACATAGACGACATAATAGTGTTCTACAAGGACGGCAAATACAAGGTGGTGCGCGTGGCCGACAAGATATTCGTTGGCAAGAACATACAGCACGTAGGCGTGTTCAAGCGCAACGACAAGCGCACCATATACAACGTGGTATACCGCGACGGCCGCAACGGCCCTTACTACATAAAGCGTTTCAACGTAACGGCCATGACACGCGACCGCGAGTACGACCTGACCAAGGGCACGCCCGGCTCCAAGGTGGTGTATTTCACGGCCAACCCCAACGGCGAGGCCGAGGTGATAAAGGTGACACTCGAACCGGGCGAGAGCAAGCGCAGGGCAAGCATATTCTTCGACCGCGACTTCTCGAAAGTGGCAATCAAAGGGCGCGCCGCGCAGGGCAACATCCTTACGCGCAAGACCATACACCGCATCGGCCTGAAGAGCCACGGCCACTCCACGCTCGGAGGCCGCAAGGTGTGGTATGACCCCGATGTGAACCGCCTCAACTACGACGACCACGGGCGGCTGCTCGGAGAGTTCTTCGACGACGACGCGATACTCGTCATCCTGGAGGGCGGCGACTTCTACATCACTAACTTCGACGCCAACAACCACTATGAGGACAACATAGCCCGCATAGAGAAGTACGACGAGCACAAGGTATGGACCGCCGTGCTCTACGATGCCGACAACGAGGGCTACCCGTACCTGAAGCGCTTTTGCCTCGAAGCCACCAAGCGCAAGCAGAACTACCTTGGCGACAACCCGCAGAACAGGCAGGTGGTGCTCACAGACCAGGCCTACCCGCGCATAGAGGTGACCTTCGGCGGACGCGACGCCACGCGCCCGCCGATGGAAATCGACGCGGAGCAGTTCGTGGGCGTAAAGGGATTCAAGGCCAAGGGCAAGCGCATCACCACGTGGGAGGTGGCCGCCATCACAGAGCTGGAACCTGTGCGCTTCCCCGAGCCGGAAGCTGAAGAGGAGGAAGCCGAGCCAGAAGAGGAAGCAACGCAAGAGAACCTGGACCCCGACGCAGGCAAGAGCGAACAGCAGGTGATAGACGAGATAACAGGACAACTAAGCCTTTTCCCCGATGATGAAGTATAGCATGGCGGCCATAGTGGCCGCCTTCACCCTGCAGGCCGCTGCGCAGCAGGCCGACTCTGTGGCCTCAGGGCGCATCACTACCACAGCCTACATGATAGGCGCAGGGCGTTCGCAGGTGCTCGACACATACCTCTCGCAAGAGCACTTTGCCGGTCCAGGAGCCACATTCCTTGCCACCGTCAGGCGGCAACGCCCCGGCAGCCGCTGGACAACGGCCATGGAGCACCAGGCCGACTTCTCGTCCACGCGCGACCGCAGCCGCCAGTCGCGCCAGCTGGCGGGCACTTACAGCTTCTACTGGGGGCGACTCTACGGATGGTCGCTGCTCGGCGACAGGCTGGACGTGCGCGTAGGCGGCATGGCCAACGCCAACGTGGGCTTCATCTACAACACCACCAACGGCAACAACCCCGCACAGGCCCGCCTGAGCATCAACATCATGCCCACGGCCGAGGCCGCATACAGATTCCGAGTGGGCCGCTGCCGTATGGCCGTGCGCTACGGAGTGCAGCTGCCGCTGGCCGGCCTGATGTTCAGTCCCAACTACGGGCAGTCTTACTATGAGATATTCTCGCGCGGCGACTACGACCACAACATCGTACCGACAACATTCGTCTGCGCCCCGACATTCCGCCAGCAGCTCTTGGCCGACGTCAACATTGGCCGCCGGTTCACGCTGCGCCTGGGCTATCTCGGCGACTACCAGCAGGCCGACGTGAACAACCTCAAGTCGCACATATACTCACACCGCTTCATGATAGGCTTCGTAAAGCGGTTCAAACTAATCAGCTACCGCCCATGAATCGCTTTCTATTCCTCCCGATGCTGCTCGCCCTGACGGTTGTTTTAACATCGTGCGTCGACGAAGAGGAGTTCGACGACACGCCGCAGGGCAACTTCGAGGCCCTCTGGAAAATCATAGACGAACGTTATTGCTTCTTCGAATACAAGCAGCAGGAGTACGGTCTCGACTGGAACGAGGTGTACGACAAGTACCGGGTGCGCATCAACGACAACATGACTGACGACCAACTGTTCGAGGTGATGAGCGACATGCTGGCCGAACTGCGCGACGGACACGTCAACCTGTCGCGCGCCTCGGACTTCGCCCGCTACTGGAGCTGGCAGGAGGACTACCCGGCCAACGTCAGCGACACGCTGCTGCGCCGCTATCTCGGCACCGACTACAAGATTGCGGCAGGCCTGCAATACCGCGTGCTCGACGACAACATAGGCTACGTTCGCTACGAGAGCTTCAGCGACGGCATAGGCGAGGGCAATCTTGACGAGGTGATAAACCGCCTCATGCTCTGCCAAGGGCTCATCATCGACATACGCGGCAACGGTGGCGGAGAGCTGACCAACGCCGAGAAACTGGCCGCGCGGTTCACCAACGAGCCGGTGCTCGTAGGCTATATGCAACACAAGACAGGCACCGGCCACAACGACTTCTCGGCCATGGAGGAGCAGTGGCTGCAGCCGTCGGCCAACATGAGGTGGCAGAAGCGCGTCTGCGTGCTCACCAACCGCGGCGTTTACAGTGCCGCCAACGAGTTTGTGAAGTATATGAAAGCCCTGCCCGGCGCCACCATCGTGGGCGACCGCACCGGCGGCGGTGCCGGCCTGCCGTTCAGCAATATGCTGCCCAACGGCTGGGCGGTACGCTTCTCGGCCTGCCCCATGTACGACAGCGAGGGACAGTCCACCGAGTTCGGCATCGAGCCGGACTATAGTGTGTCGCTCACCGACAGCGATTTCAGCCGCGGCATAGACACCATCATAGAGTTAGCCCGCACCCTGCTGAACAAATAAAAGCTATCCCTGACATACACCACCGCGTTCCCTTTAAGGTTCGGAACATCACCCGACAACCGTTGCAGGCGAATAAAAAAATCTGTTTTATTTGGCCAAACGTCAAAATATGATTATCTTTGCACCGCGAATTTGCGCTTGTGGCGGAATTGGTAGACGCGCCAGACTTAGGATCTGGTGTCTCGCGACGTGTAGGTTCGAGTCCTATCAGGCGCACGAAAGAAAATCCTAAATACTTGATATTTAAGTATTTAGGATTTTTGTTTTAACATAATTGACTACATTTTGGCTACTTGTATATTAAGAACGGAACGTTTCTGAAGTGCCAATATACGCATTTTGTCATAACTTATAATATTTCATAAATATGAATATCCGCAATCTGCACATACTTGCAAATGTGCAGCTAAAAACAACCGCCATTTTCTTGGTTATCCGTATGTGACATATCGCGTCACGAAACTGCCTGTTTCGCGCCCTGATATGGCCTGTTTCAGCCTGCGAAACAGCACATTTCGGAAGTCAAAACGGCACGTTTCGCAACTCGTTGAATGACAGGTGGTTAACAGCAAAGCCCCACATGGATGTCGTTAACATTTTTATGTTAACAGCAGTGCGCGTCTGTCGGCAGGCGCAGATAGTATGGGCTGCCTGCTGATATTTATATCCGCAAGCAGCAACACTTGCAAATCTGCTGCAAGAAAACACGGATGTCCGCACCTGCCTGGCATAACTGGCATTCATCATGCGGCACTGTATGCAACAAGTGCGATGCGAGGTGAACATCCGCCAGACATGATGCGGGCAATCCATACAAAACGGGCAAAGACTTCCCATTATACAAACCGGAAGCCCATGCCCGTTGGCTCATGTACTGATGCAAGTTATTTTATCAGGTCGACAGAGCGCTTCAGGAAAGCGTCGAGAGCCGCGCCCTTGAGCATTCCGTTCTGAAGCAGCGCGAGGTCGATGAGCTGATGAACGACGCTGTTGCCCTTGGCATAGTCGGCCAGCACGTTGTTCTTCTTCTCGCGCTGCTCGCTTACGGCCTTCTCTGTGTTCGCCAGGTCGTCCTTTTCCTCCTGCGTTATTTCCTCGGCCTTCTTCTTGTTCTGGCTCTGGTGTATGGCAGCGAGACGGGCCTGCTGCCCTTTCAGTTCGCTGACGATGGGTTTCAGAGCCTCAGCGGTGGTCGCGTTGCAGTCGTCGAGCACCTTCTTTATCAGCGGGTGGTCGCTGTTCAGCACAAGGCTATAGCTGTCCGGCATCTGCGCATAGAAGCCCATGCCGGCCTGGAAGCGGCTGATGTCCTTCATGCGGCGCATATACTCGCTCTGTGTGATGACCACCGGGCCGGCCTGCTCGCCGAGACTTTGCACCTCGATGTAGAACTCTGCCTTGTCCATCTTGGGCAACTGGCTGCGGAACACGGCTGACAAATTGTCAGTGTCATCATCGCTCAGGCTGTTTTTCTTGGCGTCTTCCTTGGCGATAAGGCGGTCTATCACATCGCCGTCAACACGCGTGAAGCGGCTCTTCTCAAACTTCTGCTCGTACATTGAGATAGCCGGAACGTCGAGCTGGCCGTCAAACAGCAGCACACTGTAGCCTTTTTGCTTGGCTGCCTCTATGTAGCTGTACTGCTCCTCCATGTTGGTTGCATAGAGATATACCAGCTGTCCGTCCTTGTCTGTCTGGTTATCCTTGATGAGAGTTCTGTATTCCTCGAACGTGAAGTGCTTGCCTTCGGTGTCTTTCAAGAGGGCAAAGTCCTTTGCGCGGTCATAGAAGCTCTCATCGCTCAGCATCCCGTAGTTGATGAACAGCTTGAGGTCGTCCCACTTCTCCTCGTACTGCTTGCGGTCTTCCTTGAAGATGCTCTGCAGGCGATCGGCCACTTTCTTGGTGATGTAGGTCGATATTTTCTTCACGTCGCGGTCGCTCTGCAGATAAGAGCGGCTGACGTTGAGCGGAATGTCGGGCGAGTCGATCACGCCGTGCAGCAGAGTGAGGAACTCGGGCACGATGCCCTCCACCTGGTCGGTGACGAACACCTGGTTGCAATATAGCTGTATCTTGTTGCGCTGCAGGTCGATGTTAGACTTTATGCGCGGGAAATACAGTATGCCGGTGAGGTTGAACGGGTAGTCCACATTGAGGTGAATCCAGAACATAGGCTCGTCCTGCATGGGGTAGAGCGTGCGGTAGAACTGCTTGTAGTCCTCGTCCTTGAGTGTGCTCGGAGCCTTTGTCCAGAGCGGCTCCACGCTGTTTATGATGTTGTCCTCGTCGGTTTCCACCTGTTTTCCGTCCTTCCATTCTGTCTTCTTGCCAAAGGCCACGGGCACAGCCATAAACTTGCAGTACTTGTTGAGCAGCTCCTGCAGCTTGTGCTTGTCGAGAAACTCCTTGCAGTCATCGTCTATGTGCAGGATGATGTCGCTTCCACGGCCTTCCTTCTCAGCGTTGTCAATCTCGTATGCAGGGCTTCCGTCGCAGCTCCACCTTACGGCCTGCGCGCCATCTCGGTAGCTGCGGGTTACTATCTCCACCTTCTTGCTCACCATGAACGACGAATAGAAGCCAAGACCGAAGTGGCCTATGATGTTGTTGGCGTTGTCCTTGTACTTCTCCAGGAAGTCGTTAACACCCGAGAAAGCTATCTGGTTGATGTACTTGTCTATCTCCTCCTCGGTCATGCCGATGCCACGGTCGCTTATGGTGATGGTGCCGGCCTTCTCGTCGAGGCTCACGCGCACGGTCAGGTCGCCCAGCTCGCCCTTGAAGTCGCCGTTCTCCGCGAGTGTCTTCAGCTTCTGCGTGGCGTCCACGGCGTTAGATACCATCTCGCGCAGGAATATCTCATGATCCGAGTAAAGGAACTTTTTGATGACGGGGAAGATGTTCTCTGTCGTAACCCCGATATTGCCTTTTTGCATGATATTTATTTTATGTTTCTGTTTGCTTGACCTCTGCAGAGCAAATAGTGTGCCAAACTGAGCCGTGACCTATGCGAATGCTGTTGGGCGCAACGCTCATCACGAGATTGTCATGGGTATCTCGCAGCTTCTCCCGGCACGTCCGTTTCGGGCACCTGCGGCGTGTCAAAAATCCAAGGCTGCCGTTTCGGTTTGCGATATGTGCCGTTTCGCACCACGAAACGGGTCGTTTTGCACGCTGAAACGGCACGTTTTGGAGCGCAAAACGGCACGTTTTGCAACCCCATTGATTATCAACGACTTACAGCGGCAGGACGGTTGGCTTGCCATATAGCAAAAAACAAAGTCCTCACGGATACCGGACGATACTCGTGAGGACTTCGCTTTGGATTATGTCTGTGGCCGGTCAGCGGATGAGACGCATGGCCAAGTAGCCGCCGAACACCTGCGTGAGGATGCCGGGCCAGCCGACGAGGATGTCTTGCAGGGCCACGGTGAGCGAGCCGCTCATGCCCCACTCTGCCACAGTGCCTGCTGCCTGGTAGGCCACAACGGAGGCGGCCACGGCCCAGAGAGCCACACGGCCGGCCCGGCGGGCGAAGAAAGCGGCGGCAACGGCCAGCAGCACCGACTTGGTGAGGATGACGGGCAGCATGGCGACGGGCGGCATGCCGAACATCAGGTTGTTGAGCAGCGGCGAGAAAACGGCCGTGAGAAGTCCGGCGGCGAAGCCGAACTTATAGGCTGCCACGAGGGTGAAGAAATAGATGGGGAGCCACGTGAGGCCTCCGCCCGGCACGAGGTGGCACAACTGCGGCAACACTATGTTGCACGCCACGAAGGCTGCGGACCATGCGTATGTCCGCGCGTCGCTGTATGACAGCGAACGGATAGCTGTAGTTCTTGCTATGTTCATTGCTTTTGGTTTTGGTTTTCTATGAATTCTTTTATCAACAGATATGCCTCGTCGGGACTGTCGGTAGAGGCTGTGAGCTGCTCCACTGGGCAGATGCCCGTGCCGGCGCGGTTTATGATGTGGGGCACCTCGGTGGCGTATTCTACCTCAATGCCGCCACGGCGCAGCACGCTGAGCGCACCGCCGCTGACCACACGGGCGTAGAGCCGCGCCACCCCGCCGCGCACAAAGAGCAGGGCCGCGCCGCGACCCACCACCTTGTCGGCCACCGAGGCTCCGCGCAGGAAAGCCGGGTCGGTCTCCGACAGTTCGAATAGGTCTATCACCCCGCGGCGGCGGAACACCCTGATATCACCCCCGGCGGAGCGCACCACGCCGCGCACTGCCTCGTCGTCGAGATACTGCCTAAGCCGGTTCATGCTGCTTCAGCTCCTCCACAAACTTGTCTATGCGCTGCATCTCACGCGGTATGTCTATGCGCTGGGGGCAGTGACCCACACACTGGCCGCAGCCGATGCAGTGGGCAGCCTGCCGCAGACGCGGCACGGAGCGGTCGTAGCCCACAAGGAAGGCGCGGCGCGCCCGGCGGTAGTCGGGATCCATCGTGCCCCGGTTGGGCATATTTCCGTCGGCTATGCACTTATTATAATGCGAGAGCACGCCCGGGATGTCGATGCCGTAAGGGCACGGCATACAGTAGTTGCACTCGTTGCAGGGAATGGTCTTCAGGTTGTATATGTCGTCGGCAATATCCATGAGGAACGCGTTCTCCTCGTTGGTGAGCGGCTTCAGCGGCGCGGTGGACAGCAGGTTGTCCTTCAGGTGCTCCATATAGGTCATGCCGCTGAGCACGGTCAGCACGCCTTCGGGCGTTCCGGCAAAGCGCAATGCCCAGCTGGCCACGCTGCGCTCCGGCTCGCGCTCCTTCATTTTGGCGGCCACGAAGTCGGGCACGTTGACCAGACGTCCGCCCAACAGCGGCTCCATGATGACGGCGGGTATGCCCAGCTTCTTCAGCTCGCCGTAGAGATAGACGGCGTCTGTGTTGCGCGGGTTAATCTCGTCGGCGTAGTTCCAGTCGAGATAATTAAGCTCTATCTGCACGAAATCCCAGTGATAGCGACCCTCGTCGTGCCACTTTAGCAGCATGTCATATATCTTTATGTCGCCGTGATAGGAGAAACCGAGGTTGCGTATGCGCCCCTTGGCCTTCTGCTCCACGAGCCAGTCGAGGATGCCGTTGTCCATATAGCGGGCGTTGAACTCGGCCAGCGCGTCGTTGCCCATGCCGATGCCGTGCAGCAGCAGGTAGTCGATGTAGTCCACGCGCAGCTCTTTGAGTGAGTTTTCGAACATCTGCTGCGAGCCTTCGCGCGTCCAAGTGCTCGGCGCGAAGTTTGACATCTTCGTGGCGATGAAGTATTCAGACCGCTTGTGTCGGCTGAGTGCGATGCCCGTGGCGCGCTCCGACAGCCCCTGGCAATAGGCGGGTGACGTGTCGAAATAGTTGACGCCGTGCTCTATGGCGTAGTCAACCTCGCGGTTCACCATCTCCTGGTCTATCTCCGCGTCGGCCTGTTCGCGGGCCGACCCCGTGCCCACTACGGGCAGTCGCATCATGCCGTAGCCCAGCAGCGACACCTTGTCGCCCGTGTTGGGGTTTGTCCTGTATGTCATCTTGCCCTTCTGCGGCTCCTGCTGCGAGCCTTCGCCCTCTCCCTTGCCGCCGCCACAGGCAGCCAGCAGGGGGGCGGCGGCCACGGCGCTGCCGCCGAGGGTCTTTATGAACGAACGTCTGCTTATGTTCTTCTTCATGTCTTCTGTTTCGTTATGTTGGTTGTCAGATAACCCGGTGCTGCTCGTGTCCCTCCACGTAGATGGCACTGAAGGGGCGCGCCGGGCAAAGGTTCTCGCAGGCTCCGCAGCCTATGCAGCGCGCCTCGTTCACCGCCGGAATCTTCGGCGCGTCGGGGTTGGCCGGGGCAGAGCTTACCATCGTGATGGCACCGGCGGGGCAGTGGCGGGCGCAGTTGCCGCACTCCACGCCGTCGGTCAGCGGCACGCAGTTCTTCCTCACCCACACGGCGTGGCCTATCTGCAGCGAGGACTTCTCGGCGGTGGTGATGGGACGGATGGCTCCGGTGGGGCAAACGTCGGAGCAGCGCGTACACTCGGGGCGGCAGTAGCCGCGCTCGTATGACATGGTGGGCTGCATCAGGGACAGCAGTCCGGTGGATGGGCGCAGCACTCCGTTGGGGCACTGCGACACGCAGAGCTGGCAACCGGTGCAGCGGCGCGCCATGTTCTGCGCCGAGAGCGAGCCGGGCGGCGTGATGGGCGTGGCGCGCTCGGGAGCCACCTTGTCCTCTATCACAGCCAGTCCGCCGTCCACCTTCTTCTTCTCCTGAGCCACGGCGGCAGCCGTTGTGGCCATGGCCGCGCCGAGCAGGAACGAGCGGCGTGCCGAATCGACAACCGCCTGGTCCACCCGTCCGGCCTCGCCGCGGGCGGCCTCTGCCGACAGTTGCGGGCGACCGTGGCCGAAGGTGATGGCCTTCTGGTGGCACTTGCCAATGCAGTCGCCGCAGACCACGCAGCGCGAATAGTCCACGCGGTGGTTCTTTGAGTCTATGCACGACGCCTTGCAGTTGCGGGCGCAGAGTCCGCACGAGTTGCACTTGGAGGTGTCTATGCGCACCCTCAGCCACGAGAAGCGGGCGAGGAAGCTCAGTATGGTGCCCACGGGGCAGACTGTGTTGCAGTAGGTGCGCCCGCCGCGCCATGCCAGGAAGGCGATGATGACGAACGACACGGCGGCGATGATGAACGTGGGCAGGCTCTTCACCCACACGTCAACCGAGTAGAAAGCATAGCTGTCAGCGCGCTCGGCCACTGAGGCCAGCACGTTGTTGCCCAGCCCCCAGAGCGGGCGCAGCAGGTTTTCGGCCATGCGGCCGTACGAGCTGTAGGGCGCGAGCAGGGCCACCACCGACCCCACCCCGGCCGCAAAGGCCACAAGGAAGAGGGCGAGGAAACCGTAGCGCAGGGCCTTCTTCTCGGGCGAATAGCGGGAACGGTTCTTCTTGCGCCGCGAGTGCAGGCGCGAAACCACGTCCTGCATCACGCCCAGAGGGCAGATGACGGAGCAATAGATGCGCCCGAAGATGAGCGTGAGCGCCACGAGCGCCACCACCACGCCAGCGTTGAGTGCCAGCAGAGCCGGCCAGAACTGTATCTTGGCAAGCCATGACAGCCAGTCGTGGAGCACGCCCGAGACATCGACAAACAGCAGCGTGACGAGCGTGAACACCACCGCCGCCAAAACGATTCTTACTTTTCTTAGCATTGTCTTATGGTTTGTTTGTTTTTTGTGTTGTATTTTCTTCTTTGCCAAAGTCGGCATCCGCCCCCTCAACCGAGTGCACCAAGAGGATGCTGAACTCATAGAGCAGCCAGATGGGCAGGGCCACGAGCACGAGCGTGAACACGTCGGCAGTGGGCGTTATGACCGCCGCCACGATGAGAATGGCCACCACGGCGTGCCTGCGGAATCGGCGCATCCACCGCGCGCGGAGCATCCCGAAGCGGGCCAACAGCCAACTCACCACCGGAATCTCGAACACAATGCCGAACACCAGGCTCATCATCAGCAACGTATCCACGTAAGAACCCACCGTGAGCATATTGTCAACGCCGGGACTAACCTGGTATGTGCCGAGGAAGCGCACCGTGAGCGGGAACACGAGCAGGTAGTTGACAGCCACGCCTACGAGAAACATGACGTAGGCCGCGCTCACGAGCCGCACCGACACACGCCGCTCGTTGTCGTAGAGCGCGGGCGAGACGAAGCGGAAGAGCACATAGAGCAGATAGGGCGAGGCCATGAGCACGCCTGCCATCAGGGCCACCTTCATGTGAATCATGAACTGCTCCGTAAGCCCGGTATTGATAAGGTGCAGGCTGAAAGGCTCGGCTCCGAGCAGCCTGTAAATGAAGAACGACCCGTCGGCAGGCGCAAGCACAAGCCCGAAGAGCGGCTCCTTGAGGCAGAAAGCCGCCACCGCGGCCACCGCCGCAGCCGCAATCATGCGGATAAGGCTGCCCCGCAGCACATCGAGGTGATCCCAGAAGGTAAGCTCGTTCTCGCCGCCGCTGCCGTCGCCCGCCTGCCTAATGTCTTCCATCCCGTGCCGTGTGCCTATTGCTTCTGCTCCTTTGTCTGCTCTGCCTTGGGCTGTTCGTCGGCAATGCCGTTAACTCCGTCCTTGAAGCTCTTCACGCCCTTGCCAAGCCCTTTCATCAGCTCAGGAATCTTCTTTCCGCCGAAAAGCAGCAGCACCACAAGCGCAATAAGTATTATCTCCTGGGTTCCTAACATAAAGTAAATTGTTTATTGGTTTTTGTTCACGTTGCAAAATTATCAATAAAAAACCAAAGTCACATTATCAATCCTACAGAAAAACCTACCATTTTTACATTTTGGGAGAAACCGGGCCGGCGTGAGCACAATTTGAAACCGATGCCACAAGCACTGCCGCAACAGCGTCTGCCACTTACACAAACCACGAAACAAACATTCGCAGGCATAACCCCCGGCCGTATGCCAGGCCTTGTTAAATTAAAATGAATGTCCGCAACTTGCCAAACTCGAAGCGTATTGTGAGGGTGTATCAAAATGCACGTCTAATGGCCATAACCCTCTCCCCAGCCCTCTCCCAAAGGGCGAGGGAGTAGTTTGTCCGTGAACTGAAGTGGAAAAAGAATTGGCATGACAATTAGAAAAACAGTAAGATATTGTGATTCAGGATGTCTGCGGTGGCAAAAGGTAACTGCCCCCTCGCCCTTTGGGAGAGGGTTGGGGAGAGGGCTTGCAGACCTAAACACACATTTTGATACACCTTCCCGGGGAAGGTTTGTCAAAATAGTCTGACACACAATACATTTCATCATAGATTATGACATTATTCTACAAACCACCCCTGCCGCTCCTTTGGAAAAAGGATGGGACAAGTGAAGCTCTTTTAAAACAGTTTGGCAACTTGCGGACATTCATTTAAATTATAACACATGTGAAACGTAAACGAGATTTGTAGTGCATCGAAAGGCAACAAACCCGCACGTGGCTGACGTTTTCGCGGCCGGAAGCCCAACGAGCCGCAAATACGCCGATTTTGGGAGTGCAGCTCCATGTGTCTGATAGACAAAGACTTAAATGCCATTTGCAGGAGAATGTGCAATATTCTGCGCCATAACTGGATGCAAAACGACACATTTTGCGTTCCGAAACGGGTCGTTTTGGAGTGCAATCTGTGCCGTTTCGCACTGCAATATGGCTTGTTTTGCCTTGCGATATGGGTCGTTTCGCAATCCGAAACGTCCGTTTTGGGAAAACGGCGGGGCGTTTTTATCAAGATATTCCACTTGACGAGGCTTTCCGTTTCCTATTTCGTGGGAAAATGAAGTGTTAAATTTCAGGAGGCCGGAGGCTGGAGGCCGGCGTTCAGACGACCTCTCAATAGGCAGGAGTTCAGTAGTTACAGGAGTTCTGACAATAGTTTTTGTGCTGTTTTGCAACACCTCTTCCTCATGGCTTTTTACTCTCTCACTTATGTGCTCGTTGTGTCACCCGTAGAGACGCGGCGTGCAGCGTCTCCCCATTCACCATGAAACGGGAAAGTGAACCCTTCTCATCATGTGCGGCACGCCGCGTTTCTACAGGAGATAAGCAAACCACAGACTGCGCGGAGGGCACGGAACAAGCCATGACGGCAGGTCGCTGATGCCACAGATACAAAGCATGATTTCGCAGAAAGGGCAGCTGATGCTGCACTGCAAAATCCAAGCAATCAGCATTCGTGCAATCAAAATCTGTGTATATCGGCGCAATCTGCGGTTGCATTTATGGCTTTAGGGGCGCCCTTCCACAGCCCTCCCCGTGGGGATGGAGCCGCTGCGCCCATCCGCTGGGTAGCCTCCCCCGCAGGGGGAGGTGGGAGGAGGCTTCCCATTGTTAATGTATGATTGTCCGTATGTTGCCAACTCGAGGAGCATTGTCCCATCCTTTTTCCAAAGGAGGGGCGAGAGTGGCTTGTGGAATGATATCACAACAAATTGGCCAAACGTATTGTACATCAACGTGTTTGACAAACCTCCCCTGCTCCTCCTTTGAAAGAGGAGGGGACAAGTGGAACACCTTCCAAACGGGTTTGGCAACTTGCTGACATTCATATTATTTATAATGTGTGTGAAAAGGTTTTGCGTTTCGGCCGATTTTGCTTAACTTTGCAGGATGTAATGCGGGCGAGGGCAGAGGAGTGCGCTCCGTGTCTGCCTGTCGCGGCTTGCGCTTGCATGGTGCAGGTGCCCAAGGCGGGCGGCTGCCGTGCGCTCAATGTGGTATTAATCAAGCATTTTTAACTATACAATGGCACAGGAAGACGTTTTCAAGAAAATCGTTTCGCACTGCAAGGAGTACGGGTTCGTGTTCCCCAGCAGCGACATCTATGACGGTCTGGCCGCCGTATATGACTACGGCCAGAACGGAGTGGAACTGAAGAACAACATCAAGGAATACTGGTGGAAGAGCATGGTGTTGCTCCACGAGAACATAGTGGGCATAGACTCTGCCATATTCATGCACCCCACTATATGGAAGGCCTCGGGCCACGTGGACGCTTTCAACGACCCGCTCATTGACAACCGCGACTCGAAGAAGCGCTACCGCGCCGACAACCTGATAGAGGACCAGATAGCAAAGTATGACGAGAAGATAGAGAAGGAGGTGGCCAAGGCCCGCAAGCGCTTCGGCGACGCCTTCGACGAGAAGCAGTTCCGCGAGACCAATGGCCGCGTGCTGGAGAACCAGCAGAAGCGCGACGCGCTCCACGAGCGTTACACACGCGCCATGCAGGGGCCTGATCTCGACGAGCTGAAGCAGATAATAATAGACGAGGAGATTGTTGACCCCATATCGGGAACGAAGAACTGGACGGACGTAAGGCAGTTCAACCTGATGTTCTCCACCGAGATGGGTGCCTCGGCCGACGGAGCCATGAAGGTGTATTTGCGCCCGGAGACGGCACAGGGCATCTTTGTGAACTATCTCAACGTGCAGAAGACGGGCCGCATGAAGGTGCCCTTCGGTATCGCCCAGATAGGAAAGGCGTTCCGCAACGAGATTGTCGCCCGTCAGTTTATATTCCGAATGCGCGAGTTCGAGCAGATGGAGATGCAGTTCTTCGTGAAGCCCGGCACCGAGCTGGAGTGGTTCAAGAAGTGGAAGGAAACGCGCCTGAAGTGGCACGAGGCCCTGGGCTTTGGCGACGACCACTACCGCTACCACGACCACGAGAAGCTGGCCCACTACGCCAACGCCGCCACGGACATCGAGTTCAAGATG
>CALUHC010000036.1 GCA_944320355.1 uncultured Prevotella sp. | reverse complement strand
CAGGAATATATTTTTGTTCCTTTTCAGGCTTTCCAAGTGCTTTCGCCCTGCCAGCGGCATCTTGTCTGCCGCTTTGTCTCGACGTAGCCCGCTACGCCTTCGACAAAGGCGACTGCCAATCTGCACGCCCGCAAGACGAAATCACCTTGGACTCTAATGACCGATTTGGGTTCAATCGGCCAGACGGCCGATAGGCACAAAGCCCCGGGCAGAGACAGCAAAGGCCACAATCAGTAAAAAGCATAAACTTATCTGTAATCAAGGTTGCGCCGCCAAACCGCTTTTTCAATACCTTTGCAACCGGAAACAGGCCGGAACCGCAACCCGGAGCGCAAGCCCGCACACAGCGCCAAGGCCCACCTCAACGCAACAAACCATAAACAAAGCTAATCATGAAGAAAGCATTGACAACCATCTGCCTGCTGGCCGCCGCCCTGATAGCGGCCCCGGCAAGCGCACAAAACAAAAACAGCAAGAATATGGAAAACGTACTTGACAAGCGGCAACAGCACATTGTCGCAATCGCGAACCTTGAGGCCCAAGGCGACCTCGCCACTCTCGCCACGGCCATAGACGCCGCCCTCGACGACAGCGTGACCGTGAGCACCATCAAGGAGGCACTGTCGCACCTCTATGCCTACACCGGATTTCCGCGCAGCCTCAACGGCCTGGGCACGCTGCAGAAGGTGATGGCCGACCGCAAGCACGCCGGAAAGACCTGCGCCGAGGGCAAGGACGCCGACCCGCTGCCAGCCGACTACGACGCGCTGAAACAGGGAACGGAGGTGCAGGCCAAGCTCACGGGCAGGGCATACAAGTATGACTTCGCCCCGGCAACAGACTATTACCTCAAGGCTCACCTCTTCGGCGACATCTTCGCGCGCAACAACCTGACACACGCCGAGCGCGAGCTGGTCACGGTGAGCGCCCTCGCGGGCCTGGAGGGAGCCGAGCCGCAGCTGAAGTCGCACGTCAGCGGAGCGCGCAACATGGGCCTCAGCGACGCCGAGATACACTCCATCCCCGCCACGCTCGACGCCGCCGGACAGAAGGCCTCGGCCTACCGCGCCGCCAAGGCCATAGCCGAGGTGTATGGCGAACAGTTCGACGGCGAGCAACCGCTGCCCTGGCCCAAAGGCAACGAGAACACCGCCTACGCCAAATACTTCATCGGCAAGAGCTATCTCGCGCCGCTCGCCAGCGGTGAGGGCCGCCTGCCGGTGAGCAACGTCACCTTCGAGCCGCGCTGCCGCAACAACTGGCACATACACCACGGCGGCGGACAGATACTCATCTGCGTCTCCGGCCGCGGCTGGTACCAGGAGTGGGGCAAGCCCGCACAGGAAATGAAGCCCGGCGACGTGGTGGACATACCGGCCGAAGTGAAGCACTGGCACGGCGCGGCTGCCGACAGCTGGTTCCAGCACATAGCCATCAGCGTGCCGGCAGAGAACGGCTCCAACGAGTGGCTCGAACCCGTGACGGACGAAGAATACAACAAGCTGAAATGACAAGACGGAACTGAACGCGGCGCGACGCGCCAAAAAGCGCCGCGACGCGCTGCGCACACAAAAAAGGCAACGGCCAAACGCATGGCAATCACAATCATGCGTTTGGCCGTTGAGTCGTTACGGACTTCTTGGCAATGCCCGCACTCCAGGCCGCCGCGAGCGGGCATAGAGGCAGTCAGTTCAACTTCGACGTTATAGGATTCTTCACGCCCTTGTAGCCCCGCAGGAAAGCCTTGGCCGAGCCGAAGCTGAGGAACATATCGAGGCGCACGGGGATATGGTTGTCGTCGTCGGTGACGTAGAAGCGCAGAAGCTCGTTGTTCTTGCCGTCCTCGCGCTCTATGAAGGAGAACACAAGGCAGCGGTACTTGTCGCCGGAGCCGTCCATCTTGAACGTCTCCTTGCCCCTGTACTTCAGCCACGAGTTCGACAGGCGCTTGGCATCGCTCACCGGCATGGGTATGTTCTGCCCCACCTTGTAGTGGGAAGCGTCGAAATTGCGCGCCCGGAGGAATATGCTCATCATGTCATAGATGCAATCCTTGTAGCGCGACTCCTTCCTGACGTGACGCCCGTCGTCCTCTATGCGGTGCTGCTTGAGCAGGCAGGTGTTGCCCGGATAGGAGTACCAAATCTCGTCAACGTAGTATCTGTGCCCCTCGCGCGCGCCCTTCCGGAAGTAGAGCGGCGACAGGTCGGTGGAGCAATAGGACAGCAATGTGTCACGAAGGGTGAAGAACTTGTCGAGCTTCTGGTTGCTGCGGGTTATCAGGCTGGCGCGATAGGCCGGATGGCCGTCATAACGCGACATGACGGTACTCATCGAGGCCGTCCCCACTTTCACCCAGATGAACTTCCAATTGAAGAAGAGGTCATAGTAAAGGAACTCCCCCGACTTGAACGCTTTGTTCTCTATGCCACACTGCGCCGAGGCCGACACCGCGCCCAAAGCCACAGCCAGTGCCACGATTATTTGCTTTATTCTCATATCTATTGGCGTTATTTATCATTTGTTATGGGAGCAATGGGAGTAATGGGAACTGTGGGAGAACTGCCCAAAAGCAACGACCCTAACCGCCCAAAGCGGCATACTGCCATCACGACCTGCACTCTTCGCTCTGCGCCTTGCACTAAAGGTAATCATACCTCTGCACTCAGCACTCTGACCTCTGCGCCAAACTAAGGAACGTACTGTATCCCCAAGTCCTGCGCCCGCTTCAGGTTGCGGTTGCTTTTCTGCTTCTCTTTGTCGGGTTTCTGCTTGGTTATGGCCGACGGTTTCTGGCGGTCGCCGGGCAGCGCGCCCATGTTCCACGCTATCGTAACGTCCCACTTGGCCTTGCACTCCAGCTTCTTGGGATAGTAAGTCACCTGCTCGGGCTGGCGGTCGGTCTCGTAGTCGCCGGTGTCCCACACGCCGTTGCCGTTGGAATCGACGAAAGCGCGCAGGTAATAGTCGCCCGGCGACACATAAAAGAACTCCGCCGAGCCGCCGGAGGCGCGCACCTGCTTCACCACAGCATCCGAGCTGTTGAGCATCTGCACCACTATGCCGGTGTCGCGCGTGCCAGAAAGGTTGACCGTGAGCGAGCTGTACTCGTCCATCGCCCTCACCCTTATACCCTGTTTCTTGGCCAACGACACAAGCCCGTATATGTCTTCAAAGGCCGCCGAGTCTATTTCGAGGCTGTACTCTATGCCAGGCCTCCACTCCGCACGCAGCACGTATGTGCGCAGTTTGCCCTCCATCTGCTTGAACTCGAAGCGAGAGCGGTACCACAGGGTGTCTATCTTGGAATACAGGTGAATGGCCGCCGTGTCGCAACGCGCCAGCGGCGCGGCCATCTCCATTATCACATTCTTGTCCGGATCGAGCGACATCCCGCTCAATATCTTCACGTTGAGAGGCTCAACGGGCATTATGGAGTCATACGGCTCGCCCTTTTCCTTGGCTTTCTCCATGTCCTTCTCCCACTCCTCGCGCTGTTTGTCAAGCTCCTTCTTGCGCTTCTCGTATGGCACGCGCGGCATGGCCGACAGTGTGTCCGACTGCGGCACGAGCAGCCCGGTAGTGTCTGTCATCATGTAAGACAGCACGAAGTTCAGTGTGTCTTGGTTGACAAGGGCTGTGTCGCGGAGCCAGTACACTATGGTGTCGAGCTTCTCCGAAGGCTCTATGATGAACGCCGTCGAGGCATCGAAGTTGAGCCCCTGCAGCCCTGGCAGGCTGTCGCTGCCGTAGCTGAAGTATATCCCGAGCTTGCGCGGGTCCTGCCTCTCCGTCTTGATGAGGTAGCGGTCGGTCTGCGGAACGGTGAAGGCGCGCAGCACGATGTCGTCAGGATAGAAGTGCGTATAGCCCGTGCGCACGATAGAGTCGATGCGGAGCGAGTCGCGCCAGATGGTGTCTTGCCGTATGTCCGGGCCGCAGGTAGGCACTATGGAGTCGTGGCTGAAAGCCAGCATCTCGCTCTTCTGGCTGTAGATATAGTTGCCATCGGCATCCTGCAGGGCGTATGCGCGGTAGGTTCCAGGCGCCACCCCCTTGATGACAAAGCGCCCGCGGCTGTCGGTGCGCGACACACGCAACATCGGTTTGGTGGTGAAAGCCGTGTCTGACATATCATCATAAAGCCCGACAAGGATTCCCTTGACCGGCTCAAGGTTGCTCGCGTCTACCACGGTGCCCGACACTTGCAGCGTGTCTATGTGCTCGCCGGTGGAGAAACTGTACGTATAGTTGCCCATCGGGTTGCTCTCGTTGTTGTCGGAAATGGCGTCAGAGAAGTCGATTGTGTACGTCATGCCGGGCTTCAGCGAGTCCAGCAGCGACACCTTTATCTCCTTTCCAGCCGCCCTTATGTCCGGAGGCTCTATCTGCGGGGGCGACACCACCACCTTGCTCGAAGCGTCTTCGAGCTTTATGTACTCGTCGAAGAATATGCTTATCTTGCGCGAAGTGACGTCGGTGGAGCCGTCGCTGGGCGCGGCACCTATGACCCTGGGCGGTGTTTCGTCGTACCAGCCGCCGTCGGGCTGCCCCATACGGGCGCAGGCCGACACCACGAGAGCCACAACAGCCGCCACAACAGCCGCCGCAGACGGGCGGCGGCCACGGGCGCAGGCACCATGCGCTCCTCCGCGCCGAGGTATGTCGTTGTTACCTGTCATTGGTCTTGCTTATTGTTTGTGACGGCATTCATGCGCAGCAACTGGTCCATTATGTCGCGGTTGTTGGCCAGGCGGGGTATCTTGTGCTGCCCGCCGAGCTTGCCTTTGAGCCTCAGCCAGTCGTTGAACAGGTCGGCGCGCGCCACGATGACCTCAAGGTGCTGCAGCGTTATGTCCTTATACCGCTTGGCCTCATAGTCGCTGTTGAGCTGCTGCAGGCGCGTGTCGAGCAGGCGGACGAACTCATCCAGGTCGCGCGGAGGCCGGGCGAACTCCACAAGCCACTGATGGCGGCACTTGGCATTGCCGTCCATGAACACCGGAGCCGCCGTGTAGTCGGCTACCTCGGCGCCCGTCTCGGCGCAGGCGTAGGCCAGCCCCTTCTCGGCGTTGTCCACTATCAGCTCCTCGCCAAAGGCGTTGATGAAGCACTTGGTGCGCCCGGTTATGATGAACTTATATGGATTTGTCTGCGTGAAGCTCACGGTGTCGCCCAGCACATAGCGCCAGAGACCCGACGAAGTGGATATGACCATGGCGTAGTTGCGCCCCGTCTCCACGCCCCAGAGGGGAACCACCGTGGGGTTCTCACGGCCGAACTCGTCCATGGGTATGAACTCGTAGAACACCCCGTAGTCGAGCATCAGCAGCATGGACTTGTCTGCCGGGTCGCTCTGCAGGCCGAAGAAGCCCTCGCTGGCGTTGTAGGTCTCCATGTAGTGCATATCGGGCGATGTGATGAGCTGCTCGTAGCGGCTGCGGTAGGGGGTGAAAGCCACGCCGCCATGGAAGAACACTTCCACGTTGGGCCACACCTCCTCAAGGTGCTCCTTGCCCGAAAGCTCCATGACGCGGCTGAGCACCGAGAGCATCCACGAGGGCACTCCGCTCAGGTTTGTCACGTTCTTGCCGATGGTCTCGCGGGCTATGCGGTCGCGCTTCACCTCAAAGTCGGCCAGCAGCGCGGTCTGTTTCTTAGGCACGCGGACGAGGTTCACCAGCGGGTTTATGTTCTCAATGAGAATCGCGCTGAGGTCGCCCACGAGACTGCCCGGCAGGTTATAGTTGGGCGCATGGCTGCCGCCGAGTATGAGTCCCTTGCCGTCGAACATCCGGCTGCGCGGGTTGTTGCCCAGATACATGGCCACACAGTCCTGGCCGCCGCGGTAGTGTGTGTCGCGCAGGCCCTCGGCGCTCACGGGTATGAACTTGCTCTTGTCGTTGGTGGTGCCCGACGACTTGGCAAACCAGCGCACATGACCTGGCCAGAGCACGTCGCGCTCGCCGTGGCGCATACGGTCTATGTCGCCCTTCAGCTCCTCGTAGGTGTTCACGGGCGTGTTTCGGGCGAAGTCCTCGTATGTGCGGGTGGCGCCGAAGAGGTGGTTGCGCCCGTACTGGGTGTCCTTGGCCGCCTCCACGAGCCGCGCCAGCACCTGCCGCTGCAGCTCCTCCCCGCCGTTGATGTGCCGCTGCAGGTCGCGCTGCCTCGGCACGAATAATTTGCTGACTATGCTTGTTAAGCTCATCGCTTCATTCTTTTTACGCTGCAAATTTAGGGTAAACTTTCGTAACCGTGCCACAATTCACATTATTTAAGAAGCCGTTTTGATTTTATCAAAGTTGTCTTTTATTGCCGTCTGTTTGGGTGTCTTTTTGGTCATATTTGCCCGTTTGCTTCGTCACATAGCCCGCTATGCTCCTCAGCAAGCAGACAAATCTGCCTCAAAAATACAACCCAAACAGACTGTTGATAAAACCAAAACAGCTTCTAAGGCTGCAAAGACCACCTTGCAATGCCCCGCAACAAACAACACAAAGGGCGGAGCAACGCCGCTATCGACGTGCTTCCGCCCTGACAGGTATATGCCGGGGTTGTGTCAAAACAGGAGTGGCAAAGAGTTAAGGCAGGTTCTATAAATTCTGATTTTTACAAACAATGATATTGTTCAACAAATGGTTTCGGTCGCTTTTTGCTTTTAGCGGTGTCTTTTTGCCAAGTCTCATCGGTCGTATAGCCCGCTATACTCCCTCTTCAACTTGCAAAATGACACCGCTAAAATGCAAAAATCGACTCGACATAATTTATAGAACCTGCCTTAACCGAAGTTAGGCGACCTACCGGTCGCCGGAAGTTAACGGACAACAGCTGTCAAGGAGGCAGGAGACGGGAGGCAGGAGTACAGACTAAATGTTTCAGGCTTCCCAACTGTTCGTCTCCTTTTAACTTTTAACCTTTAACGTTTGACTTCCTGCGGCATTCGTCTGCTAACTTCGGTTTACTTCGGGGCGAAGCCCCAAACTCCTGTTTACTCCATTTTGTGACATTCCCATGTCCAAGCCAGCCTCAGCGCAGCTTCTTGTAACCATAGGCAGCCTGCGCCCCGAGCTGCTCCTCGATGCGCAGCAGCTGGTTGTACTTGGCCATACGGTCTGTGCGACTCATGGAGCCGGTCTTTATCTGCCCGGAGTTGGTGGCCACGGCGATGTCGGCTATCGTGGTGTCCTCGGTCTCGCCGGAGCGGTGGCTCGTCACGGTGGTGTAGCCGTGGCGGTGGGCCATCTCTATGGCATCGAGCGTCTCGGTGAGCGAGCCTATCTGGTTGACCTTGATGAGAATGGCGTTGGCCGCGCCCATCCTGATGCCCTTGGCGAGGAAGTCCACGTTGGTGACAAAGAGGTCGTCGCCCACCAGCTGGCACCGGTCGCCGATGGCCTTGGTCAGCTTCACCCAGTTGTCCCAGTCGTTCTCGTCGAGCCCGTCCTCAATGGAGTCGATGGGATATTTGGCCGTCAGCTCTTCGAGATACTTTATCTGTTCGTCGGCAGTGAGCCTGCGCCCGTTGGGGTCCTTCTTCTTTCCGTCCTTCAGCTGGCGGTAGTCGTAGTACCACTGTCCGTTCTCCTGCACGGCAAACTCGCTGGCCGCGCAGTCCATGGCTATCGTAACGTCGCGCCCCGGCTCGTATCCGGCATCGCGTATGGCCTGGCAGATGCTGTCGAGGGCGTCCTCGATGCCGTTGAGCGCGGGCGCAAATCCGCCCTCGTCGCCCACAGCCGTGGAGAGGCCGCGACCCTTGAGCAACCTGGCCAGGGCGTGAAACACCTCGGCACCCATGCGCACGGCCTCGCGCTCGGAGGGCGCACCCACTGGGCGTATCATAAACTCCTGGAAGGCGATGGGCGCGTCTGAGTGCGCCCCGCCGTTGATGATGTTCATCATCGGCACGGGCAGCACGTATGTGTTAGCGCCGCCTATGTAGCGGTAGAGCGGCATCTGCAGGTAGTTGGCGGCGGCGTGGGCCACGGCGAGCGACACGCCGAGAATGGCGTTGGCACCGAGGTTAGACTTTGTCTTGGTGCCGTCCAGCTCCAGCATCTTGTGGTCTATGGCACGCTGCTCCAGCACCGACATACCCACCAGGGCGGGAGCTATGACCTTGTTGACGTTCTCCACGGCCTTGAGCACGCCCTTGCCGCCATAGCGCTGCTTGTCGCCGTCGCGCAGTTCGAGCGCCTCGTTCTCGCCTGTCGATGCCCCCGACGGCACCGACGCGCGGCCCGTGAATCCCGACTCCAGCGCCACCTCTACCTCAACCGTTGGATTCCCTCTTGAATCCAGAATCTCCCTTGCATGAATCTGTTCGATAATCATAGTCTTTTATGCTTTTGAAAGTTGATTGTTTTATATCTTCTGCCTTGTCGTTCACTCTGCAAAGATAATGCCAGTGAGAGGAAACGGAGCTTGCTCCGAGTTTCCCGAGCGCAGCTTATCATGCGCAAAGATACTGCCAAAAGGCGTAACGGCGAAATCGGAGGCATCATAATAAATAGGTATTTTGCGCCGGACAATGCAGCCAAGCGGTGCAAACATCACCCCATTGCCGCCATCACGGAAGCCCTATCCTACCTTTACAAAAGGCAGTCCGAAACGTATCAAAAATCAATGCCTGCCACTTTGCGTTGCGAAACGCGCCGTTCCGCATCATAAAACGTGCCGTTTCACCGCCTGAAACGGCACGTTTTAAAGGCCAAAACGGCACGTCTTGCAACCCCGCTGACTATCAACGACTTACAGAGGTCGTGCGACCTGCCCGCCCATGTATCAAAAAACAAAGGGGAAGCCGCCACCGGCCTCCCCCGCAAACCATGATAATGACGGTTGGTCAGACAGTCATTCAGACTCCGACTTTGAGTCTCGCTTGTCCTCAAAGTGATAATATATCAGTGCCCCTATGGCTACCAAGGACACGAATGCAAACATAATCAATGCGCCCATATTCATACTTTCCTCCTTTCTTTTTGTCTCTTAAAAGCCAAAGGCCGCCAAAGAGAGACTGCCCCGTGGCCAACAATCCGCAGACATATACCACCCACTGCTCGCTGACCCCGCCGAACACAGAAGTCAGTATCACTGCTGTAACAATATACTTGGCTATGTCCATCAGCCACTTACCTAACTCTTTCTTCGCTTCGCAAAGATAAAACTAATTGCCGACATGGCCAAAACACTTGGTGTTTTTTGAAAGAGAGGACGAAGATAAAGCATCACCGCTTCGCCTTGCGCGCGAACTTATAGGCCAGCGAGAACATGACGTAGCGCGGAATGCAGTTGTAGCGCGTCTCGGTGCGGCCCTGCGCGTTGATGGAGTAGCTCTTGTTTGAAAGCTGGTGCAGTATGTCGTAGGCCGTGACCTTGGCCACAAGGCTGCCCTTGAAGAACGACTTTGACAGCTGGGCGTTCCACACCGGGTCGTCGGTGTTCATCTCCGCGCTGCCGTATCCGCGGCGGCTGAACACATTGAAGTCGGTCGAGAGGTCGAGGTTGAGCACCGGGATGGTGTACCGCAGGTTTGCCCCGTACTGGTAGTCGAACACGTCTATCGGCTCGAAGCCGCTGCGGTCGCTGCGGCTGTGGTGCGAGGCGTACTTGCCGAGCAGGCCCGCCGTGAGTTTGCCGAGGGTGTAGGTGAGGCGCAGGTTCAGCCCCGTGCGCACCGTGTTGACGCGGCTCAGCGCGTCGGACGGCACGTCGTAGGCCACGGCGAAGTCCACACTGTGCACGTACTCGGTGTTGGCATCGACGGCATAGCGCAACCGCCGCTTGCTGTCGAGCGCGCCGTTGACCCCGAGTTTGAAGTCGGCCTGCCAGTTGCCGTCAACGTTATCCTCTATATATGTGTAGGCACCGGTCGGCGTGTCGTAGGTGGTGCGCGTGCCCCACGCCCCGTGGGTGAAGGTGGCATCGGCCCCCACATACCACGTGAGCCGCGCCGAGTCGCAGCGCAGCGTGGTCTGCCACGACAGCGAGTGGTCGGTGCGGGCTTTCAGGCCGGGGTTGCTTATAGTGTGCACGAGCGGGTTGGTGGTGTCGTCGCCCGGCATCAGCGAGGCAAATTCGGGCTGCGCCACCCTCATCTGGTACGAGAGTTCGTGGCGCTGGCGACCCTTGTTGTAACGGTATTCGAGCCAAGGGCTGAACTCGGTGTACGTGCGCGTGGCCACGGTGTCCACGTCGTAGTCGTTGAAATGCAGCTTTTCGCGGCTGAACTTCACGGGCAGGTTGAGGAAGAACTCCATGTTGTCGGTGCTCTTCTGTATGGAAAGCTCGCCCGAATAGGAGCGCGTCAGCGTGGTGCTCCAGTCGCTGTTGTCCCAGTCGAAGGCAAGCAGGAGCGAGTCGCGGGTGGACGGCAGCAGGCCTGTCTCGTCGTCCCAGCCCTCGCCGAGGCGGTCGAGGCGGTATCGGCTCGTGGCTGCCGAACGCCAGTCTTGCCCGTAAGTGAAGTTGGGCTCTACGTACCAGCCCTTCGGGAGGGCAAACATATAACCCAGCTCGAACGAGTAACTGTAGCTCTCATCGTCGGCATCGGTGTAGTAGTTGCGGCGGTCGGCCGGCAGAGAGGCGGCATACTGCGTGCCGCTGAGGCCGAACTGCTCGTCGGGACGGCGTTTCTGCCACATATATTGCGCATCGATGGATACGATATCACCCCACGGCAGCGGCTGCGACCAGCTCGTATAGCCGTTGAAGCTGAGGCTGCGCGAGCGGCCCAGGCCGTCGCTCCACGAGCGGTTGAGCAGTGTGTCGCGCACCGTAGAGTCGCGACCCCACGACGTGTTGCGGCTGTTGGTGTACTGCAAGGAGTTGAGGCTCATGATGTTGAGCTTGCGCAAACGCAGGTCGTCTTTTATGACAGTGTTGAAATCCTTGGCGCGGCTGAACGCCGAGCTGCCGCCAAAGATGCTGCCGCCGGCGGCAAAGGTCTCCGTGGCGTTGTGCCGCTCGTTGTCCGCGTCGCTCCATGTCACGGTGGCATCGAGGTCGTTCATCACGCGCTTCTCCTTCGTTTCGGTCTGCAGGCTCAGCCCCGCCTGCTTGGTGGAGAGCAGCCCGCGCTCCATCTTGGCGGGCGACCAGTCGCCGTCGCCGCCGGGCCGCCGGTTCTCGTTCACGTTGTTGGCGTTGCCGAAGACGGCCACCCTGCGCCGGTCGTCGAAGTAAAGTCCAAAGGCGCGGGCGGCCCAACGGTTGTCCGTTCCCGCGCCCGCCTCGGCGTTGGCTATGTAGCTTCGGGCGTACTCCCGCTTCAGGCTGACATCCATCACGAAGTCTTTCGGCTCTATGTCGCGCCCGAGCATCTCGCTGCGCTCGGTGCTCTTGTCATATACCTTGACCTCCTTCACGGTGAAGTAAGGCAGGTTTTCGAGCATTATCTTGTTCTTTCCCTTGAAGAAGTCCTTGCCGTTGAGCAGCAGGTAATCCACCTTCTTGCCGTTCACATATATCGTTCCGTTGTCCTTCAGCTCCACCCCTGGCATCTGGCGGATGAGCCCGTCGAGCATAGAACCCTCGGGCAGGTTGAACGCCGAGGCATCATACACGATGGTGTCGCCGCGATATGCTATCTGCACGCGCGTGCCGCGGACCACCACTTCATCAAGTCCCACATTTTTATATATGTCGTTTTGGGCGCGCTTTATCAGCAAGCGGGGTATGGCGTAATACTCCTTGCGCCCCCGCGGCTCCAGGCTGAAGGTGTCGGTCAGGGTCTTGTAGCCCTTGGCCTCGGCGCGGATAAGGTAGCGCATGGGGCGCTTTGGCACGCGGAAACCGTAACTGGAGTTTGTGCGCCAGATGCAGCAGGTGTCTGTCTTGGTCAGGGTGGAGTCCTCGCTCGTGATGGTCACCACGGCCTTTATGCGCGCCTTGGTGAACGAGTCGTAAACCTCGCCATAGATATATACCGAGTCCACCTTGGCCTTCTTGCCGCCGGCGGCACAGGCGGTGAGTGGTATGGCAACCGCAAGTGCGGCAAGCAGGATGATGTTGAGCAATCTGTTCATGTTTTATTGGCTTTTTTATGGTAGGAGAGCCCTCACCGACCACATGGGCAAGACGGCACTATGAGGCCGGCGAAGGGATGAAGTCAGTGCGCGAAATGGCGTAAGACGACAGGCAATCAGTGCGTCAGTAGATGATTCGCCCGCGCCGGGGCGGAGCCTGCCTGTACGTCTTGTCCACATCCTTGCGCAGCTCTTTCACGCTGAGGCCGCGCTCGCTCATGGCCGCTCCGTTGAAATTGCGCCGCTCGGGGCCGCTCGGCATGAAGAAGTCAACGGTCTCCACGTCGGCCGGCAGCGGCGGGAATACAAGCACAAAGCGCACAAAGTTGCCATTGACGGCATCGATCCAGAAGAACGTATCGGTGGGGAAATACTCCAAGCGGCGCAGCATATACTGGTCGCCGGTATTGCTGTCAATGATAGCGCAGCCCGAGTTGAAGTAGTAGAACTTGCTGTTGTTCTGCGAATAAGTGGCCGTAACGTAAGTGGCTTCCTTCGTCCGGTAGAGCTGGTAGTAGGCTGAGTTGAACAGTCTGAGCCCCTTCGGTCTTGTCACCGAGTAGGGGTAGCTGTACCGGGCAAAGGTCTTGGCATCGTCAATGTCGTAGTTCTCGGCCTGCTGCTGTGTCAGCTTCGGCTCTATGTTGTCGGGCCTTGGGTCGTATGCGACCTGGCGTGAAGTGGCGCAGGCGCACATCACCACGGCTGTGGCGGCCGCGACGGCCAGCCCTTTCAGTTGTTTTGTCATTGCTGTCTGCATGGTTCTGTATTATCTTATTATCTTGGCCGGGCGGCGGAGCACGTCATCCAGGCGGACCGATATCACCGACCTCTCACCCTGCTTGCGTATGGCTATGGTCTCTACCTGCTTGTCGAGCGGCGGGAAGATGAGCGTAAACCTCACTATCGAGCCTTTCCGGCCGGTGATGTATCCCTCGAGCTGCGTCTTGCCATAGCCCACTATGCCGCGGCACATATAGCGGTCGCCGGTCTTGTGGTCTTCGATATAGCGCGTCAGGCCGTCGAGGCGGAAGAGCATCCGGTCGCTGGTCACGTACTTCAAAATCACGAGGTGGGTCTCGTCCGGATAGGTTTCTATCCAATACGTGTGGCGCATACGGCGGTATTCCGGCAGTGTGATCGGCACTATCTCGGCGTTGCCCAACTCCGGCAGCGGCTTGTTTGCGGCTGCCCGGAGCTTGTCGGCGGCTTTGGCCGCGGCCTTGACGGAAACAGGGGATAGCCCGGCATAGACATAACCCGTAGGGCCGCCCGTCTTGATGTGGGCGTTGAAGGCCTGCGCCGCGGCCTGACCCGCCTGCCCGGCGGCTGCCGCTGCCTCGGCGTTTTTGCTGAAACGCAGCAGTGAACTGCCGTCGAGGTATATCTCGCAGATGCGTATGGTGTCGGCCCGGGTGCCGTCTTTCGACCTGCGCAGATATGTTCCCATGCCTATCTTGTGCATGCCGGAGCTTAGGGCCATGCTGTCAAGCACGAGGATGGCGCGGTCGATGGAGACGTCTTGCGCCGGCTTTGGCGTGGCGGCAGCATGACCCAGCGCATCCAGCTGCACGCCACGCCTAGGCCGCGGCACTCAACCACGCGCACCAGGCGCGGCGTTCCGTCGACCCGCACGCGGCGGCCGAGACCTATGAGCAGCCACAGCGACAGGAGCGAGCGCACATAGCCCAGCACGCACAGGCACACCCCGCCGACATAGACCAGGGCCAGCAGGCGCGGCCACAGGGCGGGAGCGGAGGCCGCGGGCGCGGCGGCGGTGACCGAAACAGGCGCGGGCGCGGCCTGCTCCACTATGAACGCCTCGACATCGGCAGTGGCGCGGGCCACCGCGGTGTCGTGCCCCACGGTGAAACGGCACAGCGGCAGCACCGCCGAGGCGACGAGGATGAAGAGCAGCACGGCGCGGTTGAGCGAGTGGAACGTCTCGCGCCGCAGGAACAGGCCGTAGAGCGAGTGGAGCAATGCCAGCACAACAGCCCACTTGACAATATAGATAAGCAACGAGGCCACCATGCTAACGCTTCTTCAGCTTCTTGAGAAAGCTGGTCAACTCGGCCACGCTCACCTTCTCTTCTTTGACCAACGCCGACACCACATTCATATAGGAATTGCCGAAGTAGCGGCTGACGAACGACTCGAACTTGCGCCGACCATAGTTGGCCTTCTCAACGGCAGGTATGTAAATATATCCCCTGCCGTGCGGACGGTGCGTTAGGTAGCCTTTCTTCTCAAGCGACTGGAATACCGTGGCCACGGTGTTGATGTGAGGCTTCGGTTCGGGAAACATGGCACGAACGTCTTTGGGAGCACACTCTCCTATCTCCCATATCATCTCCATGATTTTCTCCTCGCTATTGGTTAGTCTGTTCATAAGTTGTCAGTTTTAGTGAATTAATAATTGGATAGATTGCAAGCGAACCGCACCGCCATAATGCCGGCAACACATACGCCAAGTCACAACAGGACGTTAGCACACACGCCACACAGAGGGCAGGCACGATTTATCAACGACAAATATAGGCATTATCTGCGAAAACACAAAATTCTCCGCCACTTTTAACTACCCGACTCGTTATTTTTTCATGCCCGGCAGGCGGAAAAGCACGGCAAACAGCCGCCTGCACAACGGCAAAAAAGAACGGAAGGACAAACAAAAGAGAACATGGATGCCCGCAAAGCCAGATATCATGGAGGCAAGAAGCCCGGCGAAAGTATGACAATGTAAAATGAATGTCAGCAATCTGCCCATACTTGCAAATATGCAACTAAGAAACAGCCTCTGCCGCCCTGATGTCCTGTATGTGCCGTTTCGCACTCTGAAACGACCCGTTTCGCACCGCAATATGGCCTGTCTTGGACCGCAAAACGGCACATTTCGCAAGGCAGAACGCCCCGTTTTGCAACTCATTGGATATCAGGCTTTTGGCCGATACAGCCCTTGCCGCTGTCTTTAACATAAAAATGTTAATGGCGGCGCGTGCCTGCCGGCAAGCGCAGAGCGCTTGGGCAGCTTACGGATATTCATATAACTGCCGTGCTGCCGGAGCACACAAAAATCTCCGCGCCGCCCCCACGCCACAGCATGAGCGTGGGGAGCGCGGCGCGGAGCCTGTTATCTCAGCCTGAATACCGGCACACAAAACGCCAAGGAGGCATCACTTCACAAGTATGACAAGATACTTGCTCGTGCTCCAGAACTGCTGCGGGTTGGTGATGCGCAGCACATACTGCTTGTTGGCATCGCGCTGCAGGGTGTAGCTCGACGCAGGATGTGCGGTGAGCATCTTGGCCGAACGCGAGTAGAGCTTTATCTCCTTGGTCACGCGGATGTCTATCTTGGTGAAGTAGTCGCGGTTGAAATTGGCCTGCAACACCTTTCCGCCGTCATAGATGCGCTGGTCCTTCAGCTCCGACTTGGTGCCGAACACATACCACGCAGTGTGCAGCTGCTGGTCCTGAGCGTTGATGGTCTGCGTCTTGCGGTTGCCCTCAGCGGTGAGGTTGCTGACGTTGGTGTTGAGGTTGGCCACCTTCTCGTCGAGATCCATGATGCGTATGTCCTTTGCGTCCAGCTCGGCGCGCAACTGCTGCAGTTGCTGGTCTTTCTCCTCCATCTGCTTGGTGAGGTTCTCGATGGTGCGCTGCAGCTGCTCGCCCTTGATGCTTCCCTCGCGCAACTGGCGCTGCAACTTGGCTATAAGCTCGCGGTTCTGCTTCATCGTGGACTGTATGAACTGCAGGTTCTCGCGTATGCGCTGCTCGCGGTTTGCCCCCTCGCCTTCCTTGGCGAGGCTGAGGCGGTTCTCTGCCTCGTTGATTTCGCGGAAGCCTTCCTCTATCTCGTTCATCGTAGACATGAGGTCGTTGATCTCCGTGTCCTTCTGCGCGATTACCTGGTTGAGCGAATCGCGTTGCTGCGCCGCCGCAAGGTCAGCCTTCGGCTTGTCCTGCTTGCAGGCCGCGAAAGCCAGCAGGCACATTGCTGCAATCAATAGTTTCTTCATATACATTGGGTTTTAGTTTTACTTTTCTCTTGCTTCTCATCGCGCCCGGCCACAATCACCACAATCTCGCCCCTCGGCTCCGCAACGGCAAAGTGGGCGGAAAGCTCGGCCAAAGAGCCGCGACGGCACTCCTCGTGCACTTTGGAAATCTCGCGGCACACACACGCGGGGCGCTCTGGCCCAAAGGCGGCGGCAAACTGTTCGAGCGTCTTGCGCAGGCGATACGGCGACTCGTAGAACACCATCGTGCGCTCCTCGCGGCTCAAAGCGTCTATCCGCGTCTGCCTGCCTTTCTTCTGCGGCAGGAAGCCCTCGAACACAAAGCGGTCGCAGGGCAGCCCGCTCGACACCAGCGCGGGAACGAAAGCCGTGGCTCCCGGCAGGCACTGCACCTCAACACCGGCCCTGACAGCCTCGCGCACAAGGAAGAAACCGGGGTCGCTTATGCCGGGAGTGCCGGCGTCGCTGACCAAGGCCACCGTCTCGCCGGCAACAAGGCGGCGCACAATGGCGGCCGACGTGCCGTGCTCGTTGAACTTATGGTGGGAGGCCAGATGGTTGCGTATGTCGTAATGCTTCAGCAGAATGCCAGTCGTGCGGGTGTCTTCGGCAAGCACGAGGTCGGCCTCCCTGAGAATCCTGACGGCGCGAAACGTCATGTCCTCCATGTTGCCCACGGGCGTGGGTACTACGTAAAGTATTCCCATATTATCTGCAAATGTAACGAATTGTGCTCTATGCCCCAAAAAAAGCGGGCCTTTCTTTGCATTTTTTAAAACGTATTTGTAACTTTGTGTCCAAATGACAGATAACTTAACAGGGGAACACTTGCGTCCCGGGCGCATCGAGGTGATATGCGGGTCAATGTTTTCGGGCAAGACCGAAGAACTGATACGCCGCATGAGACGGGCGGAGTTCGCCCGGCAGAATGTGGAAATATTCAAGCCGGCCATAGACACCCGCTACTCGGAAGCAGACGTCGTGAGCCATGACCACCACGCAATAAGGTCTACGCCGATAGACTCCTCGGCGCAGATTCTGCTCATGGCGACAGGCATCGACGTGGTTGGCATCGACGAGGCGCAGTTCTTTGACGACGGGCTGCCTGCGGTTTGCAACCAGCTGGCCAACCGAGGCACACGCGTGATAGTGGCGGGACTGGACATGGACTACAAGGGAGTGCCGTTCGGCCCGATACCGGCCTTGTGCGCAATAGCCGACGAAGTGACCAAAGTTCACGCCATCTGCGTGCGCTGCGGCGCACTGGCCTACGTTAGCCACCGCACCGTAGAGAACGACAAGAGGGTGCTGCTGGGCGAGACTTCGGAGTATGAGCCGCTATGCCGGGAATGCTACCAGAAATGCATGGCCGGCGAAAAGCGACCCAAGTGACCCAAAGGCACAGCGCGACCAGGCCACAACAGGATGCCGGCACAGCACACATTAATATATTAAAGAGGACAGACAATGCTTGACAAAACCATCACATTCGACAAGTTCGTGCGCGGCATGGTGGGCACTCTGCTCGCCATCGCCATCGTATGCGTGCTCAACTACCTGAGCAACGTGCTGCTGCCGTTCTTCGTGGCGTGGCTCCTCGCCTACCTCATATACCCAATAGTGCACTTCGTGCAGCACCGTATGCACGTGCCGGGGCGCGTGCTCTCCATCATCGTCACGCTGCTCTTCCTCGTCGTCGTGGTAGGCGGCATCGTATATCTGATCATCCCACCGATGATAGAGCAGTTCGAGAAGCTGAGCCAACTCGTCACACAATACCTGCACCAAAAGACCCACATAAGCAACTTCCCGCTCGCCATAAGACACTGGATAGAAGAAAACAGCGGAGCAATACTCGACTTCTTCAACAGCCAGGAGGCGAAAAAGGCCATCAGCGAGACAATGCCCAAGCTCTTCTCCGTAATAGGGCAGACGGCCAATATCATAATAAGCATCGTAGCATCGCTCATCACCCTGCTCTACCTTTTCTTCATCCTGCTCGACTACGAGAAGCTGTCGGCAGGCTTCATAAAGATATTCCCGCCCAAGAGCCGCCCCTTCTGGCAAGCCCTGGTGAACGACGTGGAGCACGGGCTGAACAGCTACATACGCGGACAGAGCCTCGTGGCGCTGTGCATAGGCATCCTATTCTGCATCGGATTCACCATCATCGACTTCCCAATGGCCATCGGCCTGGGCATACTCATAGGCATATTGAGCCTCATACCATACGTACACGGGCTGGCACTCATACCAATGGTGTTCCTCTCACTGCTCAAGGCAGCCGACACGGGGCAAAACTTCTGGGTCATACTGGCATCGGCCGTAGGCGTGTTCATCATTGTACAGATAATAACCGACATGATTCTCACGCCCAAGATATTGGGCAAAGCCATGAGCCTCAACCCGGCTGTACTGCTGCTGTCTCTCTCGGTATGGGGCGCGCTGCTCGGTTTCATCGGCCTGATAATAGCCTTGCCGCTCACCACCATCATCATAGCCTACTACCAACGCTACGTGACCAAAGACACCGCGGCCGACAGCACGGCTCAAGACACGCTTCCCCAAGCCCCGGAAACACGACCGACAACGGCCATGACCGCCCCCGAAGCAGCCCAGACAGCCGCAGAAAGCACCGAAAAGGCCTCTGCGCCAACGAATAAAAGCGACGCCGAGCAAAAACAAGGCGAATAATTTGGCCATATCAAAAAAACATCGTACCTTTGCACTCGCTTTCATACAGCACCCGGCAAACGGTGTGCAGATCCGCTAGCTCAGTTGGTAGAGCACAACACTTTTAATGTTGGGGTCTTGGGTTCGAGCCCCAAGCGGATCACAAATAAAGTACTGAAAATCAAGCGATTATCTAAAACAGGTAATCGCTTTTTTCGTGTTTATACTTTGGTTTTTTATGTCTGATGTAAACCAAGATGTAAACCAGTAAACCAAATGAGCGAAACAGTTAAAGTACTGTGTTACAGATCAAAAACACTCAGCAACGGAGAACACCCGTTAATGGTTTGCGTCTGCAAAGACGGAAAAAGGAAGTACCAAAGCCTTGGAATTTCAATTAAAGCGGAGCAATGGGACTTCAAGACAAACCAACCCAAAGGCAAATGCCCTAACCGTGAGAGAATCATTCTCCTTATAAACGAGAAGATTAACGAGATTCAGAAAGCAGTCTTGGACAAACGAATAGCAGGCAAGGATTTTACAGCTGCAACTTTGATAGAATCTACTTCTTCTAAGGAGATTTCCCACAAAACAGTAGGTGAATATTATCTGACTTACATTCAGAACTTAAAGAAAGAGA
>CALUHC010000035.1 GCA_944320355.1 uncultured Prevotella sp. | reverse complement strand
AATGTAAGTAAGTGAATGCTCATGCCATAAGGTGTGAGCTTTCCTTGTTTGTATGGATATGGGTGTTTGGCGATACCTTCAGAATGACAATCAAGGTTGGGCTTGCACCTTTCTTTTTGTGGTATGGGACAAAAAGGACAATAGATGGTAGATTTAAAAATTATCAATTTTCCGGATAAAGTCTTTAAGAAGTATCTTATAGATGCCTTTGACAAAGATGGTGATGGTGAAATATCACTTACAGAAGCATTAACTATCACTAAAGTTCTTTGCCCTCAAAAAGGTATCAAGTCTATTGCAGGAATAGAGTATCTATCCAATTTGGAAGTACTTGATTGTTCAAGGAATGGGATTGAAAATATTGATATTTCAAAAAATAGAAAACTAAAGCATTTAAGTTGTTATAACAATCCCATATACACCCTTAACATAAAAGACAATCCCCTTCTTATCACCTTATATTGTGGAAATTGTAATATAGTTGAATTGGATTGTTCTCAAAATATAGATTTAGAAATTCTTTCTTGTGGATTTAATCCATTAAGAGAAATAGATTTATGGGAGAACAAAAAACTTACTTTGCTAAGAGTTCGCAGATGTTTATTAGAAGAACTGGAATTGCGCAGTTTGAAAGAACTCCAATTTGTAGATTGTTCTGAGAATAAACTATATGAACTTCAGTTATACGAGAATAAAGAACTCACCTATTTGGATTGTGCCCGTAATGATTTACATAATGATTTATATGTAGGAGCAAATTTAAAACTTAAACATTTAGATTGCCGAATGAATAGATGTTTAGACAGTATTACAATATCAGAAGGGCAACATATTGAAGTTGTTAGGTCGAATATTACACCTATGACTGAATTTTATAGAAAATATCTTTCATGGAGGAATTATCAAAATGACAACACTTCTAATTCTTCATGGGAAGATAGAGAAGATTGGGAAGACCAAAGACTTGATGCTTTTGAAGGTGATGAGAGTAACTATTGGAATATTGAATAGCTAAAAACATATACAATGAATAGGAATTTTTCCACTATTATTATGCTGCTTTGCTGCATATTTATAGTTAGTTGCAGCAATGAAGATGAAGGAAGCTGTCTGTCTGTAATTGGAACTTGGAATGCCACAACTTTAATAGAGGATGCGGTATATACAGATTTAGAAAAAGAGGAACATAATGAAGTTGAAATAAGTTATGGGGCTTATGTTTGGGAGTTTGTAGAAAATGGAGGCGTTAAAGTGACTGGTAATGTTGATGGTGATTTTCAATGGTATAATAAAGAAGAAAAACCTACAGACTATCAAACCTTTGTATTTGACAAGAATCAGATGAAATTGCTAATGGGATTCTCAGATGCTTCAAAATCTCCTGCAACCTATGATGTGTTAGAATTATCTGATACAGAAATGATATTAAGAGATTCTGCTAAATGGTTAAATGTAGGAGAAGGAGAAATTATAATCACCCGAACTTTAACTTTCAAAAGAATCAATTAAATGATGGAATTTCCACTCGCATTAGGTTTAGAAAAAATAGGCTTGCCACTGATAGTAACATCAGGCAAACTAAAGAACTTGTGCTTTCTTATAGATACAGGTTCTACACATAACACCCTTTTTGACTTTGTGTATGAACACTTCAAAAATGAGTTTAAATTACTTGATAGTACTTGTAGGACAATGGGGATTGAGGGACATTACAAGGAAACGCCTGTTATAGAAGCTACATTCAACTTTGAGGGGATTGATTACACATCCACCTTTTCTGTGCTTGATGCTACTGATGCAATAATGCAAGTACAAGAAGAAACAGGTGTACAGATTCACGGAGTATTAGGCACTCAATTTCTTATGGAGAATAAATGGATTGTTGATTTTGACAGGCTAATTGTGACACATGACAGAGAAAGATGAAATCTTCATCCAAATCAAAGGCATAGGCTTTACATTACTTCTTGACAAGAGAATGAAACACAACTTTATCAGTCCTGCATTCTTGGCTTTCTTCAATTTGGGAGTGAGGCAGATGTATTCACTTCCAAAGAATAATATAAAAGAAGTGAATACAAAGCCTGCTTATGACAACTTGCAACCCTTTCTTCCTGAATATGTGGATTCCATCAGCAGTAATGATGTGTTTCATTATGTGGGGAAGAAAGTGGGAAGATGCAAGGATAACAAGTTGAGAGTATGCAAAGTATTCATGTTTGGATTTGAGTATGAGGGATGTACTTTTTCTTTTCTTTTCCTTCTTGACAAGAGTTTGGACAAGTCTGCCATACTAGGAGGAGAATCATTAAACCATATAATCAAAACTGTTATGAAGCATAAAGCAGAAACTTAGCACTCCATAAGTGCATTCATTGGCTTAGTATAAACTTAGCCATTGTTGGTCAATAGTTGTTCTATTGGCTTTTTAAGAGATTATTAATAGGCTGACATACAGTAGTTTCAAGCAAAAGTTCTGGTAGCCTCATAATCTGGAGGTCCCAGGTTCAAGCCCTGGATGGCCCACCGATAAACTCCCGTAAGTCAATGACTTACGGGAGTTTTTATTTGCTTTTACAGGTGTTTGATTATGGCGAAAACAGGTTGAAACTGCAAAATGTTGGTCTATTGTTGTTCCCAATTTATTTGAGATAAAATGCAACAACAACCGCAACATCAGCGTGGGCGACATTGCCGCCCACGCCGGCATGAACCGCTCCGCCGTGTGCACGTTCTTCCGCCGTCACACCGGCACGACACTCATAGAGGCTGTGAACACACGGCGCATCGACGTGGCCAAAAACCTGTTGCGGCGCAAGGACCTGCCTATACAGCAGGTGTGCTTTCTCAGCGGATTCAATGACGTTCCGTACTTTTTCCGTTTGTTTAAGCGCACCGTAGGCATCACCCCAAAGGAATATAGAAGACTGGAGTAGCTAACCGGAGTCTTTCGCTGAGGCTTCCTATATCTGTGCATGAACATTATGTATGCCCTCTTTAGGGATTGATAGCGTTCATTTGTCACACATTAGTACATTGGATTTTATGAAAATACGTGGATTAAGACGGCAGTTTATAAAATCAAAACATCTCCTTAGTTTCTCTTGGAAAAGAGCTATTGGCATATCTGCCGCCAAACAAAAGATTAGCCGAAAGACCGGAATACCCACCACCAAACAAGGTCTTGAAAGAAAAGTAGGCAAGATGGTCCTTGATGCCATCTCTGGCCAAAAGAGATAAATGTTTGTTTTCATTTACAATGAGTTGCAAAACGCGCCGTTTCGCACTGTGAAACGGCGCGTTTTGGCTTGCAATACGCCTTGTTCTGCAAGTCGCAGGACGCCAGTCCAAAAATAGTAGCCAGCGGCTGGGGCCTACTGTCAGCTCATGCGGAGCATCCGCTCTATGGGTTTGAGCGCGTCGGCGGCAATATCCGGGTCTACCTCCACGCTCGGCCAGCCATACTTGAGGGTGTTGTACACCTTCAGCAGCGTGTTCATTTTCATGTAGTCGCACTCATTGCACGAGCACCCTGCGCCGCCCTCGCTCACCTCTGGAGGCACGGGCAGGAATGTCTTGTCGGGGCAGGCACGGCGCATCTCGTGCAAAATACCGGCCTCGGTGGCCACGATGAACTCACGGCACGGGCTCTCCTTGACGTGCTTCAGCATCACTGCCGTGGAGCCTACCACGTCGGCAGCAGCCAGCACCGGACCTTTGCACTCAAGGTGGGCCAGCACCTCGGCGCCAGGATGGGCAGCCTTCAGGCGCATGATTTCGTCCACCGAGAACCGCTCATGCACGTGGCAGCCGCCGTTCCAGAGCAGCATCCGGCGTCCGGTCACGCTGTTTATGTAGGCCCCGAGATTGTAGTCCGGGCCGAATATTATCTTTTCGTCCTCGGGCAACTGGTCTATCACCTTCTTCGCGTTGCCACTGGTCACCACCACGTCCGTGAGCGCCTTGACGGCGGCCGTGGTGTTGACGTAGCTCACCACGGTGTGTCCCGGGTGCTCGTCTTTGAACTTCCTGAGGTCGCCGGCGCGGCACGAGTCGGCCAGCGAGCATCCCGCGTTGAGGTCGGGGGCGAGCACCGTCTTCTCCGGACTGAGCAGCTTGCACGTCTCGGCCATGAAGTGTACACCGCACATCACCATTATCCGCGCGTCTGTCTCGGCCGCCTTGCGCGCCAAGGCCAGCGAGTCGCCTATGAAGTCGGCCACATCCTGTATCTCGCCGCGCGTGTAGTAGTGCGCAAGTATTATGGCGTTCTTCTCGCGGCACATCCGCCTTATCTCTGCCTTCAGGTCAGTGCCGGCGGGCGCCGGCTCGTCTATGAATCCCTTTTCTGTCCATTCCGTTTTCACCATCGCATTAATATTATTATCTTTTTTGTTTTTAATTTGAAAAATGAAATGTAGTGTATGATATGCCGTTGATACGTTGAAAACTTTTCACATTATTCCTTGCATATTCCGATATAAACGTATTGTGTTTCATTGCTAATACTTGTTGTTAATAGTTTCATGCTGGCACAGAGCGCATTTCGCAGTTATCAACAATTTCGCACTACGGTGCAAAATTAATAAGTTTATATCTTTTTCAGCCAGAAAACTGTTGAAAACTTGATAAAACCTGCTTGATAAGCCTGTTTATATCCATGGTTTCGGTTGGCCGGTGGGTGTTGTGTTGATAACCGGCACGGCTGTCCACACAGTTATCAACAGGGTTTTCAACATGGTTATCAACAATGATATTAAGTGGAAAGGTGGGATTTTTCGGTAGTTAAGGAGTCAGAGGGGGTCAAGGAGTCAAGACGTATGCTTTGCCGAATGAGACAAATCACCCGCAAAAGCTATTGTCTTGACTCCTTGACCCCCTCTGACTCCTTAACTACCGAAATGTGATTCCCTGTCAGAAAACTTCCCCGTCGGCGAACGGCTCGGCGTCGATGCATTTTAGGTTTTTCTGCAACTGTGCCTCGCTGCTGGCTCCGATGAGCACCGATGTGACTGCCTTTTGGTGCAGAATCCATGCCAGGGCCATTTCGGCCAGTGTCTCGCCGCGGCTCTCGGCTATTCCGTTCCAGCGGCGCAGGCGTTCGAGCAGCTCGGGTGTCAGCACGTTGCGCTTCAGGAAGTGGTCGCGCGTCATGCGGCTGTCTTCGGGTATTCCGTTCAGGTAACGGTCGGTGAGCAGGCCTTGCGCCAGCGGTGAGAAGGAGATGAAGCCCACGCCCTCCTTGGCGCAATAGTCCGTGATGCCCTGCTCCTGCGGCGCGCGGTCGAGCAGGTTGAGCCGCCCCTGGTATATGAGCAGTGGCGTGTCTCGCTCGCGCAGGTACTTCACGGCGAACTTCAGCGCGTCGAGCGGCCAGCGCGATATGCCTATGTAGAGAGCCTTGCCGGCGCGCACTATGTCGACGAGAGCCTGCAGCGTCTCCTCAAGCGGCGTGTCGGGGTCGTAGCGGTGGCTGTAGAACAGGTCCACGTAGTCTATCTTCATGCGGCCGAGGCTCTGGTCGAGACTGGCCATGAGATACTTGCGCGAGCCCCAGTTGCCGTAAGGCCCGGGCCACATATCATATCCGGCCTTGGTGCTTATGAACAGTTCGTCGCGGTAGGGGCGGAAGTCCTCGTCCATGAGCCGCCCCATAGTCAGTTCCGCCGAGCCGTATGGCGGGCCGTAGTTGTTGGCCAGGTCAAAGTGCGTTATGCCGTGGTCGAAGGCATAGCGGGCTATGCCGCGGCTGCACTCGTAGTAGTCTATGCCACCGAAGTTGTGCCAGAAGCCGAGGCTCACCTTGGGCAGCAGCACTCCGCTGCGCCCGCAGCGGTTGTACTCCATGCCGTTCTCGTATCGCTTTTCATCTGCAACATATTTTCCCATAATCGTTGTTTGCTTTAAGTTTATCCCTGCAAACTTAATAAAAATCCTCAACATAACAGCAACTGAGAGGCACAACTTGGGCGTGGATGCTTATTTTACGTTAAAGGAAAGCCTGCGTTCCGCAAAACGCGCGGCATTACCCGGAGTTGGCCTTGGCAGCCACTCACTGCGCCAGCCTGCATGATTGGCGGGCATTGGCCACTATAAATGCGGGCTGCCGACCATCGTCTCGGGCAACAAAGCATGACAGGCCGAGTGACCGCAAGCCTGTGTCTGCGCCGAAAAACACATTCTTTTCTTTTTAAAATAAACACGCCAACGCCAGCAATGTGTGCCTGTGTCAAAATGAAGTTAACTGGAGTTTTGGGCTTCGTCTGAAGTTGTCTGGAGTTAACAGACGTATGTTTTGTTGCTGGTTTCCGAGCCATTTTTCGCTGTGCTCTGGCAGCACGTGTCCGCTAACTTCCGACGACCGGCAGGTAGCCTGACTTCGGTTAACTCCTTTCAATTACATTTTGACACAGTCCCCTGCCGTAGGCTCAGCGTTTGCGGCCGCATACATACCATGCCATGTGCCGCGCTCATACCATTTTTTCTTTCAGTCTCATGCACGAGCATACGGCGGCGCAGACAGTGAGACACCCTGCAAGGAGCATTGCGTCGTGGGGAGCGGTGGTGCCGAAGAGGTGGAAAAGCAGCGCAACGAGAGCCGCGCCGAAGGTCTGGCCGGTGAGGCGGGCCGTGGCCAGCATGCCGCTGGCGCTGCCCGAGCGTTGCGGCGGAGCCGAGCTTAGCAGCAAATGGTTGTTGGGCGACTGGAAAAAACCAAAGCCGGCACCGCAGAGCATGAGCCGCAACACAAGCCCAAAGTGGTCTGTGTCGGCAGGAACGAACGACAAGAAGAAGCAACCCGCGGCCATCATAGACAACCCTATGCCGCCCAATATGCCGGGATGTACCTTGCCTACGAGCCATCCTGCCAGCGGCGCGACGAAGATTATGGCCAGCGGCCACGATGTCATCAGCAGCCCGGTGCCCACGGCATCATAGCCGAAGGTGCCCACAAGGAGAAACGGCATGGCCACCATGACAAGCATCTGGGCGGTGAACGACACTACGCTCGTGAGCACGGAGGTGGTGAAAATGGGTATCTTCAGCAAGTCGAACGGCAGCATGGGGAACGCTCGGCTCCGCTCCATGCGCACATAGAGCACCGCCGCGACCGCCAGGACAGCCGCCCCGAAGCCTACAGTGACCGGCGGGACATCGTGCGACAGAGCCTCGACGCACCCTATGAACAGGCCGAAAGTGGCAGCGTTGAGGGCGGCCTCGCGCTTGTTGAAGCTGCGCCCCAACACACGGACCGGATTGTCGGGCAGGTATCTGCGTGCCATGAAGAAAGTGAGTATGCCTATCGGCACGTTGATGGCAAACAGCCACGGCCACGGGGCAACGGCAAGTATGGCCGCCGAGAGCGACGGGCCGGCCACCGACGCTATGGCCACCACCGTGGCGTTCAGTCCAACCCCCTCGCCGAGATGGCGCTTGGGATATATCAGCCTGACCATCGACGTGTTGACACTCATCAGCATCGCCGCCCCGACTCCCTGCACCACGCGCGACAGAACAAGCGCTACGAACGACGGCGAGAGCGCGCAGAAGAGCGAGCCGAGCGAGAACACGACGATGCCTCGTACATAGACCTGCTTGTATCCCCACAGCTCGCCCAGCGAGGCAAACGGCAGCAGGAGCATCATCACGGCCAATTGGAAGGCGTTGACTATCCAGATGGAGTCCTCGGAAGGCACACCAAGCTGCGCGGCCATGCTCGGCAGGGCAACGTTGCATATAGAACCGTCGAGGACGGAAAGGAAAAGGCCGCAGAAAGTTGCCGCTATGGCGTAATAGATGCGCGGCTTGCGCAGCCCGTCCCAGTTTAGGTCTCCGACAAGTTGCGGCTTCGTGCTGCCTTCATCGCACGTGTTTTCTTTGTCACTTGCCATAGGAACATGATTTCAATTCTCGGCATACAAATGCCATGCAAAATTATAAATAAAGGCAAACAATCCCAAACAAAAGAACGCCAAACAGCCGAAAGCACAGCCCGCACCGCATTTTTATGCCAAAATATTTTGTGTTTCGGATTATTATTACGTAATTTGCGTTACGTAAAATGTATAATGGCTGCAAACAACACTTACGTAACGACATCCCATCATTGGTCATCAGCAAATGGCAAAACACTGCAACGAACATACAACGTTGTCAAAAGATATACGACTGCAGCCAAACAACATACAGCCGAACTTGATTAAACATGATGTACTCAATAACTAAAATACAACTGTTATGAACAAACATTTACTGTTTCTTCCGGCTCTGGCCTTGTGCGCATCGGCACAGGCGCAGCAGCTGGCTTTCCCCGGAGCCGAAGGCTTTGGGGCATACGCCACTGGCGGACGCGGTGGCGAAGTGGTCCATGTGACCAATCTCAAAGCGTCGGGTCCGGGCTCGCTGGCCGAGGCGGTGAGCAAACCAAACCGCATAGTGGTGTTCGATGTGGGCGGAGTCATCGACGTGACAAACGTCAACCTGACCATATCGAGCAACATAACCATCGCCGGACAGACAGCGCCGGGCGAGGGGATAACCATCTATGGCGGGCGCGTCATCATGTCGAAAGCCCAGAACGTCATCATGCGCTACATCCGCATGAGAGGCAGCATCAGCATGCCTGAGGACAAATGCACGCTGACCATGGACAACTGCGAGAACGTGATAATGGACCACTGCTCCATATCGTGGGGCCGTTGGGACAACGTTCACATCAAGGACGCAAACAACATAACGTGGCAAAACTGCATCATCAGCGAGGGAATAGAGCCGCAACGCTTCGGAGCGATAACCGACGGAACGCGCAACTGGACCATATCGCACTGCCTCTGGGCCAACAACAAGAGCCGAAATCCAAAGATGAAGTGCTATCTGCAATATTATAACAATGTGGTCTACAACTACTCGATGGGAATTATAGGCGGACACTCGGCCGCGGACAACTACCAGGATGTGATGAACAACTACTTCATCACCGGCCCGAGCACCGGCACCAACAAGTATTTTGACGACTGGACGGAGACAGACCACCTGTACAGCACGGGCAACTATACCGACGATGACCGCGACGGGCAGCTCAACGGGCGGCTGATAACCGACTACAACGGGGCAACGCCCATGCAACAGCCAAACCTTACGTGCAACGGCCCGATGAACCTTGAGACAGCAGAGGAGGCATATTACGCCGTGCTTGAGCACGCGGGGGCATCGCGCGTGAGAGACCAGCACGACCGCCGCATAATAGAACACCTGTCGTCGCTCGGCACAAAGGGCGCGTTCATAGCCAACGAGCAGGAAGTGGGCGGCATAGGCAACCTGTCCGGCGGCACGGCACCCGTTGACACTGACGGCGACGGAATGCCCGACGAGTGGGAGACCGCCAACGGAACCGACCCGAGCAGCGCCGATGCCAACGCCGATGCCGACGGCAACGGATACACAAACATAGAGGACTATGTGAACAGCCTGGCCCGCAAGAGCGACTACCTGATGTATCCGCAGAGTGTGCAGGCCACGCTCAGCGACCCCAATACGGTGGTGCTGGCGTGGACAAACGCTGAAGACGGGGCTGAGAAGATTGTCATCGAGCAGTCGGAAGACGGCGTGAGCTACACCGTTGTTGACGAAGTGGACGGCACGGAGACCACCGCCACCATCACCGGGCTGACAGAAGGCAAGGTGTACTACTTCCGCCTGAAGGCCGTCAAGGGCGAGGAGGAGTCGCTCTACTCGGCCGTAGTGTCTGTCAACGACGAGCACATGAGGCCCGCCGGAGGCATTGCCGCAGGCACAACGGCGTTCACGCCGGAGGAGGGCAAGCTCTACCGTATAATAAACTACGGCACAGTGGCCTACAACTCGGGCACTACATACGCCGGAAACCCGAAGTACCTGAAGTTCAACGCCGACGGAAAGCTCGGCTCTACGGGCGAGTTCGTGTGGAACAACCCCGAGCTGCTGTGGGAGATAACCGTCGACCCGGCCGACGACTCGCAGGTGTTCATACGCAACTATGCCACGAAGAAATATCTGAACCCCACCACAGTGGCCGATGGCGACAACAAATATGTGACGGCGGTCGACGAGGCCGCGCCGTTCAACATAGTGTTCTCCACCAACGAGACTGTGGCACAGTCGGGCATGCAGACGCAGACCGCCATGTTCAGGATAAACAGTCCGCAGAACAGGGGGCAGCAGCTCCGCCCCGTGAACTTCGAGGACGAGTGGATATGGAGCAACGGTGACATAGCCCGCGCCGACATGGTTTACACCTTCTCAAGCGTGGACGCCGACCTGATAGGCGTCTACACCAACAGCCTCGACAACGCCATCGCCGCCGCACAACTGCTGGCCGACGAGGCCACCATAGGCAACGTCACGCTCGGATATCCGCAAGAGGCTTACGAGGCGCTGACTGCCGCCATAGCCGAGGCGCAGGCCGTGGCCGACAGAGCCGCGCAGGGCGGGGCCACACAAGATGAGGTGAACGAGGCGGCGGGCAGCATGGAGACTGCCGTGTCAGACTTCAAGAAGACGCAGATAATGACCTTCGAGGGCTACGACCCTGCCAAGCTCTACAACATCTACAGCTATGGCACCATCAGCAACTCAAGCGCCACCACTGCAACTCCCGACATAGAGCGCCGCTATTTGTCCACGGTCAAGTTCACCGACGGAGTGACAGACTCGCTCGTGTTCCGCGTGGGGCTTAGCGATGACGATATAGACGCCGGGCAGACCGACGCCGTGGGCGGTGCCGACGAGGCGCGATGGAACATCACCCCGGCCGACGGGGGCAGCGTCTACATACGCAACGAGAAGACCGGCACATACCTACAGATAGGCGGCTTGCTGTCGACAGAGCCCGTGCCTGTATATCCTTATTATGCAAAGGAGGACAACGGCAAGCACGCTTTCTACATACAGGTATCGCCAGACAACACGCGCCTCATACAGATAGGAACTCCCGATGACGACGGCAAGGGAGGTTCTATAAAGTTCGCCGTGCCTGCCGACCGCACCCGCCTGCGCTGGGTGATAGAGCAGCTCGACGCCGTGACGGGCATAAAGGACATGAGCGCCGGGCATGAAGGCAAGCAAGTGTCTGCCCGCGAGTACTACAACCTGCAGGGGATGCGCCTTGGCGGCAGGCCGTCAAGCGGACTCTTCATAGAGAAGACCACATACGCCGACGGCACAGTGAGCACTGTGAAGGTGGTGCTGTAGGCTGCTTTTCCAACGGAAAGAATGCGTGTGGCCACGGTGACTTGCCTGCTTGGCAAGGCGGCTGCTGCCATACCGTTTTACAAAACGTGCCGTTTCGCATTGCGAAACGGCACGTTTCATCATGCTAAACCTTTAGATTTGCAATTGTAACGGGTCGTTTTGGCTTCCAAAACGACCCGTTTAGCAACTCTCTGGCTGCCAAATTGTTACAGATTATGTGGGCGATGCCTGGCAATGTGGCTTTGTCTCATTTGCCAGAGCTGTCTTTCTTCACTCCTGTCTTTCTGAATTCGGATGGCGACAGGCCGCAGTGCTTCTTGAAATAGCGGCCGAAGGTGGACTGGTCGGGGAACCCCATGCGGTAGGATATCTCCTTTATGCTCATGCGGCTGAAGCCGAGGTGGTGGCGTATTTGCGTCATGGTGGCCGTCTCTATCCACTCCATGGCGGTGTGGCCCGACCGCTGTTTCACTACCGACGACAGGTAGCCGGGCGACAGGTTCAGCCTTTCTGCATAGAAACTGACCTGCCGCTCCTTGGCGCAGTGGTGGAAAACCTCCATCAGGAAGCTGTTGAATATCCTTTCGTCGCGCCCCTGCGGCAGTTCCTCCACGGGCGAACTGTCCATGTATATCTCCATCACTTCGAGGCATAGTGCGTGTATGTGCGTCTGCACCAGCAGGCTGAGCAGCCGTGCCTGCGGCGGTCTCTCCTCGCGCAGCATCAGCCTTGTGCGCGTGTGCAGGGCGCGGATGGCCTGTTCGAGCTGCAGCCGCTGCCCATCGTCGAGCTGTATGCACGGGTTGGCTCGTATGGCGAGGCGGTCTTTTACGGGTATGTCGGCGAGCATGGGCATGAACGATTCCATCTCGGCCTCCAGCAAAATGCCGTCGAGGCCGGGGCTTCGCCGCGTCACGCGGATGTATGTGTAGGGCGTGTAGATGCACATCACGTTCTCCATGATGTGGTAGCTGCGGTTGTCGAGCAGTATGTCGGCCTCTCCGCGGCGGCAGAGGAATAGTCCCACGTTGCCGCGCGACACCGTGCCGTGGTTGGCCGCCAGCTCGTCAACGGCGAGCAGTCTGTATGGTTGGTTGGGCATAGTTTCGAGATTTCTTTGCTTAGGAGTTAATTGGAGTTAGCCGAAGTTATCGCTCCGTTTCACTTCGCTAAGAAGTTAAAGGACAATGTTTCTGTCGCTGTGCACTTTCACCGGCATGGCGGTGGTGTTTCCCTTCATGTTGCCGTTCCTCTGCGGGCGCAACGCAAGGAATGCCTATCTCTGGGGATTCGCCGCGCTGGTGGTTCTCAACCTTGTCTGCGCGCAGACGGAGTCGTTCGCCCTGCTGGCCGTGTGCTGCTTCGGCATCGGGGTGGCGCGGGTCGCGCTGGTGCTCAACACCACTTTCCTGATAGCCCCGTACATGCTCGGGGTCAATACGCTCGATATGTTCCTGAACGAGCCTGCCGACGGCAAGGCGGCTTATGCCGGCGGGCACGCCCGCACCGTGCTCATGCCCGTGCTATATACCTATATACTCTGCATAGTTCAGTTCAGCAACTACGCCACGGCGTGGGTTGCCTACGAGTTCAGGTGGCAGTATTCCTACCTGCTTGTGGTGGCAATGCTGCTCGCCGCCCTGCTGCTGGTGCTGCTTACGTTTGCCCGCGAGCCTGCGGGAGGCTTCTCCCTGTCCTGCGGTATGGTGGCCGACGCGCTGCTGCTGGCCGTGGCCATGGGCAGTGTTTCGTACCTGCTGATATATGGCAAGACAAGCGACTGGTTCAGCAGCCGCGCCATGCGCATGGTCCTTGCGGTGGCGTTGGTGTCGGGCGGACTGTTCCTGTGGTTGCAGACGCGCACGCGGCGCGAGCCTCTGTTGCGCCTCGGCATCTTCCGCTACCGCTACACGTGGGTGGCCATCGGCGTGTTCCTGCTCATGATACTGGCCAACTCGGCCACGTCGTTCGTCACGTCCTACCTCAAGCTGTCAACCCCGGCTGGCAACCTGCAGAGCGCGGCCGTGTCGTGTTGGGCCATTCCCGGCTGCCTGGCGGGGCTCGCGCTGTGCCTGGTCATGGTGTTCAAGGGGGTGCATTTCCGCTATATCTACGCCGCCGGGTTCCTGCTGATGATGTGCGCCGACGTTTATATGTACTTCCGCTACCAGACCATGGGGCGGCAGTCCGACACGGTTTTCCCAACCATAACGCACTATGCCGGGCTGCTCATTCTATATTCCGTCACCTGCGCCTTTGCCATAAAGCGGCTCCCGGTGCGCTATTTCGCCACGTGGCTCTTCCTCATGGTGGCCGTGCGGAACGTCATCGCGCCGGCCGTTGCCAACGCCACCTACGGCAACTGGCTGCAGGAGCGGCAGCAGAACTACGTCACCCGGCTGGCCGCCGACGTGCGTTACGATCAGCAGCAGGCGGCAACAGACTTCGGCACGGCGGCCATGGCAGGGCGCGCCCGCGGTGCCGACGGACTAGCGGCAGAGCGGCTTGCCTCTACGGTGATGAAGGGCAGGCTCACCCTGCAGGCCACCCTCGTGGCCATGAAAGACATCACCGGCTTTACGGTATGGATATGCCTCGGCTCCGCCCTGCTGGTTCTGCTGCTGCCATATCACAGTGGCGAGCGCACATGAGCAGCCGCTTTTTGTTCGAGGGTGTGCAGAGCCGTTTTACAAAACGTGCCGTTTCGTCGTCTGAAACGGCACGTTTCACCATGCAAAACGGGCCGTTTTGGAAGCCAAAACGACCCGTTTCGCAACCCCACTGATTATCAGTGGGTTACAGATGTGGCAGGAAGTGATTCTCAGGAACTGTCATGCCCAGCCTTGAAATGGCTTCCCTGCACGTGCTGAGCCTATAATGTCTGCATATCGTTCAGCTTCTTGTAGTATCCCCCGGCGGCGAGCAGCTGTTCGTGTGTGCCGCGTTCCACTATCTCGCCCTCGTGTATCACGTATATCTCGTCGGCGCTCTTGATGGTCGACAGGCGGTGGGCTATGGCCACGGTGGTGCGCGTCTTCATCAGCCTTTCGAGCGCGTCCTGCACCAGTCGCTCGCTCTCCGTGTCGAGAGCCGAGGTGGCCTCGTCGAGGATAAGTATCGGCGGGTTCTTCAGTATGGCGCGGGCTATGCTGACGCGTTGCCGTTGCCCGCCCGAGAGTCGGCCTCCGCGGTCGCCTATGTTGGTGTCGAAGCCGTGCTCTGAGGCCATGATGAAGTCGTAGGCGTTGGCTATGCGGGCTGCCTCCTCTATCTGTTGCTGCGTGGCGTTCTCGACTCCGAAGGATATGTTGTTGCGGAAGGAGTCGTTGAAGAGTATTGCCTCCTGGTTCACGTTGCCTATGAGCTGGCGCAGGTCATGTATGCCGAGGTCCTTCACGTTGATGCCGTCTATGAGCACTTCGCCCTCCTGCACGTCGTAGTAACGCGGTATGAGATCGACCAGCGTTGACTTTCCGCCGCCGCTCTGGCCCACGAGCGCTATGGTCTTTCCCTTCTCTATGGTCAGGTTTATGTGGCGCAGCACCCACTTGGTGTCGTACTTGAACGACACGTCGCGGAACTCGATTTTGTGCCGGAAGTCCTTTATGCGCACAGGGTTCTCGGCTTCGTGTATGGTGTCTTCGGCCTTGAGAATCTTGTTTATGCGCTCCATCGAGGCCAGTCCCTTGGGGATGTTGTAGCCGGCCTTTGAGAATTCCTTCAGCGGATTGATGATGCTGTAGAGTATTACGAGGTAATATATAAAGGTGGGGCCGGAGAGTGTGGAGTGGTTGAGCACGAGAATGCCGCCGAACCATAGCACGATGACAATCATCACCGTGCCGAGGAACTCGCTCATGGGGTGGGCGAGCTGCTGCCTGCGGTTCACTCTCATCACGCTGTCGCGCTGTCTGTTGTTCACGTCCTCGAAGCGGGCGTTCATCTTTTCCTCCGCGCAGAAGGCCTTGATGATGCGCAGTCCGCCGAGCGTCTCCTCCACCTGGCTCATCGTGTCGCTCCACAGTGCCTGCGCCTCCTTGGAGTTCTGCTTCAGCTTGCGGCCCACGTTGCCCATCACCCAGCCCATCAGCGGCACGATGGCCAGCGTGAACAGCGTGAGCTGCCAGCTGATGAAGATGAGCGTCGCGAAGTATGCGATGATGAGGATGGGGTTCTTGAAGAGCATATCGAGCGACGACATGATGGAGCTCTCCACTTCGTTCACGTCGCCGGTCATGCGTGCTATGATGTCGCCCTTGCGCTCGTCGGAGAAGAATCCGAGGGGCAGCGACGTTATCTTGCGGTAGAGCTGGTTGCGGATGTCGCGCACCACGCCTGTGCGCATCGGTATTATGGCCGCCGAGGAGAGGAAGTAGCAGCCTGTCTTCAGGAACGTGGCGAAGGCCAGGAACAGTCCGATGCAGAGCAGGGTGGTGCTCGGCCCTATGTCGGCTATCAGCCCGTTGACGTAGAAGTTCATGTTGTTCATCAGCACTTCCTTCACGTTGCCGTCTCCGAGAGCCATGAGCGACGTGGCTTCCTCGGCGTCGCCGGTCTCGAAGAGAATCTGAAGTATGGGAATCAACGCGGCAAACGAGAATATGTTCAGCGCGGCCGAAAGTATGTTGAACACTATCGACTGTGCCAGATACCTCCTGTATGGCGGCAGGAAGCGTCGCATCACTTGTAGGAATTCTTTCATTATCTTGCTTGGAAATTAAAGACTTTGTTTTGAGGAGTTAAAGGAGTTGTCATCAGGAGTTGATAGAGTTGTCTTCTGGAGTTAAGGGAAGTTAGAAGGAGTTACCGCTCCGTTGCACTTCGCTGAGGAGTTATAGGACAATAGCTTTGTGAACCACCACCCAGCCTTCTGCACCAGAAGTAATCATACCTCGTCACTCGTCACTCAGAACTCTGCACTCGGAGTAATCATACCTCAGCACTCATCACTCTGAGTTCTGCACTCTTCATGCCTCTTCTCCGAACAGCGTGGCGCTGGTGCTGCCTGTTATCCTCACCCTCACGGTGTCGCCGATGTGGTGTCGTCCCTTGTCCATCACCACCACCTTGTTCTGTTGCGTGCGGCCGAAAAGCTGCTCGCGCGACCGCTTGCTGAAGCCCTCAATGAGCACGTCGAACTCCTTTCCCTCGTCGCGGCGGTTGGCCAGGGCCGACATTTCGGTCTGCAGCTTGATGATTTCGTTGAGGCGTCGCACCTTCACTTCCTCCGGGATGTCGTCCTTCAGGTGGCGGGCGGCGTAGGTGCCCGGCCTCTCGCTGTACTTGAACATGAACGCCGAGTCGTATCCCACCTCGCGCATCAGCGAGAGAGACAGCTCGTGGTCTTCCTCGGTCTCGCCGCAGTAGCCCACAAAGATGTCGGTGGACAGGCCGCAGTCGGGTATGATGCGGCGTATGGCGGCCACGCGGTCGAGGTACCATTCGCGCGTGTACTTTCTGTTCATCAGCTTCAGTATGCGGTTGCTTCCGCTCTGCACGGGCAGGTGTATGTGCTTGCACACGTTGGGCATCTCGGCTATCACGCGCAGCGTCTCGTCGCTCATGTCCTTCGGATGCGACGTGGTGAAGCGCACCCGCATATCGGGAACGGCCTCGGCAACGGCGCGGAGGAGGTCGGGAAAGGTTATTATCTCAGAGTTTTGAGTGCTGAACGAAGAGGTATGATTACCTTGGAATTCAGAGTTCTGAGTGCTGAACGGGGAGGTATGATTACCTTGGAACTCAGAGTTTTGAGTGCTGAACGGGGAGGTATGATTACCTTTTGTGAGCTGCGATGGCTCTTTGTTTTGCTCTTTAGGGTAATCATACCTCTGCACTCTGCACTCATAACTCATAACTTCGTACCTGTACGAATTGACGTTCTGCCCGAGCAGCGTCACCTCTTTATATCCGCGGGCCTGCAGGTCGCGCACTTCGCGCAGTATGCTCTCTATGTCTCGGCTGCGCTCGCGGCCTCTCGTGTAGGGCACTATGCAGTAGTGGCAGAAGTTGTTGCAGCCCCGCATTATGCTGACATAGCCGCCCACGCGGCCGGCATGGAGTCTCCGTGGCACCACGTCGCTGTATGTCTCTGTCATGGACAGCTCTGTGTCCATGGCCTTGTGGCCCGTTTCGGCCTGCGCCATGAGGTCGGGCAGGCTGAGGTAGGAGTCGGGACCAGCCACGAGGTCGGCGTGGTGGTTCTCCAGCAGGTCGCCCTTCACGCGCTCGGCCATGCAGCCCAGCACGCCGATTATCAGCCTGCGGCCTTTTGACCGCATGGCGTTGAGTGTGTCGAGTCGGCCGAATATCTTCTGCTCGGCGTTGTCGCGCACGGAGCAGGTGTTGAGGAACACGGCGTCGGCATCGTCAATCCGCTCGCAGACGTCGTATCCGGCCATCTGCATGACTGATGCCACTACCTCCGAGTCGGCCACGTTCATCTGGCAGCCGTATGTCTCTATGTAGAGCTTCTTCATTCGTATTGTAGGTTGTTTTGGCGGCAAAGTTACCATAAATATATGAGATTATTGCACCCGTGGCGCATATTTGAGCAAATAAATGTGCAGAAACAGTCCTTGCCTTGCCGCGCCACCGTCATGCCGCCGCCTGTTAATCAGTAAAGGATATACACGGTGTTCGGAATGAAATCATTACCTTTGCATAAGACAAGCTGCACTCGGGAATGTGGAAACAAGTTTCCATTCCGCTCGTTTGCATTGTCTTTGCAAAATCAAACAACGACTATGGACTATAATTTCGACGAGCTAATTCCCCGTAGGGGAACCAATTCTGAAAAGTGGGACGCCGCTCCCGCAGACGATGTCATCCCGATGTGGGTGGCCGACATGGACTTCCGCACGGCCCCGGCCGTAATCGACGCGCTGCGCCGCAGGGTGGAGCACGGCATCTTCGGCTACGTGAAGGTGCCGGAGGACTACTACCGCGCCGTCATGGGCTGGTTTGCCCGGAGGCACAACTGGCACGTGGAGCGTGACTGGATTCTGTACACCTCGGGCGTGGTTCCCGCCGTGTCGGTGGTGGTCAAGGCCCTGTGCGAGCCGGGCGACAGGGTGATTCTGCAGACGCCGGTGTACAACTGCTTCTTCTCTTCGGTGCGCAACAACGGCTGCGAGATACTTGAGAACCCGCTCCTGAACACCGCCGGGCGCTACGAAATGGACTACGCCGACCTGGAGCGCAAGGCCGCCGACCCGCGAGCCAAGCTGCTCGTGCTCTGCAACCCGCACAACCCGGCGGGACGGGTGTGGACGGCCGGCGAGCTGGAACGGCTCAATGACATCTGCCTGCGCCACGGCGTGAGGGTGCTCTCGGACGAGATTCACTGCGAGCTGACGTACAACGGCAACCGCTATACGCCCTTCGCCGCCGTGTCAGGCCGCTGCCTGGGCAACGCCATAGTGGCCAACTCGCCCTCCAAGTCGTTCAACACGGCCGGACTGCAGATAGCAAACATCATATCCAGCGACCCGGAGACGCGCGCCAGGATAGACCGCGCCATAAACATAAACGAGGTATGCGACGTGAATCCCTTCGGCGTTGAGGGCCTCATTGCCGCCTACCGCGAGGGCGAGCCGTGGCTCGACGCGCTCTGCCGCTACCTCTGGGGCAACTACGAGGAGCTGTGCCGGTTCTTCGCCGGGCGGCTGCCCGGCCTGCGCGTCACGCCGCTCGAAGGCACATACCTTGTGTGGGTGGACTGCCGCAGGCTCGGTCTCACGTCCGACGAGATTGCCGAACGCCTTGTCAGAGAGGGCCGCGTGATGGTGAACAGCGGCACGCTGTATGGCGCTCCGGGCGAGGGTTTCATAAGGATAAACATAGCCTGCCCGCGCAGCCGCATGATGGAAGGGCTCGAAAGGATGGCCTCCGTCATGGAGAAGATGATGAAACAAAAGGAGTAGAAAGGAGTTAAGTAGCTGTTGAAAATTAACCGATACCAACTCGTTTTTATATGGACATCTTATCTTTACCATCATCTTGCACGCCGTTCCGGGCTGTTTTCCAAAGCCTCATCGGTCATGTGGCCCGCCACACTCCCTCTTCGGGCTTTGAAAAACATCTCCGGAACAGCGCACAACCTGATGATAATTAATTTCCAACAGCTACTTTACCGGAGTTGGGCGACCTGCCGGTCGTCGGAAGTTAGCGGACAAATGCTTTGTGATTGGTAGCAAAGCATTTGTCCGCTAACTTCTGTTAACTTCGGGGCGAAGCCCCAAACTTCAGTTAACTCCTCCTTGCGGTATTCTCTGCTTTATGCCCCTCCATGGCCCGGCGATATGTCTCCATGAGGTCGCGGGCCAGCCGCTCGTCGCTGAAGCGCAGGGCATAGTCGCGCCCGCCGTCTATCATCCGGCTGCGGCGCGGTCCGTCGGCGCAGGCCGTCTCTATGGCGTCGGCCATGGCCGGCGCGTCGTCGGGGTCCACGTAGAGCGAGTCCGGGCCTCCGGCCTCCTCAAGGCACGAGCCTGTGCAGCCTATGGCTGGCACGCCGCTCGTGATGGCTTCGAGCATGGGTATGCCGAATCCCTCTATGCGCGAGGGATAGACAAAGGCCGTGGCCAGCCGGTAGAACGACGGCAGGTCGGCAAAGGGAACGCCATGGACGAAGCGGAACGCCTCGGCTATGCCCTCCTTGTGCAGGTAGGCGCGTATCTCGTCCTCGTATGGTGTGTGCCGCCCCACGGCCACCACCGGCACGGGCACGCCGCCGCCCCGCGCCCTCTTGGCTGCCACTGCCGCGGCCTGTGCCACGAGCATAAGGTTCTTGCGCCGCTCTATGCTGCCCACGTAGAGCACGAAGCGCGGCGGCAGCGAGTATCGGCGGCGCACGTCGTCGAGTGTGCCCCGGGCTATCGGGGCGCCGAAGGCGGGGTCGCAGCCTTGGTAGACCACGTCTATCTTCTCTTCCGCCACGCCGTAGTAGCGCATCACCTCGCGCTTGGTGAACTCGCTGACGGCCACCACGCGGTCGGCCTCGCGGCAGGCCCGGCCGAACTTGTAGTTGTATATCAGACGGTCTATGGGGTGGTAGTATTCAGGGCAGTGTACGAAGATGAGGTCGTGGATGGTCACCACCGAGCGGCAGCCCGTGCCGCTTATGCCGAAGGGCAGCTCGTTGCTCAGTCCGTGGTACAGCTCTATGCCGTCGCGGCGCAGGTCGGCCAGTATGCCGCGCGAGCGCCAGAGCGACGGCAGCAGCCGCCACGCCGCCCTCTCGGGGAAGTGCAGGCCAAGGTCGCCCAGGGTGGGAATCTCGCCTATGTATGGCGTCCTGCTCTCGCGCGGGGCGTAGAGGTGATAGTCGTTCTGCGGCATCTGCTCGGACAGTGTGCGCACCACGAAGCGGCTGTAGTTGCCAAGGCCGGTGCGGTTTTGCGCGGCCCGCTTAGCGTCGAAACCTATTTTCATGTTCTTTTCTATTGATGAATGCCCGCAAATTGCCAACCTCGAAGCGCGTTGTCCCCTCCTTTTCCAAAGGAGGGGCGGGGGTGGTTTGTAGAACAATGGCACAGCCTATGATTAAACACCTTGTATATTAGCTTATTTGGCAAACCACCCCTGCCCCTCCTTTGGAAAAGGAGGGGACAAGTGGAAGCCTTTCCATACCAATTTGGCAAAATGCGGACATTCATATTTCTGTTTTTTCTTAAAGGTCTGTATGCGTTTTTACCCGGTGCGTATGGCGGCTGCTGTGCGGCCGCTGTGCCGGGGTCGGAACCGCATCCCTGGCGGAGCTGACCTTTGATTTTTGACACACGTCGGAGTGCCCCGTGCGCCCTCTGTAACTCATTGACAGTCAGCGGGGTTACAAAACGTGCCGTTTTGGCTTGCGAAACGGCGTGTTTTGCGTCGCGAAACGGTACGTTTCGCACGGTGAAACGGCACGTCTTGCAAGCCGAAACCGCAGCCTTTGTCTTTTGATACGCCCGGAGGTGGCTCTCGGCGGGCATCGTGGCCGGGTGGCGGTAGGCGGTGCCCGCGCAGCGGGTGGTGGCCTGCCAAAAGGCCGAATATGGCTCAATCACAAGACAAAACTATGCAAAAATATTGAGATAAAGGCATCATTTCAGGAAAAATGGCTACTTTTGCACGAAATTTACGACTGCTATGCAAAAGACGATGGATGCTGCCCGACGGTTCTTTGCCCGCCCCTTCTTCAGCGACCCGCGCACACTGCTGGGGCTGTGGCTGCTGTTGCCCGTTGTGGCCGCACTGCTGAAGATAAACAAGTGCAACAACTTCCTCATCTTCAAGTATGTGTTCTGGCACGCCTGGCAGGGGTTGCCGCTCTACGAGGCTTACCCCGCCGAGCACTGGGACACCAATCACTACGGGCCGCTGTTCAGCCTTGTGATAGCTCCCTTCGCCGTGCTGCCCCACCCGTTGGGGCTGCTCTTCTGGGAGGTGGCTCTCTCGCTGTCGCTCTATGTGGCCGTCAGGAAGCTGCCGGTGGCCTGGGGCAAGCAGCTGTTCCTGTTGTGGTTTTGCGCCCACGAGCTGCTCACGGCCCTGTTCATGAGCCAGTTCAACATAGCCATAGCCGCCATAATCATCGGCGCCTACATCTGCATTGAGCGCGAGCGGGAAGGCACGGCGGCCTTTCTCATCATGCTCGGCGCGTTCGTCAAGCTCTACGGCATAGTGGGCCTGGCCTTTTTCTTCTTCTCGCGCCACAAGGGCCGCTTCGTGGTGTGGCTCGCGGTGTGGGCCGCAGTGATGTTCGCGCTGCCCATGCTGATAAGCAGTCCGGACTACGTGGTGGGCGAATACAAGGCGTGGTGGGTCAGCCTGACTGAGAAGAACGCCGACAATATGTTCAGCGGCGGCACCAACCAGTCGCTGCTCGGCCTTGTGCGCAAGATAAGCCGCTGCCCGTCGTACTCCGACCTGTGGCTCATCGTGCCCGGCGTGCTGGCTTTCTGCGGTCCGTACCTGCGCCGGCGGCAGTGGGCGTGCGCCCCCTTCCGCCTGGCCTACCTTGCCTCCACGCTGCTGTTTGTGGTGCTGTTCAGCACCGGCAGCGAGTCGTCGACATACATCATAGCCCTGATGGGAGCCGCCGTGTGGTATGTCACCGCTCCGTGGAAGCGCTCGCGGCTCGACATCGGGCTGATGGTGTTCGCCTTCATCCTGACGTCAATGTCGCCCTCCGACCTCTTTCCGGCCTACCTGCGCAAGCACTATGTGCAGCCATACGCGCTCAAGGCGCTGCCCTGCGTGCTGATATGGCTCAAGCTGACATACGAGATGTACACCCGCGACTACGCCCCGCGCGCCGCCGCGCCAACCCCATCGCGCCATGAAGTGGCCTGACCGCGAGAAGCTCTTGCAGTTCATGAGGTTCTGCATGGTGGGAGTAGTGGCCGCCGGGATACACTACGGCGTGTACTACCTGCTGCAGCTCTTCCTGCGCGGCGGCGTGTGGCTCACGGTCGACTACACCATAGGCTACCTCGTGAGCCTGGTGTGCAACTTCTTCATGACCACCTTCTTCACCTTCCGCTCGCACGTGTCGGCGGGCAAGGCGGCTGGATTCGGCGCGAGCCATGTGGTCAACTACTCCATCCACATAGTGCTCTTCAACATCTTCATGGCCCTGGGCGTTCACCGTCTCGTGGCTCCCGTGCTGGTGCTCATGGTGGCCGTGCCCACCAATTTCCTCATACTGAGGTTTGTGTACAGGAAGAAGTGAGGAGCCCCCTCCCACCTCCCCCGGTGGGGGAGGCCGCCGAACGCAAAACAATTGTCCGCTAACTCCTTAGCGTAACGAAGTGGAGCGATAACTCATTATAACTCCCTTTAACTCCTAAAAAAATTAAAACAAAATGACAAAGATACGCAAATCGCTTTACTCCGGGCCTCTGTGCCTCGTCCTGAACCTCGCGTTGGTCTACGTGGTCTACGAGGTTTGCCGCATGGCTTTCCTGCTGGAGAACTGGCAGACGTTCGCCCCGAGCCTCACGTGGGGCAAGTTTTTCGATATGCTGCGCGGCGGATGGATGTTCGACACGTCGGCCATACTATACACCAACGCCCTCTACGCCTTGCTGATGCTGCTGCCGCTGCACCTGAAGGAGACCGACCTGTGGCAGCGGGTGGCGCGCTGGGTGTTCATAGTCTGCAACGCCGTGTGCATCGTGGCCAACCTCGCCGACTCGGTATATTTCCAATACACGGGGCGGAGGACTACCGTGACGGTGTTCTCGGAGTTTGCCTCTGAGAACAATCTCGGCTCGATATTCGGCGTCGAGTTGCTGCGCCACTGGTACCTGGTGGTGCTGGCCGCGGTGCTGATATGGGGCTTGTGGCGGTTCTGCTTCGTGCCCACGGGCGAGCGGCCCGCCGCGGTTCGCCGCCCGCTGAGGCTCAAGCCCGCCCTTACCTACTACGGTGTGCAGCTGTTCTTCCTGCTGGCCTACATCCCGCTCACGGTCATCGGTATGCGCGGCGGGGCCACCACGGCGGTGCGCCCCATCACCATCAGCAACGCCAACCAGTACGTTGACCGCCCGCTCGAGGCCGCCGTGGTGCTCAACACGCCGTTCTCGCTCATACGCACTTTCAACAAAACGATATTCACCGTGCCCGACTACTACCGGCCTGAGGAGCTTGATGCCATCTACACGCCCGTGCACCTGCCGCAGGACAGCGCCGTGGCGCGCCGCAAGAACGTTGTGGTGCTCATCGTTGAGAGCTTCGGCCGCGAGTACATCGGGGCTTACAACAAGTGGCTCGACGGCGGCACGTACAAGGGCTACACGCCCTTCGTGGACTCGCTCATGCAGCACAGCGCCACGTGGCTCTACTCATATTGCAACGGCCGCAAGAGCATAGACGGCATGCCGAGCATACTCTCGGGCATCCCGATGTTCGTGGAACCGTTCTTCCTCACGCCCTCGTCGATGAACGACGTGAGCGGGCTGGCCGGCGAGCTGGGCCGCTGGGGCTACTGCTCGGCCTTCTTCCACGGCGCGGAGAACGGCTCGATGGGCTTCCAGGCCTTTGCACGCACAACGGGCTTCGACAGGTATTACGGCCGCACGGAGTATGACGAGGACAGCCGTTTCGGCGGCGACAAGGACTTCGACGGCACATGGGCCATCTGGGACGAGCCTTTCCTGCAGTTCTTCGCGCTCAAGATGACGGAGCTGCGCCAGCCGTTCGTCTCGGCTGTGTTCACCGCCTCGTCCCACCATCCCTACGTCATCCCCGACGAGTACAAGGACGTTTACCCCGAGGAGGGCCTCGTCATCCACAAGTGCATCCGCTATACCGACAACGCGCTGCGACGCTTCTTCGCCACCGCCAGGCAGCAGCCGTGGTACAAGAACACGCTGTTCGTAATCACGTCAGACCATACCAACCTCACCGACCACAAGTATTACCAGACAGATCTGGGCGGATTCTGCTCGCCCATCATCTTCTTCGACCCCTCGGGCGAGCTGAAGCCGGGTATGCGCAACGCCATAGCGCAGCAGATAGACATCATGCCCACAGTGCTGGGTTACCTCGGTTACGACCGCCCTTACGTCGCTTTCGGCTGCGACTTGTTCAACACCGCGCCGCAGGACACGTGGGCTGTCAACTACCTCAACGGCATATACCAGTACATCAAGGGCGACTATATGCTGCAGTTCGACGGGCAGAAGACCAAGGCCGTGTACCGTTTTCGCACAGACACGCTGCTGGAACACAACCTTGTGGGCCGTGTTGCGGAGCAGGCGGAGCTGGAACGCGAGGTGAAAGCCATCATACAGTCGTACATGACGCGCATGACCACAAACTCGCTCGTGGTGCGCGACGGCAAGTGACGGCTGCTGTTGCGGCATGACAGGCGGTTGCGGACAGTCGGTCCGGGCGCGGGCCTAGTACCCGCATAGATACTTGCAAAAGGAGAAATGGCAATGAGAAAGATGCTGTTGGCGGCGTTGTGCGCCGCGTATTGTGTGGCAACGGCCTTGGCTCAGGGCGCGTTTGTGTTCCCCACCGAGGTGAAACCATTGCTGAAGAGTGCATGGGGGCAGGGCAGCCCCTACAACAAACTGTGCCCGTGGGAGCGCGCCGACACCACCGTGCGCCACGCCATGGCCGGCTGCGGGCCTATAGTCATGGCCCAGGTGATGCGCCGCTACGCCTATCCGGAGCGCAGCGGGCTGCTTGGGGCGCGCTATGACTGGTCTCTGATGCCCGACCGCGCGGGCGACTCTACGTCAACCGGCGGGCAGGATGCCGTGGCGCGGCTCATTGCCGACTGCGGCACGGCGGCGGGAACGGTCTATGGCCGCAGCGCAAGCTCAACGACACTGAACGAGGTGGTGACGGCCCTGAAGAAGTATTTCGGCTACAGCCGCTATATGCAGATAGCCGACCGCAGCGACTTCGGCGGCGCGGAGGGCAGCCGGGAGTGGAAGAAGCTCATCTACGGGGAGCTGAAGGCGGGCCGCCCCGTCATAGTAAGGGCGGAGCGGACTCGCCGTGATGCCCACGTGTTCATCATCGACGGATGCCGTGACTCCACCGTCCACGTGAACTGGGGATGGGCGGGCAGCCGCGACGGATACTACGATCCAGACACACTGGGAGGCTATCGCACAGACCAGCGCATGGTCGTTGACATCGCGCCAGAGCCATACCGCCCCGCCGTGCGCTCCATACGCCTGCGCCGCCCCGGCTCGCTGGCGTCGTTGATAACGGCGGCCGACAGGCTCACGCTGCGCCACCTCAAGCTGAGCGGCACAATAAACGGGGCTGACCTGCGCCTGCTCCGCAGTATGGCGGGCGGCAAGGGTAGCGCCGGCAGGCGCGGCTGTCTCTGCTCGATAGACCTCAGCGAGGCCGTCATACTGACCATGCCCGACTCTGCTTTCTACGGTTGTGCCAACCTTACATACATATCCCTGCCGCTCACCCTGCCCGAGATAAGCCGCTATTCCTTCGCCGGCTGCTCCAAGCTGAACCGCATCGACATACCGCCCATGGTCAGCGAGATAAAGAGGGGCGCCTTCTCGGCCTGCTTCAACCTTGTGGGGGTGAGCCTGCCGCGCTCGCTCCGCACCATAGGGGCCAGCGCGTTCAACTCGTGCAACAGCCTCACCGAGGTCAGCGTGCCGCAAGGCACGGAGCAGATAGGCGCGGGAGCGTTCGCACACTGCAAGAAACTGCACACCCTGACGGTGCCAAAGACGCTGCGCAACATTGGGCGCGACGTGGTGAAAGGCACCGCCGTAACTAAGATAACACGATTATGAACGGATTGACAATAGGCCTTCTGATACCTTTTCTCGGCACAGTCGTTGGCTCTGCCTTTGTGTTTTTCATGCGCGGCGAGATGAGTCAGCGTCTCAGCAAGACGCTGCTGGGTTTCGCCTCGGGCGTGATGGTGGCCGCGTCGGTGTGGTCGCTGCTCATACCGGCGCTCGAGTTCCGCCCCGACGCTGCCCCCGCCGCGCAGCTGTTGCCCGCCGCCATCGGCTTTCTGGGCGGCATGGCGTTCCTCCTTCTCATAGACTACGTGACGCCCCACCTGCACCTTGGCACCTCAAAGCCAGAGGGGCCGCGCTCCCACCTTTCGCGAACGGCCATGCTGATGCTGGCCGTCACCATCCACAACCTGCCCGAAGGCATGGCCGTGGGCGTGGTGCTGGCGGGCGCGTCGGCGGGCGACGTGGGCATAAGCGCGGCCGGAGCGTTGGCCATGTCGGTTGGCATAGCCATACAGAACATACCCGAGGGGGCCATAATTTCCATGCCGATGCGCGCCGAGGGCAACAGCCGGATGCGCTCGTTCCTCATAGGCAGCCTCAGCGGGGCGGTGGAGCCGATAGGCGGCCTGGCCGTGGTGCTGCTCACGGCGTGGCTGCTTCCGGCCATGCCATATATGCTCTCGTTTGCCGCCGGGGCCATGCTCTACGTGGTGGTAGAGGAACTTGTGCCCGAGGCCAGCCAGGGAGAGCACAGCAATCTGGCCACGGTGGGCTTCGCCATCGGCTTCGTCCTCATGATGACTCTCGACGTGATGCTGGGCTGAATGGCAATTGGGAATGGAGAATTGAGAATGGAGAATTGGCCCGAATGGCAATTGAGAATGGAGAATGGAGAATTGATAATGGGCTGCGCAAGGCCGTGCCAACTCACCACAAGCCCCTCCACGCAATTCGTAATTCATAAAATGAATATCCGCAAACATCCCATACTCCCATAGACTGATTGATTTCACTAAGCTATTGTCTTAACTCCTTTACTCCATCTAACTCCTTAACTCCTTTGATTAGGAGCTTTGCGGATAATCATAATTCATAAACTCACAGTCGCGAAAGCGACAATTCAAAACTCAAAACTCGTAATTCAAAACTCAAGAATGCGCTTCCACCCGCTCCGTTCCGCCATTGCTCCGCCGCCGAGGTTTACATACCCGTTCTGCTACGAGCCGCACCCGCTGTGCCTCGCGGCGGCCGCCGAGGTGCAGCGGCACATCATGCAGTCGGCCGGATGGCGCGAGGAGGCCGACCGCGGCAAGATGTTCGGCGTGCTCGTGGCTGCCGACGGCGACGGCGCCATAGGCTATCTCGCGGCCTACTCCGGCCTGCTCGGCGGCAGCAACGACCTGCCGTTCTTCGTTCCGGCGGTGTATGACATGATGCAGCCGGGCGGGCGCTTCAGGGAGGGCGAGGCCGAGATAACGGCCATAAACCGCCGCATAGAGGCCCTGGAGGGCGACGGCGCGCTGCGCGAAGCCAAGGAGCGGCTGGCGCAAGTCACCGCCGATGCCGAACGGGAGGTGGCACTCCACAAGGCCGCCATGGCCGAAGCCAAGCGGCGGCGCGATGAGTTGAGAGCCGGCGGCAGCGACAGCGAGGCCCTGACCCGCGAGAGCCAGTACATGAAGGCGGAGTTGCGGCGGCTGAAGAAACGCCATGAGGCCGCCATAGAGGAGGCCCGGCGCGACGCTGACAGCCGCCTGCGCGTCATCGAAGGGCTGAAGGAGGAGCGCCGCCGACGGTCTGACGAGCTGCAGCGGTGGCTCTTCGAGCAGTTCCGTATGCTCGATGCCAACGGCAGGGAGCGCGACCTCAACGACATATTCGAGGCCGAGACGGGCGGCGCGCCGCCCTCGGGGGCTGGCGAATGCTGCGCCCCAAAGCTGCTGCAATATGCCTATCGCCACGGCCTGAGGCCGCTCTGCATGGCCGAGTTCTGGTGGGGCGAGTCGCCGCGCACGGAGCTTCGTCGCCACCTGCACTACTATCCGGCCTGCCGTGGCAAGTGCCTGCCTATACTGAAACACATGATGCAGGGCCTCGATGTTGACCCCGACCCGCTGGCCAGCGACCCTGGCAGCCGCGTGGAAGTGGTCTATGAGGACGCTGCGCTGGCCGTGGTCTTGAAGCCTTCGGGCCTGCTCAGCGTGCCGGGCCGTGGCGACCGCCCCTCCGTGGAGAGCCTGCTGGCGGAGCGGTGGGCTGGCGAATGCACGCCGCTGATGGTGCATCGGCTCGACATGGACACCTCGGGACTGCTCGTTGTGGCCAAGACCGTGCAGGCGCAGCGGCTGCTCCGGGCGCAGTTTGAGGGGCGCGGCGTGAGCAAGCGCTACGTGGCGCTGCTCGACGCGCCGCGTCTGCCCATCCCCGAGGGGCGCATCAGTCTGCCCCTGCGCCCCGACCTGACAGACCGCCCGCGCCAGATGGTAGATGAGGTGCATGGCCGCGAGGCGGTGACATACTATCGCGTGGCAGGCTCGAAGGGCGACCATACGCGCGTATTCCTGCACCCCATAACCGGCCGCACGCACCAGTTGCGCGTCCATTGCGCCCATCCCCTGGGGCTGAACGCCCCCATCCTCGGCGACGCCCTGTACGGACGGCGCGCCGAACGCCTGTACCTGCACGCCGAGCGGATAGAGTTCGTGCATCCGGAAACGGGTCGGCGGGTGAGCTTCAGGAGGGAGGAGGAATTTTGAATGACGGGGAGATTTTCAATGGAGTCGATGGAAGTTAGCAGGAGTTATAGTTCCATTGATACGGTAGTCTATAGAAGTTAACGGGAGTTATAGCTCCACTGCGTTCCGCTTGGGAGTTAACGGACAATAGTTTGGAGGAAGATTCTGTACGGTAGTCGATGGGAGTTAACGGGAGTTATGCGTTATTCCATATTATTTGTAAAGCTATTGTCCGTTAACTCCGGCGACCGTAAGGAAGCTAACTCCCGTTTACTCCCATCGACTACCGTACAAAAGCCTCCTCCCTCCTCACCGGATAGTTCCCCCTAAGCTCCTCGAACAGCGCTGGGTCGGCCTTCAGGCGGCGGCTGTCGCAGAGCGGGTTGTAGAGCTGGAGCGGGTCGTCCGTATAGGTGAAACCGGGCGGGAGCGGCGGCGGAACGATGCGTCCGGGGTTGGGCAGGCCGAAGAAACGGCACAGCGCGTCTATGGCCATGTTGTCGGCGTTCACCTTGCCGTCGGCCGAATAGCCCGCTATGTGGGGCGTGCCTATATATACGCGGCCGAGCAGTTCGCGGTCTATCAGCGGCTCGTTCTCCCACGTGTCTATGACGGCTTGGCGCACGCGACCCTCAGCGAGCGCCGCCTTCAGCGCGGCGTTGTCCACCACCGGGCCGCGGCTTGTGTTCAATATGAACGGGCGGCGGGCCAGCCGGCCGAAGAAGGCGGCGTCGGCCAGATGGCGCGTGGCGTATGTGCCGCCGTCGGTCAGCGGCACATGGAACGTAATCACGTCGGCCTCGCGCTCTATTGCATCCATGCCCACGAAGCCGGGGCTGCCCAGCGGCGGGTCGCACACCAGCACGCGCAGGCCCAACTCGCGAGCCACGGCGCACACACGGCTGCCCACGTGGCCGCAGCCCACCACCCCTATCGTGCCGCCATGCAGCCTGAGGCCGCAGTCGCGGGCCAGCAACAGCAGCGCGGAGCGCACGTACTGGGCCACCGAACCTGCGTTGCAGCCCGGGCAGTTGGCCCAGGCTATGCCCGCGCGGGCAAGGTAATCGGTGTCTATGTGGTCGAACCCGATGGTGGCCGTGGCTATGAACCTCACGCTGCTGCCGGCGAGCAGCCGCTCGTCGCAGCGCGTCCGCGTGCGCACTATTAGCGCGTCGGCATCGCGCACGTCGGCCGCCGATATTTCCGTTCCGCGCTTATAGACCACGCAGGGCGTTATCCTTGCGAGCGCGTCGCGTATGTATGGTATCTTATCGTCAACTACAATCTTCATCGTTGTGTGTGCGCAGGCGGGGCGGCGGGTCGCTGTGCGGGCCGTGGAGCAGTCGCCGCCCTGCGGTTAATTGGCGGCAAAAGTACGTAAAATAATCCATACCGCCAAGCCATTGCGAACGGCGTTTCGGAACGGTGTGGCACTGGTTGCGTAACTTATTGATACTAAACATGTTGCAAAACGTGCCGTTTTGGCTTCCAAAACGGCACGTTTCATCGTCCGAAACGGGTCGTTTTGCACTACGAAACGGCACGTTTCGCAAATCAGTTTGTGCGTGAGTGTTTTTCTGTGCCGCCGCTTGCGTGTCAGAACTTCCATCTCAGCTGCACGTCGATGTCGGCCATCGACGAGCCGTCTATGCGGCGCAGTCCGCTGCCTATGGTGCTGCGGTCAAGATAGTCGGTGACGCCTGCCTTGGCTGTCAGCGTGAGGTTGCGCCATATATCGGCGCTCGCCATCAGCGCGTAGCGCACTCCGCGCCCGTAGTAGGCAGGGAATGAGAATGTGTACAGCGGCCCGCGCTCGTAGGCGTAGAGGCGGCTGTCGTAGCTGTCGGTGGCGAACCACGCCGCGAAGGCATACAGGCGCAGCCACCGCCAGCGTGCCTCAGCGCTCTGGCTGACCATCAGTCCGAGGTCGTTGCCGTCGCTCCGGCTCTGTGCCGCGTCCACCTGTGTGCGGCTGTTCCATGCCCCTTTGTCGGTGCCGAGGGTCAGCGCGAGGCGTAGCCGCCGGTCGGTGTAGCCCCGCAGGGCGGTCTTGTCAGCGTTGTCGCGCTGCCGGTGGCGCACGCGATAGCGCGCGTCGATGCGCCAGCGGTCGGCGGTGTAAGAGGCTGCAATGGCGTTGTCGAAGGCTTGCGAGGGCAGCGACACTCGGTAGCGCGGCCACGCAAAGCGGGCGTAGTCGAAGTAGGCGTAGAGGCGCAGGCGGCCCGTGGGCCTCCAGTCGGCGCCGATGTACGCCCCGTGTTCGTTCCGCACGTGCCCGCCTTCGCTGAAAGCGTCGGCCAGCAGGGCCGTGTAGCGGCAGGAATAGAACCTGTGCAGGGCCACGATGGCCAGGCCGCCGCAGGGCGACAGGCTCACGGCGTTGATGGTGGCCACGTTGCCCTGGCGGTTGACGGCGGTCTCGCCGCGCAGCGTCACGGTGTGCGACGCATAGCCGTAGTCCACGCTTGCGTTGGCGAAGTCGCTGCCCTCGGGATAGTGGCGGCGGTAGGGCGCGGCCTTGTCCGGGCGCAGCGGTCGGTCGTAGTGGGTGTAGACAGCGGTTGCCCCGGCATGGAACCCGCCACGGCCGAAGCTCACGTTCAGGCCAGCCGTGGCCGAGTGGGTGTTGTTTTTCTTCTCCATCTCGGTGGGCGTGCGGTGATATCCCGAGGTCACTATGGTGCGCGCGCTGCCGTCCTCGTCGTTTAGCGTGGCGTCGTGTGGGCGGTATGAGGCGAACAGGCTCAGCCTCATGCCGCGCCCTATCCTCGCCGTGGCGGCCACTCCCTGCAGGTAGTTGGCCGCCGAGCGCGACGCACTGGGGCGCAGTCCTGACGAGGCGCGTCCCAGCGACGACAGCGCCGAGAGCTTGCCGAGGCTGAAGCCGTTGTTTGCCACAAGCCCCATGCCGAACGATGCCGTGTACCGTCCGGCTATGATGGTCTCGAAAGGGCCGAGCCTTCCGATGCGTATGTAGAACGAGTAGAAGTCGTAGCCCAGCGTGTTCTTGGCGGCGAAGAAAGGCTCCCCACTGTCTTGCGACGCGGCGAAGCCCGCGCTGAGCAGGTCGCCGGCGTCGAAAGTGTAGCGCAGCCAGTGCTTCTGCTTGTAGCCGAGATAGCCGCCATGGTCTCCCTTGCGCTCGTAGAGGGGCAGTCGCACCGCTCCCGTCAGCTCGTGGCGGCCGCCGGTCAGCAGCCTGTACGGCGCAGGTCGCCTCTCCTGCGGCCCTTTGCCGGCGTAGGCGAAGCACTGCAGCAGGTGGCGGCGGGCGTAGTCCAGGCTCTCTATGAGCTGCAGCTCGGCGAGCGAGGCCATTGGTCCGTGGCGGTAGATGTACTCAAGGATGTCGCTCACCTGCGCGTCGCTGAGGAACGGCAGGCGGCTTAGCTCATCGCGTGTGGCCGCGTTTATGTCTATTGGGTTCCGCTCCAGGTCGCACATCATGTCGTAGGCCCGCTCCCAGTCGGCCTCTGTCCTGTCCTCCATGGCCGCCATGTCGTTGAGGTATGGTTCCCACTCGCGCTCTCCCTGCGGCGTTGGTTGCCCTGCGGCGCACAGCGCGGCAAGGGCCAGGGCCGCGGTCACGGCCGCGCGGCGCGCCGCCTCGCCGATGCCAGCCGGCATCCCTCCGTGCATGGTTCGGGCCACGGGCGGTGCCTCATTCGGCCTGTGCCTCACGGCTGCCCCTCACCCACTTCACGTAATCGGGCTTGCGCGGCTGCGCCGCCTTGGGCTGTCCGTCGGCGGGATAGCCCAGCACACAGTGGCCTATGCCCTCATAGTCGCCCTCTATGCCCCACTGTCTGAGCATGGCCTTGCCTTCTTCCGAGCCGAACACCTCGCGTGCGCGGTGAATCCAGCAGCTGCCAAGGCCCAAGGCGTGGGCGGCGTTCATAAGGTTGCCCATGACCAGAGAGCCGTCGTAGAGGTAGGTGGGGCGGCTGCGGTCGGCCAGCACCACGAGCACCACGGGCGCGCCGTAGAACGGGTCGGACTGCGTTCCCAGCACCTCGGCGTTGAGCCTTGACAGGCGGTCGCGCGTCTCCTTGTCGGTCACGGCCACTATCACGGGCGACTGCGCGCCCCTTCCCGTGGGGGCGTAGGTGCCCGCCTCGGCCACTTTTTCTATCAGGCTGTCAGCCGGGACAGCCTCCGGCTTGTATCCGCGCACGCTGCGGCGCGTCTCCAAGCATTCGAGCACTTCGTTCATCATTGTGTCAGTCATCTGTCTTTTTCATTGCAAATATGGTGCAAGCGTGAGCGGGCTGGGGTCTGCCCCAGGGCCTAGCTTGCGGATTGTCTTATGCAAATATACTGTTTTTTCGGCGACAAGGCAACTTGATGATGCACTTTTTTCGTAACTTTACGGCCAAAAAAGATGATATGGGACTGAGATTCTGGCTTGTGGCGGCGGCCCTGTGGGCGGCCGTGGTGGCGGCGCGCGCCGACGGCGCGGCCGATGGCGGCGCGGCGGACGGTTTTCCCGGGGTGTGGAAGGCGGGCGAGGTGGTGAGCGACGAGGCCGTGGCCGCCGCCGGGTTAGACCGTTGTTTCGCCTCGGAGCGGATAAGCGACGAGACGTTCGCCCGCATGAGGGGGCGCTCGTGGCGCGAGGGCTGCCCACTGAAGCGCAGCCAGCTGCGCTACCTGAGGCTGCTCCACCGCAACGCCGAGGGGCGGGCGCAGATGGGGGAGATGGTGGTCAACGCCACGATCGCGGCGCGGGTGGTGGACATCTTCCGCCGTCTCTACGAGCGGGGCTACCGCATTGGGCGCATGGTGCTCATCGATGAGTATGGCGGCGACGACGAGGCAGCCATGCGGGACAACAACACCTCGTGCTTCAACTTTCGCTTCCAGACAGGCTCGCGCAGCCGGGTGTCGAAGCACGGGCTGGGGCTGGCCATAGACATAAACCCGCTCTACAACCCATACGTGCGCCGCAGGCGCGACGGAACGTTCCACGTGGAGCCTTCGACCGGGCGCAAGTACGCTTTCGACCGCGACCGCCGCACGGACATTCCCTGCAAGATAGACCGCAGCGACGCGGCCTACCGGCTGTTCACCGCCGCCGGATTCCGCTGGGGAGGGGCGTGGCGCAGCGTCAAGGACTACCAGCACTTCGAGCTGTGACTACACCCCGGGCGGAGCGTGGGCAGGCTATGTGGAAACCGGGTCGGCGCGTGCCAAAAATCAAAGCCTGCCGGACGGCTTTGCGAAACGGGTCGTTTTGCACGGCGAAACGGCCTGTTTCTGGCGATGAAACGTGCCGTTTTGGAGGCCAAAACGGCATGTTTCGCAAGGCTGTTGATTATCAGGCAGTTGCAAAGACCGTTGCGCCGGTGGGGCCGCGCGCCGGAAATCAAAAAACAAGGGTGGTGGTGCGTGCCGTCGCCGGGTGTGCGGTTGGGTTTCAGATATAATATAATGTGGAATATGATGCATGGTTGTTGTTGTGCGCCGTGGGCGGTCTTGCTGTCTGTGACAGTGGGTCTCGCGGCGCGTGCTGTGCCTGCCGTGGCCCAGGCGGGAGGCGGGCCGGGGTGCGGTTCGTTTGTGATGGAGCGCGTCAGCGACACGCTCAGCGTGCTGCGCATAGGCGGCAGCAAGTGGGAACTGCCGTGGCCGGTGTACCGCTTCCAGGTGGCCGATGTCAACGGCGACGGCTCTGACGATGCCATAGTGGGCGTGGAGAAGAGCACGCGCTACGACCCGGTGGTGCGCCGCCGCGTGTTTGTCTACAAGAACTACCGCGGCCACGTGCGGCCTCTGTGGCTCGGCTCGCGGCTGGGGCGGCCTGTCGTTGACTTCAGCTTCGTGCCCTCCGAGGGCGTGCTGCGCGTTGTCGAGTCCGAGCGCAGCGGCCGCTGCCTCGTGGCCGACTACCGGTGGCGGTCGTTCGGCATGGAGTTCGTGCGCTATGTGGCCCGCGAGCGCGAGGCTGGCGAGGCTCTGCGCATCATGGGCGGGGCCTCCGCGCCGTGACGTTGCCGGGCGTGGGGCGGGCTTTGGCGCGCTACTTGAACAGCGTTCCGAGCGAAAGGGGATATACGGGCACGGTCTCAGCCGCCTTCTCAAGGCACGGCACTATGCGCGCCGCGCTGCTCTCGGCCCAGCTGCGGAAGCCCTCCGGGGGTGTGTAAGAGGCGGCGAAGGCGGCCAGGCGGCCCAGGTCGAAGTCGTCGGCCACTATGCCCGCGCCGCAGCGGCAGGCGTCGTGGGCGTTGCAGTCCTGCTCTATGTGCGCCGGAACCATGAGGATGGGCTTGCCAAGGTACATGGCTTCGCACACCGACTCGAAGCCCGCCGTGGTGGCGTAGGCGCGGCACGAGGCCAGCGAGCGCAGGAACTTGCGGTCGTCTATGAGGTGGAACTCGAGCGTGTCGTCAACCCGCGTCACCTCGGCCGCGCCGCGCTTGTCCCAGAAGAAGCGCAGCGGCACGCCGGGATGGGCCGCGTGCCACTCACTTACGCTGCGTGCGAAGCCGGCGTTGACCATGTATCCGTGGATGTGGCCGCCCGCCTCCGGCCTCAAGCCCAGCACCTCGCGGCGCAGCAGCGGCGGCACCACGGTGATGCGCCGGGCGGCGTCGGCGGCCATGGGGCGGAACGACAGGGCCAGCCGCGCCGTGGCCCCGAGCGCCGTGGCGCGGGTGAAGAGGCGCAAAAGGGCGAGGCTGGCGCGGTCGGCGGAGGGCAGGCTGAAGTCGCGGTGCAGGAACAAGTACTGGTGGCCTATGCTCACCTGCGGCACGGCGGGGCGGAAAAGGAAGTAGGTGATGCCCGTGAGCAGCTCGTAGAAGTTGACCACAAGGTCCACGTCGCCGCGGCAGATGCGCCTGTGTAGCATCCTCACGCTGCGTGCGAACGCCGGCAACCGCGTCACGTTGTAGGCCACGCTGCGCGGCAGGCTGCTGCGTTTGTTGGCCGCCGTGGGCAGGAAGTTGGGGCTGTCGAAGCGGCTCACCGGGGCCTTGATGCCGCGGGTGAAGAAGGCGGGCAGCTCGCGCGAGTTGCTCTTGCCCACCAATACCTCTGCCACCTCGTGGCCCGAGGCGCGCAGCAGGGCTTCCATAGTGATGGCCTGCGTGAGGTGTCCGCGGCCCTCGCCCTGCACAATGAACAGTACTCTCATATATTTTATAATAACGCCGCAACGGCATTACTTATTGCCTTCTGCGGCGCGGTAAAGGTAGCGCGGCGGTGTTACCCTGCGGTTTAAGCCGTGTTAAGAAGCTGTTAAACAAGCACAATGCCGCCGCAGAGGCCAAAAAACTTGCGATTGTTGGTGCCTGCGCTGCGGAATTTTACTAATTTTGCAGCCGCAAAAAGAAAAGAGATGAAGACATTGCAAACGGAAATAAGGCTCGCGGCCCGCCCGAGGGGCTTCCACCTGATAACGCGCGAGGTCATGGCCGCGCTGCCGCCGCTGCCGCGCGCGGGGCTGCTCAACCTCTTTGTGAAGCACACTTCGTGCGGACTGTGCGTCAACGAGAACGCCGACCCGGATGTGCGCCGCGACCTGCGCGCCATCTTTGACGGCATGGTGCCCGAGGGAAGGGCCTGCTACACGCATACCATGGAGGGGCCCGACGATATGCCGAGCCACGCCAAGTCGGTGCTCACGGGCGTGAGCCTCACCCTGCCCATCACCGGGGGCAGGCTGAACCTTGGCACATGGCAGGGCATATACCTGTGCGAATACCGTGACTGCGGCGGGCCGCGCACGCTCGTGGCCACCATAATAGGGGAAGGAAGCGACGATGAATAGCACGCTGAAAGGGTCGGCCTGCGGCGTAATAGCCGCCGTGGCCTACGGCACCAACCCGCTCTTCTCGCTCAACCTCTACGCCCAGGGCATGGACGTGGAGTCGGTGCTCTTCTACCGTTTCGCCATAGCCGCGCTCGTGTTGGGGGCTGCTATGCTGCTCTCCGGGCGCAGCCTCAGGGTGGGCCGCCGCGAGATGGGCACGCTGGCGCTGGCCGGGGTGGTGTTCGCCATGTCGTCGCAGACGCTATACCAGAGCTTCCTCTACATGGACGCGGGCATAGCCTGCTCCATATTGTTCATCTACCCGATACTCGTGGCGGTGATCATGGCGCTGTTCTTCCACGAGCGGGCGTCGTTGCTGACATACGGTTGCATAGGCATGGCCCTGGCTGGCATTGCCATGCTCTACAAGGGAGACGGCCAGACGGCGCTGAGCGCGGTGGGGCTGTCGCTCGTGGCGCTGTCTTCGCTGTGCTACGCCGTCTACATCGTCGGTGTCGACCACTCCGTATTGCGCACCGTCCCGTCGGCCCGCATGACGTTCTGGGTGCTCGCCGCGGGTGCCGCGCTGTTCTTCGCGCTCACAGGCTTCGGCGCCAACCTGCACCCGCTCGCGCCGACCGCCGCCTGCCTGGGCAACGTGCTGGGCATTGGCCTCGTGCCGACCATCATCCCGATACTGTTCATCAACATAGCCATAAAGAACGTGGGGCCGACCTACAGCGCCATCATCGGCGCGCTGGAGCCGGTCACGGCCCTGGTGATAGGTGCCGTTGTGTTCGGCGAGCAGGTGACAGGGCGCATCCTTCTCGGCGCGGCCATGATTCTCGTGGCCGTCACGCTGATAGTGGCGCGGCCGCTGCTGAGCCGCGTTCCCGTGGCCCGCAGGCATAAAGACATGAGTTGACGGAGGCTGTATGAGAAAGCTAAGGACGATAGAGATGGGCCGGCTGACGGTCGATGAGTTCAAGGAGGCGGAGAAGATGCCGCTCACCGTCGTGCTCGATGACGTGCGGTCGATGTACAATGTGGGCAGCGTGTTCCGCACGGGCGACGCTTTCCGCATAGAGGCGGTGTGGCTCTGCGGCATCAGCGCCACGCCCCCTGCCACCGAGATACACAAGACAGCCCTCGGCGCGGAGGACAGCGTGGAGTGGCACTACTGCCCCACGGCCGCCGAGGCCGTGGCCCGGCTGAGGGCCGGGGGCTGCCGCGTGCTGGCCGTGGAGCAGGCCGAGGGCAGCACAAAGCTGCACGAGTTCAGCCCCGAGCGCGGGGTGCGCTACGCCGTTGTGCTGGGCAACGAGGTGAAGGGAGTCCACCAGGAGGTCATCGACCTGTGCGACGGGTGCCTTGAGATACCTCAGTTCGGCACCAAGCACTCCATGAACGTGTCGGTCACGGCGGGCATAATAATCTACCGCTTCGCCGAGAGGATGATGCTGGGCGGGCAGGAGTGAGTCTTGGAAGTTAAAGAGGTTAGTGGAGCTATCGCTCCGTTTCATCCCGCTCGGGAAGTTGAAGGACATTAGAAAACACGATTATCCGCAGACAGCCCATGCGTCATGTTGGCGCTTGATGCCGTGTGCCGGCGTTAACATTTTTATGTTAAAGGCAGCGATAAGCCATGTCTTGGATAATCGGCTGATACTCAACGGTTTGCAAAATGTGCCGTTCTGGCTTGCAGAACGGCACGTTTCATCGCCCGAAACGGGCCATATTGCAATGCAAAACGAGCCGTTTCACGTTCTGAAACGGCACATACGGAAAGTCAAGGAGGCAGTGCCCGTTTTTAGTCGCATATATGCAAGCAAAGGAGAAAGGTAAAAGTTAAGGGTTAAGAGTCAAAAAGCGCATGGACGGCGGCCTGTCCGCGCTGCGACAGAATGAGATTGTTTAGCCCAAATCGGTCATTATAGTCCAAAGTGCTTTCGTCTTGCCGGCGTGCAGATTGGCAGTCGCCTTTGTCGAAGGCGTAGCGGGCTACGTCGAGACAGAGCGGCAGACAAGATGCCGCTGGCAGGGCGAAAGCACTTGGAAGGCCTGAAAAGTAACAAAAATATATTCCTGGCGGTCTAATGACCGATTTGGTTTTAGGGTTCTAACAGCCTATTTTGGCTTGGCAGATTCCCCCACAGGGAGAGGTTGGAGGGGACTAAAAAAGGCTGCGCATCGTGTGCTGCGCAGCCTTTCTTTGGGCGTGTTTATTCGTCAACCGGCTTGAAGTCTTCCTTGCCGACGCCGCAAAGTGGGCATACCCAGTCGTCGGGCAGGTCTTCAAACGCTGTTCCGGGGGCGATGTTGCTATCGGGATCGCCTTCTGCGGGGTCGTATATGTAACCGCAGGTCTCGCAAATGTACTTCTTCATAAATGTTGTTTTTTAAGATTGTGTTTATGTAATTGTTGTCACTCTCCGTCTTTGTCGCGTTCCGTTTTCTGCCCCGTCTTGGCCAGCACGAACTCCATCCGCTCCACGATTTGCTCCGGCGGGATGTTCTTCATGCAGGCAAAGTCGCCGCGCAGGCATGGCTTGTTGCCGTAGATGCTGCACGGGCGGCACGGCAGGTCTATCTGCACGGCGCGGTCGGGAGTTTGGTTCCATCCCATGAACCCGGCCGCGGGGTGCGTGGCTCCCCACACGCTGACCACCGGTGTGCCCACCACCGAGGCAAGGTGCATATTCGCGCTGTCCATCGAGAGCATCAGGTCGAGGTGGCTCATGAGTATGAGCTCCTGTTGCATGGCCTCAAGGTGGCGTGCCACATGCACGCAGCGGGGCTCGGCGGCGCACCACTCGGGAAATGTTTTCTCCTCTTCCTGCCCACGCCCGAACAGGAACAGCCGGGCCTTGGGATGCCTCTCGGCCACCATCTCTATGACGCGGAGCATCAGCCGTGGCGGATATACCTTGCCGGCGTGGGCGGCAAAGGGGGCGATGCCTATCCACTGCTCGTAGTTTTTCTTCGCCCCGATGATGGCGGGCAGCAGGTTCAGGTTGCCGCCTTCGGGCGGGAAGATGGACCGGAAGCCCAGCGTGACGGGATAGCCCAGCCGCGCCAGCGTGTCGGCATAGCCCATGAAAGGCGTCGGCAGCTGCACCACGCGCTTGCTGTTCTGCGCCGTGAGCAGGCGCCGCAGCTTGCGGTGCTTGTCCACGTGGGCCACCTTGTAGCGGTCTATGGTGAATCTCATGCGCAGGTATTCCGAGCGCAGCACGTCGTGGAAGTCGGCCACGGCAGTGAAGTTCTTGGCCGTCAGCCGCCGGTATAGGGCGTTCAGCCCGCGCACTCCGTGGTACTCGCGCTTCACGTCGGCCTCCATGAAGCTCACGTTGGGTGCCAGGTCCTCGAAGAAAGCCCGTGCGTAGGCCCTGCTCAGCACCGTTATGCGCACCTGCGGGTAGGCCTTGGCCAGCGAATAGACCACAGGCACGGTCATGGCCACGTCGCCGAGCGACGAGAACCTTATTATGAGGATGTGCTCTTTCTTCATCCCTCAGCTTGCTTTTCGTTGTGGCCGGCCACGCTCCTCGCCCCCGTTCCGGCGGCCGTGGGTGCGGTCCGTGCCAGGCCGTCAGCCTTTCTTGCCATATAGCACGGGGTTGGTGGCCGGGTCGTTATACATCTTCATCTGCCTGTACACCTTCATGTACTTGCGCCCTTCGGCGATGTCCTCGAGCAGCTGGTCTATGGCCAGCGAGAGGTCTTCGCGCTGTTCGAGCAGCACTTGCAGCTTGGCCGCGCAGCGGGCGCGGTGCTCTGCCGGTGCGTCGGCGCGCTCGGCCTCCTCCCTCATGTGGTAGATTTTGAGCGCAAGGATGGAGAGCCGGTCTATGGCCCACGCCGGGCTCTCGGTGTTGAGCCGCGCGTCGGGCAGTGGCTTCACCTCGCTGTAGGTCTGGCGGAAGTAGCTGTCGATGTGCTCCACGAGGTCCGTGCGGTCCTGGTTGCTGCGGTCTATGCGCCGTTTCAGCGCGAGCGCCTCGTCAGGGTCGATGTGCGGGTCGCGTATGAGGTCCTCCAGGTGCCATTGAACCGTGTCTATCCAGCACTTCGTGTACAGGCTGTGGTCTATGGAGTCCCTGCTGTATGGGTTCTGGACAGGTGTGTCAACGTTGTCGAGCAAGTGGTAGTCGGCTATCACCTTGTCGAAGATTGAGTTGCAATGTTCTGTGAATGACATCTCCTTGTTGGTTTATTTTTGTGCCGCCGGGCGGCATTCTTGTTTGTCTTTTGCTGTGTGTCGATGCCGCGCGCGGGCGGAAATGGAACTTGTCCTTTGTTTACCGCGCGCGGCATATCATATTGCAAATCTAAGCAAACTTTTTCGATTGGCCAACGGTTGGGCGGATTTTTTCTGCCCTGTGCAATCATTTTGCAGTTAATCCGGGCGGCTTGTGCGGCCGCGGTGTGCTTATTTCAGTGGGTGCAGTATGTGCCAGAGGGCGAGCGAGAGGTTGAGCGCGAGGCGCGAGCCGGTGGCCATCCACGGCCTGAAGTAGTACTTGTGGAAGAGTCTTTCGGTCACTCCCTGCCGTTTCCATCCGGCCTGTATGTCCGCGAGCGTGGCGTACTCCTTGCGCCCAACGTGCCATTGCTCCCTCAGGCAGCTGAGCAGCATCCCCGTGGCTTCGGTGACGAAGCGCAGCTGGTTGGCCCGTATGGCCGCCGTGGGGGCGGGGTTGCGCTCCATGTGGGCGAGCATCAGGGCGAGCACTTGGGCCATGTGCGTCATGTTGCGGCGCATTGAGCGGCGGCTGGTGCTGCTGTCGGGGCGCGTGGTCAGGTAGTGGTACAGGCGCAGGTCGTAGGCCACGAGCGTGGCTATGCGGTCGAGCGGCATGAAGCAGTACAGCAGGTCGGTGTAGCAGATGCCGCAGGGCAGGCTGAGGCCGATGGCCCGGAGCACGTCAGTGCGGTAGGTCATGCTGTGCATGTTGAACTCCACGTGCTCGGAGTGGGCCTTGAACTCGAACTGCGTGGCGTCGTATGTATGCCCGTACTCCATGTCTTTCAACGGCTGGCAGGTCTGCTTCTGCCGCCCGTCGCTGCCCGTCTTCACCTCCACGCGTAGCGTGACCACGAGGTCGGCCGGGGCGTCTCCGAGCTTGTCTATGAACTCCTCGAGCGCCGCGCTGTCCATCCAGTCGTCAGCGTCGAGTATCCTGAAGTACCGTCCCCGCGCCTCGCGCAGCGCGGCGTTGATGCACGAGCCATAGTGCCCGTTGGGCTTGTCTATCACGCGGACCACGCCGGGCATCCGCTCTTGGTACTCGTGGGCTATGGCCGACGTGCGGTCGGTGCTGCCGTCGTTGACCACTATCACCTCGGCGCGGCCAATGTTGCGGGCGGCCATGAGTGAGTCGAGGTTCTTGCGTATGTATCCTTCCATGTTGTACGACGGCACAACGATGGTTACCACTCTCTCGTTCGTCATTTTCTTTCTGCTGGTTTTGTGCCTGCGCCCGCGCCGCCGGCCGGCCTTTCCGGCAGTGGCCCGGGCGTGCGGGTGCGTTTTGGGAACTTTGTTTTTTGACCGGCGCAGCGCGCCTTGCGCCGCCTCCGTAAGTCATTGATAATCAGTGGGGTTGCAAAACGTGCCGTTTTGGCCTCTGAAACGGGTCGTTTCGGGCGATGGAACGTGCCGTTTTGGAGCGCGAAACGGCACGTTTTGCACGGCCAAACGGCAGGCTTTGTTTTTTGATACGTGCCGGAGTGTCTTCAATGGTGCCTGCGGCGGCGCCGTCACACGTCCATGGCGAGCACGCGCTCCACTATCGGCGCCATGTCGTAATAGCGGTATTCGGCCAGCCGTCCGCCGAAGATGACGCGCGGCTCCGCGTCGGCCAGCGCCTTATATTTAAGGTATAGGGCGGTGTTGCGCGCGTTGTTTATGGGATAGTATGGCTCCATGCCGTCGCGCCACTCGGTGGAGTACTCGCGCGATATCACGGTCTTGGGGCAGCGATATACCTCGTCGCCGAACATCTCGAAGTGCTTGTGCTCTATCACCCGCGTGTATGGCACGCTGCGCTCGGTGTAGTTCACCACGGCGTTGCCCTGGTGGTTGGGCGTGTCCATGACCTCGTGCTCGAAGCTCACCGTGCGGTATTCGAGCCGCCCGAGGCGGTAACCATAGTACTCGTCTATGCATCCGGTGAACACGATGCGGCGGGCCTGTGCCTCCCAGTGCGCGCGGTCGGCCAGGAAGTCGGCCCCCGTGACCACCTCCGTGCCGTCGAGCAGGCCCTCGATGAGGCGGTTGTAGCCCCCGATAGGTATGCCCTGGTAGCGGTCGTTGAAGTAGTTGTTGTCGAAGACCAGCCTCACCGGCAGCCTCTTTATGATGAAGGCGGGCAGCTCTGTGCACGGCCTGCCCCACTGCTTCTCGGTGTATCCCTTGATGAGCCGCTCGTAGATGTCGCGGCCCACGAGGCAGAGTGCCTGCTCCTCCACGTTGCGCGGCTCGCCGATGCCCGCGCGGCGCAGCGCGTCCACGGCCTCGGCGCGCTGCCGCTCTATCTCGGCGGCGGCCTCGGCGGGCGTGGCCGCGCCCCACATCTGGTAGAACGTGTTCATGTTGAACGGCAGGTTGTACAGCTGTCCCTTGTAGTTGGCCACGGGCGAGTTGGTATATCGGTTGAACTCCACTATCGAGTTGACGAACCGCCACACCTCTTTGTTCGACGTGTGGAATATGTGCGCCCCGTACTTATGCACGTTGATGCCTTCCACGTGCTCGCAATACAGGTTGCCGCCCGTGTGGTCGCGGCGGTCTATCACGAGGCACCGGCGGCCCGCCCGGTGCGCCTTGCAGGCGAACATCGAGCCGAACAGACCCGCGCCCACTATGAGATAGTCGTACTTGTTTTCTGCCATAGGTTGCCGTAATCGTTTTGTTTGCAGTGTGAATGTAACCCTCCAATTGGCCGTTGGCCGTTTTTTTTGATATGCTTTTGCTTTATGTTGCAGGGGTATTGCGGACAAAGGTACTAATAAATTTTGGCACAAAGCGGCAATAGGAAATATTTTTGTATCTTTGCATCGTTATTTAGTTGGTTTACAATAGAGATAGCAATGATACTGCTTAGCTTTGATACCGAGGAGTTCGACGTGCCGCGCGAGCACGGCGTTGACTTCTCGTTGGACGACGGGATGAAGGTTTCCGTCGTCGGCACGAACCGTATCCTCGACTGCCTGAGGCAGAACGGCGTGCGGGCCACGTTCTTCTGCACGGGCAACTTCGCCGAGCGCGCCCCCGAGGTGATGGCCCGCATAGTGGCCGAGGGGCACGAGGTGGCCTGCCACGGCGTGGACCACTGGCGGCCGGAGCCGTCGGACGTGGAGCGGTCGAAGCAGATAGTGGAGCGCGTCACGGGGCGCGCCGTCTACGGATACCGCCAGCCGAGGATGTTCCCCGTGAGCGACAGCGAGATAGAACGCGCGGGCTACCGCTACAACTCGTCGCTCAACCCAGCCTTCATCCCCGGCCGATACATGCACCTCAGCGCTCCGCGCACATGGTTCATGCGTGGCGGCGTGATGCAGATACCTGCCTCGGTCACCCCGCTGCTGCGCTTCCCGCTGTTCTGGCTCGCGCTTCACAACCTGCCGGAGCGGCTCTACCACGCCCTGGTGCGCCGCGTCGTGAGGCACGACGGCTACTTCGTGACCTATTTCCACCCGTGGGAGTTCTACGAGCTGCGCGAGCACCCGGAGTTCCGTATGCCCTTCATCATCCGCAACCATAGCGGCATGGACATGGTGGGCCGTCTCGACCGGCTCATCAAGATGCTCAAGTCAATGGGGCAGCCCTTCGTCACTTTCACTGAGTTTGCAGACATAAACCGGAGCAAAAGATGATAAAGTTAGCCATAGTTTCGCCCTGTTACAACGAGGAAGAGGTGCTGGAGGCATCGGCGCGCCGCCTGCTCGGCCTGCTCGGCGGCATGGCCGCCGAGGGGAAGCTGTCCGCGGACAGCTTCATTCTCTTTGTAAACGACGGCAGCCGCGACCGCACATGGGAGATAATACGCCGCCTGCACGCTGACGACAGCCGCGTGTGCGGGCTGTGCCTGGCGCGCAACGTGGGCCACCAGAACGCCATAATGGCGGGCATGATGGCCGCCAAGGACAGGGCAGACGCGGTGATCACCATCGACGCCGACCTGCAAGACGACCTCGCGGCCATACCGCAGATGGTCAGCGAGTGCGAGTCCGGGCGCGACATAGTGTATGGCGTGAAGGTGAAACGCACCGCCGACCCGCTGCTGAAGCGGCTCTCGGCCACGGCCTTCTACCGCCTGCAGGCCAAGATGGGCGTGGAGAGCATATACAATCACGCCGACTTCCGCCTGATGAGCCGCCGCGCCCTTGACATGCTGGCGGGCTACCAGGAGCGCAACCTCTACCTGCGCGGCCTCATACCACTCATCGGTCTCGACACGGCCACGGTCGATGACGTGATCAGCGAGCGGCAGGCCGGCCACTCCAAGTACACGCTCGGCCGTATGCTATCGCTCGCCTTGGACGGCATCACGTCGTTTTCCGTCAAGCCAATCTACTACATCATCTACCTCGGACTGGCCTTCCTGCTCATCAGTCTGGCCATAGGCATATATGTCATCCATGCCCTTGTGGCAGGCACGGCGGTGCCGGGCTGGTCGTCGCTGATACTCAGTGTGTGGTTCGTTGGCGGCATGGTGCTCATCTCCATCGGCGTTGTCGGTGCGTACATCGGCAAGATTTACACCGAGGTGAAGCGCCGTCCGTTGTACAATATCAAGGAGTCGCTGCTCGGAGAAACCAACCCCAGCCCCTTTAAAGGTAAAAAAGCAGAATGGTGAAAAGGTAAAAAAACCAATAGTAAAGGTAAAAAGGTAAAGAAGTAAAAAGGTAAAAAGCGAGTGGAAGCAATGTGGCAGAGTTGCGCAAAAGGCTATTGTCTGAACTCCTGCAACTACTGAACTCCTGACTACAAAGCTATCGTCTGCACTCCTGTCTCCCGCCTCCTGTCTCCCGAAAACCATCGCCTGCCTGCAGGCGATGGTTTTTCTTTCAACATCTTTAACGCGCGGCAGGCGGCCAGCTTCGGCAAAAGGAAGTAACTTTGCGCGGTTTTTAGGATAACGGAAGCTATGGCTAACATCAATGACATGACCACGGGGTCGCCCACGCGCGACATACTCAAGTTTGCTGTTCCGCTGGTGTGCGGCTACATCCTGCAGCAGATGTACCTCATAATCGACGCTGCCATTGTGGGCCGCTTTGTGGGTGTGGGAGCCCTTGCGGCCGTGGGCGCGTCGGCGTCGATAATGTTCCTCATCATGGGATTCTGCAACGGGGCGTGCAGCGGCTTCGCCATTCCTGTGGCGCAGGCCTTCGGTGCCAAGGACTTTGCGGCCATGCGCCGCTACGTTGCCAACGCCGTGCGCATAGCGGCGGTCATCGCCGTGGTGATAACCATGGCCACCTGCGCCCTCTGCTCGCCCATATTGCGGATGGTGAACACGCCGAAAGAGATTTTCGGCGATGCCTACACCTTTCTTATATTGCAGTTCGCGGCCATACCGTTCACCATCACCTACAACCTGCTGGCTGGCTTCATTCGCGCCCTGGGCAACTCCAAGCAGCCATTCTACTTCCTCATCTTCTCGTCGATTGTGAACATCCTGCTCGACTTCCTGTTCATCATCGGGATGCGGCTCGGCGTGGAGGGCGTGGGCCTGGCCACGATGCTGTCGCAGGCCGCGTCGGGATATATGTGCTACACATACATAAAGCGCAAGATGGACGTGCTCATCCCCCGTGCCGACGAGCGCGCCTACGACCACAAGAAGGCCGCCACGCTGCTGGCCAGCGGGCTGCCCATGGGGCTGCAGTTCTCCATAACGGCCATTGGCAGCATCATGCTGCAGAGTGCCAACAACGCCCTCGGCACGGTATATGTGGCCGCCTTCACGGCCTCGATGCGCGTCAAGTACCTCTTCACCTGCGTCTTCGAGAACATCGGCGTGGCCATGGCCACATACTGCGGGCAGAACATCGGGGCGCACAAGGTGGCCCGGGTGGCGCTCGGGGTGCGCTCGGCCATGAAGATAACGGCCGTGTATTTCCTCATCACGCTGGCCCTGATACTGCCTTTCGCCGAGGAGATGATGATGCTGTTCGTCAGTGCCGGCGAGACGGAAATCATCAGCAACGCCGCCATGTATATGCGCATATCCAACTACTTCTATCCCGCCCTGGGGCTGCTCACGGTGCTGCGCTACAGCATCCAGGGCCTGGGCTACAGCTCGCTGTCCATGCTCTCGGGCGTGATGGAGATGGTGGCGCGCTGCGGGGTGAGCCTCTGGCTGGTGCCTGCGCTGGCGTTTCTCGGCGTGTGCTACGGCGACCCTGTGGCTTGGGTGGCCGCCGATGTGTTTCTCGTGCCATGCATGGTGCTGCTCTACCGCCACCTGCGGCGCAGGGAGGAGGCGGCGAGGGTGGCGGCCGGCGCGCCTCGTTGAGCGGTGACGGCTATGCCGGCGTGAGGTGGTCGGCTGGCGGTTGTCCGGTCTGCGGGGGCGCATCGGAAACCGGTGCTTTGTGTTCGGCTTTGCGAAACGTGCCGTTTTATGACGCGAAACGTGCCGTTTCGCCGCCTGAAACGGGTCGTTTCAGAGGGCGAAACGGCACGTTTCGCAAAGCAATATGTATGTCGTTGATTTACAATGTGTTAGTGCGTGCGTTCACGCCTGTGTCCCGCAGCCTGCCTGTTTTGGTTCCGGCGGCTGGGTTCCGGCTGCGCGTCAGCTTTCGTTCCCGGCAAATGCGGCTGCCTCGGCCATGGCTATTATGTCTTCTTTCGACATTTCCTTTGGCGTGGCCGTGATGTCCGACAGGTCGAACTCGTCGTCGCCTGCCTTTTCCTCTGCCTGTTTCTTCGTCTCGGGTTGCTTCATGTCCTCCCGCCAGTTCTCCTTGGCGCGGGTCTCGCGCCTTGGTTGCGGCGCGGTGTTCCGGGGTATTATGAAGTCGTCCTTCACCTCTGTGGACGGCACGTTCGACACCGGTTCCTCCTCCATCTTTGTCCTGTTGCCCTTGGCGGCGAACACGGCGTCGATGAATTGCGGCTCGCGTCGGAGTTTCTGCAGTGCCTCCTTCGACGCCAGCTGCTGGCTTTCTTTCTTTGAGTAACCCTTGCCTGTGCCGGCCTCAAGGCCCTCAAGCACGGCCTTGTACACGAACACGGGGCTGCCTTTCTCCTCCTTGCCCTGGCTCGCGAGGGCGAATTCGAGCTTGACGCGGTTCTTCTGGCTCCACTCTATGAGCTTGCTCTTGAAGTTCACCTCCTTGTATGCCACCTTGTCTATATTTATCAGTTGCGACAGTATGCGCCTCTGCATGAACCTCATGCACGAGTTGTAGCCCCGGTCGAGGTATATCGCGCCCACGAGAGCCTCGAAGGCGTTGCCCCCCATGTAGCTGTTGTGCGAGCAGGAGCGCGTCGACGTGAGTATGAGCTGGTCGATGCCCATCTCCTGGGCGAGGCGGTTCAGCGTCTCGCGCTGCACGAGCTTGCTCCTCGTGTTGGTCAGGAAGCCCTCGCGCTTGCCCTCGAAGTGGCGGTAGACGATGTCTCCCACCACGGCGTCGAGTATCGCGTCGCCCAGGAACTCAAGCCTCTCGTTGTTCAGCGGCTTGCCCTTGGCGTTGCGCTTGGACACGCTCTTGTGCATGAGCGCGAGCTTGTAGTACTCAATGTGGCGCGGATAGAAGCCCAATATGGCGTAGAGCGAAGAAAAAAGCTCCTTGTCCTTGCGGAAAGGGAGCTTTATTCTGTCTATCAAGTTATTGCTCAGCGTCATACTTCTTGAATATCACGCAGGCGTTGTGTCCGCCGAACCCGAACGTGTTGCTCATCGCGGCGCGCACCACGCGCTTCTGTGCTTTGTTGAAAGTGAAGTTAAGCTCGTAGTCAATGTCGGGGTCGTTGTCGCCCTCCTCGTGGTTGATGGTCGGGGGAACGATGTCGTTCTTTATTGCGAGCACGCTCGCCATGGCCTCCACGGCGCCTGCCGCGCCGAGCAGGTGGCCCGTCATCGACTTGGTGGAGCTGATGTTCAGCTTGTAGGCGGCGTCGCCGAACACCTGCTTTATGGCCTTGGCCTCCGACACGTCGCCCACGGGTGTGGATGTGCCGTGCACGTTGATGTAGTCTATGTCCTCAGGTCTCAGCCCGGCGTCGGCCAGCGCGTTCTCCATCACGAGCTTGGCTCCGAGCCCCTCGGGGTGGGATGCCGTGATGTGGTATGCGTCGGCGCTCGCTCCCTCGCCCACCATCTCGGCGTAAATCTTGGCTCCGCGCGCCTTGGCGTGTTCCAGCTCCTCAAGTATGAGGCAGCCTGCTCCCTCGCCCATTATGAAGCCGTCGCGGCTGGCGCTGAAGGGGCGCGAGGCGTGCTCGGGGTCGTCATTGCGTGTGGAGAGGGCGTGCATGGCGTTGAATCCGCCAACGCCGCAGGCGCAGATGGCGGCCTCGGCGCCTCCGGCAACGATTACATCTGCCTTGCCGAGGCGCAGCTGGTTGAATGCGTCGGCAAGCGCGTTGGTCGACGATGCGCACGCCGATGTGGTGGCATAGTTGGGCCCGTGGAATCCGAAGTGTATCGAAATCTGGCCTGCGGCTATGTCGGCTATCATCTTGGGGATGAAGAACGGGTTGAACTTCGGGCCGTCTTCCTTGTGCGCCCCGTAGTACCCAACCTCGTCTTCGAAGGTCTTTATTCCTCCGATGCCCACGCCGAAGATCACCCCGACGCGGTTCTTGTCCACGCTCTCCAAGTCCATGCCGCTGTCTTTCACTGCCTGTATGGCAGAGATGAAGGCCAGCTGGGTGTAGCGATCCATCTTGCGGGCCTCCTTGCGGTCTATGTATTCGTTGACATTGAGGTTCTTCACCTCGCAGGCAAACTGGGTCTTGAACTTGGAAGCGTCAAATAATGTAATGGGAGCCGCGCCGCTCACTCCGTTGACCATGTTGTTCCAGGTCTCCTCGGGAGTGTTGCCGACAGGGGTAACAGCCCCGAGTCCCGTTACAACTACTCTTTTCAGTTCCATGTTTTAAAATTGAAAAAGGAGAATTCGGAAATGGAAACCATCGCCCTGCCGGCCCAAGTGGAGCGTCGGCAACCGTGGCTGTCCATTTCCCAATTCCCCGGATTGGTGTAAGAAATTTATTTTGCGTTCTCCTCAATGTAGGCAACGGCATCACCAACGGTGGTAATCTTCTCGGCCTTGTCGTCGGGGATGGAAACGCCGAACTCCTTCTCGAACTCCATGATAAGCTCAACGGTGTCCAAAGAGTCTGCACCAAGATCGTTAGTGAAACTTGCCTCCGGCTTTACTTCTGCCTCGTCAACACCAAGTTTGTCCACGATGATTGCCTTTACTTTAGATTCAATTTCTGACATGATTAATAACTTTTAAAATGTTAATATTGATTTCCAATCTCAAAAAATTCGGCTGCAAAGTAAGTAATTTTTATCCACTTATGCAAATAATTTGGGCAAAAACCGTCTGAAAATGCACACTTATATGCCATTTGTGCATATCTGGATGGCTTTTCGGGCGATTTTGTCTGCCTGTCGGATTTGTTTTTTCCAACAAATCACTACCTTTGTAATGGCGTATCGGCGTGCGCCGGCCATGCCATTCCGGCGCGCCGGCGGCTCTTTGGGGCCGTCGCCGTCGCGGGGCGGCGGCACTGCCGCGGAACGTGTGTTGAATAGCAAACCAACAAACATATATATGGAAATAAGAAATGTCCACGTAGCCTTTTTCAGTGCTACTTACACTACCCGCGCCATAGCCCGGCAGGTGTCGGCGCGGCTTGGCGGCAGTGTTGCCGAGCACGACATAACCAACGGCAGCGCCGGTTGCGGCCCGCTGACTGTAGGCGGTGGCGATGTGCTCGTTGCGGCGGTGCCCGTCTATGCCGGCCGGGTGCCGGCGTTGGCGCGCGAGCGGCTCTCGGTCGTGCGAGGCGACGGCGTGCCTGCGGTGGCGGTGTGCGTGTATGGCAACCGCGACTATGACGACGCGCTGCTCGAACTCTGCGACATCCTGGGCGACGGTGGCTTCAGCGTCGTGGCGGCGGGTGCCTTCATTGGCCGCCACTCCATCTTTCCGGACATGGGCGCAGGCCGCCCCGACGGTGATGACATGAACCGCGCGGCGGCCTTCGGCGACGGTTGCGCGAGGCTCATCGCGTCTGCTCGCGGTTTCGGGGGCGTGCTGCCGCCGGCCGTTAAGGGCCACAGGCCGTACAAGGAGCCAGGCGGCCTGCCGCTGCATCCCGCCGCCTCTGTGGATGAGTGCAGCCGTTGCGGGGTGTGCGCGGGGCAGTGCCCGGCTGGCGCCATACCCGCCGACCGCCCTTACCTCACCGACGGTGCGGCCTGCATCTCGTGCGGCCGCTGCATAGTGGCCTGCCCGTCGCACGCCCGCAGGTACTCCGGTGCGCTCTACGATGAGGTGAAGGCCAAGTTCACTGCCATGTTCTCGGCCCGGCGTGAGCCTGAAACCTTTTTCCCGGAAGGCTTTGAGTTAAGAGGTAAGAATTAAGAGTTAAGAAAAATAGCTTTGCCAGCCTTAAGCCAGATGGAGTGTGCCGACCGTTGTCAAAGCTATTTTTCTTAACTCTTACTTCTTACCTCTTCACTCTTACTTCTTAACCTCTTCACTCTTAATTCCTAACTCTTCATTCTTACCTTCTTGTCTTTTTGCTTCCTGTTTCACTGCTTTCCGTAGATTTCCTCCAGTTTTTTGCCGAGCCGCGAGCCTCGCAGGTCGGTGGCGACTATCTTTCCCGAGCCGTCTATCAGTATGCTGGCGGGGATGGAGCGCACGCTGTATAGCGTGGCGGCTGCCGACTGCCAGCCCTTCAGGTCGCTCAGCTGTGGCCACTCCATTTGCATGTCGGCTATGGCCTTGCGCCACGCCCGGGCGTTGTTGTCGAGCGATATGCCCACCACTTGGAACCCCCTGTCGCGATACTTGCGGTAGTTTTCCACCACGTTTGGCATTTCCATGCGGCACGGGCCGCACCAGCTGGCCCAGAAGTCTATGAGCACGTAGCCGCCCTTGCCGCACCACTCGCTCAGCCGCCGCGCCACGCCCGCCGTGTCGGGCAGCGTGGTGTCGGTGAACTGCAGGCCGGGTCGGCGGTTGCCCAGCGTGCGCTCGGCGTCACCCAGCAGGGCCTTTGCCCGTGCCAGGGCGGGGTGGTTGTAGTAGGGTGCGGCCGGGTCGAGCACGCCGCGCAGCGTCTCGTAGTCGAAGGTTCGCGCCATCTGGCTGATCAGTGACACTGGGATGAGGTTGTCCCTGTTGCTGTGGATGATGCGCAGGGCTGTGCTCGCCATCGAGTCGCCAAGCGCGGCGAACTGTCTTGACAGCTCCGCCGTGCGCTTGCGCCCGGCCTCGCTGCGGTCGGCGGCAGCCCGCTCGTACTCCTTGTAGAGTGCCATTCCGCGCGTGTCGATGCTGTCCATCGAGCGTCCGGCGGCAAAGAGCCGCCCGTTGAGCGGCGACGCCTTGACGGTCATGCGCCTCAGGTCTATGTCCACGGGCGTGCCGTCGTTGAACAGGTGCCAGCCGTAGTGCCCGTCGGTCAGTGCGAGCAGTGCGTTGAGCGGGCGCTTGCCGCTGAAGCCGAATCTGCCGTTGTCCACGGCGGTGCTGTCCACCCTGTCGTCGTCTTCGGCATAGAGGTACATCATGCGCGCGCCCTCCGGGGCTGCGCCGCTTATGGTGTAGGTGGTGTCCTGGCCTTTGGCCGCCACGGCCGCCGCGGCGAGCAGTGCCGCGGCAATGGTCTTTCTTGCTTTCATTTACGTTCTCCTTTGTCTTGTCTTTGTGGTTGCGGGAAGCCTGGCAGGGGCGCGCTGGCCTCTCCTCCCGTTCCACAAAGATACGGCAAAAAGGGGTGAAAAGCAAGACAAAGTGCGGAAAAATGTTGGCCGACGGCGTTTGCTTCCGCGTTTGTGTCGGCCTCTCCAAACTCTCTTGTCTCCCTGTCGGCGTCTTGCCGGCCGCTTTCTCCAGGCGTGGCCCGTTGCTTGTCTCACAGAGTCGGCAGCCAGTCTGCCCGCTGGCAGAGCGAAATCGTTTTGGCCTTTAATGGCCGGTTAAGGTTAAAAAAACTGAAAGCGATGGAGGCGCATCGGGTGGGGCGGAGGGCGTGAAAGGCTCGCGAGAAGGCCGTCTGCGCAAAATTAAGGGCTCTTGGCCGCAAATACGGCAGCCACGGATGTGCAATCGCAAACGGCTGTGCGCCAGTGGCTTGCCGGCCGGTATGGTCGCGTTGTGCAATTGCTTGCCCCTTTTGGCGTTGCGAAATGTGCCGTTTTGGGCTGCAAGACGTGCCGTTTTGCTTTCTGAAACGTGCCGTTTTGCCATCCTGTATGTGCCGTTTCGCGTTGCGTTCGGGTGCGTTCCGGCTGTTGCGAGGCGTTGGGGTGGTGGCGTTTCGGCCCGTTTCGCGTTGCGGCGGGCTTCGGCGGGCGCAAAAAAAACGGTCTCCCGGCGTTGCCGGAGGCCGTTTCACGCTCTGTTTTGCGATTTCCGTTTGTCAATGTTTCAGAAAAAGTCATGTGCCTGCCCCGGCTTTTCGTTAGCGTTTGTTAACGTTTTGGCGCGCTGTCGGGGCGGCAGGCGCGGTGTCAGCGGCGGCCGAGGTCGTCGTAGAACGATTGCAGTATGGCCTTGCTGCGGCTCACCCGCGCGGCCGTTGCGGCGGCGGGGTCGTGGCCGGCGGCGGTGGAGTCTTCGGCCACCTTGTCGCCAATGATGTCGTAGACGGTGTGGCCGGTGCTGTCGGCGAAGCCAATGTTCTCCTTCGATGTGAAGAAAGCGAAGGGGTAGGTGTAGCCGGTGCTGAGCACGTCGCGGCTGAACGTGTATTCCGTGTGGGGTATGCGCAGCTGCCCGAGCAGCGTGGCGGCCATGTCGCTCTGGTTCATCAGCGTGGTCACCACGCGGTGCTGCCTCACCGCGCCGCCCGTCCAGAGCATGGTGTTGTGGTGGTGCTGCTCGCTGGTTATGTTGCCGGGGTACTGGTATCCGTGGTCGGGCAGGCAGACTATGAGCAGGTTCTGCCACGCCGGGGTGCGCCTCAGGCTGTCAACGAAGGCCCCGAGGCAGTGGTCGGTGTAGGCGAAGGCGTTGGGAATCTTCTCGTCCAGGCGGCTGTAGGGCACCTGCCAAGGCTCGTGGCTGCTCAGCGTGAGGAAGCAGATGTGCCACGGCTCGGCCTTCTCGGCGGCTATCATGCCGAGCAGCCGGCTGAAGGTCACGTCGTCGTTGACGCCCCAGGGGTTGTCCTTGCGCTCCGAGGCGCTGAAGTCTACGTCGCTCGTTATCGAGGCATAGCCGCCCGTGCGCAGGTAGCTCTGCATATTAGTGAAGTTTATGTCGCCGCCGTAGAGGAAGCTGCTGTGGTAGCCCTCGGCGTTGAGCGAGGCGGCAATGCATGGCAGCGTGCGGCTCTTCATGGGCAGCTTCATCACCGACTGCGTGGGGAAGCTGGGGTAGCCGCTGAGCGACGACACCGTGCCGCGGTCGGTGCGGAAGCTGTTGGAGTAGCAGTTTGTGAAGATGATGCCCTCCCGCGCCAGCCTGTTGTAGCACGGGGCTATGTGCTTGCGCCCGCTGACGGCCTCGACAAACTGGCCGCCGAAGCCCTCCATGAGGATGACGAGCACGTTGGGGCGCGTGGTGTTGAGCAGGCTCACGGTGTCCGTCTCGGTCTGCGGGTAGAGGCCCTCGAACAGGCTCTTGCGCTCGTCCTCGGCGAAGTAGTTGAACTCCTCGCCGTAGTTCTCGGCCTTGCCGAGCGATGCCAGCAGGCTGAAGCACGGGTTTATGGCCGCGTGGTTCAGGTATTCGTCGTCAGAGAAGTACACCTTGCCTATGTTGGCCGTGCTCTCTCCCAGCCCGCCGCGGATGGAGATGACCAGCGGGACGGTGACCACTATGGCCGTGAGCGTATAGGCCAGCCTGTGCCTCAGCCGCCCTATGGGGCGCAGCAGGCGCGGGGTGACGGCGCGCAGGCACCACAGCAGCAGTGCCGTATAGGCCGCTATGACGGCCAGGCGCAGCGCGACGTAGCCCGCGGAGACGCTGGCCAGCGCGTCGCGCGGCGAGTCCATGTAATAGAATATGGTGGCGTCGAGCTTGAAATGCCAGAAAGGATAGAGCGAGAGGTCTACCATGAACATGACCGAAGCCGCCAGGGCCACCACGGCAAGGTAGGCCGTGGCCCACGCCCTGAGCCTCACCGCGCGCGGCCACCACGCCGTGGCCATAGTGGCGAGCAGCGGCAGGGCGATGAGATAGCCCGCCACCGGCACGTCGAGCAGCAGCCCGTGGCCCACCGAAGCGAGGCAGTCGGACAGCGTGTGGTGCGCGTCGGCCGGCCTGTCGATATAGAAGAACGCCACCTTCTGCGTCACGAAGATGGCTATATACATTATGTACAGCTTGATGAGCCAGACAAAGCGTTGTTTCATATCATTGGGTGCATAAATTGAAAAACGCTGCAAAATTATGAAGAAAATGCTATACGGGGAAACCGAAAGAAGTAAAAGAAGTTAAACCGCAGGCCACGGCCTGCGGCCAGGGCGCGTTTTTTTGCGGCAGGCCTTTGGCCGTGCAAGTATAAATGGCTATCTTTGCATAAGATAAAGTCGCACTCTGGAAATTGCGGGCAAGTTCGCTTTCCGCTCGTTGGCGTTATCTTTTAACCGGACTAAAAACCTGTGTCAGATGATGAAAAAACATATTCTTTTCTTTGTCATGGCCGCAGCCGCAGCACTGCCTGTGGCGGTGAGCGGTGCGGCGCCGTTCGTGCCCGTGGGCAGCAAGATAGATGTCGAGGCTCTGGGCAGCCACATAGACACCGGCATGGACATATCCGGGCTGAGCCTGCAAGACCTGCGCATACTGCGCAACGCCTTCGCCGCCCGCCAGGGATACTGCTTCACGGACTACGCCCTGCGCGCCGTCTTCAACCACACGTCGTGGTATGACAGCCTGCTGTGGGAGCGGCTGGATGGCTCACTCTACGACAAGCCCATCAAATATACCAAGGCCGAACTGACATTCATAGACAAGATAAAAGCCCGCGAGGCCGAGCTGAAGGCGCAGAACTTCAAGGCCGGCGAGGGCGAGCGCGTCAACGTGAGGAACATCGTGAACGGCTTCCAGCTGGAAGAGGTGTCCGAACCGCTCTACGCGCGGCTGGCTCGCGACGGCTTCGCCATAGTGCCGAGGCAGAACATACAGCTGTTCCACTGCTACGAGAACAACGACTACCACGACTTTCCGAGCTTCGTCACCACCGATCTGCACCTGCAACTGATGCACATATACTACTCCAACATCATGCAGGAGATGGAGAAGGCCTCACTGTCCGTGAGCTTCATGTCGGTGATGAGGCAGCTCTACGGACAGCTGGAGCAGTCGCTGGCGCGGTCAACGAGCGACAACGGCCGCGAGACGGCCCGCTGGTGCATGGCGTGGGTGGCCGTATATGGCCGCCTGATGGGCATGGACGGGCTGCAGGCTCCGCCGGAATACGGGCAGGCCGTGGCCGACGAGGTGGCCAGGATAACGCAGGCCGACGACGCGCTGTCGCCCTTCCTCGGCTTCACCGACGTGAAGTTCATGTACAGCCTGTTCCGTCCGCGCGGCTACTACACGGCCAGCGAGCTGCAGCAGAGGTATTTCCGCTCCATGATGTGGCTGCAGTCGGCCCCATTCTGCATAGACGACAAGGTGCAGCTGCGCCGCGCCGTGCGGCTGGCCGACGCGCTCAACGGCAGCGTCGGGGCGCGCGGCGCGTTGATGTCGATAGACAAGGTGATGGCATTCATGGTGGGGCGGGCCGACGGATTGTCGCTGCTCGACCTGGCCGGCGAGCTGAAACGCGGCAAGTACAACACCGGGCGGCTGATGCGCGACGACGCTCTGCTGGCCCGCCTGCAGCAATCTCTGTTGAAGAAGAGCCGCGCCGCGGCCCGCATCAGGCCCAAGGAGCAGCTCTCGTGCGCCGAGAAGATATGCCTGATGCCGCAGCGTTATGTCTATGACAGCGAGGTCTTGCAGGAGCTTGTCGACGTGCAGACCAAGCCGCAGACGCTGCGCGGCTGCCCCACGGGGCTCGACGTGATGGCCGCCCTTGGCTCCGCCGCGGCCCGCAGCATACTCATTGACGAGCTGGAGGCCGCCCGCCAGTGGCCGGAATACGCCGCGCGGCTCGACGCTGTGGCACGGCTGATGCCGCGGATGACGGCCGATTCGAGCGCGACAAACCTGCGCCTGAAGGCCCTTGCGGCCATGACCGGCTGCACGGACACGCGCCTGCCTTACTTCATGCGCACGCCGCAGTGGGCCAAGAAGAGTCTCAACGCGGCCCTGGCGGCGTGGGCCGAGACGCGCCACGACATCACCCTCTACGCCAAACAGCCCATGGCGGCCGAGTGCGGCGGCGCAATACCCGACCCGGTGGTGGTGGGTTACGTAGAGCCCAACGTCGCCTATTGGGCCAAGTCGCTCGAACTGGTGCGCCGCCTGCGCTCCGTTCTCAGCTACTACGGCTTCCTCTCGCCGCGCATAAAGAGCCTCACCGACCAGGTGGAGGAGCAGACCGCCTTCCTGCTGCGCATCGCGCAGAAGGAGCTGGCGGGCCGAAGGGTCACGCCGGAGGAGTTCAAGAGCATAGAGAAAATAGGCAGCACATACGAGTGGCTGACGCTCGACATAATGAAGGACAAGGCACGGCAGGACGGCATGGTGTGGGAAGACGTGCAGGGACCGGACCGCTCGGTGGCCGTGGTGGCCGACGTTTACACGGCCAACGGCTCAAACAACCCGAACAAAAGTGTGCTCCACGCCGCCACGGGATATGTTGACGACATATTCGTTGTGGTGGAGATAAACGGCATGTTGCACCTCACGCGGGGCGCGGTCTTCTCATATCGCGAGTTCCCCATGCCCCTCGGCACCCGCCTTACGGACGAGGAATGGCAGCAGATGCTGGAGAAGGAGCCGCGCCGGGGCGTGCCGTCGTGGATGGATGAGGTGATACTCACCGACCCGGTGCCTGCCGACAACGAGCTGATATTCTACAGTTCGGGGTGCTGAGCCTATGCGCGGGCTGATTGTTTTGCTGCTTGCGGCAGTCCTGGCAGGAGCTTTTATTGGAGCTGGGAGCAATGAGAGGGCAGGGAGTTGCGGGAGAGCTGAAGTGAAAGGGCCGCCATCTTGGCTCAGCTCTCCAGCAACTCCCTGCCCTCTCATTGCTCCCATAGCTCTCAGCACCCCCGGCTCTTCCATTGCTCCCTGCCCTCCCAAAGACACCCTCACCATCCTTTTCACTGGCGACGTGATGCTCGGGCGCGATGTGGGCAGGCTGATAAGGTATGCCGGCCCTGACCGTTTGTTCTCGCCTTCGGTCGACTCTCTGTTTGCCACGGCCGACGCTGTGGTGGCCAACCTTGAGTGTCCGGCGACATCGGTTGATGCCCCTCTCAACAAGAGGTTCGTTTTCCGGGCCGACCCGGCGGTGCTTCCCGCGCTGCGCCGCCACGGCATCACCCACCTCAACATGGCCAACAACCACAGCATTGACCAAGGCCGCGAGGGGCTGTCTGACGCATATTATAATATAACGGAGGCCGGAATGACGGCCATTGGCTACGGGCGCAACGACGCAGAGGCCTGCCGGCCTGTGATGATTGGCGGCGGACCGCGCCCCGTATGGGTGCTCGCCTCGCTGCGGGTGATGTCTGAGAACTATGTGTATATGCCCGACCGCCCGTCGGTCTGCGAGGCTTCCGTTGACCGTCTGTGCGACTCCGTGCGCGCCATACGCCGCCGGCAGCCCGCGGCCTGTGTCATAGTGTGCCTGCACTGGGGCGTGGAGCACACGCTCAAGCCCACTGTCGGGCAGCGCCATGAGGCGCGGCGGCTGATAGACGCAGGCGCGGATGCCGTTGTGGGGCATCACTCGCACACGGCCCAGAGCGTGGAGACATACCGCCACCGCCCTGTATTCTACAGTCTCGGCAACTTCATCTTCGACCTTGGCCGCCCGCTGAATAGCCGTGGGCTTGTGGCCCGGCTTAGAGTGACGGCCGACACTCTGCTGGCCGACACCGTGCCTGTTGTGATAAGGAAATGTGTGCCGGAGGTGGCGTTTTAGTGCATCTGTTTGGCATTATTTTAGTAGTCAAGGAGTCTTGTATTAGGAGTTAAGGAGTCAGAAGGAGTAAAGGAGTTAAGACGTATGCTTTGCCGTATGGAACAAACCGCCCGCAAAAGCTATTGTCTTAACTCCTTTACTCCTTCTGACTCCTTAACTCCTAATACAAGGCTCCTTGACTACTGCTATGTATAATCCTGGGTTTGGAAATGGCTTACTTGTTCAACCGCCATGTGACGCCGTCCTTGGTGTCCTTCACCTCGAAGCCGGCGGCGGCCAGCTCGTCGCGTATGCGGTCGCTGGTGGCCCAGTCCTTGGCGGCCTTGGCCTTGGCGCGGAGGTCGAGCACCATGTCAACAACCTTGCCGTAGGCTTCCTCGCGCGCGCCGTCGGAGCCGCCTTTCTCCTCGCGGAGGCCCAGCAGGTCGAAGGCGAAGAGGCGCATCGTGGCCTTCAGCTCGTCGAGGCAGGCGGCGCAGATGGCTGCCTTGTGGTCGAGGAGCTTGTTGATTGTGCCGCAGGCCTCGAAGAGATAGCTTATCACCTGCGGCGTGGCGAAGTCGTCGTTCATGGCGTCGTAGCACCGCTGGCGCAGGCTGTTGACAAACTCTTCGGTCTCCGTGTCGCACTTGTCTGACACCGGCACGCGCTCCAAGTCGCTGATGCCGTTCATCAGCCGCTCCAGTCCTTTCTCGCTGGCCAGCAGGGCTTCGTTTGAGAAGTCGACCGTGCCGCGGTAGTGGGCGCTGAGGATGAAGAAGCGGATGGTCATCGGCGAGTATGCCTTCTGGAGGCTCGGGTGGTTGCCGGAGAAGAACTGCTCGAGCGTTATGAAGTTGCCGAGGCTCTTGCCCATCTTCTGCCCGTTGATGGTTATCATGTTGTTGTGCATCCAGTAGCGCACCATCTGGTCGCCCTGCGATGCCACCGCCTGCGCTATCTCGCACTCGTGGTGGGGGAAGACGAGGTCCATGCCGCCGCCGTGTATGTCGAAATGCGCCCCGAGGTACTTCCTCCCCATGGCGGTGCACTCGCAGTGCCAGCCCGGGAATCCGTCGCTCCAGGGGCTTGGCCAGCGCATGATGTGCTCCGGCTGGGCCTTCTTCCACAGTGCGAAGTCCACCTGGTGGCGCTTCTCGCCCACGCCGTCGAGCTCGCGGCTGGCGTCCTTCACGTCGTCGAGGTTGCGCCCGGAGAGTATGCCGTAGCGGTGGTCACGGTTGTATTTCTCCACGTCGAAGTACACACTGCCGTTGCTCTCGTAGGCGTATCCGTTGTCCATTATCTGGCGCACCAGCTCCTCCTGCTCTATGATGTGGCCGCTGGCGTGTGGCTCTATGCTGGGCGGCAGCACGCCCAGGGCGCGCATGGCGTCGTGGTAGCGGTTGGTGTAGTACTGCGCCACCTCCATCGGCTCAAGCTGTTCGAGGCGGGCTTTCTTCGCTATCTTGTCGTCGCCCTCGTCGGCGTCGTGCTCCAGGTGGCCAACGTCGGTGATGTTTCTCACGTAGCGCACCTTGTAGCCGAGGTGGCGCAGGTAGCGGAACACGATGTCGAACGTGATGGCCGGGCGGGCGTGGCCCAGGTGCGGGTCGCCGTATACGGTGGGTCCGCATACGTACATCCCCACGTTTGGCGCGTGGAGCGGCTCGAAGGGCTGCTTCGAGCGCGTCAGTGTATTGTAGATTACGAGTCTCTGTTGCATGATATATCCTCTGTTTTTGTTGTGATTCCCAAGCGCAAGGAAGGCGCAGCGCGGCGCAGGGCAAAATGTGGCGCAGGCACTGCGGCTGGTTCTCAGACTGCCGGCGCCCGTCCCTTCCTGCTTCCATGGTGCGGCTTATCCTATGCAAAGGTAGCGCAAATTATCGTGCGGTGCAAGAAAAGGCGGCATTAATTGCCATGCATGAGGCCGAAAGGCCTGTGCCCATGATGGCCGATTTGGCGTTAACATTTTTATGTTAAAGGCCGGCGGACGCGCCGGTTGGGATAACAGGTTGATGTTCAATGTGTTATGAAACGCGCCGTTTTGGATTGCGAAACGGCGCGTTCCATACTGCGATATGTGCCGTTTCGCAATCCAAAACGGCACATATCGCATGGCGAAACGGCACAAGCCGGAAACAAAGGCCGGCGCGGCTGTTTTTAATTGCGCATTTGCAAGTATTGTCAATGCGCCGAAGCTCAATTCCCAGCCTGGTCCGTCTCCTCCGCTGAGGATTGCCAGTTGGTGAACGAGTCGGTGGAATGGCTGTAGGAAGCCGAGTAAGAATTCTGGAAGTATTTGCTCGCGATGTATTCTGCCACTTTTGCCTTCGGGACAGCCTGATGCCCGTTTGTAGATGTGCCGGTGTTTTTGTAGCTTTCCATCGAGCCGTCATCGCGCCTGTGACCCGACATGGCTGAATATGAGATGCGCAGGTCGTAACTGTCTTTCGTGAGCAGGTTGTCGAAGTCCTCCTTTGCCGTTACGCTTACAGAATATCCTATCTGCTGCGACTTCGTGACGAAGAACGCCATGGTCCATGACGTTTCGTCGAGGGTGTCTTTGGCTTGCTCGCCGTTCTCGTTCCAGTATGTCACCACCACGTCGGCCAAGGCCAGCAGGTCTGTGGTGGCCTGGATGTTGTAGGCTGCCACGGGTGTGGCGTTTGTGCCTGAGCCATCGTCCCCGCCGTTCTCGGCGTCATCGTTCGAGCAGGAAACAAACATTGACGCGCCGACCAATAGCGCGAACATCGATACGGATTTCAAAAAGAATTTCATTTTCTTGTGATTTTAAATTAAACAAACGTCTGCAAAGATAACGCAATTTGGCTGAACTGCAAAATAAAGGAACCGTTTAGATTTCGTCGGAGCTGAATTTCTTCATGCCGTTCCGTGCCGAGCCTGCCGCCCTTTTCATTAACTTGCAGTAACATACACTCCCGCAAAGGATAAAAAAAGCTATGAAACGAGCGTTAATCCGAAAAATATAGCTACTTTTGCTGATGCTATGCGACAGACGCTGATAACGATGATGCTGGCCGGGGCCATGCTCCCGGCGGCGGCGCAGACCAAGGACGGCGGCGGGCGGAAGACCACCGACGACCTGCTGGAGGCCATGGACAGCCCCGCGTTCGTGCCAATGGTGAAGGTGGGCAAGGTCATGGAGGGCGGCGACAGCATACTGTACATGGAGATGAACAATGTCTATGTGTACCCCAAGCTGGCCTTCAAGAACAACCGCCAGGCCGCGGCCTACATGCGCCTGGTGCGCAACGTGAAGAAGGTGCTGCCCATAGCGAAGGAAGCCAACAAGATAATCCTTGAGACGTATGAGTACCTTGAGACGCTGCCCACGCAGAAAGCGCGCGAAGAACACATGAAGCGCGTGGAGAAAGGCATCATCGAAGAGTACAAGCCGAAGATGAAAAAGCTCACATACTCGCAGGGCAAGCTGCTCATAAAGCTGATATACCGCGAGTGCAACTCGTCGTCATACGACATCGTCAAGGCGTTCCTCGGCCCCATGCGCGCCGGCTTCTGGCAGGCCTTCTCGGCAATATTCGGGGCCAGCCTGCGCAAGGAGTACGACCCCGATGGCACCGACCGACTCACCGAGCGCGTCGTGCTGATGGTGGAGGCAGGGCAGATCTGAGAGTTAAGAATTGAAAATTAAGAATTGAGAAATGGCTGCGCGAGGGCTCTGAAAGGTAAAAAAGTAAAGGAGTAAAAAGGTAAAAAGGCTGCGCGACGTACCGTGCTTCTGAGGTAGCGGCTGCGCTCCTGCCTCCAGTTTCCCGGCTACTGAGGTAATGTCTGAACTCCTGCAACTCCTGAACTCCTGCAACTCCAAAGCATACACCACGCCCATCACCCATAAAAAAGCATAACCATCAAACATTAATTTATATATGAGACTAAGAAGAATTCTGGCATTTGCCGCGATGCTCGTCGCCATAGTGGCGGCCCGGGCGCAGATGCCCATGCCGGCGATACCGGCAGACACCGCCGTCCGCATAGGCAAGCTGCCCAACGGGCTTACCTATTACATCCGTTACAACAACTGGCCTGAGAACCGGGCGGAGTTCTACATAGCCCAGAAGGTGGGCTCGCTGCAGGAGGAAGAGGAGCAGCGCGGACTGGCGCACTTCCTTGAGCACATGTGCTTCAACGGCACTGAGCACTTCAAGGGCAACGACCTCATACGCTACTGCGAGTCCATCGGCGTCAAGTTCGGCCGCGACCTCAACGCCTACACCGCCATAGACCAGACGGTGTACAACATATCCAACGTGCCAACCGACCGCCAGGCGGCCCTCGACTCGTGCCTGCTCATACTCTATGACTGGGCCAACGGGCTCGCTCTCGACCCCACCGAGATTGACAAGGAGCGCGGAGTCATACACGAGGAGTGGCGGTTGCGCACCAGCCCAATCATGCGGATGTTCGAGCGCAGCCTGCCAAAGCTCTACCCGGGCAGCAAGTACGGCCTGCGTATGCCCATCGGACTGATGAGCGTTGTGGACAACTTCAAGCCCGACGCCCTGCGCGCCTACTATGAGAAGTGGTACCGCCCCGACAACCAGGGCATCATCGTTGTCGGCGATGTCGATGTTGACCACGTGGAGGCGGAGATAAAGCGGCTCTTCGGTCCGATAGAAATGCCGGAGAACCCCGCGCCCGTTGTCACCGAGCCTGTGCCCGACAACGCCGAGCCTATCGTGGTCATTGACAAGGACAAGGAGCAGCGCGTGAACACCATCGAGCTGATATTCAAGCACGACGCGGTGCCCGACTCTATGAAGAACAACGTGGGCTACCTCGTGGGATGCTACGCCCGCGACATGGCTGTGGCCATGCTCAACGCCCGCCTGGCCGAGTACGGGCAGAAGGCAGAGAGCCCGTTCGTGAACTGCAGCGCGCTTTACAGCAGCTATATCTTTGCCCGCACCAAGGACGCCATCGACATTTCGGCCCTGCCCAAGGACGGACAGGTGGAGGCTTCGCTCGGCGCCATGCTGCGTGAGGCGCGCCGCGCCGCCGAGTTCGGCTTCGTTCCGACAGAGTTCGCCCGCGCCAAGGCCGACGCGCTCAGCGCGCTCGACAAGATGTACAGCAACAAGGACAAGCGTTACAGCGCGCAGTTCTGCGAGGAGTACAAGGAGCACTTCCTCTCCTCAGAGCCCATAGCGCCCATCGACTACTACTACGCCACGATGAAGCAGATAATCCCCGCACTGCCCATAGAGGTGGTCAACGAGGTCATGAAGAGCCTTGTGCCGCTGTCGGACACCAACATGGTGATCATCAGCTTCAACAACGAGAAGGAAGGAACGGTGTATCCCACCGAGCAGAGCCTGCTCAAGGTGGTGGCCGACGTGCGCGCCGAGAAGCTCACTCCCTACGTGGACAACGTGAAGGACGAGCCGCTCATCAAGGAGCTGCCGCAGAGGGGGACGATAAAGAGCGAAGAGACGAACGACAAGTTTGGCTACAAGGAGCTGACGATGTCCAACGGCGTGAAGGTGGTGCTGAAGCACACGGACTACAAGAAGGACCAGGTGCTGCTCACGGCCGAGGGATTCGGCGGCTCGTCTCTGTACGGAGAGCAGGACTTTGCCAACCTGAAGATATTCGACGACGTGGTGGAGGCCAGCGGGCTGGGCAACTTCTCGCACACCGAACTGGAGAAGGCGCTGGCCGGAAAGATTGCCGGCGCGTCTATGTCGCTGTCGACCACGCGCCAGTATATCAGCGGATCGTCCACCCCCACCGACGTGGAGACGCTCCTGCAGCTTGTATATCTATACTTCACGGCCATCAACAAGGACCAGCAGTCGTATGACAACCTGATGCGCACGGCCGAGATTGCGCTGAAGAACAAGGCCCTGTCGCCCGACAACGCCTTCAGCGACTCGCTCCTCGTCACGCTCAACTGCCACAACCCGCGCTTCGCCTCACTCTCGCTCGGCGACCTGAAGAACGTCAGTTACGACCGCATCCTGCAGATAGCCAAGGAGCTTACGGCCAACGCCGCGGCCTATACCTTCACCATCATAGGCAACTTTGACGAGGACAGCCTGCGCCCGCTGCTTGAGCAGTACGTGGCATCGCTGCCCGCCTCGCCCGACATCAGGAAGGGACACCGCGTGGACACCGACGCCAAGGGCATCGTGGTGAACAGCTTCAAGCGCAAGATGGAGACGCCGAAGGCCATGGCCACCATGGTGTGGAGCAACGAGAACGTGCCCTACACGCTCGATAACATGGTGCGCGCCGACATTGCCGGACAGGTGCTCAGCATGGTCTACCTGCAGAAGATACGCGAGGACGCGGGCGCGGCCTACTCCGTTATGGCGCAGGCTTCCATCTCGCGCAAGGACGACAAGACAGACTGTGGCATCTTCGTCTACTGCCCCGTGAAGCCCGAGAAGGCCGACACGGCCCTTGCCATAATGCGCAACGAGGTGGCGGCCATGCAGAACGGCTGCGACGCAGATATGCTGGCCAAGGTCAAGGAGTTCATGCTCAAGAACCACGACGACCGCACCAAGACCAACGGATACTGGCAGGGAGTGATCAACAACTACCGTGACTTCGGCCTCGATACCTATACCGACTACAAGAAGACTGTCGAGGCGCAGACCCCGCAGACCATTGCCGCCTTCATCAAGGAGCTGGTCAAGCCGGGCAACCGCGTCGAGGTGGTGATGATGCCCGCAGAGTGAGCCGGGCTTGCAGGCATGGGCTGCGGCATGGGAGAGGGCGCGTCTTGATGGCGCGCGGCTCCCTTGCCGCAGCTTTTTTGTTTCAGCGGGCATGGGCCAAGGGCTTGCTCATCCACCTGGTGGCCCATGATACAAGGTGAATGTCCGCAGTCTGCCCATACTTGCAAATATGCAGCTAAAGGCAACCGCTATTTTATTGCATTTCCGTATGTGCCGTGTCGCGGCACGAAACGGCTCGTTTCGCGCTGCGATATGGCCCGTTTCGACCGCCGAAACGACCTGTTTCAGAATGCGAAACGGCCCGTTTCGCAACTCGTTGTGTGTCAGGTGGTTACCAAAGACGGCCTCTGTGGCTGCCTTTAACATAAAAAAGTTAGGAGCTGTTTTGATTTTATCAACTGCCGGATTGGGTTGGATTTTTGAGGCATATCTGTCCGTTTGCTGAGGAGCATTTTTCGCTTCGCTCAACACACGTGCGGGCTATGTGACGAAGCAAACGGGCGGATATGACCCAAAATGCGCTCAAGGCGGCAGGGATAAAAGACATATTTGATAAAATCGAAGCAGCTTCTTGATGGCAGTGCGTGCTTGCCGGTCGCTTTGTTGCGGTGTGGCTGGGCTGTGTTGTGTGCTTTTCGAGGCATTGCCGCCGGTGCCGCCATACGGCAGCGGGAGGCCGTTGGCGCTGTTGCGCCCGGCCTCCCGCTGTTTTGTAGCCACCCCTTCAGGGGCTGTATTGGCCTTGTCGGCAGCCTGCCTTACAGGGTTCCCGCCGTTGTCAAGAGCCAATTTTCATAAAGTCAGGTCAGATTCTCACTTCACGTACTCGGCGAAATCCGTCAGGTGCATATCGCCCTTGCGCGCCAGGGTGTCGTGCATGGCGAAGGCGGCGGGCAGGCAGTGGTGCGTGTGTCCGCCCGTTCCGAGCTTCAGGTAGTCGCGCAGCAGCGGCCGGTAGTCGGGGTGCGCGCAGTTCTCTATGATGCACTCGGCGCGCTGGCGCGGGCTCTTGCCGCGCAGGTCGGCCACGCCCTGCTCTGTCACAATCACGTTCACGTCGTGCTCGGTGTGGTCGTGGTGGCTCACCATGGGCACTATCGAGCTGATGAGGCCTCCCTTTGCCACCGATGGGCAGGTGAAGATGCTTATGTAGGCGTTGCGCTCGAAGTCGCCCGATCCGCCTATGCCGTTCATCATCTTGGTGCCGCTGATGTGCGTTGAGTTGGCGTTGCCGTAGATGTCGCACTCCAGTGCGGTGTTGATGGCTATCACCCCGAGTCGGCGTATCAGCTCGGGCGAGTTGGAAATCTCGCTGGGGCGCAGCGTGAGGTGGCGGCTGAAGTAGTCTATGTTGTCGTAGACCTTCTTCAGGCTCTCGTTGGTCACGGTGAGCGAGCAGGCCGAGGCGTCCTTGACGCGGCCTTCGAGCATCATGTCAACGACGGCGTCCTGCAGCACCTCGGTGAAGATGTTGAAGTCGGGCACGGCCTTGTCGTGGCTCAGCGCGGCCAGTATGGCGTTGGCGGTGGTGCCCACTCCGCTCTGCAGTGGCAGGAACGATGGCGGGATGATGCCGCGCTTCATGTCCTGCATGAGGAATGCGGCCACGTTGTGCCCTATCTGCGAGGTTATCGGGTCTTCGGCCTTGAAGGCCCTTGCCTCGTCGGGTATGTTGCATTCCACCACTCCCGCTATTTTCTTGGCGTCTATCTCTACGTATGGCTTGCCTATGCGGTCGCTCACTTTCGTCAGCGGTATCGGCTCGCGGCAGGGCGGGTCCTGCAGCTCGTAGACATCGTGGAGCAGCTTGGCTCCCGTGCTGTGGAACGTGTTGTGCTCAAGGATGACGCGCTTGGCCAGCCTTGCCGCCGTGGGGCTGATGCCTCCTGCCGATGTGAGGTAGGCGCGGCAGGTTGTCTCGCCCTCCTCCATGTCGCACACTTCGAGTATCGCCCAGTCCACTTCGCCCATGAATCCGTAGCGCAGCTCCTGCGCCATCTGGCTGAGGTGGATGTCGTTGTAGGCTATCTCGCCGGCGTTGACGTGGCGGCGGAAGTCGCTGTTGGTGGTGTATGGCGCGCGGTACTTTATGGCGTTGGCGTTGGCCAGGTCGCCGTCGGTGCTCTGTCCGGTCGACGCTCCGGTGAACAGTCCCACCTGAAACTCGCGCCCGGCCTCATGCTCGGCGGCGGCAATCTTGGCCAGTTCCTTGGTCACGGCCTTGGCTGCGCCCGATGGCGTGAAGCCGCTCAGGGCAATGTTCTCCCCGTTCTTTATCATCGCTGCGGCCTCGGCAGCTGTAATTCGTGTGTATGACATGCTTATGTTTGGTTTTAAGTTTGTGTCTGTATGATTAGCGGTAAGCGATGCAAAATTACTGAAAATCAGTGGTAAGGCAAAATAAAAGAGCCACTATTTTGCTTTCGCGCGCGCATTGCGGCCTGTCTTTGCGCCGCGGCGGCGGCCGTGGCAGGTGTGTTGGCCGCAGTGCGCCAGCCCTTTCAGCCATTCTGTTTGGGGGCCTCATGCGGCAGGTTCGGGCGGTCTCCGCAACTCGCTGACAGTCAGTGGGGTTGCGAAACGGCCTGTTTCATCGCCTGAAACGGGTCGTTTCAGCTTGCAAAACGCGCCGTTTTGGAACGCGAAACGGCGCGTTTCGCAAGCCGGTATGACACGCCTTGCTAAGGTGTTGATTGTCAGCTGCTTGCCAAATCGGCTCAGCCGGGCGTTCCTGCACCGTCATTCCATAGCCTGTGGGGGCGTTGGCGGCACGCCGGCGGCGGCTGGTGCGGTGTGCGGCCCATGGCGCATGGATGGCCGTCTTGGCTTGCGGCAGGTTTCAAATTGAAAGCGCCTGTGCCCGAAAACGCCCTTTTTGGCGGTGCCGGTTCTGCTCCACTGCGGTTTCGCTCCATGTGGTTTTCGAGCCGTTCTGTCTTGCCGTGAGTTCCGGTTGGGCGCATCCTGCGGCATCTCGGCCGCCTGGCAATGCGCTGGCTTACAGCGCGTTCTGCCATGGGGCCGCACCGAGTGCCGCCACGTCGTGCCGTGTCTCGGCGCGTCGCGTCGCGGTGTCTCCGGCGGTTTGCCGCCTCCGGCGCGGCTTCTTGTGGCTTCTTTTAATTTGTAACGGGCAACTATGAAATTAAGTTAAGCGCGATGAATATGTAGAACTGTACGGGATGTAATATGAGAAGAATTTCTTAAATTTGCAGAAAATCGATGCTTTCGGCGGGTTGTGGATAGGTCCACATAGCTCCGGTTGCATTATATACGTAACAAAATAACACAACGCGATGCAGAGCATAACCAATTTCGACGGACTTGTGGCATTGTTGCGCTCCATGCCAAAGCGCAGGCGGGTGGCTGTGGTGTGTCCCGGCGACTCGCATACCGAGTATGTGATAAAGCGCGCTCTCGACGAGCAGGTGGCCGACTTCGTGCTGGTGAACGGCGGAGAGTGCCGTTGGGACGTGGCCGAAGTGTGCCGCCGCCACCCCGGGCGGGTGGATGTCCGCACGGCGGGAACGCCCGACGAGGCTGCCCGCGAGGCCGTGGCCATAGTGAGGAGCGGCATGGCCGACGTGCTGATGAAGGGCTGCATAAACACCGACAACATGCTCCACGCCGTGCTCGACAAGGAGTGCGGGCTGCTGGAGCAGGGCAGGGTGATGAGTCATGTGACGGTGGTACAGGCCCCGGGCTACGGCAAGCTGCTGTTCGCCACCGACGTGGCGGTGATTCCGAGGCCCACCACGGAGCAGTTCGACGCCATGGTGCGCTACGCCGTGTCCGTCTGCCGGGCCTTCGGCGTGGGCGCCCCGCGCGTGGCGTTGGTGCACTGCACGGAGAAGGTCAGCGAGAAGTTCCCCCACACCCTGAGCTATGAGGAGCTGAAAAGGCGCGCCCGCAACGGCGACTACGGCAACGCTATGGTGGACGGCCCGATGGACGTGAAGACGGCCTGCGACGCCGGCAGCGGGCAGATAAAGGGCATCTGCTCGCCCGTGGCCGGCTCTGCCGACGTGCTGGTGTTCCCGAACATCGAGTCGGGCAACGTGTTCTACAAGACCGTCTCCTTCTTCGGCAAGGCGGCAATGGCGGGGATGCTCTGCGGCACCACCGCCCCCGTGGTGCTCGCCTCGCGCGCAGACTCGGGCGAATCTAAGTACAACAGTCTGGCGTTGGCCTGCCTTGCGGGCTCTGCCATATAACATAAAGCGAACTGTATATGAGGATACTCGTTATCAATCCAGGTTCCACCTCGACCAAGATTGCCGTGTTCGAGGGCGACCGACAGGTGTGGACGGCCGGAGCCCACCATCCGGTGAGTGAGTTGGCGCGCTTCGAGCGCGTCACGGACCAGTATGCCTATCGCCGCGACTTCGTGCTCGGCAAGCTGCGCGATGGCGGCATAGAGTGCGCCTTCGACGCGGTGATAGGGCGCGGCGGGCTGCTCAAGCCGCTGCGCGGCGGTGTGTATGCCGTCAACGAGCGCATGAAGCACGACCTCCTGCACGCCGAGATGGAGCACGCCTGCAACCTCGGCGCGCTCATTGCCGACGAGCTGGCGGCCGCCTGCGGGTGCCCCGCCTTCACGGCCGACCCCGTGGTCGTGGACGAGCTGCTGCCCGTGGCGCGCATCAGCGGCGTGCCCGAGCTTGAGCGTCGGTCGGTGTTCCACGCCCTCAACCAGAAGGCTGTGGCCAGGCGTTACGCCGCTTCGGCGGGCCGTAGCTACGAGGACATGAACCTCATCGTGGCCCATCTCGGCGGCGGCATCTCTGTGGGGGCGCACCGCCATGGCCGCGTCATAGACGTGAACAACGCGCTTGGCGGCGAGGGGCCGTTCACACCCGAGCGCGCCGGCACGCTCCCTGTCATGCAGCTGGCCGAGCTTTGCTTCAGCGGCAAGTACACTCTGAGGCAGGTAAAGCGCATGATATGCGGCAAGGGAGGGCTGACCGCCTGGACGGGCAGCAACGACATGATAACCATTGCCGCCGAGGCAGAGGCCGGCCGGCAGCCCCATGCCACCGTGCTCGATGCCATGATGTACAACGTGGCCAAGCAGATAGGCTCAATGTACGTGGCTCTCGGGGGGCAAGCCGATGCCATAATCATCACCGGTGGCATTGCCCACAGTGCCTATTGCGTGGGGTTGCTGCGCCCGCAGATAGGCTATCTCGCACCGGTTGTGGTGATGCCGGGCGAGAACGAGATGCTCTCGCTGGCCTACAACGCCATGAAGGTGTTGCAGGGTGAGCTGCCATTGATGGAATATACGGGCGAAGACTGCCGCGAAGGGCTGGTCAGCGCCTGCCGGACGGACTGAGGCCGTGGGCGCGGTTCGCCCCGGCTGATTGTTGTTTTTCATACCTCTGTTGCCCCGCCGGCCCTTGCGATGAGTGGCTGGCGGGGCCTTTTTCAGTAGTTGCTCCGGGTTTGCCGGCTGCCGAAGAGGCTTCAGCTTCGGCATGGCAAGCCGTATGCCTGTCGGTTGTTTTTGCTTGCTCGAAATGTGGTGTGCGCTGTTTGCCGCTACTTGCAGATACGCAACTAAAAACGGCGCGCCGTGCCTTGGTTTTCCGTCTGTGCCTTTTTGCCTCCTGAAACGAGCCGTTTCGCAATGCAAAACGGCACATATCGCAGCGCAAAACGCGCCGTTTTGCAAGTTCAAACGGCACGTTTCGCAACTCGTTGGCAATCAGATGGTTGGTCGTGGTGCCCGCTTCCGTTGCCTTTAACATAAAAAGGTTAACCGCAACTTGCCGCGTTCGGGTGTCCGCGCACAATTGACCACGGGTTTGGTTCACTCCTTCCTTTTGCCTGCGCAGTGCGGTGCATGGCTTTCGCCGTGCCCGTGTTGCCGCGCGCCGCCTCGTTTCCGCCGCCTCGCTTTTGCGTGCCCGGCGGCGGCATGGTCACCATTTCCTCTTCCCGTTGAGCCTGTATCCTATGCCGAGCATCAGGTAGTTGGGGTTCTTGAAGCCGTCGAGGCAGTAGCCTATGTGCAGGAACGAGCCTTTGTAGACGTTCACCTTGAGTGCCAGTATCTGGTATATGTTGCTGAAGTCGCCGTGTGCCCCTATCACGTTCTTGCCCACTCCGAGGTTTATGGTGAAGTAGGGCATCACGAACTCCGCCCTTGCCGACAGTCCGGCGGCCATCTGCCGGCGGACCGGCGGGCGGCGCAGGTTGGCTGCGGATATGTGGCCCGACTCGAAGTAAAGGTTTGCGCTGCGGTCGTAGACGGCGTCGAGCGACACCCCGGCGTTGAGCCAGTGGTTTATGTTGTACATCGGGTTGAAGTTCAGTCCGGCTACGGCGTATGTGCCCGGCAGCGCGTATATGGTGCCGTCGCCCATCGCGTCGGCGCCTCGCCTGCGCCACGCGCCGAACACGGTGATGTCGTAGCTGACGTGGCGGCGGAAGCTCGGCAGGGTCCGCCGGGCGGGTTCGGGCAGCCGGCGGCCCACGTAGCAGGCCGCCGAGAGGCTTGCGCCGAGCGTGTTCAGCCCCGCGTTGGGATATGATGTGTTGCCGTTGGAGTAGTGGGCGGCGTTGATGCCGGCGTTGATGTCGAGCCACGGGGTGACCCGGTAGCACAGGTACAGCCCGGCGGCGATGTAGGCCGTGACGTTCGAGCCTATGATGCGGTTGTCGGGATTGGTCTCAGCGTCGTAGGGCTTCCAGCCGAAGGTGAGGCCTAAGTTCCACTCGTAGTTGAGCGACAGCCGCCTGGCTGGCGTGAATATGCGCGCGCCCTGGAACACGAAGGCCGACACGGGGTTGCCCAGCAGGTGGTTGAAGCGGCCCGCAGACACGCCCACCCCCTGGTACGCCCCGCGGTAGATGGCTGCCTGCAGGCTGCCCTGCGGCGGCATGAAGGCGTACTTCAGGGCCAGGGTCGAGGCGTGGTTCATCACGCGGCCCTCGGCGTTCTCGCCTGTCAGATAGCCGTTGGTGTGCAGTATTCCGCCCGTGGTGTATTCGGCCTCTATGCGGTGCACGAGCCTCGTCGTGTCGGTGTCCGGTGGTGTGTCGGCCTTCCCGGCCGGTGCGGCAAGCCCGCTCCCGGCTGCCGTCCACAAGGCCGCGGTCACCGCCATGGTGCGTAAGGTGGGGCAAGGTGTGTGTTGCATAAATGTCTCTTAGGGCTGCATGGTGCGCTCTGTGCCGCGTGGCGCGGCCTCTCTCCGCGCCTTCCGTGGCATGATGGGCATCCGGCTCTTACGCTTCCTCCTTGGCCTTGAAGGCCAGGGCGTACACGCGCATCTGCTTTATCATGGCCAGCAGGCCGTTGCTGCGCGTGGGGCTGAGGTGCTCCTTCAGCCCTATGCGGTCGATGAAATACAGGTCGGCCGACAGAATCTCGTCGGGCGTGTGGCCGCTGAGCACGCGTATGAGCAGGGCTATGATGCCCTTCACTATGAGCGCGTCGCTCTCGGCGCTGAACGTTATCCGCCCGCCCTCATAGTCGGCCTGCAGCCACACGCGGCTCTGGCAGCCGTCTATGAGGTTGCTCTCGGTCTTGTACTTGTCGTCGAGCGGCTGCTGCTCGTTGCCCAGGTCTATCAGCAGCTGGTACCTGTCCATCCAGTCGGTGAGGTCGGAGAACTCCTCTATCACCTCGTCTTGTGCTTCGTTGATTGTCATATTCGATTGTCTTTTGTTTTATTTTTAATAATTATCCGCATTCTGCCAAATGCTTGGAGTTATCCGGAGTTAACTGGAGTCATCACTCGCTGCGCTCGTTCATGGAGTTAGCGGACGCTACCCACTAAAGCTATCGTCCGCTAACTCCGGGCGACCGTAAGGTAGCCTAACTCCCGTTAACTCCCTGTGACTACTTGGCAGATTGCGGATATTCATTTCTTTTTTGCATCGCTCCGCGCCCGGCAGCACGCCATCAGGCGGCCGCTGGTCTCGGGCAGGTGTGTCGCGCGGCTCATTCGGCGGTGCTGTCTATGCGGAACAGCTTGTCGCTGGGGCGCACCTTGGCCGGCACGCGGAAGGCCACGCGGGTGCCTTGGCGCGCTGTCTGCACGGCCTGCACGTCGTCGTGTATCTCGTCGGGGGTCACATAGAGCACTCCAGTGGTCGGTCCGGTGATGAGCATCTTGTCGCCCACGCTGAACTCGGCGGCGTCGACGCTGAACTCGGCGACCCCTATCTTGGAGAAATACTTCACTCCCCGGCCCACGTAGACCTTGCGCTCGGTGGCGTTCGAGCCGTAGTTGCGGTTCCACTCGCCGAGGGTCTGCCCCTGGTAGTAGCCGTCCCAGAAGCCGCGGTTGAACACGGTGGCGAGCCTGCGGTCCCACTCGTCCTTGCGCCCGTCGGTGAACGTGCCGTCGAGCACGGCCCCGATGGCCTCCTTGTAGCATCTCACCACGGTGTAGACATACTCCGGCCCGCGCGCGCGGCCCTCTATCTTGAACACCCTCACGCCGCTTTCCATCATGCGGTCTATGAAGCGTATGGTCTTGAGGTCCTTGGGGCTCATGATGTACTTGTTGTCTATCTCGAGCTGGCAGCCCGTCTCCGTGTCGGTGACGGTGTACGAGCGGCGGCATATCTGCACGCACTCGCCGCGGTTGGCCGAGCGGCCCGCGTTGTCGAGGCTCATGTAGCACTTGCCGCTTATGGCCATGCAGAGCGCGCCGTGGCAGAACATCTCTATGCGCACGGGCTGCCCCGAGGGGCCGCAGATGCGCTCCTGCTCTATGCGGCGGTGTATCTCAGCCACCTGCTCCAGGCGCAGCTCGCGCGCCAGCACGGCCACGTCGGCATAGCGGGAGTAGAAGCGCAGGGCCTCGGTGTTGCTTATGTTGAGCTGCGTGGAGAGGTGGACCTCCATGCCCACGCGGCGGCAATAGTCCATCACGGCCACGTCGCTGGCTATGACGGCGCTGATGCCGGCGTGGAGTGCCGCGTCGACGGTCTGGCGCATGGCGTCCATGTCCTCGTCATAGATTATGGTGTTGACCGTCAGGTAGGTCTTTATGCCGTGCGCGGCGCACTCGGATGCTATGTCGCGCAGGTCGTCGGCGGTGAACGTGCTGGCCGAGTGCGCCCTCATGTTCAGCCGCCCTATGCCGAAGTAAACCGAGTCGGCACCGGCCTGTATGGCCGCGGCCAGGCTCTCTCGCGACCCCACCGGGGCCATTATCTCAAAGTTGTCAATGGTTTCTTTCATCTTTTATTGGCATATAAATTTGCGGTGCTGCCATGTGGCGGCACCGTCTGTCATCGTGAGAAAGTGTGGCGCCGGCTTTCCTTCCGGCCTTCGCCTTGTCTGCGAGGGAGTTGCCTTGCCCGCTTGCCGGCGGGCAGAATCCGCTTGCAAATATACTTATTTTAATCCTAAAGCCGATGGCTTTTCACGTTTTTTTGCCATGGCGGCAGGCTCGTGCCTGCGGGTGCGCGCCGTGGTGTGATGCGTAGGGTGTTGCGAAAAAACACAGCCTTAGTCTTGTCCCACTGCTTTTTTTGCACTATCTTTGCAGAAGATAGGCTGCGCTCGGCAGTTTGTGAGCAAGCTCCCACTGCGCTCTCTTGCACTATCTTTGCAGAAGATAGGCTGCGCTCGGCAGGCGGTTTCCGTGCCGGGTGATATGTGTCAAAAATCAAAGCCTGCCGTTTCGCCTTGCAAAACGTGCCGTTTGGGTTTCCGAAACGTGCCGTTTCAGGCTGCGAAACAGGTCGTTTTGCAAGGCGAAACGGCACGTTTTGTAACCCCGCTGATTATCAACGGGTTGCGGAGGCGGCGCAGCGGGTGCGGCGCGTGGCAGAAATCTAAGCTCCGCCTGTGCGCGGACGGCCGGGAGACCGGGTTGCCGGCACTGCGGGCGGGCTATGGCAAACAATGGACAGAAGACGATGGAGATAGACAAGCAGGCGCGGATGAGACGCGCGGAAGAGTTGTTCATGCAGGGATTCAACTGTGCGCAGGCCGTCGTGGCGGCCTTCGCCGACATATACGGATATAGCGGCGAGCAGGCGCTGAGGGTCAGCGCGGGCCTCGGTGCGGGCATAGGGCGTATGCGGCAGACGTGCGGCGCGGTGTGCGGCATGGCCGTGCTGGCCGGCATGGACTGCGGCTCGGTGACTCCGGGCGACCGTGAGGGAAAGTCGGCCTGCTACAAGGTGGTGCAGCAACTGGCCGCCGAGTTCAGCCGCGAGCACGGCTCCATCATCTGCTCCGAGCTGCTCAGGCTGAAGAAAGGCGCGCCGCTCGACTACGAGGCCTCCGAGCGCACCGCCGAATACTACAAGACCCGCCCCTGCGTGCGCCAGATAATATCGGCCGCGAGGATATACGCGGAGTATCTGGAGAGTGAAGAACGCAGAGTGAAGAGCGCGGAGGTATGATTACCTTCAGTGCAGAGTTTAGAGTGAAGAGTGCAGAGGTATGATTGCTTCGGGTGCGGGAAGCAGGGTGGCGGCTTGCAAAGCTATTGTCCGTTAACTTCCCGAGCGGAACGCAGTGTAGCGATAACTTCCGTTAACTTCTTTGACTTCCCAAAATAAAACTCCCTTGATTGACAAAAAACAAAACATACAAACCAATGGAAAATAACGAAAACGAAAGATTGCAGCTGCCCGAGAACGCTTTCCGGGAGCTGAAAGACGGCGAGAAGTACGAGCCCATAATGAGTCCGCGCGAGGCGTATCCCGAGGTGAACGGATGGTCGGTGACGTGGGGAGTGCTCATGGCCATGCTCTTCTCCGCCGCCGCCGCCTACCTCGGGCTGAAGGTAGGGCAGGTGTTCGAGGCCGCCATCCCCATAGCTATCATCGCCGTGGGCGTGTCGACGGCGGCCAAGCGCAGCAAGGCGCTGGGCGAGAACGTCATAATACAGAGCATCGGAGCCTGCTCGGGGGCCGTGGTGGCGGGCACCATCTTCACCCTGCCGGCCATATACATCCTGCAGGCCAAGTACCCGGAGCTGAGCGCGTCGTTCCTCAAGATATTCATAGCGTCGCTGCTCGGAGGCGTCATAGGCATACTGTTCCTCATCCCCTTCCGCAAGTATTTCGTCAGCGATATGCACGGCAAGTACCCCTTCCCCGAGGCCACGGCCACCACGCAGGTGCTCGTGAGCGGCGCCAAGGGCGGCAACCAGGCCAAGCCGCTGCTCATGGCGGGGCTGATAGGCGGCCTGTATGACTTCGTGGTGGCCACCTTCGGACTGTGGAACGAGAACTTCACCACGCGCGTGATAGGGCTGGGCGAGACGCTGGCCGACAAGGCCAAGCTGGTGTTCAAGGTCAACACCGGCGCAGCCGTGCTCGGCTTGGGCTACATCGTGGGCCTGAAGTACGCCCTCATCATCTGCCTCGGCTCGCTCGCCGTGTGGTGGCTCATAGTGCCGGGCATGGCGCTGCTGTTCGGCGGCGACGTGCTCAACCAGTGGAACCCGGCCATCACGCAGACCGTGGGCAGCATGACCCCCGAGCAGATATTCACCGAGTATGGCAAGAGCATAGGCATCGGCGGCATCGCCATGGCCGGCATCATCGGCATCATCAACTCGTGGGGCATCATCAAGGGCGCTGTGAGCCTGGCCGTGCGCGAGATGAAGGGCGGCCAGCAGGCGGGCAAGGAGCAGCTGCGCACGCAGCGCGACATATCGTTCAAGGTGATAGCCATAGGCTCGATAGCCACCATCGTGGCCATATTCCTCTTCTTCTGGTTCGGGGTGATGGACGGCAACCTGCTCTTCGCCCTCGTGGGCATAGTGCTCGTGGCCGTCATAGCCTTCCTCTTCACCACCGTGGCCGCCAACGCCATAGCCATAGTGGGCTCAAACCCCGTGTCGGGCATGACGCTGATGACGCTCATCCTCGCCTCTGTGGTGATGGTGGCCGTGGGCCTGGAAGGCACCGGCGGAATGCTCGCCGCGCTGATAATGGGCGGCGTGGTGTGCACGGCCCTGTCCATGTCGGGCGCGTTCGTCACCGACCTGAAGATTGGCTACTGGCTCGGCACCACGCCCAAGAAGCAGGAGACGTGGAAGTTCCTCGGCACTCTGGTGTCTGCCGCCACCGTGGGCGGAGTGATGATGCTGCTCAACGAGACATACGGATTTGCCAGCGGGCAGCTCGCCGCGCCGCAGGCCAACGCCATGGCCGCCGTGATAGACCCGCTGATGAGCGGCGTGGGCGCGCCGTGGGTGCTCTACGCCATAGGCGCGGCGATAGCCATCGTGCTGACGCTGTTCAAGGTTCCGGCCCTGGCTTTCGCCCTCGGAATGTTCATACCCATGGAGCTCAACATACCGCTGCTGGTAGGCGGAGCCGTCAACTGGTACGTGACCTCGCGCTCCAAGGACCCGAAGGTGAACGCCGAGCGCGGCGAGAAGGGCAACCTGCTGGCCTCGGGCTTCATAGCCGGAGGCGCGCTCATGGGAGTGGTCAGCGCGCTGCTGCGCTTCTGCGGCGTGAGCTTCGACTACTCGGCGTGGTGGGCCAACCCGCTGTCGCAGGTGTGCGCCCTCGTGGCATACGTGCTCTTGATATCCTACCTGATACGCGCCACGCGTGTGAGGTGACCGTGAAGGCGGACCGCCGCAGGCGAGTGCCGCCCATGGAAATCAAAGATTGGACCCAAATCGGTCTGATGACCGGTTTGGGATAATGGCACACACCCAATGATATGTAACGCCAATGGCCGGTCTTGGCGTGCAGGATATTTGCTGGCGTACATAAAATAAAAGGTGGTTTTTGTTTTGCCATTCGCCCAACTTGGCGTAACTTTGCACACGCATAGCCGCGCCCGGGCGCCCGGCTGCGGCCAGGGTGAGGGCGACTGTCATTGAAATCAACCATTAGAGTATAATATATATGTCTTATTTCTTTTCTTCAGAATCAGTTTCGGAGGGCCATCCCGACAAGGTGGCCGACCAGATATCGGATGCCATACTGGACCAGTTCCTGGCCTACGACCCGCAGGCGCACGTGGCCTGCGAGACGTTCGTGACCACAGGTCAGGTGGTGATCATGGGCGAGGTGCACAGCTCGGAGTACATAGACCTGCAGACCGTGGCCCGCAACACCATCAACCGCATAGGCTACACCAAGGCCGAATACCAGTTTGACGGCAACTCGTGCGGCATAATGACGGCCATACACGAGCAGAGCAGCGACATAAACCGCGGCGTGAGCCGCGCCGTGGAGGAGGAGCAGGGAGCCGGAGACCAGGGCATGATGTTCGGCTACGCCACCAACGAGACGGAGAACTACATGCCCGTGTCGCTCGACCTGGCCCACCTCATAGTGCGCACGCTGGCCGACATACGCAAGGAAGGCCGCCAGATGACCTACCTGCGCCCCGACGCCAAGAGCCAGGTGACGGTGCAGTACAGCGACGACGGGGTGCCCGAGCGCATAGATACCATCGTCGTGTCAACCCAGCACGACGAGTTCGTGAGCCCGGCCGACGGCACGGAAGAGGCTCAGCTCGCGGCCGACGAGGCCATGCTGGCCGCCATACGCCGTGACGTTGAGGAGGTGCTGATGCCTCGCGTCAAGGCTCAGATACACTCGGACAAGGTGCTGGCCCTCTTCGGCGACGACATAAAATACTACGTCAACCCTACAGGCAAGTTCGTCATCGGAGGGCCTCACGGCGACACCGGCCTCACCGGGCGCAAGATAATAGTCGACACCTACGGCGGCAAGGGAGCCCACGGCGGCGGCGCCTTCAGCGGCAAGGACTCCAGCAAGGTGGACCGCTCGGCAGCCTACGCCGCGCGCCACATAGCCAAGAACATGGTGGCGGCGGGCGTGGCCGACGAGATGCTCGTGCAGGTGAGCTATGCCATCGGCAAGGCCGAGCCTATGAACATATACGTGAACACCTACGGCCGCAGCCACGTGGCGATGAAAGACAGCGAGATTGCCGAGGTGATAGGCCGCCTCTTCGACCTCCGCCCGCGCTCCATCGAGCGCACGCTCAAGCTGCGTCTGCCCATATACAGCGAGACGGCGGCCTACGGCCACATGGGGCGCAAGCCCGAGGTGAAGGTGAAGCGGTTCACAAGCCACTACCACGAGGACAAGGAAATGGAGGTTGAGCTGTTCACATGGGAGAAGCTCGACCGCGTGGACGACATCAAGCGGGCCTTCTCGCTCTGACGATGTTGCAGACAGATTCCATAGCCGCGACACCGCAAACGCCGGTGGCTGCCCCGGCGGCGCACACGGAAGAGCGGCCGCAACGTCCCGGCGCGGAGTTGCGGCCGCCCTCATCCGGCGCCGCGCCCGCACGGCATGACTCTGCCATGCAGGCCGCGGAAAGCCGCGTGGAGATACATTACAGCTCGCGGCCCGACACGCTCCACGTGCCGGGAATGCCCATAGGGCGCAATGTGCTTGAGGCCGAGCTGCCGGAATACGACCGCGAAGGGTTCTTCTCGGGCGACACCCTGCTGCATTCCGAGCTGCGCGGCGGAAGGTACGGGGTGGCGGGCGATCCCGTGCCGGAGGCCATGCGGGCAGACAACGTGGTCACTATGGTGCTGCTTGCGTGCTTCATCCTCGGCCTTACGGCCATATCCCGCTCGCGCAGGTTCATAGCAAGGCAGGCCAAAGGTTTCTTCCGTGCGCCGCGCGATGAGGCTTCGGTGGTGACAGAAACCTCGGGCGAAATCCACTTCCAGGTGTTCCTTGTCTTCCAGGGGTGTGTGCTCCTGGCCTTGTTGCAGTACGCATATACAATGCAATACATAGGCTCCACCTTCGTGCTCGGCTCGCCATACCAGCTCATGGCCATCTACCTGGCCGTCTTCGTGGCCTATTTCGCGGTCAAGGCCTTGGCATACACGGTGGTGAACACGGTGTTCTTCGGCCGTCGCCGCAACCTTGTATGGCTCAAGTCGATGCTCTTCGTCACGGCGGCGGAGTGTGTGCTCGTGTATCCCGTGGCGCTGCTTTGCGTGTATTTTGAGCTTACTGTGAAAAGCGCGGCATATTACTTGGTTTTCGTCTTGTTTATCGTTAAAATATTGACGTTTTATAAGTGTTATGTCATCTTTTTCAAAAGAGCAAACGGTTTTCTGCAAATAATTTTGTACTTTTGCACCCTCGAAATGGCACCACTGGCAACATTGTGGGGCTCTTTGGTAGCAACAGGCAATCTTTTGAAAATAAATATTTAGGTCACCAATGATTAAGAAGATTTTGGTTTCGCAGCCAAAGCCGACAAGCGAGAAATCGCCTTACTTCGACATTGCATCACGTTTTGGGGTGGAGCTCGTGTTCCGCCCGTTCATCAAGGTGGAAGGGCTGACACCGAAAGAATTCCGCCAGCAGAAGATAAGCATCCTCGACTACACCGCAATCGTGTTCACTTCAAGGCACGCCATAGACAACTTCTTTACGTTGGCCAGGGAAATGCGTGTGGCCATACCTGAGGACATGAAGTACTTCTGCGTCACCGAGACCATAGCGCTCTACATACAGAAGTATGTGCAGTACCGCAAGCGCAAGGTGTTCTTCGGCACCACCGGGCGCATGGACGACCTCCTGCCTACCATGGTGAAGCACAAGAGCGAGAAATACCTTGTGCCAATGAGCGATGTCCACAACGACAGCGTGGCCACTCTGCTCGACTCCAAGAAGCTGGTTCACAAGGAGTGCGTGATGTATCGCACAGTGAGCAATGACTTCACGCCCGAGGAGGTGGCGGCGTTCGACTACGACATGCTCGTGTTCTTCAGCCCCTCGGGGGTCGACTCGCTCATAAAGAACTTCCCGGACTTCAAGCAGGGCGACATTGCCATAGCCACATTCGGCCCCACAACGGCCAAGGCCGTGAAGGACGCAGGCCTGCGCCTCGACCTCGAAGCGCCCACAGAGAAGTACCCCTCGATGACCGGAGCGCTGCAGCACTACCTGCTCATGCAGGAGGACTGACCCCCGCAGGGCGGCAGCTCTGGCCACAACACCATATCACGACATGACGCAAGGACCACAATCCGCCACATTCGGCAAGGCGGAACGCATGACGAGCCGCAAGCTGATGGAGCAGCTCTTCTCTGGAGGAGGCCGCTCCATGTCGGCGTTTCCGCTCCGCGTGGTCTTCATGACCATTGACAGGGCGGAGGGCGACGCGCCGGTGCAGGTGCTCGTCAGCGTGTCCAAGCGCCACTTCAAGCGCGCCGTGAAGCGCAACAGGGTGAAGAGACAGATCCGCGAGGCCTACAGGCTGAACAAGCAAATACTCACAGACGCACTGCAGCCAACGCCGGACAAGGCGCTGGCTGTGGCTTTTTTGTGGCTCGCCGACGAGCTGCACGGCACGCCGGACGTGACCCGCAGCGTGGTGTCGCTGCTCCGCCGCATGGCCGAGAAGCTATGAACAGCCGCCTGAACGCCGCGCTGCGCGGCCTGTCGAGGCTCGCCGGGTGGCTGCTCTGCCTGCCCATCGTGTTCTACCGTCGCTGCATCTCGCCATTCACCCCGCCAACCTGCCGCTTCACCCCCACGTGTTCGGAATACGCCCTGCAGGCCATCAGGAAGCACGGCCCGCTGCGCGGCACGTGGCTGGCCGTGCGCCGCATCCTGCGGTGCCACCCCTGGGGAGGCAGTGGCTACGACCCCGTGCCGTGAGTGGCGTGGCCGTAACGGGTCGGGCTGGCAGTAACAATCGGCGCTACGCTTCCGGACAGGCCTCTTCCCCACACGTTTTTCCACCACTCGCCATGCCTTTCGCTATGTGGAAGCAGCCGCATCGGGATGTGCCGATGCACACGATGCGCAGCCGGACGGGCTTCCGCGAGAACGAGATAACAAACAAATTAAAATCAATCATACGATGACCAAGAACTTTGTAGAAGAACTACGATGGCGCGGAATGCTCGCGCAGATAATGCCGGGAACGGAGGAGCAGCTCCAGAAAGAGATGACCACAGCCTATCTCGGTACCGACCCCACGGCCGACTCGCTGCACATAGGCCACCTATGCGGCATCATGATGCTGCGCCACCTGCAGCGTTGCGGCCACAAGCCCATCATACTCGTGGGCGGAGCCACGGGCATGATAGGCGACCCCTCGGGCAAGAGCCAGGAGCGCAACCTGCTCGACGACCAGACGCTGTACCACAACCAGGAGTGCATAAAGGCACAGGTGGCCAAGTTTCTCGACTTTGACACCGACGCGCCCAACCGTGCCGAGCTGGTTAACAACTACGACTGGATGAAGGACTTCACCTTCCTCGACTTCGCCCGCGAGGTGGGCAAGCACATCACCGTCAACTACATGATGGCCAAGGAGAGCGTGCAGCAGCGGCTGAACGGCACCGCCCGCGACGGCCTCTCGTTCACCGAGTTCACCTACCAGCTGCTGCAGGGCTACGACTTCCTGTACCTCTACCAGCACAAGGGCTGCAAGCTGCAGCTGGGCGGCAACGACCAGTGGGGCAACATGACCACCGGCACCGAGCTGATACGCCGCACGCTGGGCAACGACGTGGAGACCTTCGCCCTCACCTGCCCACTCATCACCAAGGCCGACGGCAAGAAGTTCGGCAAGACCGAGACCGGAAACATCTGGCTCGACCCGCAGCGCACCACGCCCTACCGCTTCTATCAGTTCTGGCTTAACGTCAGTGACGACGACGCCGAGCGCTACATCAAGATATTCACCAGCCTCGACCGCGAGACCATAGAGGCCCTCGTGGAGGAGCACCGCCAGGATCCGGGCCGCCGCACGCTGCAGCGTCGCCTGGCCGAGGAGGTGACTGTAATGGTCCACTCGCGCGAGGCTCTCGACGCAGCCATCGAGGCCAGCAACATACTTTTCGGCAAATCGACCAAGGAGAGCCTGCTCAAGCTCGACGAGCAGACGCTGCTCGACATCTTCGAGGGCGTGCCGCAGTTCGGCATAGACCGCTCGCAGATAGGCCAGCCCGCCGTGGAGCTGTTCACCCAGGCCGCCCCCGTGTTTGCCAGCAAGGGCGAGATGCGCAAGCTCGTGCAGGGCGGCGGCGTGTCGCTCAACAAGGAGAAGCTCTCTGAGTTCGACCGCCCCATCACCGCCGACGACCTCATTGACGGCAAATACCTGCTCGTGCAGCGCGGCAAGAAGAACTACACACTCGTCACGGTGAAGTGACACTGCCGCCCAAAGCGCAATAAAACGAAGGCGCGCCGGCATCCGAACGGATGGCGGCGCGCCTTGTCTTTTCTGCCTGTATGGCCTTTGTGTGCCTGCGTCACAGCACAATCTTCAGAGCCTTGCTGCCCACCTTAATTATATATATGTGGCCTTTGGCGGCGGGAATGGCCATCGCTGTGCCGCCAGCCACGGCCGAATGCACCAGTCGGCCGCCCTCGTCGTAAACGCGCACGGGCTGCCCTGCCGCAATGCCGGACACCGTGATGCCGCTCTCAGAGCCGCTTACCACGATGCCGTCCGCCTGCGCATCGCCTATGCCTGCGGGGTCAAGCTCAAGTATTGTGCCGAAGTTTCCCCATGTAAGCGCGTTCCTGTATGATGCGGCCGAGCCTTGCGGCACGTAGAGCGTGGCGCTGTTGATGTTGTAAGTCCATGGGTTAACGCCGAGCTGCGGCGGCTCCGGGTTCAGCGAATACACCGTTTGCAGGGCTTCAAGGCTGTGGAATGCCGCGTCGCCTATGTGCTCTACAGAGCTGCCTATGACAATGTTCCTGAGTCTTGTGCAGGCGTAAAAAGCTTCATCCTTTATCTCCTTAGCGGAGTTCGGGATGTCTATGTCCGTCAGTCGTTCGCAATACATGAACGCTCTCTCGCCGATTTCCGTCAGCGATTGCGGCAGTGTCACGCGCTCTATGCTGCCTTCACTGAAGGCGTAGTCGGCGATGCTCGTCACCGTTTGCGGTATGGTGGCCGAGGTCTTTGCGCCGGGGCAGGTCAGCAGCCGCGTCTTGTTCTTGTCGTACAGTATGCCGTCCTCCGACGAGTTGTTGGGAGCGGCTTCATCCACCGTGATGCTTTGCAGGTATGGACAATAAACAAAAGCGTCTTCAGTTATCTCTGTCACGCTTGCCGGGATGTGTATTTCGGTGAGGGAAGTGCGGGAGAACGCCTCGCCACCTATCGACTTGACCGAGTTGGGTATTGATATCTCTGTCAGAAAGTAGCAGTTATGGAATGCGTACGATTCGATAGTGGTCACCGAGTTGGGTATTGATACCTCTCTGAGCGTCGAGGTGTCGAATGCGCCGTTGCCGATGGTGGTCACCGTAGAGGGTATGGTGAAGGTGGTTCTCGTCTTCGGGCAGACTATGAGCTTGGTCATGTCCTTGCTGTAGAGCACGCCGTTGTCTGACGTGAGGTAGGGGTTCGCCTCGTCAACGTTGATGCTTGCGAGGTTGGGGCAGTCTGCGAACAAGTCGTAGCCAATCTCACGCAAGGATTCCGGTAGGCTTATGCTCTTCAGGCTTATGCACCCCATGAATGCGCACCACCATATTTCCTCCACCGAGTTTCCAAGGTCCACGTTTGCCAGTTGCTCGCAGTTGGCAAAGGCATAGTCGTATATCTCTTTCACGGAGTTGGGGATTGTCACCTCCGTAATCTGCGCACAGCTGGCAAATGCGGATGGTTTTATGGTCTCGATTGTGGCCGGCATGGTCACGCTTTCCAGTCCGCTACAGTAATAAAATGCGCTTTCGCCGATTGCCGTCACCGTATATGCGCTCCCGTTGCGGTTTGCCGTTTCGGGGATGTTGACGTTGCCGCTGTAGTAAATGTCGCCGTATGCCACCTCGCAAGTCTTGTCGCTCTCCGAAAGTACGGTATAGTAGATGCCGTTGTCCACGAAGTCATACGCGCCGACGCTTGTTGTCATTGTCGCGAGCAGGGAAAAAAGTAAAAGTATTCTTTTCATTTTAATCTATTATTTATAAATAAAAGGCGTGTGCCATTCCTGCGCTTGCCTTCTCTATGGGTTGCCGCCAAGTTGCTGCACGCTGACAAGCATCAAGACAGTCTACGCCTATCAGCATGAACTTCCGGTCTGCCTGTTCTCTGTATGCGGATATTGGCGGTATTCATAGAGAGGGGAACAAGAGCCAAAAGCTCTATTGTGTTTTGTTGAAAAGCTTGGAATGGAAATGCGCTCAGGGTTTGTCTTGTCTGTTTGTTAACTCTAAAACCTGTGTGGAGTGCCTGCACTGTGTGCCGGGCTTCCCCCTCCGCGTCTCGCTGTTGTGTCTGTTTGTGGGCCTCCTTCCTTTGATTGTTTGATGCCGCAAAGGTATATATAAAATCTGTTAAAAACGGCTTTTTGTGGCGTTAAAATGCTTTCCGCCGGATTTTTCCGGCCTTTTTTGACCAGATGTCGGCGTCTTGCCTCTAAGTGCATATATGCAATCAGCAAAGGGGCCCGTTGGCATTGTTTCTGCGTATGCGCTGTTTTGCGTCGCGAAACGGCCTGTTTCATCGCCTGAAACGGGTCGTTTCGGCTTGCAAAACGCGCCGTCTCAGAGGCTAAAACGGCGCGTTTTGCAACGCATTGACTTCCAGGTGGTTGTGCGAGGTTGCGCCCGTCTCGACCTTTAACATAAAAATGTTAAGTGAATGTCCGCGCATTGTCAAACGGGTTTTGGCAATATGCTGACTCCGTTAAAGGATTTTCGCTTGTGGAGCTGTGCCAAAACGCGCATTTGGTGGCGATAACTCTCTCTCTCCGGGGAGGTGTGTCAAAATGTGTGTTCAGGTATGCAAGCCCTCTCCCCGGCCCTTTGGGAGAGAGTCGGGGAGAGGGTTATGGCCATTAGACGTGCATTTTGATACACCCTCAGTGGCTGCTTCTTTGCCGAAGGCGTGGCGGACTGCGTTGAGGCGAGGTGGCAGACGAGGCGCCGGCAAAGGGATGTGGGCGTTTGGAAAGCCGGCCGCAGGCTCAGAAGCAAGTGCTCGGCGGTGTGATGGCCTGTTGGGGTTAACGGCTGAGAAAGGGCTGTAGGCTGCGGCTTGGCGCAAAAAAGCAGAGGCGCCTGTGGCGAACGGATTCGCCACGGGTGCCTCCATCCATACAGAAACAAAATGACAAACTACTGCTTTGTTGTCCAAAACGGCTTCTGAGTAAACGTGGCTTGTGCCACGGTCGGGGCTGTGCCAAAATGGGTGAGACACGGAGTTAACCGGAGTCAGGCGGCCTATCGGTCGTCGGGAGTTAACGGACGCGTGTTGCAAAGCGCAGCGAAAAATAGCTTGGAAATCAGAGACAAGGCATTCGTCCGCCAACTTCGGGGCAAAGCCACAAACCCTTATTGCCCCCATTTTGCACCGAATTTCATATACGATGCGGGCGGCAGATGCTGTCCAAAACCGGCTATCCCGCCCCTGCGCTCCCGCCCGTGGCGGGCTGGTTGCCGCAATCTGGGCCGCCGGCGGCTCACTTGCTCTTGCCGTATTGCACGAGCCAGCTCACCGTCTGCGGGTCGTAGTGCGAGAAGAACAGGCTGTGGCCGAGGTCGAGTTTGGCGATGGCCTGCATCTCGTCGTCGCTCAGGGCGAAGTCGAACACGTCGATGTTCTGCTCCATGCGCTCCTTCCTCACCGACTTGGGGATGACAACCACGCCGCGCTGTATGAGGAAACGCAGTGCCACCTGCGCCACCGACTTGCCGTGCTCCAGGCCGATGGCGTGCAGGGTGGGGTTGTTGAAGAAGTCGTTGCGGCCCTCGGCGAACGGTCCCCACGACATGATCTGCGTGCCGTAGCGCTTCATTATGGCCTGCGCCTCCGTCTGCTGGTTGAACACGTGGGTCTCCACCTGGTTCACCATTGGGGCGATCTCGCTGAACTCGGCGATGTCGATGAGGCGGTCGGGGTAGAAGTTCGACACTCCGATGGCGCGCAGCTTGCCCGCGCGGTAGGCCTCCTCCATGGCGCGGTATGTGCCGTAATAGTCGCCGAAGGGCTGGTGTATGAGCAGCAGGTCTATGTAGTCGGAGCGCAGCTTGCGCAGCGACTCGTCTATGGAAGCCTTGGCGCGCTCGTATCCGGCGTTGGATATCCACACCTTGGTGGTGATGAACAGGTCGCCGCGGGCCACTCCGCTCTTGCTTATGGCCGCGCCAACGCCCTCCTCGTTGCCGTAGGCCTGCGCCGTGTCTATGGAACGGTAGCCCACGCTGATGGCGTCGCTCACGCACCGCTCGCACTCCGACGGCGACACTTGGTAAACTCCGTAACCCAGAACCGGCATCTCAACGCCGTTGCTTAACTTTACGTATTCCATGATTTTCTGTTGTTTGTTTGAGTTCTTTCTTGTGGCTTTGGGCGGTGCCTGCGTGCCGGGCGTTCGGCGTTCCGGCCCGTGCCCGCTGCCTCTTGTTGTTTGCAAAGGTAGGGAAAAAGCGCCGTCGCGCCGATACACAGACTACAGAAGAATTTACCACTTTTACTGAAGCGCGCCTCGGCTGGCCGCGCCTGCCTCGGGCGGGGCGTATTGGCTGGCATGGCCGCTGGGCCGGAACGCCTTCTTGGGCCGGTCCGCTCCCGCTGTGGCAATCTCCGTTTTTTATGATAAAAGGCTTTTTTAACGCTCGGCGGCTTGGCTCATTCGGATTTTATCCCTAACTTTGCAATCGGAAGATATAGATAGAAGGAAATGAGGATTCCGGCATCTGCAATGTCGGAATTCTTAGTTTTTTTAATGTCTTTCCACAGAAAAACGATAGAAACTTACATCTAAAAAACATTTAGAACTATGGCTTATATGTCGCAAGAGGGCTACGATAAGATGGTAGCCGAGTTGAAACGCCTTGAAAGCGTGGAGCGTCCCAAGGCATCAGCCGCAATAGCTGAGGCCCGTGACAAGGGGGACCTGAGTGAAAATTCGGAATACGAGGCAGCCAAGGAGGCGCAAGCCCACCTCGAAGATAAAATCAACCAGATGAAGCTCGCGCTGCAGGAGGCGAAGATTGTGGACACGTCGCGCCTCAGCGCCGACTCGGTGCAGATACTCACAAAGGTGGAAATGACCAACATGGCCAACAAAGCCAAGATGAGCTACACCATAGTCAGCGAGAGCGAAGCCAACCTGCGGGAGGGCAAGATATCCATCATGACCCCGATAGCGCAGGGCCTTCTCGGCAAGAAAGTGGGCGACGAGGTGGAGATAAAGATTCCGCGCGGAACGATAAAGCTGCGCATCGACAACATATCGATAGCTTGACGAGACCATGGCAGGACTGTTCGCAAAGATTGCAGCCGGAGAGATTCCGAGCTACAAGTGCGCCGGGGACGACCGCTTCTACGCCTTCCTCGACATCAACCCGCTTGTGAAGGGGCACACGCTCGTAATACCACGCCGCGAGGTTGACTACATATTCGACCTCACGGACGAGGAGCTGGCTGCCATGACCGTGTTCGCCAAGCGCGTGGCCGCCGCCATAAAGGAGGCGTTCCCGTGCCGCAAGGTTGGCATGGCGGTGCTGGGGCTTGAGGTGCCCCACGCGCACATACACCTCATACCAATGAACTCGGAGAAGGATATGCTGTTCTCCAACCCTAAGTTGAAGGTTGATAGCGAGGAGATGGAGGCCATAGCCGCCAAGATTCGCTCCAACTTTGAGAGGCAGGGCTGACGCCGCTGCCCGCCAGTGAGTGCACAGGCGCCTCCATGCTCCGGCCGTTGGCCAGCCGCGCATGGGGGCGCCTGTGCGTTGTGCGGCCCCGGTTCCGGCCGGTAGCCTTGGCCTATGATGGGCCGATTGCGGTCGGGCGGCCTCTGCCGCCGGCTCTCCCGGCCGCGCCGGGCCATACGCAAAATGCCGCTACCCATCGACGGGCAGCGGCACCCAAAGCCTATGTTAAACTAAAAATCCTTTCAGCTTCATAGTTTCCGGCTCGTTAGCCGGACTCCCGCCGCTGCCTGGTGGGCAGCAGCAAGGAATCATAACTAATACTAAATACTAACCCTTTGAAAGTTAAGGGAGCCTCACGGCGGCCTTTGTTATCACACTTGAAACTTTCTTTCTACCAATAACTAAAAACCTAAAACTATAAATATTATTACTAACCTAAAACAATCTATTAATCTTTTTGACGCTGCAAAGGTACATACAAATTCTCTTCCATGCAATAGTTTCGCATAGATAAATCGGCCATTTGCCACTATTCTTGACGTAAATCAATATTCTGTGTGCGCAAACAGCCTGTATTTGGAAACAAATGCCCGCTTGTTCTGTCAATCCGGCAGCGCGTGGCGGCCTGCTGGCGGCAGTCAGTACTCTTTCCTGTCGGGCTTGTCGGACCACAGGCGGAAGGCGCGCGCGGCCTCGTCGGCCAGCACTATCTCTGACGGCTTCTGCCTGTCTGATGGGGCCAGTTGCAGCTCGCGGTATATGAAGTCGTCGTCGAACCCGATGGCGGCGGCGTCCTTTCTGTCGCAGCCGTAGTATATCTTGTCCAGGTGCGCCCAATATATCGCGCCGAGGCACATGGGGCATGGCTCGCACGATGTGTATATCTCGCACCCGCTTAGGTCGTGTGTGCCGAGCCTGCGGGCGGCTTCCCGTATCGCGCTCACCTCGGCATGGGCCGTGGGGTCGTGGTGCGGCACCACGCAGTTGGCCCCCTCGGCCACGATCTCGCCGCCCCGGGCAATCACCGCCCCAAACGGCCCTCCGCCCTTGGCCACGCTCTCTTCGGCCAGTGCTACGGCTCTTCTCATCAGTTCTTTCTTGTCCATGGCGTTTTGTCTTGTGGTTGGCGTGATGCTGTCATGCGTCGTCTGGCGCAGTCGGCGCGGGTGCTCCGCGCGGCATACCGCCTCTGCCTACAAAGTTACGAAATAACCGGCAGAACGCCAAAACATTTGTGCCTATAAATGCCCGGCGGGCTGTTTGCCGTGGTCGCGCCCGGTGGCGTCGCGCCGCGTGCCGCTCCGGCCTGTGCGGGCAAATGGGTTTCCGCAGCCCGCTCGTGCGCTATGCCGCCGCCGGCGGGCACGCTCTGCCATTAATATTTTTATGTTAAGGGCGGCCATAGTGGCCGCATCGGCTAACAGTCTGATGCTCAATGTGTTGCGAAAAGGGTCGTTTCGCCTTGCAAAACGGCGCGTTTTGGCTTCCGAAACGGCACGTTTCGCGCTGCGAAATGTGCCGTTTCATCGTGCGATATGGCATCTGCGTGAAGTCAAGACAAAGTAGGTTGCCTTTAGAAGCTGTTTTTGATTTTATAAAATATGTCTTTTATGCCTGCCGTCTTGAGTGTCTTTTCGGTTATATTCGCCCGTTTGCTTCGTCACATAGCCCGCTGTGCTCCTCAGCAATCGGGCAAATATACCTCGAAAATCCATCTCAATTCGGCAGTTTATAAAATCAAAACAGCTTCTTAGTTGCATATTTTCAGGCATGGGCACGGCGGCTGTTGTCCATTATATTAAATGTGCGTGCGCGCGCGACGGGCTGCGTTCTGCCTGTGCTCTTGCTTGCTGCCGGAGCGGCGTGCGCGCGTGCCGCTCTTATTGTAAGGGCGAATCGAAAGGCTGAGAAATAAATTTAAGTACGCGTCGAAATCAAGAAATGTTGTAGAAAGGGTAAAAAGTGTGGGGAAAAGTGGGGCAGTGTGGAGGAAAATGCGTATCTTTGCAAAAGTCAAGCCGCGCGCGGATGATAGTGGGCCGACGGCCTTCCGTCCGGCCAGCGCAGGCTCGGCAGCCGCATCCCTGCGCCCGCATTGCCGGCGCGGGTGTTGCCCTTTGGGGCTCAACAAAGATGGTGTCCGTATGCGATTTCTGGGAAACATAGAAGCGAGGCTCGATGCCAAGGGGCGCGTGTTCCTGCCCGCCGCGTTCCGCAAGGTGCTGCAAGGCGCCGGCGAGGACGGTCTGGTGATGCGCAAGGACGTGTTCCAGCCCTGCCTCGTGCTCTATCCCGAGAGTGTGTGGAACGAGCAGATGGACGGGCTGCGCGGCCGCCTCAGCCGCTGGGACCGCGGGCAGCAGCAGCTGTTCCGCCGCTTCGTGGCCTGGGTAGAGCCAGTGGCTCTCGACAGCAACGGCCGTTTCATCATACCAAGGCGGTGCGCCGAGCAGGTGGGCATAGCCCAGGATGTGCGCTTCATCGGCATGGGCGACACCATAGAGATATGGCCGCTGGCTGATGCCGACGGCGCGTTCGGCTCGGAGGGCGACCTCGGCGAGGAGCTGCAGCGGGCTCTGAACATTGTATTTTAGCCATACGCCTGTGGCGGGCAGAGCTGTTGCCGCCCTGCCGGCGTAGGCAACCGGCCAAGTATTAAAGTCATTTGCGGATTATGAGTTGTGAAATAGATTACCACGTTCCTGTGCTGCTCAAGGAGAGCGTAGACGGCCTCGGCATCAAGCCTGGGGGTGTCTATGTCGACGCAACCTTCGGCGGGGGCGGCCACAGCCGCGAGATCATGTCGCGCCTCGGCCCGGGCGGCAGGCTCTACGCCTTCGACCAGGATGCCGATGCCGAGCGGCGCAGCCTCAGCGAGCCGGGCTTCCGCTTCGTGCGCAGCAACTTCCGCTACCTCAGGAACTGGATGATGTACTACGGCGAGGACCATATCGACGGCCTTCTGGCCGACCTCGGCGTGTCGAGCCACCACCTCGACGACGCCGGGCGCGGCTTCTCGTTCCGCTTCGACGCTCCGCTGGATATGCGGATGAACAAGCGCGCCGGCGCCACGGCTGCCGACGTGCTCAACAATTACGACGAGGAGCGTCTGGCCGACGTGCTCTACCTCTACGGCGAGCTGAAAAACTCGCGCCGCCTTGCCGCCGCCATCGCCAAGGCGCGTGCCGCCGCTCCGATACAGACCACGACCGACCTGCTCGCCGCCGTGGGCGGACTGCTGCCACCGGCCAGGCAGAAGAAGGACGCGGCGCGGCTGTTCCAGGCACTGCGCATAGAGGTTAACCACGAGCTGGAGGCACTGGCCGACCTGCTCGCAGCCGCCGCCGACCTGCTCGCCCCGGGCGGGCGTCTGGCCGTGATCACCTACCACTCGCTCGAAGACCGCATGGTGAAGAACATGATCAGGGCCGGGCGCGTGGACGGCAGGGCCGAGCAAGACTTCTACGGGCGCACCGACGCGCCGCTGCGGGCGGTCAACAACAAGGTCATACTGCCCTCGGACGAGGAGCAGGAGCGCAACCCGCGCAGCCGCAGCGCAAAGCTGCGCATAGCCGAGAAGCGCGGCCGGGAGGGCGAATAGAGGCCGGAGCCGGCAGCAACCCAAGCAACCACGCATAGCAATATCAGCATAATGGCAACCGAAGACAAGGAGAAAAAGATACAGGCCGCCGACACGCCGGAGGCCGGCGGGGCGCAAGGCAGTGACGGCAATGCCGCTGCCGGCGAGGCCACCGCAGCCAGGGAGCGCGAGGAAGAGGAGCACCTGAACGCCGCCTTGCAGGCAATCAAGGACACCGCGAGGGAGGACGACCCCAAGCCTTCGCCGTCGCTCACGCTGCGCAAGATTCTCGGAGGAGACATACTCAACGCCGAGTTTGTGCGCAGCCAGATATGGCTGTTTGTGCTCATAGTGCTGTTCACCGTGGTCTACGTGGCCTTCCGATACCAGTGCCAGCAGGATATGCTCACCATCGACCGCCTCGAACGCGAGCTGAAGGACGCCAAGTACAAGGCACTGTCGAGTTCGAGCACGCTCACGGAGCGGTGCCGCGAGAGCCACGTCCTGGAGATGCTGAAGAACAACGAGGACAGCCTGCTGCGCCCTTCAGACCAGCCCCCATATATAATTAATGTGCCAGAAGAATGAGCAAGTTTGACAATGACAAGGTGATGCCGCGCTACTTCGCCATCGCGGTGCTGCTCACGCTCGTGGGAATAGCCGTGATAGGCAAGGCCGCCTACATCATGACAGCCGAGAAGCAGTACTGGACCGACGTGGCCTCGCGCCTCGTCCGCGACAGCGTGAGCGTGAAGCCCAACCGCGGAAACATACTCAGCTGCGACGGACAGCTCATGGCCAGCAGCATCCCGGAGTTCAAGATATACATGGACTTCCAGGCCGGCGGACTGGAGAAAGACACCATGTGGAACGACAGCGTGGACCTCATCTGCGAGGGGCTGCACCGGATATTCCCCGCAAAGTCGGCCAAGGAGTTCAAGCGCGACCTTGAGAAAGGCCACAAGAAGATGGCGCGCCACTGGCCGATATGGCACCGACGGATAGACTACGGCACGTACACCGAGGTGAAAAAGCTGCCCGTGTTCCGCCAGTCCAAGTACTTCGGGGGATTCCACGCCGAGGAGTACAACTCGCGCCGCCGCCCCTTCGGCTCGCTGGCGCAGCGCACCGTGGGCGACCTCTTCGGCTCCAAGGACACGGCGCGCTTCGGCCTTGAGCTGTCATACGACTCCATATTGCGCGGCACCGACGGCATCACCCACCGCCGCAAGGTGCTCAACAAGTTCATGAACATACCCGTCACGCCGCCCATCAACGGCGCCGACATCATAACGACCATCGACGTTTCCATGCAGGACCTGGCCGAACGGGCGCTCATCGACGAGCTGCGCGAGGTGAACGGCGACATGGGCGTGGCCATACTCATGGAGGTAAAGACCGGCGACGTGAAGGCAATGGTCAACATGACGCGCTGCGCCGACGGCGAGTATCGCGAGATAATGAATAACGCCATCAGCTACCGCTGCGAGCCGGGCTCGGTGTTCAAGCCCGCATCCATCATGGTTGCGCTCGACGACGGCGTGGTGGACACGAGCTATGTCATACACACCGGCAGCGGCGTGATGGAGATGCACGGCCGCTTCATGAAGGATCACAACTGGCGGCGCGGCGGCTACCAGGACATCAACGTGGCCCGCTCGCTCGAAGTGAGCAGCAACATCGGCGTGAGCTATGTCATAGACCACTTCTACTACGAGCACCCGGAGAAGTACGTGGAGGGCCTCTACCGCACCGGAATAGCAGAGAACCTCGACATACCTCTCGTGGGATACGCCCCGCCAATCATACGTATGCCGGAGAAGAACAAGCGCGGCCAGTGGCTCAACTGGAGCAAGACGGCGCTGGCCTGGATGAGCATAGGCTACGAAACGCAGGTGGCGCCGATAAACACCGTGACGTTCTACAACGCCATTGCCAACGACGGGAAGATGATGAAGCCGCGCTTTGTCACCAAGGTGGTGAAGAACGGCGAGACGCTCATGGAGTTTCCGCCCGTGGTGCTGAAGGAACAGATTTGCAAGCCGTCCACAGTGCGCACGTTGCAGACGGTGCTTGAGCACGTGGTTAGCCAAGGGCTTGGCAAGAAGGCGGGCTCGCCCCTGTTCAAGGTGGCCGGGAAGACGGGCACGGCGCAGGTGTCCAAGGGCGCGGCCGGATACAGGAGCGGCACCGTTGACTACTGGCTGAGCTTCGCGGGATACTTCCCCGCCGACGAGCCGCGGTACACCTGCCTGGTCTGCATACGCAAGTCGGGCCTGCCGGCATCGGGAGGCGGCATGAGCGGACTGGTGTTCCACCACATCTCTGAGGGCGTGATGGCACGCCACCTGAAGCTGAGCATCGACGACGCGCGCGACACAACGTCGGTGATGGTGCCCGACGTGAAGGGCGGGAACGTGCTTGCCGCCGACTATGTGCTGAGCCGGCTCGGCATCAAGACCGAGCGCGAGTGGTCGGGGAGCTATGCCGACGGCAATCCCGTTTGGGGCAAGGCGAGGCGCAAGGCCGACGAGGTGGAGCTGTCGCAGATGAAGACATACGGCAACACCGCGCCCGACGTGACCGGCATGGGAGCGCGCGATGCTGTCTATATGCTCGAAAGCCGTGGGCTGAAGGTGCGCCTGCACGGCCGCGGCAAGGTGAAGTCGCAAAGCTATCCGGCGGGCAAGCCCATCCACAAGGGTGCGGTGTGCGTGCTCACGATGGAGTGAGGGGGAAGGCAGGGACATATAGTGCAGAGTTTGGAGTGATGAGTGCAGAGGTATGATTACCTTTTGGCATGAACATTAAATGAATGGTGAAAGGAAACCGCTTCAACAGTGCCAAATGACAAAGCGTTCGCCTGCTAACTCCCAAGCGCAGCGAAGTGGAGCGATAGCTCCCGCTAACTCCTTATAGCTCCTGTATATAAAGAAGCACAAACCGAAATAAAACAAGACATATATGACACTAAGCGAGTTGCTCAAGAACGTCAGTCCCACCTGCATCGAGGGCGATGCCGGGATTGAGATAACCGGGGTGAACATCGACTCCCGGCGCGTTGCGCCGGGCAATCTGTTCGTGGCCATGCGCGGCACGCAGGCCGACGGCCACGCCTTCATACCCAAGGCCATAGAGGCCGGGGCGGCGGCCGTGCTCTGCGAGGAGCTGCCTGCCGGGCTGGAGGAGGGCGTGACGTATGTCGTGGTGCCCTCGGCCGAGGATGCCGCAGGCCCCGTGGCCACGCTCTTCTACGGCGACCCGTCGCGCCGGCTGAAGCTCGTCGGAGTGACGGGCACCAACGGCAAGACCACCATCGCCACCTTATTATATAATATGTTCCGCAAGATGGGCCACAAGTGCGGCCTGCTATCGACGGTGTGCAACTACATCAACGACGAGAAGCTGCCTGCCGACCACACCACGCCCGACCCTATAGAGCTGAACAGGCTGCTCGCGCGGATGGTGAGCGAGGGCTGCGAGTATGCCTTCATGGAGTGCTCCAGCCACGCCATAGCGCAGAAGCGCATAGGCGGGCTGGCCTTCGCGGGCGGCATATTCACCAACCTGACGCGCGACCACCTGGACTATCACAAGACGTTCGAGAACTACCGCGACGCCAAGAAGGCCTTCTTCGACGGCCTGCCCAAGGGCTCTTTCGCCATAACCAACGCTGACGACAAGAACGGAATGGTGATGGTGCAGAACACGCGGGCCACGGTAAAGACCTACTCCACGCGCACACTGGCCGACTTCAGGGCGCGCATCATAGAGTGCCACTTCGAGGGAATGTACCTTGAGATAGACGGACGCGAGGTCGGGGTGCAGTTCATCGGCAAGTTCAACGTGAGCAACCTGCTCGCCGTCTACGGAGCGGCGGTGATGCTGGGCAAGCAGCCGGAGGACGTGCTCGTGGTGATGAGCACGCTCCACAGCGTGAGCGGCCGCCTCGAACCCATACGCTCGCCCGAGGGATTCACCGCCATCGTTGACTACGCCCACACGCCCGACGCGCTGGCCAACGTGCTCGCGGCCATACACGAGGTGCTCGACGGCAAGGGCAGCGTCATCACCGTGTGCGGCGCGGGCGGCAACCGCGACAAGGGCAAGCGCCCGCTCATGGCGCAGGAGGCCGTGCGCCAGAGCGACCGCGTGATAATAACGAGCGACAACCCGCGCTTCGAGGAGCCGCAGGCCATCATCGACGATATGCTGGCGGGGCTGAGCGCGCAGCAGATGAAGAAGGTGGTGAGCATCGTAGACCGCCGCGAGGCCATACGCGCGGCGTGCATGATGGCCCGCAAGGGCGACGTGGTGCTCGTGGCAGGCAAGGGCCACGAGGACTACCAGGAGGTGAAAGGGGTGAAGCACCACTTTGACGACAGGGAAGAAATAAGGAGAATTTTGAGTTTGGAATGAGGAGTTACGAATTGTCGCTTCGCGATTGTGAATTGATGAATTGCGAGTTGGCGGACACTGCTTCCGCCGCTCTCGCAGAGGGATTTGGCGCGACCCTTGTAACTGTCTGTGGCTCAACGTGTTGCGAAACGGGGCGTTTTGGCCTCCGAAACGGGTCGTTTCGCACGATGAAACGGGTCGTTTTGCAGCCCGAAACGGCACGTTTCGCAAAACCATCCGCCACAAGGGGTGCCGAGGGGCGAGCGGAACACCATCACGCAATTAATAATTGCGCAACTCAAAATCGCGTAGCGACAACTCAAAACTCAACACTCACAACTCGTAATTAAAAAGAATATGCTGTACTATCTGTTCCGGTTCCTCGACCAGTTCGGCATCCCCGGGGCCCACGTCTGGTCGTACATATCGTTCCGCTCGCTGATGGCGCTGATGCTGTCGCTGGTGATTTCGGCGTGGTTTGGCGAGAAATTCATCAAGTACCTCAAGCGTAAGCAAATCACCGAGACGCAGCGCGACGCGTCGATAGACCCGTTCGGGCTGAAGAAGATAGGCGTGCCGTCCATGGGCGGCGTGATAATCATCGTGGCCATACTCGTGCCCGTGCTGCTGCTGGGGCGTATGCGCAACATCTATCTCATACTGATGATAGTCACCACCGTGTGGCTCGGCCTGCTCGGCGGGCTCGACGACTACATCAAGATATTCCGCCACAACAAGGAGGGGCTGCAGGGCAAGTTCAAGATAGTGGGCCAGGTGGGCCTCGGGCTGATAGTGGGCCTGGTGCTGTACTTCAGCCCCGACGCGGTGATGCGCGAGAACGTGGCCATAGAGAAGCAGCCTACCGAGGAGGTGGTGGTGAAGCACCGCAGCCAGGAGACAAAGTCGCTGAAGACCACCATACCCTTCGTGAAGGGGCACAACCTGGACTACGCGCGGCTGATGTCGTTCTGCGGCAAGTACAAGACGGCCGCCGGCTGGGTGCTCTTCGTGGTGATGACCATCATCGTGGTCACGGCAGTGTCTAACGGTGCCAACCTCAACGACGGCATGGACGGCATGTGCGCGGGCAACTCGGCCATCATAGGCGTGGCCCTGGGCATATTCGCCTACGTGTCGAGCCACATCGAATACGCCGCCTACCTCAACATAATGTACATCCCCGGCAGCCAGGAGCTGGTGGTGTTCATCTGCGCCTTCGTGGGCGCGCTCATCGGTTTCCTGTGGTATAACGCCTATCCGGCGCAGATATTCATGGGCGACACCGGCTCGCTCACCATCGGGGGCATCATCGCCGTGTGCGCCATCATCATACACAAGGAGCTTATGCTGCCCATACTCTGCGGCATATTCTTCGTGGAGAGCCTCAGCGTGATGGTGCAGGTGTGGTACTACAAGATGGGCAAGAGGCGCGGGGTGAAGCAGCGCATTATGAAGCGCGCACCCATACACGACACGTTCCGCACCGAGGACAGCCAGCTCGACGCCGACTGCCGCTACCTGTGGCGCGGGCCAAGGAGCGTGGTCCACGAGTCGAAGATAACCATACGCTTCTGGATAGTGACCATCATACTGGCCGCGCTGACCATCATCACGCTGAAGATAAGATAAACTTTAAAAGTAAAAAGGTAAAAAAGTAAAAAGGTAAAAGGGCTGCGCGGTGAGAGCGGAATACGGTAAGAAAAGACTAATGTCTGAACTACTGAAACTCCAGAACTCCTGCAACTCCAATATAGAGATAATGCGCAGGGGAGGCAGAATATGGTAAGAAAGGACTAATGTCTGAACTACTGAAACTCCAGAACTCCTGCAACTCCAATATAGAGATAATGCGCAGGGGCGGCAGAATACGGTAAGAAAAGACTAATGTCTGAACTACTGAAACTCCAGAACTCCTGCAACTCCTCATACTAACGATATAGAAGGATGAAAAGAATAGTGATATTAGGGGCCGGTGAGAGCGGCGCGGGCGCCGCCGTGCTGGCCAAGAAAGAGGGCTTCGATGTCTTCGTGTCCGATATGTCGGCCATAAAGGACCGCTACAAGCAGCTGCTCGACAGCCACGGCATAGCCTGGGAGGAGGGCCGCCACACCGAGGACAAGATTCTGAACGCCGACGAAATCATAAAGAGCCCGGGCATACCGGCCGACGCCCCGATGGTGAAGAAGGCCGCCGGGCGCGGCATACGCATCATCAGCGAGATAGAGTTCGCCGGCCGCTACACCCACTCCAAGATGATATGCATCACGGGCAGCAACGGCAAGACCACCACAACGTCGCTCATCTACCACATATTCAAGGAGGCGGGATACGACGCCGGCCTGGCCGGAAACATCGGGCGGTCGCTCGCCCTGCAGGTGGCCGAAGACCCGCACGAGTACTACATCATAGAGCTAAGCTCGTTCCAGCTCGACAATATGTACGACTTCCGCGCCAACATAGCCATACTGCTCAACATCACCCCCGACCACCTGGACCGCTACAACAACTGCATGCAGAACTATGTCGACGCGAAGATGCGCATAATACGCAACCAGACGCCGGCCGACGCGTTCATTTACTGGAACGACGACCCCGTCATCAAGCGCGAACTCGCCAAGTATGACATCAAGGCTGTGCAGTGCCCGTTCTCCGAACTGAAGGAGCGCGGCAGCATCGGATACATAGAGGAGGGGCAGTACAAGATAGAATGGCCCACGCCCTTCAACATGGAGCAGGAGTCTCTCAGCCTTACGGGCAAGCACAACATATACAACAGCCTGGCAGCGGGCATAGCCTCGAACATCAGCGGCATAAAGAAGGAGGTGATACGCAAGAGCCTCAGCGACTTCCCTGGCGTGGAGCACCGCCTCGAAAAGGTGACCACCGTGCGCGGCGTGCTCTATGTCAACGACTCGAAGGCCACCAACGTGGACGCCTGCTGGTATGCCCTGGAGAGCATGAAGACCAAGGTGGTGCTCATACTCGGCGGAAAGGACAAGGGCAACGACTACAACGCGATAAAGGACCTGGTGCGCGAGAAGTGCTCGGCGCTGGTGTATCTCGGCGCGGACAACGCGAAGCTGCACGCCTTCTTCGACCCGCTGGGCCTGCCGGTGCGCGACACCCACTCCATGAGGGAGTGCGTGGAGGCCTGCTACGAGCTGGCCGAGCCGGGCGAGACGGTGCTGCTCAGCCCCTGCTGCGCCAGCTTCGACCTCTTCAAGAACATGGAGGACCGCGGCGAGCAGTTCAAGGAGCTGGTGCGGAAGCTGTGAGAGAGGGGGTGGATAGCACTGGGTGCCCTGGGGGTACTGAGAGCAATGGGGGGTACTGAAGCTCATTATAGACGGCCCGGCTGCGCCAATAGGGCAGCCTGCGCGCGCCACGCAGTACTCCAATAGCTCCCATTTTTCCCAGCCCTCCCATAGAAATCAACAACAGACAAGACAATGAACAAGAAGTTAGACAACATATTCAAGGGAGACAAGGTCATCTGGATGGTGCTCTTCTTCCTCTGCATGATAAGCGTGGTCGAGGTGTTCAGCGCGTCGAGCAACCTGACGTACAAGAGCAACAACTACATAAGGCCCATTGTGTGGCACCTGGGCACCATAGTGCTCGGCGTGATGGTGGCCATCGTCACGGTCAACATACCCTGCCGCTACTTCAAGCTCATGACGCCGTTCATGCTCTTCATATCGTTCACCACGCTGCTGTGGGTGCTGCTGGCTGGCGAGAGCATCAACGGAGCGCAGCGCGTCATGGGGTTTGGGTTCTTCACATTCCAGCCCTCGGAGATAGCCAAGGGCACCATGATATTGGCCGAGGCGCAGATACTGAGCGCCATGCAGGGCGACCGCGGCACCGACCGCAAGGCCTTCAAGTACATACTTTGCCTGGCCATACCGCTGGCTTTCCTAATCATGCTTGAGAATCTCTCCACGGCCGCGCTGCTCTGCACGGTGGTGTTGCTTATGATGATAATAGGCCGGGTGCCTATGGTGCAGGTAGGGAAGCTGCTCGGCGTGGTGGCCGTGATAGGCGTGGCGGCCGTCACGTTCGTCATGGCCGTGGGCCACGACGAGGCCAAGGACGACCCCAGGCTGGCCAAGACCGACCGCGTGGAGGCGGAGGCCGCGGCGGCCGGTGGCGCGAAAGAGGAGGAGGGCGCGATAGAAAAGCTGTTCCACCGCGCCGACACGTGGAAGTCGCGCATAGACAAGTTCCTTGACGACACGCAGGTGCCGCCCGAGGAGTACGACCTCGACAAGGACGCGCAGGTGGCCCACGCCAACATAGCCATAGTGAAGAGCAACGGCATCGGCAAGGGTCCGGGCAACTCGGAGGAGCGCGATTTCCTCTCGCAGGCGTTCTCCGACTTCATCTTTGCCATAATAATCGAGGAGATGGGGCTGGGCGGAGCCTTCCTCGTGGTGTTCCTTTACATAGTCCTGCTGTTCCGCACGGCGCGCATAGCGAGCCGCTGCGAGAACAACTTCCCCGCTTTCCTGGCCATGGGCCTGGCGCTTATGCTCGTGGTGCAGGCCACGTTCAACATGATGGTGGCCGTGGGCTTCGTGCCCGTGACGGGGCAGCCCCTGCCGCTGATAAGCAAGGGCGGCACGTCGACCATAATCAACTGCGCCTACATAGGGGCCATACTCAGCGTGAGCCGCACGGCCAAGCGCGCCGGGCGCACCGACGAGAAGAGCGCCGGCGAGGAGCCTGCTGGCGAGGCTGCTTGACGCTGGCGGATGCCGCCCGGGCGCAGGTAGGCACGGTGTTTGCAGCATCACGCGGGGAGGGGCGCGCCAAACCGTTTTGCGAAACGGCCCGTTTCGCGTTCCAAAACGGCACGTTTCAGGCGGTGAAACGGCCCGTTTCGCAAGCCAAAACGACCCGTTTCGCAACGCGTTGAGGCTCAAGGTGTTATGCCGGGCGTCGCGAGTGCCGCCGCAGAGATGTGCGAAAGGCCGCCAGGCGAGTGCCTGGGGGGCTGCCGAACGGTGGCTGAGCCGCCGCCTGACGCTTCTGGCGGCCGGCCAAAAAATAACGGTTAAAATTAGCGCGTACAAGATAAAATTATTAATTTTGCACAGAGACAACATGAAACCAGACTCAGAACGTATGGACGAAGAACTGAGGATAATAATCAGTGGCGGCGGCACCGGCGGCCACATATTCCCCGCCGTGTCGATAGCCAACGCCATAAAGGCCCGGCACCCCGACGCAAAGATACTCTTCGTGGGCGCGCTCGGCCGCATGGAGATGCAGCGCGTGCCGGCTGCCGGCTACGAGATAGAGGGCCTGCCCATCTGCGGTTTCGACCGCAAGAACCCGCTGAGGAACGTCAAGGTGCTCTTCAAGATATGGCAGAGCCAGCGCATGGCGCGCAGGATAATACGCCGCTTCCGCCCCATGGCAGCCGTGGGCGTGGGCGGATATGCCAGCGGCCCCACGCTCAACGAGGCCGCCCGCATGGGCATCCCCTGCCTCATTCAGGAGCAGAACTCGTATGCCGGGGTGACAAACAAGCTGCTGGCCAAGAAGGCCAGGCGCATCTGCGTGGCCTACGACGGCATGGAACGCTTCTTCCCCGCCGACAAGATAATGAAGACGGGCAACCCCGTGCGCCAGCAACTGCTGCACTGCGGCCTCAGCCGCGAGCAGGCCATCGGGGCCATGGGGCTCGACCCGGCGCGCCGCACGGTGCTGATGGTGGGAGGAAGCCTCGGCGCGCGCACCGTGAACGAGAGCGTGATGAGCCACCTCGACGACATACGCAAGTCGGATGTGCAGTTCATCTGGCAGACGGGCAAGTACTACAGCGCCGACATCAAGGCCAGGCTGGAGGCCGCCGGCCAGCCCGCCAACCTGAAGGTGACCGACTTCATCAGCGACATGGGGGCTGCATACCGCGCCGCCGACCTCGTCATCAGCCGCGCCGGGGCGAGCAGCATCTCGGAGTTCTGCCTGCTGGGCAAGCCCGTGATACTCGTGCCGTCGCCAAACGTGGCCGAAGACCACCAGACAAAGAACGCCATGGCGCTCGTGGACAAGGGCGCGGCCATCTGCGTCAGGGACGCCGAGGCCGTGGCAAAGCTCGTGCCGCTGGCCATCGAGACCGTGCAGGACGACCTGCGGCTGGCGTCGCTGCGCGGCAACATCCTCAAGCTGGCGCTGCCCGACTCGGCCGACGCCATAGCCCGCGAGGTGGTGAGGCTGGCGCGCGGAGAGTGACCGCGGCGGCACGCGCAGCCCACTAAAAGACATCATTACCAACAGAAATGGAACCAAAAGACATAAAGGCAGTATACTTCATAGGCGCCGGCGGAATAGGCATGAGCGCCATAGCCCGCTTCTTCATGAGCCGCGGGCTGGTGGTGGCCGGATACGACAAGACCCCGTCGGCCCTGACCAGGCAGCTCGAACGCGAGGGAATGCTCATACACTATGAGGAAGACCTCAGCGAGATTCCACACGTGTGCAAGAACCCCAAGGCGTGCCTCGTGGTCTACACCCCGGCCATACCGGCCGACCACAAGGAGCTGCAGTTCTTCCGCGAGGGCGGATTCTGCATAGAGAAGCGCGCCCAGGTGCTCGGCGAGCTGACGCGCTCGCACCGCGGACTGTGCGTGGCCGGAACACACGGCAAGACCACCACGTCGTCCATGTGCGCCCACATCATGCACCAAGGCCACCTCGACTGCAACGCCTTCCTGGGCGGAATAGCCAAGAACTACGGCACGAACTACATACTCAGCGACAGCGACTACGTGGTAATAGAGGCCGACGAGTTCGACCGCTCCTTCCACTGGCTGCGCCCGTGGATAAGCGTCATCACCGCCACCGACCCCGACCACCTCGACATATACGGCACGAAGGAGGCCTACCTTGAGAGCTTCCGCCACTACTCGTCGCTAATACAGCCCGGCGGAGCGCTCATCATCCACACCGCGCTGGAGATGAAAGACGACCTGCAGCCCGACGTGCGCCGCTATGAGTACAGCCGCGACGAGGGCGACTTCCACGCCGAGAACATACGCATAGGCGGGGGCGAGATAACGTTCGACTTCGTGTCGCCCGTGGAGCGCGTAGACAACGTGCGCCTGGGGCAGCCCGTTCCGGTGAACATAGAGAACGCCGTGGCCGCCATGGCCATGGCCCAGCTGTGCGGTTGCACCGCCGACGAGCTGCGATACGGCATGGGCACGTTCACGGGAGTGGAGCGCCGATTCGACTTCAAGATAAAGACACCGCAGCTGGTCTTCCTCAGCGACTATGCCCACCACCCCGCCGAGATACGCCGCAGCGTGGAGAGCATACGCCAGCTCTATGCCGACCGCCGCATAACGGCCATCTTCCAGCCACATCTCTATACCCGCACGCGCGACTTCTACCGCGAGTTCGCCGACGGGCTGAGCCTGCTCGACGAGGTCGTGCTGTGCGACATCTACCCGGCGCGCGAGCAGCCCATACCCGGCGTAACGTCCAAGCTGATATACGACAACCTGCGCCCTGGCATCGAGAAGGCCATGATACGCAAGGAGGATGTGCTCGAATATGTTTCCAGCCACGACTTCGAGGTGCTCATTGTGCTCGGCGCGGGCGACCTCGACAACTACGTTCCACAGATAACAAAGATACTGCAAGGCCGCCTGAGGGCTTGATGCCGCGCAGCCGCAAGCCAAGGGCAGCAGGGGCGCAAGCGCCACACAGCCCGGCAAGACAAAACGAACAACGAATGACTTTCAACTGGAAGAAAGCCGCACTCGCGGCTCTGACCACGGCAATGGGCGCGTACCTGCTGCTCGCCGTCACCGCGTTCAACGAGCCCGGCGGCCGCGCCAAGAAGTGCTCGGAGGTGAAGATAGACATCGCCGACAACGTGGTTGACGGATTCCTCAACGCCGACGAGATAAAGGCCATGCTGCAACGCAAGGGCCTCTACCCGCTGTCAAAGCCCATGGAGAGCGTCAACGTCAGGGCCATAGAGGAGACACTGCGCAAGAGCCCGTTCGTGGCCGCGGCGCAGTGCTACAAGACCGAGGGCGGCAAGGTGTGCATAGAGCTGAGCCAGAGGATGCCTGTCATACGCGTGAAAGCCGACAACGGCGACGACTACTATATCGACAACCACGGCGGCATAATGCAGAACACCAAGTACGTGAGCGACATCATCATCGCCACGGGGCCCATCAGCCGCAACTATGCCCGCCGAGTGCTCACCAGGGTGGGCAACATCATCGTGGCCGACCGCTTCTGGCACAGGCAGATAGTGCAGGTGAACGTGCTCGCCGACGGCTCCATGGAGATAGTGCCGCGCGTTGGCGACAACATCGTCTACCTCGGACGGCCCGTCGATGTGCGGCAGAAGCTCGACCGCCTGGCCAAGTTCTACAAGTACGGGCTTAGCCGCGTGGGGTGGAACCGCTACTCCTACATAAGCCTGGAGTTCGACAACCAGATCATCTGCAAGAAGCGCAAGCGCGCCGGCGGCGCATGACCCGCGGCGCGATTACCGGCGCGGCAGGCCGGGGCAGGGCTAGGCAAGACCGCAGCCCGGGCGCAAGCTAACATGAATATAACAAGACATAAAACAATAAGATGGCAGCAAAGGATTTTATAGTGGCAATAGAACTCGGGTCGTCAAAGATGACCGGGATTGCCGGAAAGAAGAACCTCGACGGAAGCATCAACGTGCTCGCGGTGGTAAGGGAGGACTCCTCGTCGTTCATCCGCAAGGGCGTGGTGTACAACATCGACAAGACTGCCTTGTGCCTCACCAACATAGTGAACAAGCTAACGGCCCAGCTCAAGGCCGAGATAACGCAGGTCTACGTTGGAGTGGGCGGGCAGTCGATACGCAGCATCCGCAACGTCATATCCAAGGACCTGCTCCCTGACACCAAGGTGACGCAGGAAATGGTGATAGACCTGATGGACGCCAACCGCAACATGAAGTACCCTGACCTTGAGATACTCGACGCAGTGACGCAGGAATACCGCGTGGACTCGCAGCTGCAGCTCGACCCCGTGGGCATACAGTGCTCCAGGCTGGAAGGCAATTTCCTCAATATCCTGGAGCGGAAGACGTTCTACAAGAACCTCAACAAGTGCTTCGAGACCGCCGGAATCACCGTGGCCGAGATGTATCTCGCGCCGCTCGCCCTCGCCGACAGCGTGCTCACGGAGGCAGAGCGCCGCTCGGGCTGCGCCCTTGTGGACATCGGCGCCGACACAACGACCGTGTCCGTGTTCAGCAAGAACATCCTAAGGCACCTCGCCGTGATACCTCTCGGCAGCAACAACATAACGAAAGACATCGCCTCGCTGCAGATGGAGGAGGCCGAGGCGGAGAAGATGAAGCTCAAGTATGGCTGCGCCTACACCGACAACGGCGACATAGACAACTCGCTCAAGCTGCCCATCGACGCAGAGCGCAGCGTGGACAGCCGCAAGTTCATAGAGATAGTGGAGAGCCGCATGGAGGAAATCATAGAGAACGTGTGGTACCAAATCCCTTCCGACTACTACGACAAGCTGCTCGGCGGCATCGTGCTCACGGGCGGAGGGGCCAACATGAAGAACATTGAGAAGGCCTTCATGAACCACACACACATAGACAAGGTGCGCGTGGCCAAGTTCGTCACACACGCCATAACCTCCACACACCCTGACATAACGGCCAAGAACGGCACAATGAACACTGTGCTCGGACTGCTGGCCAAGGGCGACATAAACTGCGCCGGGGGCGAGCTCAACGCCAACGGCGACCTGTTCAGCGGACAGAAAACGGCGCAGGGCGTGGCCGAGCAGCGCACCAAGGCGCGCCAGCCGCACGAGATACAGCCGGGCATAGTGCAGACCGAGGCCGAGAAGAGGCAGGCCGAGGAGGAGGCACGCCTGGCCCGCGAGAAGAAGGAAGAGGAAGAGCGGCTGGCCCGCGAGAAGGCCGAGGAGGAGGCACGCCTGGCCGAAGAGGCCAAGAGGCAGAACAGCCCGATAAACAAGGCGGCCCGCTGGTTCAAGAAAATAGGCAAACAGATAATATCCGAGGAGTGAGAAACGCTCGGCGAAACACAAAACATGGAATTATGGCAGACAACAGTTATCCTAACAGCATAGTGGACTTCGGCGCTCCCGAAGACAAGCATCCCATCATAAAAGTCATCGGCGTGGGCGGCGGCGGCGGCAACGCCGTGAACCACATGTACCGCGAGGGCATCCACGATGTCACTTTCGTGCTCTGCAACACCGACAACCAGGCGCTCAACGACTCGCCCGTGCCCGTCCACCTGCAGCTCGGCAGCGAGGGCCTCGGGGCCGGAAACAGGCCCGAGCGTGCCCGCCTGGCCGCCGAGGAGAGCATAGACGACATTAAGAATATGCTCAGCGACGGCACGCGCATGGCCTTCATCACCGCCGGAATGGGCGGCGGCACCGGCACGGGAGCCGCCCCGGTGATAGCCCGCGTGAGCAAGGAGATGGGCATACTCACCGTCGGAATAGTCACCATTCCGTTCCGATTTGAGGGCGCGCGCAAGATAGACCAGGCCTTGGACGGGGTGGAGGAGATGGCAAAGCACGTCGATGCGCTCCTCGTAATCAACAACGAGCGCCTGCGCGAGATATATCCAGAGCTGACAGTGCTCGACGCTTTCGGAAAGGCCGACGACACACTGAGCGTGGCGGCACGCAGCATCGCCGAGATAATAACCGTGCACGGGCTCATCAACCTCGACTTCAACGACGTGAAGACCGTGCTCAAGGACGGCGGCGTGGCCATAATGAGCACCGGCTACGGCGAGGGAGAGGGCCGCGTGAAGAAGGCCATCGAGGACGCGCTCAACTCGCCGCTGCTCAACGACAACGATGTGTTCAACTCCAAGAAGATACTGCTCAGCATATCGTTCTGCGGCCAGAAGGACGGCAAGGACGGCCTGATGATGGACGAGATGAACGATGTCGACGAGTTCATCTCCAAGTTCGGGCGCGACTTCGAGCTGAAATGGGGCCTGGCCACCGACCCCGAGCTGGGCAACAAGGTGAAGGTGACCATACTCGCCACGGGCTTCGGCATAGAGGACGTGGAGGGAATGAACGGCCACCTGAAGCGGCACACGCAGGAAGAGGCCAACCGCATGGCCGAGGAACAGGAGCGCGCGGCTGAGCGGCAGGACCGACGCAACCGCTACTACGGCAACGAGGCGGGCAGCATGAAGTACAAGCGGAGACCACACATATACCTCTTCCGCCCAGAGGACCTCGACAATGACGACGTGATCTCGGCCGTGGAGCAGACACCGACATACAAGCGCACGCGCGAGATACTCGACAGCATACACACGCAGGCCGGAAATATGCCTGCCGACAAGGCCGGACAGGCCGACGCATCAGCCGACTCCGCGCCCGGAACAATCAGATTCGCATAAACAAAACGAGATATGACACTTTTTGATCAAGTAAGCAAGGACATCGTTGCGGCCATGAAAGCCAAGGACAAAGTGCGCCTGGAGGCTCTCCGCAACATAAAGAAAGTATTCTTGGAGGCCAAGACCGCGCCTGGCGCGAACGACACCCTTGAGGATGCCGACGCGCTGAAGCTGCTGCAGAAGCTGGCCAAGCAGGGCCACGACTCGGCCGAGCTGTATGCCGGGCAGAGCCGCCAGGACCTCGCCGACGCCGAGCTGGCGCAGGTGGCCGTCATAGAGAGCTACCTGCCGCAGCCCCTCTCGGACGGCGAGATAGAGGCCGCCGTAAGGGAAATAATAGCCCAGACGGGCGCGCAGACCATCAAGGACATGGGCCGCGTGATGGGCATCGCCTCCAAGCAGCTGGCAGGCCGCGCCGACGGCAAGGCCATCAGCGAGGCCGTGAAACGCCTGCTGGCCTGACCGCCGCAACCGTCTTGTTGAACCAAAACCTCCCCCTCATGGTGCCGACCGCCATCTTTCGGCACCGCGAGGGGGAGAGTTTTTGTTTGTAAGTTTAGGAAGTTGGCCTCAGAAATTAAGGAAGTCTGCTTTGGAAGTCAAACCCCAAATTGGTCATTAGAAACCCAAGCGATTCCTTGTTATTGTCGTGCTGATTGGCAGCCGCCTTTGTCGGAGGCGCAGCGGGCCGCGGCGAGACGACGCGGCAGACAAGATGCCGACAAGAGCAAAGAAGCGTTTGGGAAACCGGACACAGACAAAGAACGAAGCATCCGGCTGTATAATGAAATAGATTTGTCGTCCTTCGCCTTCTTGCAATTGTCCACGTGCCGCTTGGCTTATGCAAAGGAGGGGCAGGGATGTCTTGCCAAATGGGTTTATGAATGTCCGCATTTTGCCGACCCGACGCGCACCCCCGCCTCTCCTTATGCAAAGGAGGGGCGGGGGTGGTTTGTGGAATAATGTCACAATCAATGGCCAAACGCATGGTATATCAACTTATTTGTCAAACCACCCTTGCCCCTCCTTTGCATAAGCCAAGCTGTGCTCTGGCAGGTGAGAGCAAACTCTCTTGCCGCTTGCTGGCATTGTCTTTGCAAAAGGAGGGGACAAGTGGAACGTCTTTCAAAAGAGTTTGTCAACTTGCGGGCATTCATTGTAGGTTTATGCGGAATGCGTTTTGAAAACCGCCGCGGTGCGTGTCAAAAATCAAAGCCTGCCGTCTTGCATTGCGAAACGCGCCGTTTCGCGTTCCAAAACGGCGCGTTTTGCAAGCTGAAACGACCCGTTTCAGGCGATGAAACAGGCCGTTTTGTAACCCCATTGATAGCCAGCCACTTACAGACGCGGCGCAGGCCGGTTGGCGTGTGCCAGAAAACAAGGGTATGGTTCCCTTCCCTTTCCATTGCGGTGATGCCCGCAGGCGGCTGCCTCATGGCGCGGCAATGCCGGCGGCACGGTGTCCGGCGCGTGCGCTCTCCGGCCGCGCTTTTCGCAGTCATTTGCAATTCAGGCTAAAAAAATCGTCCGAAAATTTGCACGTCTCGCAAATTGTGACTACCTTTGCACTGCTCTTTTGGAAAGAGATACTTTTTGATTCGGGATGTAGCGCAGTTGGTTAGCGCACGCGTCTGGGGGGCGTGAGGTCGCTGGTTCGAGTCCAGTCATCCCGACGGGAGAGCGAAGAGGGCTGGGATTCTGCTTTATGCAGGTTTCCGGCCCTCTTTGTTTTTGCGCGCCGCCGTTGCGTGGTCGCGGCCCGTTTGTCTCTTTGTTCCATGTTTGTTTTCGCCAGTTTGTTTCGGGAATCCAACTCAATCCGGCGGTTGATAAAATCAAAGCAGCTTTTAAGAAATGATCCATCCCGGCAAGGATAGACCTCAAGTTTGATGTAATCAGGACAGCCTCTCAGTTTGTCTTGCGGCAGAGGGCCTGTTCAAGTTTGCCGGGAAGCTCGCCGTACAGCCTGCGGTGGAGCAGCGTCAGTGCCCGTGTCTCCTGCCTCCCGAACTCGCCGGCCATGCCGTCGGCGGTCAGGCTGCCGCGCAACAGCCGCTCCCTCACGTTCTCTACCATCTTCAGGCGCACGTAGTCGTTCAGTGTCTTGCCCGTCTCCACGCGCACAAGGTCGTCGAGATATGCCTCCGAGAGTTGTGGCACGGCCTGCCTTGCGCAGGCCGCGCCCAGCTCGGCCGACTTCATGCCTGCGCCCGCGAGGAATGCCCGCAGGGCGGTGTCTATGGCAGAGAGGTGCCGCCGGTTCTGGTCTGTCCGCACGATGAACTGCCGCTCATAGCAGCGCAGGCAGCGGTCGAGGAGCAGTTCCAGCCCCACGGCGGCCAGCCGCAGGCTGAAGCGGTCTATGTCGTGGCTCAGCTCGGAGCGTATCTGTGCCATGCCGTCCTGCACGGCCCGCATCTCCTGCAGCGACAGGTGGAGCGACTCTTCGGGCCTGTAGCCGAAGAAGGTGTAGTCGTTCTTCTTGAACACGAGGCTCTTCATGCTGAACAGCTCGGGGCGGAACAGTATGCCCGACGCGCCCCCTGCCACGGCGTCGGCGCGCTCCATGGTCACTATGCCGCCCGGCGCGGTGAAGGCCAGCGTGGCATACTGGAAGTCGGCGCACCGCCGCCCGTAGCGCGGGTCGCTGCAGCTGGTGTGGCGGAAGCAGACCGAATAGAAGTTGCCGCTGAAGCACAGGCGCCCGCTTTCCGGCAGTGCCGCCGCGTCGAGAACGGCCACCTGCGGGTGGAGCGTGGGCTGTCCGAGCCGCTTGTTCACCTCGTCGATGGTGTATAAGCAAACCTCCTGCATGGGGAAAGTGTATTTTGGGGGTTAAAGTCGTTTCCTTTTGGGAGTTAAAGGAGTTTTCTTTTGGGAGTTAAGGAGTTAACGGAAGTTATCGCTCCACTGCGTTCCGCTCGGAAGTTAACGGACAATAGCTTCGACTTGTCTATAACGCAACTCTGCACTGAAGGTAATCATACCTCTTCACTCTTCACTCCGCACTCTGCACTGAAGGTAATCATACCTCATCACTCGTCACTCCGCACTCTGCACTGAAAAACCTCTCTCACAGCCTTTTGCCGAAGAACTCGGTGAGCTTCCTCACGGCCTGGTCCACATACTCGGGCACCCAGTAGGTCTGTATGTGCGTTGCGCCGGGTATGAGAAACAGTTCCTTGTCCTGTGTTCCCGTAGCCTTGCTGTAGCATTGCTCCGTCATGTAGAACGTGTCGGCCTTTCCGCCGGCCATCATCAGCAGGGGCTGGTTTATGATTGATGTCTTCATATTTTGTGTTTTATGTGTTGGTTTCGGTCAGATTCCCTCCTTCAGCACCTCGAACAGCTCGTCGTGGCTGAACCTGTGGCAGCATCCCGGCGTGATGATGCACGCATCGGCGGCTTCGCGCAGCACGGCCTCGTCTGTTATTCCCATCTCGCTCCAGCGCGTGGGCAGGCCTGTCTCCTTTATGAAAGCCTGCAGCGAGTCTATGCAGAGGGCGGCCGCCTCGCCGTCGGTGGCGGCGTCGCGCCCCCACACTTGCCGCGCCATGCGGGCCAGCTTGGCCTTTCCGTCGGCGAGGAGGTGGCGGTACAGCACCGGATGAATCACCGCCAGGCCCTGCCCGTGGTTGCAGTCGGTGAGCGCGCCCACGGCGTGTTCGAGCATGTGGCACTGGAAGTCGGTCTGCTTTCCGAGCTTCAGCAGGCTGTTCTCTGCCAGTGCCGAGGCCCACATAAGCTCTCCGCGGGCGAAGTCGTCGGCCGGATTGGCAATCAGCGCGCGCAGGTTGGTGATGACGTTGCGCATCACCGCCTCGTTGATTTCGTCCGAGAGGTTGGTCGATAGCGGCCTGCCCATGTATGTTTCCATGCAATGGCTCAGCGTGTCGAAGGCTCCGCTGACCACCTGGCGCATGGGTAGAGACTTCGTGAGGTCGCTGTCGAGCACGGCAAACGAGTGGTACGCGCCCACAAGCGGCTGCTTGAGCCGCTTCGCCTCGTGGGTTATCACAGCCCCGTTGTTCTGCTCCGCGCCCGTGCCCGAGGCCGTTACCACGGCTCCCATGGGCAGGAACTCCGTGGGCAGGCGGTGCTCCGAGTACTGCATTTCCCAGATGTCGGTGTCTGTGCAGGCCTGTGCCGATATTATCTTGCAGCAGTCTATCACCGAGCCGCCGCCCACGGCGAGTATGAACTCCACGCCCCGCTCGCGGGCAAGGCGCGCGCCCTCCTGCACCTTGGCGTATGTGGGGTTGGGCATTATGCCGCCGAAGTCGGTCACCTCCTTGTCGCAGTCGGCCAGCCAGCCGCGCACACGGTCGTACAGTCCGTTGCGCTTTATCGAGCCGCCGCCGTAGGCCAGCATCACCTTGCGGCCCACGCGGGCCAGCTCTTCCTTCACCGCGCCCTCGGCGCAACCCCTGCCAAAGTGTTGGCGCACGGGGTACTGATAGTTGAAATTGTACATTGTCTGTTTATGTTTACATTAATGAGCATCCGCAATGTACCTATTCTAAGGCGTTAAAGGTGTAAAATGGAGTTAAGGAGTCAAGACTCGTGTTGTTTGGCACAGCGAAAAACAGCTTTGTGAAATCGCTCACTCCACAGCCTTTATGATGTTTGCAGACACTTGTATTGCATTATAAATGATGGCAGCGCGGAGGCTGACGTTGGCCTGCGCACAGCCGTTAGTTCACTCCGCCATGCCTATGCGCTGCAGCCACGCGCGTATGTCGTCGGCAGCTCCGGCCACGCTGTTGCGCGAAATGCTATAGCCCGTCACCATCGTTGCCTCGGGTTCCATCTGCGATATGGCTGTCACCGTGCCCGACCAGCCGCTGCCTCCGTGGGTGGAGAAGGGTATGATGGTCTTACCGGCGAAGTCGAACTTGTCGAAGAACGAGTAGAGCGGCATCGGCAACTGGTACCACCAGATGGGGTAGCCCACGAACACCACGTCGTAGTCGGCAAAGTTTTCAATCTCCGTGGCCAGCTCGTGGTGGATGCCGTCGCGCCGTTCGGTGTCGGCCTGTGCCGCCAGTGACGTGTAGTCAGTGGGGTAGAGCGTGGCCGTCTGTATGCGAATCATGTCGCCGCCCGTGGCTTCCTGTATTATGGAGGCCACAAACTGCACGCTGCCATACGTCGTGCCGTCTATCGTGAGGCGGCTGGCCGACGTGGCGGCATCGACCCCGTTGTCGGGCAGAGGCTCGGAGAAGTAGGCTATGAGCACGCTGTGATTGGTGCCGCCCACCACCTCTTCGGCGGGCGGGGCGGCCGTTTCGTTGTCATCGTCGCCGCCGCACGATGCGAGGGCGAGCGCGCCTGTCAGTGCGATGAGGGCAATATATGCTTTCATACGGCAGTTCCTCCACCTCACTTTATTACCTTTATGTCCTTCAGCCACTGCGCTATGGCCTCGGTGTTGCGGTCCACCGCGCCGAAGCCTTTGAGGTGGTTGGCCGCCGGTGTCAGCTCCGCTATGCGGGCGAGGGTCTCGTCGCGGTAGGTGGAGGCGTAGGTGCAGAAAGGCACAACGGTCTTTCCCTTGAAGTCATAGCTCTCTGCGAAGGTGTTGATAATCATCGGAGCGGTCCACCACCACACGGGACAGCCGATGAAAACCGTGTCATATTGGTCCCAGTCGGCCACCCGGTTCTTGATGGCGGGGCGGGCGCCCTCCTCTTTCTCCTGCTTGGCCACCTCGGTGCACGGCTTGTATTCCGTGGGATAAGGCTTGGCCGGCTCTATGCGGAACAGCGTTCCGCCGGTCTGCCGGGCTATGTACTCGGCCACGTGCTGCGTGTTGCCGCCCCAGCTTAAGTAGGCCACGAGTATCCTGTTTGCGCTCTCCTGTTTGCCGCTCTGGGCGTGGGCGGCGATTGCCAGCATGAGCAATGCCGCCATGATAGTGATTCTTGTCTTCATGTTATGTGGTTTTGTCATGTGTTTCATCCTTTGTTTCTTCTTTTGTTTCACTGTGCAAAGGTAAGTCGAAACGGCCTGTCTGCCGATACACACATTACGGATTGATGCACCACTTTTACAGAACGGGAAAGAAAAGCGGAATAGGCGGAACGCAAATAAATGTTAAACAACAGGGGCGCGACGCAGGAACCGAACACCGTGAAACGCGCTCATTTTCGGCGTTTTCGTGGCGAGAAGGCCGTGTGAGCGCAAATATGGGCAAAATGAGTGTGCAAAGGTAAGTGGCTGAAAATCACGGATGTAAAGGAGGTATGGGGAGAACTGTGCAACAGAACGAGGCGCGTTTGGCAGCCAAACGGCCTGTTTCATGTTGCCAAACAGCCTGCTTTGCAATGCGAAACGCGCCGTTTCGCATCGCGATATGGGGCAGATTGAGGGGCTGGAAATGGCCTCCAGAAGGGCGTAAGAGGCTCGGCGGGTGGCGTTCGCGCCTGTTTCGTGCCAAAAAACACGGTTGGCAAGGCAGGAATCTATGTCGCGCAGGTCTCCCCATACGCCCATCCCGCTCTGTTTCGCGATTTCCGTTTGTCTAAGTTTCGGAAAAAACCGGGCCGCCGCAGTTCATTATTTTTTAACAGAGACCGGCCGTCAGAGCCCAAAATACTTCGTGCTGTTGCCGCACAGACAGGCTGCCGCCTTTGCCGGAGTGGCACGGGCTGATGACACTATGCCATGCAGTGCCTGTGCCACATTTTGCCACTTTGAGGCCTGCGGCTTGCTGCAGACAGGCTTGAGCGCTTGCATATTCCAAATATTATCCTTATCTTTGCAACGTGACCGGGATGCCCGTGGCATTCAAGTGTGTGCCGGCCACGCTAAAGCTATATGCTTATGGAGAGAGAAAGGTACATACGTTTTGACTGGGCCATGAAGCGGATGCTGCGCGACAAGGCCAACTTCGGCGTGCTCGAAGGGCTGCTCACCGTGCTGCTCGGCGAGAAGATGACCATCGTGGAGCTGCTGGAGAGCGAGGGCAACCAGCTCAGCGAGGACGACAAGTTCAACCGCGTGGACATAAAGGCCAAGGACAGCAAGGGCGAGATAATCATCGTGGAGGTGCAGAACACCCGCGAGATATACTACCTGGAGCGCATACTGTACGGCGTGGCCAAGGCCATAACGGAGCACATATCGCTGGGCGACACATACGGCAAGGTGAAGAAAGTGGTGTCGATAAGCATCCTCTACTTCGACATCGGCAAGGGCAGCGACTACCTTTACCACGGCACGGCGCGCTTCGTTGGCGTGCATACGGGCGACGAGCTGCAGGTGACGGCGCGGCAGCGCGACGCGATAGTGCGCAAAAGCCCGGCCGACATATTCCCTGAATACTTCCTGATACGCGTCAACGAGTTCAACAAGGTGGCCAAGACCCCGCTGGAGCAGTGGGTGAAGTACCTCAAGACGGGCGAGATAAGCCCCGAAGCCACGGCTCCCGGGCTGGGCGAGGCACGCGAACGCTTGCGCTACTACAACATGACACCGGCCGAACGCCACGCATACGACGAGCACATCAACGCCATAATGATACAGAACGACGTGATAGGCACGGCCAAAGCCGAAGGCCTGGCCGAGGGAAGAGCCGTGGGAAAGGCCGAGGGAAGGGCTGAGGGAAGAGCCGAAGGCCTGGCTGAAGGCAGGGCAGAAGGCAAGGCCGAGGGCATGGCTCTCGGCGCGAGCAAAGAGAAACGGGACACGGCAATGAGGCTGATGTCTTTGGGAATGGACGACGAAACCGTGCGGAAAGCCACCGGGCTGACAACAGACGAGGTGAGGGCACTGCGCGGGCTTACGGATAACGACAAATGAAACAACGATGAACCTGGCCTACAACATCACATACGCCGTCTTCTATCTGGTGTCTTTGCTGCCGTTCTGGGTGCTGTACAGAATCTCGGACGGGCTGTATTACATATTGTACTACGCCGTGCGCTACCGCCGCCCGCTGGTGCGCAAGAACCTCTCGGACTCATTTCCCGAGAAGACGGAGGCGGAGATAGTGCGGATAGAGAAGGGCTTCTACGCCTGGCTGTGCGACTATTTCGTTGAGACAATCAAGCTTTTCACCGTGAGCAAGAGCAACATAATGAGGCGGATGACGTTTGTCGGGTATGAGCAGATAGCCGAAAGTATGTCTCAGGGCAAGGCCTGCTCGCTCTATCTCGGCCACTACTGCAACTGGGAGTGGATAACGTCGCTGCCCCTGCTGGTCAAGGACGGCATCTGCTCGCAGATATACCATCCGTTGGAGAACAGCGGTGTTGACATGGTTTTCCAGCGTTTGCGCAGCAGGTTTGGCTGCGTGAACATAGAGATGGACAAGTCGTTCCGCACCATCCTGACTTGGAAGAAGCAGGGAAAGCCCAACACCGTGGGCTACATTGCCGACCAAGTGCCGGGCCTCCACAACGTTCACTGCTGGGTGGACTTCCTGAACCATGACACGCCCGTGTTCACCGGGGCTGAGAAAATCACTGTGATGACTGACGCGGAAGTGTTTTATGCCGACATTGCCCGTCCGCGGCGGGGCTATTATGTCTGCACTTTCAAGAAACTGCCGATGCCCGAAGGTGGCTACGTGAAGTTCCACTTCACCAAGGAATACTTCCGCCTGCTTGAGGCGAGCATACGCCGCGCGCCGCAGTTCTGGCTGTGGAGCCACAACAGGTGGAAGCGCACGCGCGAGCAGTTCAACAGGGAATACTCGGAAGAAGAGCGCAAGAGGATGCTCAGCAGGTTGTGACTTTCTTATAATAAGGCAACGTTACTGAAAGGTATTTCCCCGAAAACGTGTTTCTAAGTGCGTCGAAATCGTATGATGTACCGTCTGTCTTGCACAGTGTTTTTTCCCTCCAAGATATCCTTGTCTTTTCGCTTTTTGGGAATAAGTTGCCGTAAGTCTCAAATTCGGAGAATGATAGCGTCTCATCGGACTTGAGTAAGTTGATAATCGCTTCGTCCCAACGCATTCCCGAACGCTGCTCTATGCATTGTTTCAGTAGCGCGAGGCGTTGCTTGTCGAACATCATCTTGTGAGCTACGTAGGATAGCCGCTGGTAAGGAAAACGGCCGAACAGGTGTTTAAAAGATGTATAATACGGATAATAATACTCCTTAGACACATAGAAGACACTGCGCCCCCCCTCGTCTAAAAAGGTATGTGGGCGTAATATTATGTGGTCGGCATCAACCGTAAGATAATAGCGCTTGGTGCCGATGTTACCCGAAAGCTTGAGCATTTGTTGGAATATCCAGCCGCTGCGGTTGTATCCTCCATTTACGTACTCAATGTCATCTGGACCATATCCGAGCACGTCTTTCTCGTGGACAAAAGTCAAGTCTAAGGCTTTGGCCGTTTCCTCAAGGCCTTGGCCGCGTGGGGCCACAAGATAAATACAGCCTATTTTGTTGGCCACGTTCGCTCTAATACCTTCAATGCAAGCGGGCAGTGTGTCTGTGTCCTTAGCCACCGCCGGCACTACGACATCTATTTCCACATTTTCGTTCGGCTTTGGCATACGCACAGGAAATAGTGAAGAGAAGAAGTAATCTACAGTCCGATATGTTCCGAATACAAGATTGTACAGCCCTTTTTTGTTCAGTTTGCTCAACATGATTGACTTTATTTTATTTGTGATATGCCATTTCTTTCTTAAGCTTTTTGCCAAATGCACCACGAATACCAGTACCCGATACCTCGATCTACAAGGATCTTTTTGTTGGAAAACTTGCTGTTTGTTTCTTTTTTTCTATGAATACGCTTGAATTGGAGAGAAATACGTAGCCCTTTTGGCAAGAGATGGACATTTGTCTGCAAAATTACGTAAATTATTCAGTATAAAACGATTATTGATTGTTATTTTTTTGTTTGTCCAATATTTTGCTCGTCAAAATTCAATCACTGTTTTGCAAAACGGCATTCGGCATCATCTTGTCTTCTTGAATATCATTTGACTGATACAGGAAGGGCGTCACTTAATTCTCCTCGCTGTCGTCTGCCGCCTTCGCTTTATACACATCGAAGCTCTTCCGGCAATCTTTTCTTTTCAACCTTTTTTATGTTAAAGCCATTAATACTGTCTGTCTTGGTTAATAGCTTGACGCACAGTGGTGTTATGAAACGTGCCGTTTCGCGTCCTGAAACGTGCCGTTTTAGGCGATGAAACGGGTCGTTTTGGAGGCCAAAACGGCACGTTTCATAACCCCACTGACTGTCAATGAGTTATGGGGGTGGCGCGGGCCGCTTGGCGAATGTCAAAAAACAAGGTTGTGGTGCGGCGCGCATGGGCTTGGCGGCTGTCGCCGCGCCGGTGTCAATGAGTGTGGTCGTTTTCTCACATCCGCCTGGATTAGGTGGTTTGGTTGTCTGTCTGTGTCGCGGATTTTGCTTACATTTGCACCGCGTAAAACAATATACAATATGTTACCTAAAATCATTTGCCATATCATGGGCTCGGTCGACGGCAGGCTGTTGCCCGGGCGGTGGACGCCGCCGTATGGCTCTGCTGACAGTGCCGGGGTGATGGCCGTCTATCCGGCCTTGGGTCGCAGGCTCCCACAGACGCATGGATGTTCGGCAAGAATACGTTGTGCGAGGGTTTCTTTCCAGAGAAGTTCGTTGCCGGAGAAGCCGCCCCTGAGGCTGATCCGGTTTGCTTCAAGGCGCGTCGCGCGTCTGAGCGTCTGTTCATCGTGGCCGACCCAGACGCCGATATTCTCTACACGGCGTCTGCGGTGAGGGGCGACGACATTGCCGTGATACTGCCCACGACGGCTCCGGCCGACTATCTGGCCCACCTGCGCGCCATGAACATATCGTACCTTTTTGCCGGAGAGCGCGGCGCCGACCTGCGCTCGGCCATGCAGACCCTTTGCGATGAGTTTGGCGTAAGGGTGATTTCGTTGCAGGGCGGCGGCATAATAGACGGGGCTTTCCTCCATGCCGGGCTGATAAGCGAGCTTAGCCTCGTGGTCTATCCGGGCATCGACGGGCTGGCCTCGTCGCCTTCCATCTTCGAGTACACAGGCCCCGACAGCTGCGCCGCGCCCCGACAGCGGCTCGAACTGCTCTCCGTTGAGGAGGTCGGCCACGGCGTTGTGTGGTTGAGGTACAGGGTGCACGTGGAGTAGAGGGCTCTGTTTGGCACTTCTTAGGAAGTTAAAGGAGTTATAAGAAGTTATCGCTCCACTTCGTTTCGCTGAGAAGTTAAAGGACAAATGCTTTGCCTATGATTTCCAAACTATTGTCCGTTAACTCCCGATGACCGACAGGGCATCTAACTTCGGTTAACTCCTTTCAATCCCATTTCTACACAGTCTCGTGTGAGGGGCTTGCCCTTTGCGTATTGCAGCGGCGTGACCCCGTACTTCTCCTTGAAGCATTTGAAGAAGTACGAGCGGTTGCCTATGCCCACCTTGTAGCCCACTTCGGCGGCCGTGAGCCGCTCCGAGCGCAGCAGCTCGGCGGCCTTTTGCATCCTCATGTCGGTTATGTACTTGTTTGGCGACGTGCCGAACAGCTCTTTCATCTTGTAGTTCAGCTTTGTGCGGCTTATGTGCAGAGCCTCGGCGAGGGCTTCCGTTGTCAGGCCGGGGTCGGCCATACGGCTTTCCACGGCGCGCCTTATATCGTCGGCCAGCGTCTTGTCCGTGCGCGTCAGCACCACCTTTCCCGTCGTGGCAGTGGGCGCTTCGGCCTTTGTCGCGGGCGTCTCCTCATGGCTGGCGTGCTCGGTGTGCGTGCGTGTGGCGGCTGTCTCCATCATTCTTGCTACCTTGGCCGCGAGCGTTTTCATGTTGCACGGCTTGCCCGTGCAGTCGTCGGCGCCGGCCTTGAAGGCGCGCAGTGCGTGCTCCTCGTCGGCCATTGCCGTGAGCATTATTATGGGCAGGCGGGCCGTTCGGCTGTCTTTGCGCAGGCGGCGCACCACCTCGCATCCGTCGATGCCGGGCAGGCCGATGTCGCATATCAGCAGTCGCGGCGGGTCGGCGGTCACGGCCTCCACGGCCTGCAGGCCGTCGCTATATATTAATATGTGGAAATATTGCCCCAACTCGGTGCGCAGCAGCTCGGCCATGTCGGTGTCGTCTTCCACCACTGCCACCCTCGCGTCGTTCATCGGGGCGGGCAACAGCTCGCGCAGGTCGGCCCCGCCGTCGGTGCGGGCGGACTGCGTCGTGGGGCTTTGGGCATAGTCGGAGGGGGCGTAGGGGCTGCCGTCGGCCGGCAGCGTGGCCGTGAATGTGGTGCCTCCGGCATCGTGGCTGTATGTCAGGTCGCCCTTGTGTGCCCGCGCCATCTGCCTCGCCGTGTAGAGGCCGATGCCCATTCCGCCGCTGCTCGCGTAGCCGTGCATGAACGGTTTGAACAGGTTGGCCTGCCCTTCGGTGCTTATGCCCGGGCCGCTGTCTTCCACCTTGACGGCCAGCATACCGCCGTCCAAGGCCAGCCGCAGCGTCACCGTGCCGCCGTTGGGTGTGTATTTTATGGCGTTGCTCAGCAGGTTGGTCACTATGGTGTCCACTATGTTGCGGTCGAACGGCATCTCGTAGGCTGCGGCAAAGGGCACCATGGTGTACGACAGGTCCTTGCGGCGGGCTGCTTGCCAGAAGTCTTGGAACACGTCGCGCACGAACCTGACCACGTCTCCGTGCTCCACGGCGAGCCTTATGCCGCCCGTGCTTATGCGGCGGAACTCCATCAGGCTGTTCACCTGGCGCATCAGGCGGCCCACGCCGCGCCTCACCGTCTGCAGGGCTGTGCGCGACGGTGGCCGGTCGGCCTCGTCGGCCAGCTTGTCGGCGGCTCCCTTGATGAGCGCGAGGGGCGTGCGCAGCTCGTGGGCCACCTGCGTGAAGAAGCCCAGACGGAACTCGTGCATCTGCCTCTCGGCCGCCATCTGCTGCCTGAGCCTGAAGCCCCGCAGCCACATCAGGTACAAGTAGGCGGCCAGGGCGGCGGTGGCGGCCGTGTAGAGCAGCCACGCCCACCACGTGTTCCACCATGGCTGGCGTATGGTTATGGTCAGCACCGTGTCGCCGCTCCACGGCCTGCCCGCCGTCATGGCGCGGCAGCGGAAGGTGTATGTGCCGGGTGTGAGGTTGGTGTATAGCGCGTGCGGATTGTCGGTGGTCAGCGTCCAGTCCTCGTCAACGCCGTCGAGGCGGTGCATGAAGAACGACGACTTGGCGTTGGCAAAGTCCATGTTAGAGAACGAAATGCCGATGGTGTTGCGGTCGTGGGGCAGCGACAGGCTTCCGCTTTGGGCCATGGTGGTTAGCGCGATGCCTTCCACGGCAGTGCGTCCGCTTGCCGTCACGGCCGTGATGGCAGGCCTTCTGGCCGGCGCGCCGCCTTCGTGCACACTCTCGGGCCGCACGGCGAGCACGCCGTAGAACGTGCCGAAGACCAGCGTTCCGTCAGGGGTGGTGGCGGCACTCCCCTCAGCGAACACGTTGGCGGCCTGCATACTGCTCAGCCGGTAGCTCGTAACGGTGTTGTTGCGCGGGTCTATTCGCGACAGCCCCTCCTCCGTTCCGGCCCAGATGCAGCCGTAGCGGTCTTCCACTATCGAGCGCACGTTGTTGTTGGTCAGCCCGTCGGCCATTGTGATTTGCTCCACTTCCAGCCGCGTGGCGGTCTTGTCGGGGCGCGCCTTTATCAGTCCGCAGCCCAGTCCGCCTATGTACAGCAGTCCGTCGCGCGCCGCGATGAGGCATATTATGTTGGTGGCGGGCAGCGAGCCGTCGCTCCTTGAGAACCGCCGGAACGAGCTGTTGTCTATCGCCGGCTGCCTGGTGTCGGCCACGTAGAGGCCGTTGCAGGTGGCCGCCCACAGCCGTCCGCTGCCGTCTATGCACACCCGGCGCACCCGCCGTTCGTCGGCTGAGCGGTTGAGCACGGCCTTGAAGCGCAGCGGACGGGCGTCGCCGTCGTCTGCCACGAGCAGTCCTCCCTCCCATGTGGCCACCCACAGCCGTCCGCGCCCGTCTTGCGTGATGTCGAATATGTCGTTAGAGCCGATGTGGTGGGTGGCGCTTTCCTTGCTGTATCGTGTTCCGTCGACATACAGTCCGTCGCCCCGCGTGCCAATGTACGTGCTCCCCCGCCTGTCGGTGAAGTAAGAGAAGGCGCAGGCCTTGGTGCTGCCGGCGGGCGTTATGCCGATATTCGGTGTGGCAAAGGTATGGAGGGCGTTGTCCTTGGTGCTTATAACCATGCTGCCGTCGGGTCTCCGGGCTATCATCCTCACGGTGTTCGCCAGGTCGTTGTCGCTCCCGGGGGCGGGCAGCACATAGCGCGCCGCTATCTGTTGTGGCGGCGGAATGCACGTCACGCCAGCCGCCTCGTTGCCCACCAGCAGCGTTCCGTCGCCCGCCGCCACTATCGACAGCAGCATATTCGACATTGTGGAGTGGTCGCGGTCGACCGTGATGTGGCGCGTTATGGCGCGCCGGGCAGGGTCATACACAAACAGTCCGTTGCCGTTGGTGGCTATGTGCAGCTTGCCGTTGGCCGCCGCGGCCCTTATCTTCGTGTCACGCTGCGTCGGTGTGCGGCTTTGTTCGAGCAACCGCAGCCTGTCGGCGGTGCCGTCGGGGCGCAGTATCAGCACCTCGCCGCCGGTGTTCGACAGGATGATGTATCCCGGCGTGCTGTCGCGGCAGATGGTTGCGCCGCGCAGTTGCAGCTCAGGCGGTGCCGCCAGGGCCAGGCTCTCGATGTCTAAGGCCAGCGTTCCGGCGGCGGTGAACAGCAGCCACCGCCCGTTCCACAGGCAGTCGGCCTTCACCGTTCCGATGTCTGCGGGCAGGGCGTTGGCGGCCCGCCGCACGGTGCGCAGGCGGCCGTCGAAGGCATATAGAGTGCCGTCCGCGTCGAGCACGAGCATATTCCTGCCGTCGCTCCTTGCCGCTATGACGCGGCGCCTGCCGAGAGGCGCCTGGCATTTGCCGTTGCGCGATATCACCACCGTGCCCTTTCCGGTCGTTATCCACACGTTGCCCGCGCCGTCGGCCGCCACGCCCTCCACGCTGTTGTCAGGCAGCCGGCCGTTCTCGCCTGTGTAGTCGGTGCACAGAAAGTGCCCGTCGCGCCGCGTCACGTGGCGCACGCCGTTGCCCGCTCCGTACAGCCACGCCTCGCCGCCGCCCACAATCCACCTGGCGTAAGGCCGATTGTGGTCGCCGCGCGCGGTGTAGTCGACGAAGCGTTCTGCCGCCACATCATAGCACGCCACTATGTTTGCCGACGTGCGAACCCACACCAATCCGGCCTCGCCATCGGGAGTCACCTTTGATATGTTGCCCTCTATGTAGTCGTTGTCGGTGCAACTGATGTTCTGTAGGCTGACGGTGTGAAAGCCGTCGTAGCGGCACACGCCGTTTGTTGTGGCTATCCACACAAACCCGCGCGCGTCTTGCGCTATGTCGTGAACGATGTTGCTCGGCAGCCCGTCGGCCGACGATATGCGCCACGCGCTGCCGTCTTGCGCCTTGGCGGGCACAAGGCAGGCAGCCCATATCACGGCTGTCAGCACTATGGCAAGCATCTTTTTCGTCATGTCGTTTTCGGTTTTGCGTTATTGGTACCCTCTTCCCGAGCTCAGCTTATCTTATGCAAAGATAGCGAAAAAAGCGTTGAAAACGCACAAAAACAGACACTTTTGTACGATTGTGGCACGTTTTTGACTGCCTGCCATGATTAATTTTGCACTCGCAACGGCCACTTTTGCCGCCCCGGCGGGATGCCTGTACGGCGGCGCAACGGGGCGGTAGGCGGATGGTTGCTGGCGGACAGGAATAGCCGTCTGGCAGGCACCGTTTAGCTGGGGCAGGCAAACCGTTTCGCAAAACGTGCCGTTTTGCATCGCGAAACGGCCTGTTTCGCACGCTGAAACGACCCGTTTTGGAAGCCAAAATGGCACGTTTTGCAACGCGTTGAGTATCAGGTGGTTGCGCAGACAGTGCGAAATGGTGGCGCGAAGGCGCGGATATGGCCGTCCGAAGGGCTGTTTTGGAGGCACTCGCGGCGGACAAGACGCAGTGCGGGATGGCCGAAGGCGACAGCCGGAGCTGTCCGGACGATGATAGGAACCATAACAAACAAACTATAAATATGACGATATCCAGAGACGTAAAGAGACTGACAGCCGTTGCGGCGCGGGCGGCACTGGCCGCCGTGCTGTCGCTGACGGTCTTGCTGCCCGTGCGCGGCGCGGGCGAGGAGACGCGCGTCAACGCCGAGCCTATATACCCCGTTAGGGAACGTATGGAGGTGACGAGCCTCGACGGCACGTGGCGGTTCAAGCTCGTAGAGGGGCTTGAAGTGCCCGCGGAGTGGCTCGCGCCCGGCTACGCCGGGCTGCTGGAGCAGGCCGAGGGGCAGAAGATAAAGGTGAAGGCTACCGCCGATGGGCGGCTCACCGTGACCAAGGGGCACGCCACTCTGCTCGACTCGCCGCTGCAGCTGCGCGTGGGTCGCAAGCCGTCCATCACCCTCGAGTGCCTCACCAAGGGCAAGCCCTACGGCTGGCAGCCGTACATCCTCACGCCGAGGGTGCTCGGAGTGAAGCGCAGCGGGGGCGGATATGACGTGGAGTGCCGCTGGGAGCGCAAGCCCGGCAGCGACCAGTACATAAACGGAACGGTGCGCATCGGCCTGACGGAAGGCGGCGCGGTGAGCATAGACTACGCCGTCTGCCCGTCAGACAGTGCCGACGGCAGCCTGCTGGAGTACGGTCTCACGCTCTCGCTGCCCGCCGAATACGACACGTTCCACTGGCTCGGGCAAGGCCCTTACAGCCATACGCCGGGCAAGAAGGCGTTCAACGACCGCGCACTGTGGCACCTCAACAAGGACGACATACGCTTTGACGGCAACCGAGGGGGCGTTGACCTCGCCGCCGTGACGGGCGGCACGATGCCCATCGCCGTGGCTGTAAGCGGCGGAAACGCGGGCCTGGAGAACATCGGCGGGCGCATCACGCTCACCCAAAACCTCGCCGTGGCGGGCTACGGGGCCAAGTTCGTGTCGCCGCAGGGCGCGCTACGGGCCGGCAAGGCAGGCCGCATGGAGGGTCGCATAGTGCTCGGATTCGGTACGGAACGGCTGCTCCGCGAGGTCTTCGGGCAGCTCGATGCCGCCAACGCCGAGCGTCCTTACATGGAGAATTATGGGAGATGAGTGGGAGAAAAGGATTTTTTAAGGAGTTAAAGGAGTTAGAGGGAGTTATCGCTTCACTTCGTTTCGCTAAGGAGTTAGAGGACAAATGCTTTGCGTTCAGAAGCCTTCCATACGTGAAGGGAGCCTATAAGACATTGGAATAATTAATGAATATGAGAAAAAAAGCGTTAGCAATGCTGATTGCGCTGGCCGCCGTCGTGGTGGCCGAGGCGCGCGAGAAGATTAACATCAACCTCGGGTGGAAGTTCATCCGTGAGGCTGTTGAGGGGGCGCAGGCCCCGGAGTATGATGACGGACGGTGGCAGACGGTGGACCTTCCGCACGATGCCGCCGTGCACCACGAGTTCCAGAAGAAGGGCGACGGGGCTTCGTCGCGCGTCGGTTTCCTGCCTTTGGGGCGCGGATGGTATCGCCGCCACATTGCGTACAACAAGGAGTGGGCGGGCAAGCGCGTGGTGATCGAGTTCGAAGGCGTTTACCGCGATGCCCGCGTTTACGTCAACGGAGTGGACTGCGGGGGCCGTAATCCCAACGGATACATTGACTTTGAGTATGACATCACCGATATGTTGCGCGACGGCGACAACGTGGTGGCCGTGTCGTATGACAACACTTACACCAAGAGTTCGCGCTGGTACAACGGCGAAGGCATCAACCGCGACGTGTGGCTCCACGTGCTCGACCCCCTGCACGTGGCCCGCTACGGCACTTATATCACCACACCCAAGGTGTCGGCCGGCCGCGCCCTTGTGGCCATAGAGACCTCGGTGCAGAACCAGGGGCGCGACTCCGTGCTGTGCCGCCTGGTCACCGACATCGTTGACCCGCAGGGACGGGTGGTGGCTTCGCGCCAAGCCGTGGCGCCGTTTGCCGCCGGCGAGACGTTCACCTTCCGCCAGGAGCTGAGCGTTGAGGCCCCGCAGTTGTGGGATGTAGGCCGCGGCGTGCTCTACAAAGCCGTCAGCCGGGTTTATATGGAGGGGCGTTATCCACAGTTCTCCCAGCCCTCCCATCGCTCCCAGTCCTCCCAACCGGCCGATGTTTACGAGACTTCCTTCGGCATACGCGACATAGAGTTCACCCCCGAACGCGGCCTGCTGGTCAACGGCAAGCGCGTTTACATCAACGGCGCGTGCCTGCACACCGATCTCGGGCCGCTTGGCACGGCAGCGTTCCGCGCCGCCTGGGACCGCCGTCTGGCCGCCATCGTCACCGGTATGGGCTGCAACGGCATCCGCCTGTCGCACAACGCCTATCCGAAATACGTGCTCGAGTGGGCCGACCGCCACGGCGTGCTCGTGGTGGATGAGTTCTTTGACAAGTGGGAGGACAGCTATTACGGCCCGAAAGCAAAGATGGGAGATCTCCATCTGCGCGACATCCGCACGCAGATGGAGCGCGACCGCAACCACCCGTCGGTGTTCCTGTGGAGCGTAGGCAACGAGGTTTACCAGCAGATTCAGGCAGACAAGACCCGCAACGGGGGTGTAAACATGCTCAAGATGCTCGTGGACCACACGCGAAAGATTGACCCTTCGCGCAAGATAACGTACAGCCAGTACCCCAACCGATATGGAGACACGCGCCAGAAGAAGAATGAGGCAAGGTGGCTCGCTGCCGATCCCCATCAGTTTGAGTTCTATTCGGACATCGTGAGCACTAATTATCTGGAGCGATTCTGGGACGAGGACCACAAGAAATACCCCCAGCTGATGTTCATGGCGGGCGAGCTTGCCGTGGGAGACCTCGGCTATGACTACTTCAACTACGACCACTCGTATCCCATCGGCCACTTCTACTGGGGCGGCACCGACTATATCGGCGAGTCGTTCGGCTGGCCTTCCAAGGGCTGGACGCGCGGACTGGTCGATTTCACCAACCGCGTGAAGCCGCTGGGGCACAGCGTGCGCAGCTTCTACTGGCCCGAACCGATGGTCAAGATCATAACCCGCCCGGCCTCGGGGCAAGGCTCTCTGGTGTGGAACGACCTCAAGATGACGTGGCTTCAGCTCGAAGAGCACTGGAACTACAGCGCGGGCGACTCGCTCAAAGTGCAGCTTATGACCAACTGCGACGAGGCCGAGCTGCTGCTCAACGGCCGCAGCCTGGGGCGCAAACGGCTGCCCGCGCCCGGCACTCCGCCCGAGCTGGTGTGGCCGGTGGTGTATGAGGAGGGCGAGTTGCGCGCCGTCGGTTACAAGAACGGCCGCAAGGTGGCCGACGATGTGCTGCGCACGGCAGGCCGCCCGGCGCGCCTCGTGGTCAACGTAGATGCCGACACGCTGCGTGCCGACGGCCTCGACCTGGCCTATCTCGACTATTCCGTGCTCGACAAGGACGGCAACCTCTGCCCCGTGAACGACGTTAAGATAAACTTCAGCGTGGAGGGCGAGGGCACCAACGCGGGCGTGGCCAACGCCAATATGCTCAGCGACGAGCCGTGGCAGGCCGACAGCCGCACTGTGTATCAGGGCCGCGCGCAGCTCATTGTGCGCTCAAAGGCCGCCAAGGGCAGTGTGAAAGTCACCGCCAAGGCCAAGGGAATGAAGGCCGTGAAGGTGGAGATTCCGGTGGAGTGACGGCGGGAGTGGAGCGGAGTTTGTATGGAAGTTAAGGAAGATAAGGGAAGTTATCGCTTCGTTTCACTCCGCTCAGAAGTTAAAGGACAAATGCTTTGATGGAAGCTAACGGCTGAATGCCCATAAATAAAAGGGGCTGACAGCATCATCCATCAAAGCATTTGTCCTTTATTTTTTGTGACCGCAAGGGTGCTTATCACCTTTAAAGTCTTTAACTTCTTAAAGATTTCATTCGCCAAAGCATTTGTCCTTTAACTTCTTGCGACCATAAGGGAGCTAACTTCCTATAACTTCTTTAATTCCCTATCGAAGCGAATCACTTCACCTCTTCCAGCGTATAGGTCGTTCCTTGCTCGAATAAGTAGCCGTCTTCTTCGTCGCTATAGCCTTCGTTTATCTCCAGTTTGTTGTTGCGGAAAGTGATGGTGGCCCTGCCATACAGCTCTTCCGGGTCGAACGAGAAGGGATTCCACGAGTACTCCAGCAGCCCTTTTGTCTGGTTAGCCCAGCGCCATGTTGACACGGCGAGCTTGCTGTCGGCGTATGTTACCATGTATGTGCCCGACTTGGTGAATATCAATTCCTGTGGCGCGTTCCCGTTATTGAACTCTATCAGGTAGTCGTCGTCGGTGTAATCCGGGTCAACCTCCTGTCCCCATTCCCTTATCTTGGCGTTCAGTTCGTCAACGGTCGGGGCCGAGAAGTCGTACATCGTCTCGTGGTCATAGCGCAAGTAGGCTCTCCACTGCGTTATCTTCCACGTGCGGCAGAGGTTGCTGGTCATCTCTCCCTCGGTCGGTGTGCCGGCCCTGTTGCCGCTCAGCGAGTATGTCTCGCCGCCGTTGCGTGCCATGTCGAGGCTGTAGGAGCTGCCCTCTTCCTGCGATACGGTGAGCGTTCCGAAGCCGTCGAGCGCGTAAGTGTTGTCACTCGTCTTGGTGTAAGAGCCGGTGAGTATGTTCGAGAAGTGTATGTAGCGCGTGTCGGGCACCAGCTTTGCCTTTGCCATGATAGACTTGCGCTCGCCCTGTTCGGCGGTTGTCGCAGATGGTGCGAGCGATTCGTTGGTGTAGATGATGTAGTTTCCGGCTGCCGTCAGCTCCACGTATGAGAACGGGCTGTTGCTGTCGTCGATGGTGAACTTGGCGGCTTCAGCCTCATACTTGGGCGTTTCGAACTTCGAGCCGTCCGTGCCGCCGTTTCCTCCGCCGCCGTTTCCTCCGCCGGTGTTCTCGTCATCGTCGCTGCAGGCAGCCATTGCGAAGGCTGCAAACATGGCGCACGCCATGTACATGCCCTTGTGGAGCATGGATGTGATTGTCTCTTTTTTCATGTTTTTTTGTTTGTTATGTTACCAATTGTATCTGTTTTTGTCCTTCCTTTTCGGTGCCGCAGTCCTCGCGGACGGCGTGTGGCGCGGAGCTTTCCGGCTCCCGCCGCAGTGTGATACGGTGCAAAATTAGTAAAAAAGGCAAACTTTGTATATCTTATTAAGTTAAAAATCGAAGAAAAATAGACAGGCAATAGGGTGAAGAGCGTATGCGCGGATGCGCAAAAAGCGGCAGGCCGGTGCCATCAACTACCTCGCACAACGGGAGAGGATCGGGGAGAGGGGAACTCCGTTTGTGCCGTGATACCTGCTTAATCCGTGTAATCTGTTGTTTGTTTTCGACCTTTGAGGAGTAAAAGACAAGCGGCGAGATGAGGCCGGCGGGCGGCTTTCCGATGCCATTTCGCACCGCCTCTGTAACTCATTGATAATCAGTGGGGTTGCGAAACAGGCCGTTTCGGCTTGCAAAACGGCCCGTTTTAGACGGTGAAACGTGCCGTTTCGGAGGGCGAAACGGCCCATATCGCAGAGCGATGTCTGCGGCCTTGTTTCCCGTCGGCTTTGCTGTTGCCTTCCGATGCCGTTTCAGTCGGGCTTCGGCATGGCTTTTTCCTGAATGGCTTTTGTCTATATTTATGAAATCTTTTACCGCAATGCGGCAAAAAATACGTACCTTTGCAACAGCCAATATGTGTTGGCGCAACAGTCGTCTGCGCTGGCTTGCCCTCACGCAGCGCGGCTGTCGGAGCGCCTGTGCAGCAATATCCCGATTGCCAATAATTAAAAGATACAAACAAAAATCTCTAAAACAGAAATGAAGACAAGCACATTTATTGTGGCCGCCCTGTTGCTGGCGGCAGCCACTGTTGCCGATGCCAAGAATCAAAAGCAGGTGTGGCCCGACGGCACTCCCATGGAGTCGTGGTTCACAGACACCGCCAAGGTTGACGTGAGCGCGCTCGGCCGTCAGTACGTGATAACCGACTACGGTGTCAAGAACGACTCAACCCTGCTGCAGACCGAGGCCATACAGAAGGTCATCGACACGGCCGCCGAGGCCGGCGGTGGCGTGGTGGTGGTGCCGCGCGGCACGTTCTTCACCGGCTCGCTGTTCTTCCGGCCCGGCACCCACCTGCATCTCGCCGATGGCTCGCGCCTGAAAGGCAGCGACGCCATAACGCACTACAAGATAGTGAAAACCCGCCTTGAGGGCCAGACGCTCAACTATTTCGCCGCGCTCATCAACGCCAACGGGGTCGACGGGTTCACCATCACCGGCCGGGGCACCATCGACGGCAACGGCCGCCGGTTCTACGACGAGTTCTGGCTGCGCCGCAAGGTGTTCCCCAAGTGCACAAACCTTGAGGCGCTCCGCCCACGGATGATTTACATCTCCGACTCCAAGAACGTCACGGTGCAGGACGTGCGCCTTGTCTACAGCGGCTTCTGGACCAACCACCTCTACCGCTGCTCGCGCGTGCGTTACCTCGACTGCTACATCTACGCGCCCACCTCTGGCTATCCCAAGGGGCCGAGCACCGACGCGATAGACCTCGACGCGTGCTCCGACGTGCTCATACGCGGCGGCTATATCAACGTGAACGACGACGCTGTGTGCCTGAAGGGAGGCAAGGGAACGTTTGTTGACAAGGACTCTACCAACGGACCGTGCCGCAATATCCTCATAGAGGACGTTGAGTATGGCGTGGCCGGCGCGGGCGTTACGTTCGGCAGCGAGGCCTGGGACTGCTCCAACATCATTCTGCGCGACTGCTCTTTTGCCGGCACTGGCGGCATAGTGCGTTTCAAAATGCGCCCCGACACACCGCAGAAGTATGCCAACGTGCTCGTGGAGAATGTCAAGGGAACGCCCAAGAGGGGCATACGCGTGGGCAGCTGGACGCAGTTCCACAACCTGCTCGACCGCCCCGATATGCCGCGCTCGGGCGTATCCAACGTCACTCTGCGCAATGTCGATGTGCAATGCTCACAAATATTCTACGAGGTTCGGCAGTCTGACAAGTACGACCTCAGCGGCTTCACCTTCGAGAACATCAAGGCCAGCGACCCCAAGGGCGGCTTCGACACCTCTTTTATAAAAGACTGCAAGGTGAAGAATGTGACCGTAAACGGCGTGAAATACTGACAACTGCGATAGCTGATGAACGGACTTAGACAATTACTGGCCGCCGTCGCGCTGTCGGTGGCTGCCCTCTCAGCCCCGGCGCAGATAGAGAACCCGATACTGCCGGGCTTCAATCCCGACCCTACGATATGCCGCGTAGGCAGCGACTACTACGTCTGCACCTCGTCGTTCACGTGGTATCCCGGCCTGCCCATATACCACAGCCGCGACCTCAGGCACTGGGAGAAGGTGGCGAACGCCATCGACCGTCCCGGCATGGTGACCCTCGACGGGGTCAAGGACAAGGACGGCGTGTGGGCTCCCACGCTCCGTCACCACGACGGAACGTGGTATCTGTTCTGCAATGTGAGCAACGGCGGCAACTTCTACATCACGGCCAAGGACGTGCGCGGGCCGTGGTCGGACCCTGTTTTCATAAAAGGCGCGCCGGGAATAGACCCCGACATATTCTGGGATGACGACGGGCGGAGCTACCTGCTGGCCAACAGCGGACAGTTTCCCGGGCGCAAGTATCCCGCCTCCACGTCCATCTGGATTCAGGAGATAGACCTCGCCACGGGCCGGCTCACGGGCGAACGCAAGTACATAGCCACGGGTCACGCCTTCAACGCGAAGTATGCCGAGGGCGCGCACCTGTACAAGATAGACGGCAAATACGTGCTCACGGTGGCCGAGGGCGGCACCGACTTCAACCACGCCGTGACGTTGTTCACGAGCCGTAACCTCATGGGGCCGTACATCCCGCAGCAGGTCAACCCCGTGTTGAGCCACCGCCAGTTCGGCCGCGACTACCCGTTGCAGTGCGTTGGCCACGCCGACATGGTGCAGACCGAGGCCGGCGAGTGGTATGCCGTGGCCCTGGGCAAGCGCATGGTGGACGGTCGCCACTCCTTTACGCGCGAGACGTTCATCTGCCCCGTGGCCATCCAGGACGGCGAGTTCATCTTCAACCCCGGCCGCGGCGGCATGACCATGGAGGTAGAAGCCCCGAGCCTGCCCGAGAGTCCTGTCGTGCTGCCGCCCGACAGCGACGCTTTCAGCGGCCCGGAGCTGCTCGGCTACTGGCACTTCAACCGCATACCGCACACCCGTTTCCACTCCTTTGCCGACGGCCGCCTGCTGCTCACCCCGCAACCCGAGACCATCGACAGCCTTGTATGCCCCGCCATGCTGATGCGCCGCGTGCGCTCGCACTACTACACGGCCGAGACGCTGATGAGCTTCAAGCCCCGCCGCGACGGCGACCGCGCCGGACTGGTGCTCCACCGCAACAACACGGCCTACGTGGCACTGCTCCGCACGGCCGACGGACTGGCCGTGGTGGAGAGCGGGCGGGTGACCAAGACAGTGCCATATAGCGGCGACGAGGTGCTGTTGCGCCTGCGCGCGTCGGGCATGGAGGCCGTGCTGGAGTATGGCACTACGGTTGCCGATATGCGCGAGGCCGCCCGCGTGAGCCTCCTTCCGCTGGCCGAAGACCGCAAGCTGAACCGCTTCAACGGCCTCGGCGTGGGCGTTTACGCCACGTCGTCGGGCAAGAAGGCACGTGGCGAGGCGCGCTTCGACTACTTCAGCTATCGGGACAACATTCAGGACTGATGTCCGTGAATGTTGAAGTAGGGGTATGGAGTTAACGGAAGTGGGGCTTGCCTGCCGGCAGCCCGGAGTTAACGGACTAATGTTCTGCCTGTCGGCAGCACCCCGTTTGCATACGCCTGCGCATGGTCGCGAACCGTATCAAAAATCAAAGCCTGTCGTTTGGCTTTGCAAAACGTGCCGTTTCGCCGTGCAAAACGTGCCGTTTCGCAGCCTGAAACGCGCCGTTTCGGAGGCCAAAACGGCACGTTTTGTAACCCCGCTGATTATCAGTGAGTTACGAAGACGGTGCAGACGGCTCGCCGAGTGGCAAAAAACAAAGGCCGGCCCTGCTGCCCGTGGCGGCATAGAGGGCGGTGCCTGCCGCTGCTCTCTGCCCGTATCGACAACTAAATAAGTAAAATATGGATATATGTGTTTTGCCAAAATGGTTTGGAATGGCGTTCCACTTGTCCCCTCCTTTTGCAAAGGAGGGGCAGGGGTGGTTTGTCAAATGAGCTGATATACAATGCGTTTGGCCATAGGTCGTGACATTTTTCCACAAACACCCACGCCCCTCCTTTGCAAAAGGAGGGGAGACTTGCGCGTCGAGTTAGCAATATGAGGCGTTCATCAAGTGGGATATGAATATCTGCAAATGGCCAAGTAGTTATGGGGGGTAACGGAAGTCGGACTCCCTTGCGGCCACCCGGAGCAGACGGAAAATTAAAAGTTAAAGGTTAAAAATTAAAGGAAGGTGAGTTGCTGGAATATCAAATGCATTTGTCTGTACTCCCGTCTCCTGCCTCCTGTCTCCTTTGCAAAGCATTCGTCCGTTAACTCCGTGGACGAGCGCAGCGAGTGATAACTCCCGTTAACTCCGGATAACTCCGTACATCAGCCACCCGCGTATATTGATAAATAAAAACTCATGTTATGAAACGATACTTTACAATAATCATTTTCGCCGCCGTGGCCGTGGTTTCGGCCTTCGGCCAGGCCAAGCCGTCGGTGTCAATACTCGGCGACTCGTACTCAACCTTTGAGGGATGGCTCACGCCCGACACCAACGCCGTGTGGTATCTGGCGCGCCCCAACACCCGCCTCACCGACGTGAGGAGCGTCAGCCAGACGTGGTGGCACCAGGTGATGAAGCGCAAGGGGTGGAAGCTGGAGGTCAACAACTCCTATTCCGGCTCCACGATATGCAACACCGGCTACCGCGACGAGGACTATACGCACGAGTCGTTCGTGACGCGAATGACGCGGTTGGGCTCGCCCGACATCATCCTTGTCTTCGGTGGCACCAACGATTCGTGGGCAGGCTCGCCCGTCGGCGAGTTTAAGTACGACGACATCCGCCGCGCCGACCTCTACTCGTTCCGCCCCGCCGTGGCCTACATGCTGGCCCGGCTGCAGGAGCTTTACCCCACGGCCGCGCTCTACTTCATATCCAACGACGGGCTGAAGGACAGCATAACGGAGTCTGTCCACGAGATTTGCCGCCACTACGGCGTGCCGGTAATACAGCTCAGGGGCATCGACAAGAAGAGCGGCCACCCCAGCATTGCCGGCATGAAGCAGATTGCCGATCAGGTGTGCGAGGCGATAAAGTGACCCTGCCTACGGTGTGGCGGCATGGAGTCAACGGGAGTTTGGGGCTTCGCCCCGGGGTTATCGGGAGGCAGTGGGCGGATACTTGTTAAGGAAGCAGGAGACGGGAGTTTGGACAAATGTCTCAGACTTTCCAACCGCTCACTTTCTTTTAATTTTTAACCTTTAATTTTTAATTCCCACGGGTGTCGTCCGTTAACTTCCGCCGACCGATAGGTCGGCCGACTTCGGTTAACTCCTTTCACTCCAATAAATACAACTCCCAACAACCGAATAACCAAATCTAAAATGAAGAAAAAGACATTGCTTACGGCACTGCTGCTGGCCGCGATGGGCGGCAGCGCGAGTGCCTACGACTTTGACAAGCCGCTCTACGGGGCGGCCTATTACAGCGAGTACACACCCACCGACCGCCTCGACGAGGACATACGGCTGATGCGCGAGGCCGGAGTCACCGTGGTGAGGGTGGGCGAGAGCACGTGGTCTCTGTTCGAACCGCAAGACGGGGTGTTCCGATTCGAGTGGATGGACCGCATACTGGACCGCCTCCACAAGGCCGGCATCAAGGTGATACTCGGCACGCCCACCTACTCCATTCCGGCGTGGATGGCAGCCAAGCACCCCGAGGTGCTCTCGCAACGGTGGGACGGCAAGCAGGAGCACTACGGCATACGGCAGAACATGGACATATATAACCCCACCTACCGCCGCTACTGCGAGCGCATAATACGCAAGATGATGGAGCACTTTGCCGACCATCCCGCCATCATAGGCTATCAGGTTGACAACGAGGTGGAGGCGCGCAAGATAGGCAACCGCGACTACTTCGAGGGTTTCCGCGAATATATCCGCGGCGAGTTCCGCGACAGTCTGCCCGAGCTTAACCGCCGTTGGGGCCTCAATTACTGGGGCATGAACATCAACACCTGGGAGGAGTTCTACGACCGTCCGGGCGTGACCAACCCCTCGTACAAGCTCTGGTGGGAGCGGTGGAACAGGAAAGTGACCGCCGACTTCCTCAATTGGCAGACCGATATCGTCAACGAGTACCGCCGGCCCGACCAGTTTGTGACCCACTGCTTCATGCCTTACTTCTATAATATAGACCAGGTTGAGGCCTTCCGCCAGATGGATTATCCGGCAATAAACATCTACTACACCATGCAGGACGCGCAAGACGGCATGTGGATAGCCTATGCCGGCGACTTCATGCGGCCCGTGTGCCGCCGCGGCAACTTCCTCGTCACCGAGACAAACGCGCAGGGCACGGGCTGGTCGAGCCGGGATCAGTACCCGCCTTACGACGGACAGCTGCGCCAGAACATGTACGCCATGCTCGCTTCGGGCGCAAACATGGTGGAATACTGGCACTGGGCCACCCTGCACTACGGCCAGGAGACCTACTGGCGCGGCCTGCTCGGACACGACGGGCAGCCAAACCGCGTCTATGCGGAGTTCAAACGGGGCGCGGCGGAGCTGGAGAAGGTGGGCAAAAAGCTCGTCAACCTGAAGAAGCGCAACCGCGTTGCCATGCTCTTCAGCCACGACTCAAAGCACGCTCTCGACTTCATGCCCTACACAAACGGCGACCAGTACAAGGATTACATGGTTTATGAGGCCCTGTACAGGCAGAACATAGAGTGCGACATTCTGTCGGTCGACAAGGTGAACGACTTCAGCGGCTACGACCTCCTCGTGGTTCCGCCGCTCTATGTGGCCACCGACGAGACGCTGCGGCGCATCAGCGACTTCGTGGAGCAGGGCGGAGAGGTGGTCATGCTCTACAAGAGCGGCTACTGCAACGAGGACGACGCGGTGCGGCCGGTGCTCGCCCCGGGTCCGCTGGCGGCCGCCTGCGGCTTCACTTACCAGGAGTTCTCGTCGATACGCAGGCTCAACCTGCGCCCCAACGGCATCGGAGCGGAGGACAACACGGTGAGCACGTGGATGGAGTTCCTGCGCCCCACCACGGCCAAGCCGCTGGCATACGCCGACCATGAGTTCTTCGGCAAGTGGCCGTGCGTGACGGAAAACAGCTTCGGCAAAGGGCACCTGACGTACATCGGCGCCGTTCCCTCGCAGGAACTGCTGCAGAAACTCATCGCCCGCGCCGCCGACCGCAAGGGCATTGCCACCGAGGAGCGCAAGCTGAGCTTCCCGATTGTGCTCCGCTCGGGCACCAACGACGACGGCCGCGGCGTTCACTACGTGTTCAACTTCTCGGCCAAGGAGCAGACCGTGGCGTGGCCTTTTGCCGACAGTAGGTCGCTGCTCGACGGGCAGGGGCTGTCGCGCGGCGCGTCGGTCAGGGTCGAGCCGTGGGGCGTTGTCATAGGCGAGGAGCGATGACCCGCGCCACTCTGCCTCACTGAACGGCAAGGCGCGCAAGCGTTTGCCGCCGCGACGACACTGCGGCCTGCAAACGTTTGCACGCCTTTGCTGTATATGTTGAGGTGACAGAAAGGGTGTTTTTGCTATCTTTGCACAACGATTGTACCAATAACTTAGCACAACTTTGACAATGAAAAAGGCTTTTTTGATATTGCTCGCGGCGTGGGTCGGCGTGGCATCGGCGCAGGAAGTGTATGTGGCCAAGTACCTTGGCGACCGCCGGGCGGCCGTGACCTACACCTTCGACGACGGCCTGCTGGAGCACTATACGCGCGTTTTTCCCGAGCTGAAGAAGCGTGGGCTGAAGGCCACGTTCGGCGTGATAGGCAGCAAGGTGGGGCGCGACATGAAGGGAACGCCGTGCCTCACGTGGCCGATGTTGCGCGAGATGGCCGCCGACGGGCAGGAGATAGCCAGCCACGGGTGGGAGCACCGCAACGTGACAACGCTCGCGCCGGAGGCCCTGCGCCACGAGATAGAGCGCAACGACAGCGCGATAGCGGACAGCGTGGGCACGTTTCCCATGACGTATTTCTATCCCGGCAACCGCAAGGACAGTCTTGTCGTCGCGCGGTGCGAGGCCGGCCGCGTGGGCAGCAGGCTCAGGCAGGTGAGCATGGGCAGCAAGCGCGACTCGGCGTGGATGCGCCGCTGGGTGGACGGACTGCTGGAACGGGGCGACTGGGGCATAGCCATGACCCACGGCATCACCACGGGCTACGACGCGCTGGGCGACCCCTCGCGCTTCTGGGCGCACCTTGACTACGTCAGCTCGCTGCGCGACAGCCTCTGGGTGGGCACGCTGGCCGAGGTCACGGCCTACGTCCGCGAGCGCGACAACGTGCGCCTCGATGTCTCTGCCGGTGCAGGCGGCATCACCGTTACGCCCCGCCTGACGCTCGACGGCGCGGTGTACAGCCAGCCGCTCACGCTCGTTGTGCGCTCGCCGCGCCCGGTCAGGGCCGTGCAGGGCGGCCGTCAGCTCGGCGTTACGATGAAAGAGGGACGGGCGGTGATGGACTTTGACCCCAACGGAGGGATGATAACGATAACTGAGATATGAAGAGACTGTGTTTTGTTGCGGCCGCCCTGCTCATTGCTTTGGCGGCCGATGCCAAGCTGAGACTGGCCGAAATGTTCACCGACAGCATGGTGTTGCAGCGCGAGAAGCCGCTCAACGTATGGGGAACGGCCTCTCCCGGCGCGGAGATAAAGGTGAAGATAGGCCGCAGCACGGCCAAGGCCGTGGCCGGCGATGACGGCCGATGGAGCGCAACGTTGGCTTCGCTGCGGGCCTCGGCGAAGCCCGTGGCCTTCAGGGTGAGCGGCGACGGCGGCCGGATAGAGCTTGCCGACGTGCTCGTGGGCGAGGTGTGGCTGGCCTCGGGGCAGTCGAACATGGAGTACTCCATGGCCAACCACCCCAAGTATGCCAAGCCCCGGAAGGGCGATCCCGATCGTCTGCGCCACGAGTACGAGCGGGCCGGCAACCCGATGATACGCCTGCTGTACGTAAGGAAAGACCTGAAGAGCGACACGCTGCCCACAGACGGGTGGCGGCACGTGGGGCGCGAGTCGCTCAAGCCGTTCTCGGCGGCCGCCTACTTCTTTGCCAAGGCCCTGCAAGACAGCCTCGGCGTGCCCGTGGGCGTGGTGTCATCGTCGTGGGGAGGCACGGCCATAGAGACGTGGACACCCGCCGAGGCCTACAGCAAGAGCGTCGAGTTCGGCCCCGAGATGGACGGAAACCGCCTCAAGACCAACGGCGAGCGGGTGGGGATGCGCTACCGCAAGATGATAGAGCCCATAGCCCCGATGACCATGCGCGGCGTGCTATGGTATCAGGGCGAGACAAACCTAATACTCGGCGACACCGACATATACACCGAGAAGATGCGCCTTCTTGTGGAGTCGTGGCGCGAGGCGTGGGCCGACAGCTCGCTGCCGTTCTACTATGTGCAGATTTCGCCCATGCTGTATTCCGCCCGCCGGGATTACCGGGTGGCCAAGACGTGGCAGGACCTGCCCCGCTTCTGGGACGCGCAGGCGCGTTGTCGCGAGGTGATACCGCTCACGGCGATGGTGGTCACTACCGACATACCCGAGAATCTGGCCGACATACACCCGCCGTATAAGTGGATAGTGGGCGAGAGGCTGGCCAGGCTGGCTCTCAACAAGACCTACGGGCGCACCGGCATCGTGAGCAGCGGGCCTGAGCCCAGGCGCATAACGGCCGTGGGCGACAGCATAGTGATAGAGTATGACGGCACGGGCAGCGGCCTGACCACGCGCGACGGCAAGGCTCCCGACTGGTTTTACGCGCTGACGAACAAGGGCCGGTACGCCAAGGTGAAGGCCGACCTGCGCGGTGACAAGGTGTATATAAGCAGCAAGAACCTGGCGCGCCGCACCGTGATACGCTTCGGGTGGGACGAGGCGGCGCAGCCCAATCTCATCAATCGCGAGGGATTGCCCGCCCTGCCTTTCAGCCGGAAGGTGACCGTAAAGGCCGCCGATTGACGTAGAAGGTGCACTAAAAGTGAGTTCATGGCTTGTTGGCAAACGTCAGGCTACCAGCCGGTAGCCTGACGTTTTGTCTTTTTTATGCACAAATTCCCTTCTGTTTCCAGGACCATCGTCCGCTTTCCGTCTCCTGTTAGCCTTGGCATTGTCTATCCGTCGGCTCCAGATTGCTTCGTGTCGAAGTCCCAAACCACCGTTGCCCCATGCCTGTTTCCCGCAGCCATGAGTGTTGGCGAATGTTGTCTCGGACGGTCTCGCATGGCGGCCTGCGTCGCAAGGAAAAGCAGTGCGGGGCAGACGGTTTTGCGATATGTACCGTTTCGCGTCCTGAAACGTCTAAATATATTCTATCTTTGGATTGAATGTGAACCCGGCCCAGAGTCCTCTGCGGCTCGCGGTAAGCAGAGCCTGTTCTTCTTCCTTGGGCAGGTGGCGCTTCTTGATGCGGTGGGCATGGGTTCTGAATGCGTTTATCTGTGAGAAGAAGAAAGACAGACGGCTCTTGCGCTTGCGCCTGATGAATGACTCGTTGCGCTCACCGTAGAATACTTTCCATGCATCGGCTGCCGTCACCACTTTGAGAGACGATATGTAATTGCGTGCCGTCTTGTGCAATACGACGCTTTTTTCTGTCTGTACGCCGATGTATCCCCCGTCGGTGATGCGGCGTGTGTATTCAGAGTCGTCGCACCAGATAAAGAATTCCTTATAGGGGAGTCCGAGCTTGCGTGGCATATCTCCGCGCACCAACAGCGATACAAACGAGGCGTTGGTGACTATTGTCGCGGCGTCGCGCATATCGCCAGATGTACCGAATAGTCTGTCTTTGGCTGATTGGTCGGGCGCGATTCCCGGTTTGTTCATCATGTGCAGGCTTCCATCGGTCCATTCAACACGGCTGCAGACGAAGCCAACTTCCAATATGTCAGTGTATCCCATGAGGTTTTCAAGCGCGGTCGGTGAAGGTATGGTGTCATCGTCCATCAGCCATATCCAGTCGGGCGATTCCGCTGCGGCGAGCTTTATGCCTTCTGTAAATCCTCCCGCCCCTCCGGTATTTGTAGACATCCTCACCGATTTTATGCGCCCGTCGCCATCAAATGAAGCTAAAAAGTCACTGGTTCCGTCGGTGGAGTGGTTATCAATCACAATGATTTGCCTCACAGGATACGTCTGTTTTCCAATGGCCGAGAGGGCTTCTTTTAACAGTTCGAGCCGATTGTAGGTAACGACTACGCAAATGATGTTTTTGGACGGTTGCTGCATAAAGGGTGGTTTTTACCTGCAAAAGTATTGATTTTCTTTTGCTAAGGCAAATTTTTGAGCCAATATTGTTGCCCACAGTGCTTACTATGGCATTTTATTGCTATCTTTGCAAATAGTTATGATAGTAGTCAAGGGTTACGGCCAGATGTGCAACAATTGGTTGCAATATGCCCACGCATACGTGTGGGGGCTTGAAAACGGTGTCAAAACTGTTTCAATGCGCTTTTCATACAAATACCGGTATTTTAATGTTTCTTGCTTGCCAAGACATAACTTCCTGACATATTTGTTTTTGAAATCGCTTATCAAGGCTCATATAATCAAGTGCTTGTGGCTGCAGGAACCGTATATGGTGACCGCTGAGGTGTTGGACGCGTTGCGTAGGTCGCCGCTGATAGCCATAGACGGCTGGAACTTCCGTCATCCGGAACTTATGAGGAAATACCGCGACGAGTTGCTTTTGCTGTTCGGGTTCCGCAAGAAAGCCATAGCGGGCAAGGCAAGGTGGCTGGCGGGATTGCCAAAGCCCGATGTGCGGCTTGGATTGCATATCAGGCGGGGGGACTATGCGCAATGGTGTGGCGGGGCATATTTCTTCGCCGACAGCGTCTATGCTATGGCAGTGAAACAGTTCTGTGCGATGTACCCGGGACAGAAAGTACAGGTACTTGTGGCCACGAATGACCCGAAAACCGATTTTGAACGTCTGCGCTCCGAGAGTGGCATTGACAGCATAATGCCTATTGGCGGCAATCCCGGCGAAGATCTTTACGTGCTCTCTGAGTGTGATTTCATCATCGGGGTGCAGAGCACGTTCTCGCTTGTCGCCGCGTTCTACCACGATGTTCCCATCTATTGGATACGCTCCAAAGACGATACTCTCAGCGCAGACAAGTTCAAGAAATTTGACGACTTGCTGATGACTGTTTGACAAAAGGAAAACAACATAAACCTGAAACCATGCAAAAGAATCCAAGGCATCCGTCAACAAGTCTCATAGTGACAACCTACAACTGGCCAGAAGCTCTCGAAATGTCGCTTCGTAGCATATTCCGGCAGACACGATTGCCAGACGAGATCATCGTTGCCGATGACGGCTCGACAGACGAAACGCGCCGGCTAGTGGAAAGGTTGTGTAAAGAAAGTCTAGTGCCTATGGTGTATGTATGGCAAGAGGACAGGGGGTTCCGGTTGTCTGCTATACGTAACAAAGCTATAGCGAGGGCTAGTGGTGAATACATCTTGCAAACGGATGGAGATGTTATTCTTTCCCGGCACTTTGTGAGTGACCATCTGGAACTGGCCGAGTGTGGATTCTTCGTTTGTGGAAGCCGTGTGAAACTGTTGCCCGAGGCTACCTCGCGAATAATGGCTCGCGGCAATATGAGGGTCAGCTTATGGGACTTGCCCTTGGGATATATGCCCAATGCCATGCGCTCACGCCTGCTCCGTCACTATTTCGCTACGCGCTATGCGCACAGCATCAACCATCTTAGGGGGTGTAATATGGCATTTTGGAAGCGCGATGTGATAAAAGTAAATGGCTATAATGAGGATCTCACGCAATGGGGGCACGAGGACGGCGAGTTCGCCTATCGCCTCCACTTTGCCGGAGTGGGCAAGAAGGCGTTAAAGATGGGGGGTGTTGTTTACCATCTTCACCACAAAGAGGCGTCGCGCGACAACGAACAGCGACACTTTGACGAGCTTGAAAACGTTAAGGACAATAAACTTTCATGGTGCAAGAACGGTATTGACAAATACCTGCCGTGATTAGTCTGCTTCATGGCGCGTTTCCCGGAGATGCCTGTTGGCTGTCATCGAGCCTGATTCCGCCTTTCTTCTATTAGCTTTGCCAATACAACGAATTGGTATATGCCGTCAAGTACAGCGTGTATGAATCCGGGTATGCCGTCAAGGAATCCTTTTTTCAGCACATAAGCCTTAAAGAAGCGGAACGGAGGGCTCATCAGCAAGGCTGCTGTTCCGTAGCCTTTGTCGCGGCGGCGCTGAAGCTCGTAGAAAGAATAAGTATCGATCTTGCGTAGAATCGTGCTCACGGAGTCATTGGCCAGATGTTCTATTGCCAGTTCGCGGTGGTCTTGCGGAATGCGCTCTACACGCCCGCGCACTTCCGGTGAGGCGTGTATCACCTTTGGCCATGTGGTTGCCTCTTTCCTGAAAAAACGCAGTACATGGTCGGGGTAGCTGCTGTGCATGAAGCATCCCATGAAGTAATTCTTTCTCGGGATGGCAATGCCGTCGGGGCATGTGCCTGTTTTTATTATCCGGTACAGGTAGCTTTGCAACTGCGGAGTAACCGTTTCGTCGGCATCTACAACGAGAACCCACGGGAACGAGGCATTGTCTATGGCGAATTGGCGTGCTGGCTCCACGATGTTGTGTCCGCCTTTCTCAAACGTGATCACCTTGCACCCGTGCCTGCGGGCAATGTCTACGGTCGCGTCTGTGCTCTCCATGTCGCACACAACGATTTCGTCGAAGCCCTTGACCGAGTCGAGCACCCTTTTGAGATGCCTTTCTGCATTGTATGTGTTTATGACGACAGAAATACCATTCATTTTCGCTTTGTTTTCTACAAAGGTAAAGATTTATTTTGTATTTTTGCATCATGGACACTAATAAAATAAACAAAGGAATTGATTCACATCCAATAATATCTGTCATAACGGTATGTCTTAATGCCGCTTCTATGCTGGAAAAGACCTTGAAGAGCATTGAAGAGCAAGATTATCCATGTATAGAGACCGTTATTGTGGACGGAGGCTCGACCGACCTTACGCCGCAAGTCCTGGCAAGATATGCTTCGGTTGTGTCGAAGTCTGTGTCGGAGAAAGACAGGGGAATATTCGATGCCATGAACAAAGGTGTCCGAATGGCTTCCGGTGATTATTGCATCTTCATGAACGCCGGGGATACTTTCGCTGCGAAAGACACAGTAACGGCCGTGATTAATTTGCTTGATGGAACGTTTCCCGATGTCGTTTATGGCAGCGTTATCAAGAAGAAGAGCGACGGAACTTTTTTTGTCAAGGAGGCCGAAATGCCTCACAATGCGCATCGGATGTTTTTCTGTCATCAGAGTGCGTTCATACGGACTTCATGCTTAAAGGATTATGCTTACGACATCCGTTATAGTATGTCTGCCGACTTTAAGCTTTTTAAAATTCTTTGGAAGGAGAATAAAACATTCAGGAAGCTGGAATTTCCAATTGCGGTGTTCGATACGAATGGCGTTTCAAACGTAAATAGAGTGGAAGGGATAAAGCAAAACATCGCAATAATAAAAGAGTTGGATAATATTTCAGACAGGCTTAAACTATTGCCACGGCTTTATTTCGTAGTGTCAATGCTGAGATTGCGTAAATTTTTTAAGGCTTTGCACGGCAAGTCATAGTGCATTCATGTTTTTTTATAAGCTGTTACCGCATCGTTTTGCCTTATTGATGTTTCTCTATCTTGCTATCCGTCAGCTCGGTTACCTGTAGCCTTAGCGATAACCTCCACGAGTGTACTTGATAAAATGTGTTTTTCTCTCTTTCGGCGCGGTGGCGCGCGAGAGCCGTTGCGAGGCGCGCTTAGTGTTTGCGTGGGCGCAATGTTTGGCCGTAAGGAATAATTTGCGTACCTTTGTTTGCCGCAGAGGCGCTCCCGACGGGCTTTGCCTCTGCCCAAAGACATATAGGAATGACAGAGAATACCATATCGCCCATACTTGAGTTGCAGCGGCAGCGCGCCCTGCTCGAACTCGAATACAACGCCGAGAAGGAGGAGTTCCGCCGCCAGACTGAGGCCACGGGCATGGCCCGCAAGGTGAAGCGGGGCGACGCCTGGTGGCCGCTGCGCGTGGGCCGCAGCTATTACAACTCGCTCAACCAGCTCTGTGTGGAGGTGTTCCGCACGGCCGACACCGAGATTGAGCACAACTTCGAGTACGGAAAGGCTGCGGTGTTCTTCCGCGCCGCGAACAAGGAGGAAGTTAAGAATTATGAATTAAGAATTAAGAAAGATGGCACAAGCCGTTCCACTGCCCCCGGAGAGAAAGGCGAGACGGGCGATGCCGGGCTTGACAAAGAGGCTAATGCCAATGCTGCCGCAAGCTCCACAGGAGTGAAAACTGCCGCCGACACACAGGCAGAAAAACATTCTTCCTTAACTCTTAATTCTTCATCCTTAACTCTTAATTCCAAACTCTCAACTCTGAAGTACATGAACTACACGGCGACGGTGAGCTATGTCGACGGCGACCGCATGGTGCTGACAGTGCCCGACGGCGCCGATGTCATGGCGTTGCAGCGCACTGAGCGGCTCGGCGTGCAGCTGTCGTTCGACGAGACGAGCTACCGCCTCATGTTCGACGCGCTCGACCGCACCATGCGCGCCAAGGGGCGGCTGGCCTACCTGCGCGACCTCTTCTACTCGCGGCGGCAGCCCGAGCGGTTCACCTTCGCCCCGATGCGCTTCCCCTACCTCAACGCCACGCAGGAGGAGGCCGTCAACGAGGTGCTCCGCGCCAAGGACGTGGCCATAGTGCACGGCCCTCCCGGCACTGGAAAGACCACCACGCTCGTTGAGGCCATACACGAGACGCTGCTCCGCGAGCCGCAGGTGATGGTGTGCGCGCAGAGCAACATGGCCGTCGACTGGATTTCGGAGAAGCTCGTTGACCGCGGGGTGAGCGTGCTGCGCATAGGCAATCCCACGCGGGTGAACGACAAGATGCTGTCGTTCACCTACGAGCGGCGCTTCGAGGCTCACCCCGACTACCCGCAGCTGTGGAGCATACGCCGCGCCATACGCGAGCTGCGCTCCCGCCGCAGGCGCGGCGGCGACAGCTGGCACCAGCGGCTGGAGAGCCTGAAGAGCCGCGCCACGGAGTTGGAGCTGCGCATCAACGCCGAGCTCTTCGGCGAGGCCCGCGTCATAGCCTGCACGCTGGCGGGCGCTGCCAACCGCCTGCTCGACGGCAGGAAGTTCACCACGCTCTTCATAGACGAGGCCGCGCAGGCACTCGAGGCGGCCTGCTGGATAGCCATAAGGCGCGCCGGGCGGGTGGTGCTGGCGGGCGACCACTGCCAGCTGCCGCCCACGGTGAAGAGCATGGAGGCACTGCGCGGCGGGCTGGGGCGCACGCTCATGGAGCGCATAGTGGAGCTTCACCCCGGGTGCGTCACGCTGCTGCGCGTGCAGTACCGCATGAACGAGGACATAATGCGCTTCCCCGGCGAGTGGTTCTACGGCGGGCGAGTGGAGTCGGCGCCCGAGGTTCGCCACCGCGGAATCCTCGACCTCGACATCCCTATAACGTGGATAGACACGTCGCAGATGGCGGTCGGGCCTGCCGGCGAGACCGAAGCGGACGCCAACGCCTTCCGCGAGGAGTTCGTGGGCGAGAGCTTCGGCCGCATAAACAAGGCCGAGGCGGAGCTGACGCTCGACATCCTTGAGGACTACTTCGGCCGCATCGGCCGCCAGCGGCTGATAGACGAGCGCATAGACGTGGGCATCATATCGCCCTACCGGGCGCAGGTGCAGTATCTGCGCAGGCTCGTTGCCCGCCGCGAGGGGCTCAAGCCGCTGCGCCGCAGCATATCGGTGAACACCGTTGACGGCTTCCAAGGACAGGAGCGCGACGTGATACTCATCTCGCTCGTGCGCTCAAACGCCACCGGCGAGATAGGCTTCCTGCGCGACTTGCGCCGCATGAACGTGGCAATAACCCGCGCCCGCATGAAGCTGATAATACTCGGCGACGTGCCCACCATGACCCGCCACCCCTTCTACCGACGCCTCTGGCAATACACGGAAGAGCTAAAAGTAAAAAGGTAAAAAAGTAAAAGGGTAAAAAGCCGTGCGGGATGAGCGTGGAAGGAAGCCCCCTCCAACCTCCACGGTGGAGGAGACAACTAAGTGGAGGGGCGCAGCGGCTCCCTCTCCACGGGGAGGGATGGGGAGGGGCTACTACTGACACACCGGCTGCCAAATATCTTTCCGCCTGACAGCAGAGGCATAAAAAAGCAGGCTGCGCCCGCACGTCACGTGCCGGCGCAGCCTTTGCTTTAAGTCTGAGATATTGTTATTTTGCTATGTTAAAGTGCGAACTTGTAGCCCAGGGTGATGGCGAGCACGCCGTTCTTTCCGTTGTCGGAGTCCTCATCAACGTCCTTGAACGTATCGGTCACGCCGATGTTGTAGCGCACACCGAGCACAAAGTCGTTCCACTCGTATGATGCTCCCACGGGGATAGAGAAGTCGAAGCTCTCGCATCCGTCCTTGATGTCTATGTCGCCGTCACCGTCTTCGCCTTCGTCCCACTTGTTCTTGGCACTCACAAGGAAGCCCGGTTGGATGCCGACGCTAAGAGACAGACCCTTCCACACATAGAAGTTGGCAAGGATGGGGATGTTGATGTAATCCATGAGGTACTTGTCTGAATAGTCACCTTCGGACCATCTTGTTCCCTGCATGGAGTAAAGGACACCTGCCGAGACCCCGATGAGGTTGGTGGCGCGATACTCTGCCTCAACGCCGGCCACTGCTCCAGCCTTCATCTTGTACTTATCCAGCCCCAGCGTGGCCATGTTCAGACCCACTTTCGGCATGAGGGTGAATGTTCCCGGCTCTGTCTGGGCCTTCACGCCCAGGCTTGACAGCACGATGGCTGCCATAAGTAATAACTTCTTCATAATAATTTATGGTGCGCCCCCGTTTCTTTTGTCTTGATGCTTGCAGGCTGGTGAAGGCGCGTTTGACCCGCCGACAGCATACGTTTGTTTTGTTATCTAACTTTTTCGAAAATAAAATTTTAATCTATCAGTACTCTCACAGCACGCCATCTGTACTTTCTTCAGTACGTAATCATGCCACAAAGATAACGCTTTTTAATTAAAGTGGAAAGGATTTATGCTTCTAATTAAGTTTTGTTAGTTGGCGTATTGGTAAAATTAACATACAAAAATGCCGTGTGGTTTGCCTCTGCCCGGCATCGGATGTGCGTGTGGCTTTTGGCCGGCATGGTGCGCGTCAAAAATCGAGGCCTGCCGTTTCGTTTTGCGATATGTGCCGTTTCGCGTCCTGAAACGTGCCGTTTTAGGCGATGAAACGGGTCGTTTTGGAGCGCAAAACGGCACGTTTCGCAACCCCACTGACTGTCAATGAGTTACGAAGACGGGGCGGACGGTGGCGACGAGGCGGCGGATGCGCGGGACAGGGCGGCGCGCTTTAACTTGTTTTAAGACGCTTGATAGTGTCGTTCCGACGTTTATTCGTATATTTGCAGAACGTATGATATAGTCATGTCTCGCGGGCAAACCGCCCCGTCGCCAATCGTTGTGGAGGCGGCGTGAGGGCGATTGCCGCCGGCAACCCGATGCCGGTGCGCACGGGGGAGTTTGACTTGTCTGCGGAAACCCCGGCGAACAGAGATTAAAACGATAACTAAAGACATACAGATGAGACATTTTTTTCCTACAGTGATGCTGTTGTTTGCGGCGGGCGGATGCGCCCTGGCCGGTGTGAACAGTGTGTCGTCGCCCGACGGGCGGCTGGTGGTCACGGTCGAGGACGATGGCGGCCGCGCCTACTACTCGGTGAAGTATGACGGCAAGCAGATGCTGGGCCGCTCGCAGCTGGGGCTGAAGGCCAACATCGGCGACTTCTCCACGGGCCTGCGTGAGCGCGCCGTGAGCAAGAAGCAGACCGACACCACCTACACCATGCGCGGCACCAAGGCATCGACGGTGCGCTACGTGGCCAACCAGATGGGCATCATCTACGAGAACGCAAAGAAGGACTTGATGACCGTAACGTTCAACGTGTCTGACAACGACGTGGCTTTCCGCTACACGTTCCACCAGCAGGGCGAGACGGCCTGCATGGTGGTGGAGAGCGAGGCCACGGCCTTCAACCTGCCGCAGCAGGCCACGGCCTTCATAAGTCCGCAGTCTGACCCGATGATAGGGTGGAAACGCACCAAGCCGAGCTACGAGGAGGTCTATTCGGCCGACGCTCCGCTCACGGCGAAGTCGCAGTATGGCGAGGGCTATGTCTTCCCCGCGCTCTTCCGCGTGGGCGGCGACGGCTGGGTGCTCATCAGCGAGACGGGCACCAACGGCGGCTACGTGGGCTGCCACCTGAGCGACTACGACCCGCAGACGGGCTACACCGTGGCCTTCCCCATGGCGGGCGAGGCCAACGGGTTCGGCTCTACCACGGCCGCCATGGCGCTGCCCGGCAGCACCCCCTGGCGCACCATCACCGTGGGGGCCACGCTCGAACCGATAGTGGAGACCACCGTGGCCTACGACGTTGTGAAGCCGCAGTACGAGCCGTCGGAGCAGTACAAGCCCGGCCGCTACACGTGGAGCTGGCTCGTATGGCAGGACAAGGCAACGAACTATGCCGACCAGGTGAAGTTCATAGACCTCGCGGCGGAGATGGGTTACGAATATACGCTCGTGGACGGACTGTGGGACAAGCAGATAGGACGGCAGAAGATAGAGGAGCTGAGCCGCTACGCGCAGTCCAAGGGCGTGCATCTGCTCTTGTGGTACAACTCCAACGGCGCGCAGAACGACGCCCCGCAAGGCCCGAAGAACTGCATGAACACATCGGTGGCACGCAAGCGCGAGATGGCGTGGATGAAGAAAATAGGAGTGAAGGGCATCAAGGTTGACTTCTTCGGAGGCGACAAGCAGCACACCATGCAGCTCTACGAAGACATTCTGAGCGATGCCAACGACTACGGGTTGCAGGTCATCTTCCACGGCTGCACGCTGCCCCGTGGGTGGGAGAGGATGTATCCCAACTTCGTGGCGAGCGAGGCCGTGCTCGCCTCTGAGAACGTGATATTCAGCGAGACGCACGCCAAGCGCGAGCCGTTCGACCTCACGCTGCACCCCTTCTGCCGCAACGCCGTGGCCTCTATGGACTGGGGCGGCACGATAATGAACCGCCGTATGTCGCGCGACAACAAGAAAGGGCACAGCCGCCACACGTCAGACGTGTTCGAGATGGCCGCCGCCGTGGTGACGCAGAGCAGCGTGCAGTGCATAGCCATGCAGCCCAACAACCTGGCGGAGCTGCCGCAGTTTGAGACCGAATGGCTGCGCGGAGTGGCCACAACGTGGGACGAGACGCAGTTCGTAGACGGCTATCCCGGCCGCTACGTGGTGCTGGCGCGCCGCAGCGGCGACCGTTGGTACGTGGCGGGGCTTAGCGCCGAGGCCGAGGCAAAGACGCTCACGCTCAGCCTGCCCATGATCGCCGGCCGTCAGGTGACCGTCTACAGCGACAAGAAAGCCAAGGACGGACAGCTGCCCGACGCGCAGATGGACACCCGCCGGGTGGGCAAGGACGGCAAGCTGAAGGTGACCCTGCAGCCCAATGGCGGAGTGATTGTGATGTAGTTTTATACTGTAGTTATCTGGAGTTGACAGGAGATAGTATGTAGGAGTTAGCAGGAGTTAACAGGAGTTATAGCTCCGTTGCACTCCGCTTGGTAGTTAACGGACAATAGCGCCTCTCCAAACCTCCCCGAGGGGAGGCTTAGGCTGCGCACGAAGTCAAAGCATTTGTCCTTTAACTTCTTAGCGAAACGAAGTGGAGCGATAACTTCTTCTAACTCCTTTAACTCCTAAAGATTACTCCTTTAATTCCCGAAATACAAAGCTATTGTCCGTTAACTACCAAGCGGAGTGCAACGGAGCTATAACTCCTGTTAACTCCCGCAAACTCCTAAAAATCAAATAAAAGCACTATGTTCCCCCTCTCCACAAAATCCATTCTTGCCATTCTGCTTGTTCTTATGCCGTTGCAGCCTGTCTGCGCCCAGTCAGAAGGGCGCGAGTGGGGGCGGTGGACAGCGTGGGGCGAGCAGCCCGGCGGCACATATCTCAACCCGGTTATCCCCGCCGACTTCAGCGACATAGACTGCATCCGCGTGGGCGATGAGTATTACGCCATATCGTCAACCATGCAGTATTCGCCCGGAATGACGCTCCTCCGCTCCACCGACCTTGTGAACTGGGAGCTGTGCTGCAACATCATAGACGACCTGACGCAGATAGGCCCGGAGCTGAACTGGGACCGCATGGGCCGATACGGGCGCGGGGTGTGGGCCGGCACACTGCGCCATCACGCCGGTCGCTTCTACCTCTTTTTCGGCACTCCCGACGAGGGATACTTCATGTCATCGGCCGACAGGGTCGAGGGACCGTGGTCTCCGCTTGTCTGTTTGCTGGCCGAACCTGGCTGGGACGACTGCACGGCGATATGGGCCGGCGGCAAGGCCTACTTTCTCGGCACGCATTTCGCCGACGGTTACAAGACGTATCTGTTCGACATGGCCGCCGATGGCACCAAGATATATCGCGAAACGGCACGCCTGGTCAACGAAGGCGGCGGGCGCGAGGCGAGCAAGCTGATAGAACACGAGGGGCGGTTCTACCTCGTGTTCAGCCGCAAGTCGGGCCGCGGCCGCTACGTGCTGGCCAAGCGGGCCGACAGTGTGACCGGCCCCTACTCGGAGGAGAGACAGATAGGCCGCCCCGACCGCGCCGCGCGAGAGCCCAACCAAGGCGGAATAGTGGAGGGAAGGGACGGCCGCTGGTACTTCCTGACGCACCACGGCACGGGCGACTGGGGCGGACGCCAGGTCAGTCTGCTGCCCGTCACGTGGACAGACGGCTGGCCCATAATCGGCGAGCCGCAGCCCGAGGGCGGCGGTGCCATGGTGTGGAGCGGGCGGATGCCTGCCGCCGACAGTGTGAAGCTGTCCATAAGGCGTAGCGACGAGTTCGACTCGGCGGTGCTGCCTGCGCAGTGGCAGTGGAACCACCAGCCCCGCCGCGATATGTATTCGCTCGCCGAGAGGCCGGGATGGCTGCGCCTCAAGGCCTTCAGGCCACTGCGGCGCAACGCCCTGCGCTATGCCGGCAACACACTGACGCAGCGCAGCTTTATGACCGAAGGCAACGTGGTGACGGTGAGGATGGACGTTGCGGCCATGGCCGACGGGCAGCACGCCGGGCTGTGCCACCTCTCGTCGCAGAGCGGTGCTGTGGGAGTGAGCCGCGCCGGAGGCCGTGCGCGCATGGAGTGGCGGCAGAACGACAGCACGGTGGCTGGACCGGTGGTGTGCGGGCGGTATGTGTGGCTGCGCTCGGAGTGGGGCTTGGACGGTATGTCGCGCTTCTCGTACAGCCTCGATGGCGACCGTTTTGTGCCTTTCGGCGCACCTTATCGCATGGTCTGGGGCAATTATCGGGGCGACAGAGTGGGCTTGTACAACTTCAATGACGAAGCCGACGAGGGTGCGGTCGATGTGGATTATTTCCACTACGAATGGCGATAGGCCAATCACGACGAATAGGCCTGTTTTGCGTTCGGATTTGGTTCATTTCGGCTCATACCCCGTATTAAACACTTTTTAACAGGGGGGGGGTAAACATTATCATAAAATTTTGCGTATCTTTGCCATTGTTGGCAGGCCAGTAGGCGCTCATGCGGGGTGTCCAGAGGGGCGGTTGGAAGAGCATCGCGGGTGTCGGCCATCACGATGACTTGTATAAAAAACAGTATATATGACCATGCATATAGGGAAAAGAATACGTGAAGTGCTCAACGAGCAGGGCCGCACGGTGAACTGGCTGGCAGAGAGCATATCGTGCGAACGCTCGAATGTGTATAACATATTCCGCCGCACAGACATAGATGCAGGTCTGCTTTACGGCATATCGTGCGCACTCCATCACGATTTTTTCGCCGAGTTGTCGGCGTTGTTCGCCGCCGAGAGCGTGCCCGCGCGTATGGTGGGGCGTTGATGCAGGGTGCGGTTGTCGCGGTCGTGTGCGGCCTGCGGGAGTGTCCCCGGTGTTGTGGCTGCGTTCATGGGGCGTATGGGCGTCCTTGGCCGGTGTGATGGCCGGCACATTGGTAGGAATGGAAAGAAATCCGATGAGGGCGGCGTTGCGTGTTGAGTCGCGCGTGGTGTATGCGTGTGGTTGTGCGCCATTGCCGCCGGGTTCGGGTCAATCCGATGATAAAAGCATCCGGGCTGTGTTCCCGGCTTGGTTTTCAACCTCTTTATGAGTGGCCGTGTGGCAGTGTGATAGCCGCGCGGCAGTGTTGATGTACTTTATGGAATGTAGATTGAATAACTCTCTTTGCCTATGATTCATATCGGAAAACGGATAAAGGAAGTGCTCGACGAGCAGGGGCGGAGCGCCTGTTGGCTGGCTTCGATGCTGCCGTGCGAGCGTTCGAACGTGTATAACATATTCAAGCGCAGCAACCTTGGCATAGCCTTGCTTTTCCGTCTCAGTGAGGTGTTGCAGCACGATTTCTTCAAGGACATATCCGACGACCTCGGCCTCGACGACGGCGCTCGCGACAGGGATTGACACCGGCGCGCCATTTGTGCCGGTCCATGCCGCGGCATGGACGCCCGGGCGGGCTGTGTGAGAAATGGCGAACACTGTGGCGCAGACCGCCGGGCGGATAGGCGGGATGGCATCTTTTTTATGTTCATGTCATTGCCTGAACGGCTTAAAATGATTACTTTTACAGCATGAAAAAGACAGCGGCAGCCATTCTGATTGTCATAGCCACGCTCTGTGTCTGCGCCTGTGGACGCCACAGATATCCGCCCCGCCTCGTCATGGCCGACAGTCTGGCCGGGACGAATCCCGACAGTGCCTTGCTGCTGCTCGCCGGGATGCGGGCCGACACGGCCGCATGGCCGGAGGCCGCGCGGCGTTATTACGACCTGGTGAGCATAAAGGCCGCCGACTATAACTATGCCAAGTTCAGCTCCGGCACCGTGGCCGACCGCCTTGTGGCCTACTATGAGGGCGGCGGCGACAGGGCGTTGCTGCCCGATGCCTATTACTATGCGGGGCGAGTTTACAGCGAGATGTACGATGCTCCCAAGGCCGCCCTGTGTTTTGCCAAGGCCATCGGCACTGCCGACGACGACAGCCACTATCTGCTGAGGTGCAAGGCTTACAGCCAGATGGGATATCTATATAAGGACATGAGGCTTTACACCAAGGCTCTCGATGCCTTCCGCCGCTCTTACGAGTTGCGCAAGGGGCGCGCCAATGCGCTGCGCATGATTTACGTGGAGCGCGATTTGGCGCGGGCGTTTGCCGATTTGGGGCGGCGAGACAGCGCTTTGCACTATTATGAGATGGCCTTGCGGCTGGCCGACGAGAACCACATAGCCGATATGTCGGCCTGTGTCCACGTGCAAATGGCCTCTCTTTTCATCGACCTCCAAGAGTATGGCTTGGCGGAAGAGCACCTGAAGCCCGCCCTTGACTATGCCGACCCTAACGACATAAACGCCGTCATGTCGAATGCTGCAATCCTTTATTCCAAGACCGGGCGCATGGACTCGGCGATGGCTTGCAACTGGGTGCTGGTGGAAAAAGGCTCTGCCGATGCAAGAAAAGATGCTTATAGGAGGTTGCCCGACTATTATGCGGAGGTAGGTGAAAGCCGTAAGGCCATAGAACTGTACCAAATGAGCAACCTGCTGGCCGACTCTGTATATGACATTTCGGCAGTGGAGGCGGTGGCGCAAGTAGGCGCAGTATATGACTATTCGTTCCGTGAGACTGAAAACGAGCTGCTGAAAGCCCATAACGAAGCCCAACGCTACGAGATAGCCTGCATTGTGGTGGTGGCGGTTTTTGTCTTAGGGCTGCTTTCATTGGTTCTTTGCCGTGAGAGGAAAAAGAGCAAGAGGCTCGCCTCTGAGCTGAAAATCTATGAGCAGAAGCGCAAGGCCATGGAGGCGCAGCCGGAGATGCTGTCAATCATTGAGACGGAAATATACAGGCGGTTGGACACCGCCATAAAGAGCCGAAAGAACCTTACGGACGCCGATTGGGAACAACTGGCGGCCGTTGTCGATGAGCATTACCCCGGATTTTGCGCGAAGCTGCGCGGAATATGCCGGATGAGCGAGGCCGACTTTCGCATCTGCCTGCTGCTGAAACTGAGGCTGCGGCTGAAGGACATTGCCCAGCTTGTCAACCTGAGCCTCTCCGGCCTTTCGTCCGTGAGGAGCAAGCTCTATTTCCGAGCATACGGCGAGAAGGGCAGCGCAACCCAGTGGGACGAAGTCATCGACGGGCTGTGAGCAGTTTATGTGGACGTGATAAGTGTATAAGAAGTGCTTCGCACGGTACACAAACGCTTCTCAAAGGCTTCGCGTAGTGTTTGCGAAGTTTTTGAGAAGCGTTTTTCTTGGACTTTTGTGTGACAAATCGTTACCTTTGCACCGACCAAATTTCAAAACTATTATGATGCGAATTACTATGATTTGCTTCGGCATCCTGATGAGCTTGGCAACATTTGCCAACAGCGGTATTGTGACATTGCAAACCGCAGACGATAAAAAAGGAGGTAAGAAAGAGCGGACAGAAGGCATAACGCCTACTGCTCCATACGATGACAACTATGTCATCATAGGCTCAGACTCTACTCATGTGGTTGCCCAAATAACCATAACTGGCACGCAAGGCAACATAATGTATAGCGGGCTGGAGGTGATAACGCCGATGGGCAATACCCTTTATGTACCCGATGTGGCCGGAGAGCGTAATCAAAAGCTTGAAATAATAGCCAACGGACAGCGGCTGACAGGATATTTTGAATGACACTGCGGCTTGCGTTTTGGCTGATTTGGCGAATATGATATATGAATATCCGCAAACAGGCCATGGGTTGTGGGGTGTTTGTTGTCGTGTGTTGTGGTTAACATTTTTATGTTAAAGGCGATGGTAATCCCTACCTTGGTTAAGTTCCTTGTATCCAATGTGTTAAGAAAGATACCGTTTCGGCTTGCGAAAGATGCCGTTTGGTAGTTTGAAACAGGCCATATTGTAACGCAAAACGAGTCGTTTGGCAACTCAATATGGCATATACTGGAAATCAAGGGGGCGCAGACCGTTTTTAATAGCATATTTGCAAGTTTGTGCAGAAGGTGGATGTTCGTTTTTGTCCTATTCGTGAGTAGACAATCAAATAGATACAGTTATAAACTAACTATAAATATATTGTATTATGAAAAAGTTATTTTTATTTTTAGTCTTTGCCATGGCTATGTTTTCGTGTGCAGAAGATGATGCACCTGTTATTAGTGACAGCAATGTTCTGGAGATTGCAAAAGCTGTGGAACAGCAAGACACAGCGGATTGCAGCAAGACTTTGGCCGCGTTGCAAGAGTACAATAATGAGTTACTAAAGTAACCAAGGCTTCAGACGCGTGGCTTTTGGCTTGATTTGCTAACAGTTTCTACATTTGACTTTATGGGTATGGTTGAAGGGGCCGACGTTGGGCTTAAAGTTGGTACGGCATTGGCTGCAATAACAGAGGGTGTCAGTATACCGGCTTGTGTTCTTATCGGCGGTTTGGCTGGCTCTGTCGCGCAATCCAATATTGCGGCCAAGGCCTGTGGCTGTTCTCTCATAGGGAATGTGTATGACATCGACATCTTCAGGCGTACAACAGAATATGCCTATCAGGCAAATTTAGAAAGGGTGAATTATGTAGAAAAATGGAATCAATTTCATTTTAACCCTGTTTATAATAAAATAACCGTACCCCAAAGGTTGGTGCCGGTTAAGCGCATAGGGGAAGATCATAACGGATTGACGAATACCATGCTCCGTGTATGGGAAAAAGATCCTGTTGGTATTACGTTTAATGCAAGTGATTTTGTCAATGTCATTCCGCCTGTTGATGTGTCGGAAACTGTAATTACGAATGTTTTGGATAAAGATAATTTCGATTTTTATCTCAATTTGATGCTTAGAAACTTCTCATCTAATTTTAATAATATATATGATATCGATTTTGACCGCTATATCATTTCAAGCCATATTGAATCACCAAATGTTAAGGAGGCATTGATGTTATACGTTGAGGCTTACAGAAATGCGACAAGTTCTGTCGATGACATTGTGGAACTTTCCAATAAATATATCGAGATAATAGAAAACTACGACGAGTATGATGAAGAAGAAAAGATGCTCCTCTACGGAGGATTCACAGTCTCGGCCTACAGTCCCCAGCTTTGGGGCGAGGTTTTGGGAGGCGGCTTTTGATGTCGCCTGTATATTGTTCACCTTGATTGTTTTTGGTTTTGGCGCTGTCCTTTATTTCCTTTTGGGCATAATCATCGTGAAACGCGCTCTCGGATGGTTCGTCAGCAGGACGAAAGGGAATGATGGCGGCGGCAAGGGCGGTGGCACCGGCGGTGAGTCCTGAGTGGCTGCGGCGCGCGCCCGCCGTGGAGGGGGCGTCGCTCCCGGCTTTGCGACCGGCCGGGGTGGCGGCCTGCGTGGCGGGAGTTGCGGCCTGTGCGAGGCGGTATGGTTTCGCGGAGTGTGTCCGGTTGGGGATAAAAAGCGATGGCACCGGTGCCGTCCGGCAGCGGTGCCATCAAATTGAATGTACCCAATTTAATTGTTCTTGTCTGCTTATGCCTTAGATTTTCATGAGAGATTACAAAGATGATTACATTAAAGATACAAATGAGGTCTGAAAAAGTATATTATAATTAGCGTTATGAGATTCTTGTCTGTGCGCCTTCCGCGCCCTCTCTTGCCGCAGGCGGCGCGTCGCAGGGTGCTCGCTGTCGCGGTGGCCGGTTGTTTGTGGCGGGCGTGCGGCGTCTCCGCCGCTTTTCTCCCGCCCTGCCGTTGGCGTTGCCTTTGCGCCGGGCGGCTTTGTCTTTTATTCCGGTCTTGTGGCCGTTTATTTGTTTTTGTGTCGGTGGTTCTTCTTATCCACGTTGCAAAATTACACAATAAAATCCATATAAGCTGTATCCGATTTGTGGAAAAACTTACCAAAATTACAGATTGCGCCGCCCATGTGCCTTCCTGTCGGCTGCCGTAGCTCAGCCTTGGCCCTTTCCGGTCGTTGTCTGGTGCCTTTCCCCGCCGCAGCCGTCATGGCCGCTTTTCGAGCAGCGCGACGGCGTATGCGCTGATGCCTTCCTCGCGTCCTGTGTACCCGAGCCGCTCGGTCGTTGTGGCCTTTATCGATATGTCGTCTTCGGCGATGCCGACTATCGGTGCGAGACAGGCTTTCATGGCCGGTATGTGCGGGTTCATCTTGGGACGCTCGGCGCATATCGTGGCGTCGATGTTGCCCACGCAGTATCCTTTTGTGGCTATCAGCTCGCGGGTCTGCCGCAGCAGCACCTTGCTGTCTATGCCGTCGGTCTCGGCGGCGGTGTCGGGGAAGTGGTAGCCTATGTCGCGCATATTGGCCGCCCCGAGCATGGCGTCGCAGATGGCGTGTATGAGCACGTCGGCGTCGCTGTGGCCGAGCAGGCCGAGGCTGTGGTCTATCTTTATGCCTCCCATCCACAGCTGCCTGCCTTCAGCGAGGCGGTGTACGTCAAATCCGAATCCTACCCTTATGTTCATGTCTTGTTGGTTGTTGTTGCGGAGTGATTGGTCGGGCTTGTCTTTCCGGGCCGCTTCCCGTCGTGCGCCCTGTGCGGGTATGCCTGCCGTCGCGCCGTCAGCGCCTGTTGAACAGGTCCTTTATGCCGTCCATGTCGAACGCCAGCGTGAAGCGCAGAGTCTGGTCGAGCGGGTTGCTCTGGGCCGTGGATATGACATAGCCCACGTCGAGCGAGAACACGCTCATGCGGAAACCGCCGCCCACGGTGAAGTACTTGCGGTTGCCCTTGTTGGCGCTCTCGTGATGGTAGCCGGCGCGGAGCGAGAACTGGTCGTGGTATACGTACTCAGCGCCCAGGCTCCACTGTATCTCCTGCAGCTCCTCCTTGAATCCGCCCGGCGCGTCGCCGAAGCTCTTGAACAGGCCTGTTATGGAGCTCATGCTGCTGTATTCGTCTATCACGCGTGCCCGGTAGTCGGTGGCGCTCTCGCCCTCGTTCTGCACGGGCACGGTGGGCACGAGCAGCTTGTTGGCGTCGGCGGCTATCGAGAAGCGGTTGTACTCGTCTATCGGGACTAGCAGCGAGGCTCCTATTCGCAGGTTGGCGGGCAGGAACTGGCTGCGGTCGTCGCCGTAATAGCTTATCTTGCTGCCCACGTTGCTTATGTTGACGCCAAGCCCGAACTGGCACTCGCGGCTGCCCATCACGAAGTACTTGTTGTAGTACATGGCCAGGTCGGCTGCGAAGGCCGATGCCGGCGACGCGTCTTCGGTGTAGTCGTAGCGGAGGTCGGAGTATATCCAGCGTATGGCCGCGGCTATGGAGAAGTTGTCGCTCAGCATGAGCGAGTATGCCACGTCTATCGACATCTCGTAGGGGTTCACGGTCATGGCGTTGTCATCATAGCTGGTTGCCACCTCTCCGAGGGAGAAGTAGCGCAGCGAGCCCGACACCGCGCTGTAGTCGCCTATGCGGTAGTATCCGGCCACGTATGCCAGGTCGATGTCATTGACGAGCTGTCGCAGCCACGGGGTGTAGTTGAGCGACACCCCGGCCCGGCTTATGCAGAAGGGATATTTGGCGGGATTCCAGTACTGCGAGTTCACGTCCGGGTCGGTGGCTGCGCCCACGTCGCCCATTCCGGCGGCGCGCGCGTCGGGGGCGATGGTCTGCGATATCACGGCGTGCTCCACCGGGTTGAACTCGCTCAGCTTTTCTTGCGCCTGCACGGCGGCGGCCGCAGGCAGGGCCAGAAGTATGGAGCAGAATCTCAGTCTGTGCTTCATTGATTGATGTTATAAATGCTATTTAATGGTGAACACTACACATAAAACGCCCTCCGGGCCTATTTATTGCTTATGATGATCAATTTCTTGGCTTTCGAGGCGTAGCTGCTGCCCTCGCTGCTGGCGCGGACGCGGTATATGTATACGCCCGTGCCGAGGCGGCGGCCGCCGTCTATGGTGAGGTCCCAGTCTATGTCCAGTGTGTTGTCGGTTGGCACGTCGGTCTCTGAGTGGGTCCAGAGGTGGCGGCCCGACATGTCGAAGAGGTCGAGCACCACGTCCATCTGGGTGCCTATGCGGTCGTGGATGATGCGGAAGGTGGTGGCGGTGGTGGCGGGGTTCTCGGTGCAGTCCACGTCTATTATGCCGGGTTCGAGCCCGCTGACCACGTTGAACGCCAGCTCGGTGGTCGACGAGTTGTTCAGTATGTCCCACGCCCTGAAGCGCAGCCTGTGCGGCCCTTCTTCTAGTTGCGGCAGGCTGAAGCCCACAGTGCCGCTCTGGTAGCTGCCGAAGTCGAACGTGAAGTAGTCGTTGAGTGTGTAGGTCTTGGACATCTCGCCGTCTATCACGAGCTGTATGTCGTGGCCCACGCCGGTCCCGGCGGCGTTGAGCCCGCTCTCGTCAGACAGCTCGGCGAAGAAGTAGGGGGTGGAGTTCACGTTGCCGCCGTTGACGAACGACGACGAGTTGAGGTAGCAGTAAATGGCCGGCCCCACCGAGTCCGGGCGCAGCGAGGCCGAGCCGTTGAGCACGAACGAGCTGTCCGCGCCGTTGGCTGTCTGCGTCCGGTCGTCGCTGACGGCGTAGAGGTTTATCATTCCCGCGCCGTCGCTGTAGCTGATGTCCTTCGGTACGGCGAATGAGAAGGTGAACTCGCCGGCCGAGACGTTGTCGGAGCCTTTGAATACCACGCTCGACCGGTCTGTGAACACGAAGGCGCTGCTGGGCGCGTCGGCCGAGGTGTCGTTGAGGCGGCATACCACTTGCTGGGCGGCGTCGCTCACCGTGGCTGTCACCGTGCCGTTGAAGTCGGTCGAGGTTGTGCCGTTCTTGAGTATGCGGCCCTTCACCACTACCGACGATGCGGCCGCGAGCGTCACGTCGGCCGTCCCGTCGTTGGCCACGGCCACGCCGTTAATGCTGTCCACCACGGCCTGCATCGTTGGCGTGGCCAGCCTCAGCGCTGGGTCGCCGAGGAAGGTGAACTGCAGCTTGTTGTCCGTCCTGTCGCCGCCGTTTGTCACGAGATAGACCTTGGCGCGGCGCACGGCCTCGCCCATTCTCACCCGTTCGCCGTTGTCGTCGGTGCTGAGCACCTCGCGCATGAAGGCCAGGTTCATGCGCTCGTTATAGCTGGAGTATACGGTGCGGGTGGTGCCGTAGAAGGCCACCGCGCCGCCGTTGGGGTTGAGCAGGGCCACCTCTCCGATGTTCTCTTCCTGCCCGTCGAAGGGCAGGATGTCGCAGGCGGCTGTCACCCAGAGCGGAAGGTTGGGCGAGACGGCGGTGCGGAAGTCGTTGAGCACGAGCACCTGCTCGTGCGACAGGCAGTACTCCACGCCGTGTCCGTTGTAGTTCATCACGAGCGTGCCGTCCGTCATGTACTGCTTCAGCAGGCGTGTCACGTCGGGATAAGAGTTGCCCGTGGCCGATGCCTCGCGCTGGTATGCGTCCCACATCACCTTCTTCACGCTGTATCCGGGGTGCTGCGACTTCACTTGCTCGGCCACCTCGTTGGCCGTGTCCATGTGGGTGTTGTTGTCGCCGTCGTCGCCCATCACCACGATGGTGTTCTGCCACGGGCCGGCGTTGGCGTTGGTCATGTAGGCTTCTATCTTGTCCACCACGTCCTCCGCCTCCGACAGCGTGCGCACGGGCAGCCTGCCTACGGCCACGTCGGGCTGCCCGAGGAACCCGGACGACGAGTTTCCCGTCTGTATGGCCTCCCCGTCGTCGAGCAGGCAGTAGAAGTCGTCGGTCACATAGCAGTGTATCTCGTTGAAAGAGTTCTCGCTCTCGAAGCAGAGCAGGTAGTCGTCGGGCGAGTAGTTGCGCCAGTCGGATGTGCGCATACGGTTGTCCCACGCCCCGTCGCCGAACAGTATGAGATGCTTTGGCATATCGGCCTCGGTCTCGGCCCGGTCGTACAGCATCTTCATGTAGCGGCGGTAGGCCGTGGCGTCGGGCGTTCCGCTCGAAAACTCGTTGAAGAGCTCGTCGGCAGGCACTATCCTTACGCGCATTGAGTCGTGCTGCTCGTGGAGCGCTGCCAGCCGTTCGGCCTGCGGGCGCAGCGTCTGCGAGGTGGGTATTATTATCACCATGTCGGCCGGTCCGTCGGCGTGCAGGTCCTGGTTGGTTATGCGGTAGACGTACTCCGGCGCGGGATACGTGTCCGACGACAGCCTTGGGGCCTGCGCCGGCTCGTCGGTGTGTATGGCAATGTAGTCGAGCCGCACGGGGCCTCCGGCCGTGGGCGTCACCGTGACGGTGTTGCTCGCCGCGAGGTTAGACACGTAGAACGTGCTGCTTGTGGACAACGCCTCGTCATAGTCGCCCGGTTGGCTGACGCTCATCGTGCCCACCACGCTGTCGTTCACGCTCACCGACACCGTCGATGCAGTGCCGGCCGTCACCACAACGCGCACCTGCCCGCCTGCCGAAGGGCCTGCCGAGGCAATGGTGTAGGCGCCGGGCGAGGTCTCGGTGAGCTGGGTCGACTCGAAGAGGTTGCGCCCTCCGGCAAACCATGCGTAGTCGTCCACCTCGTGGAGCGTGTTGTAGTGCTCGCCCGAGGGGTAGAAGCTGCCCACGAACGTCGCGCTGTCCGTGGCCATGGGCTCGCCCTCGCTCTCGGTGAGGAAGTAGTAGCCGTAGTCAGAGTATGGGTTGCGCACCCGGTTGTTGGCAGTGTTCCAGCTCACGGGGCCGCGGGCGTAGAACAGCCTCCGGCCGCCCACCGTGCAGCTCGGCACCTCTTGCAGGTCGTCGGTCGTGGCGAGGTAGTCTCCCGACAGCGTCTCGGGCTGCAGCTCGCCGCCGTAGCCGTATATCCTGACCGTGGCCGCCGATGAGAAGCCGGCGCGCCGCGCCAGCTCGTCGGTTATCTGGTATATGCCCGTGGCCGGCACGCGTATCTTGGCCCATGTGCCGTCGGCCAGCACCGAGTGCGCGGCGTACCGGCCGCTTGAGGCCGTGGAGCGGGTGGCCGCGCTGGCGCGGCGTGCGCCGGCGGAGACGGGCCTTGAGGTTATGTTGAGCTTGAAGCTGACCAGCTTCTGGTACTTGCCGTCGCGGAACACGAGCGGCACGAACGACACGCAGAGCGACCCCACCTTGCGCTCCACGCTGAAGCCCTGCTCTATCTCGGGCATCTCGGGCAGCGGCTCGTCGGTGATGGCCTTGTAGCGGCGCACGTCGGCCTCGGTCATGTCGACAAACTCGGGGTACTCTATGGCCACGGCGTATGCGGAGTCGGCATAGTCTGTGCCTATCACCCGCGAGCAGGCGAAGCGCGGCAGGAGCGTGTCTATCTTCACCTGCTCGGCCGTCAGGTTGAAGAACTCCTGCGCGGCTGCCCTTTGCGACAGCCACGCCGTGGCGGCAAGTATCATCAAAAGCAGTCTCTTCATCGTGTCATTTGCAGTTAAAGTCTAGCACCCGCCGGTCTTCGATGTACCCCTCTATGTGGTCATCTATGCTCACCGGCCCGGCTCCGGCGGGGGTGCCGGTGTATATGATGTCGCCCGTCTTCAGGGTGAAGAAGCGGCTCAGGTAGGCAATTATCGCGTCGATGCCGAACAGCATGTCGCCCGTGTATCCCTCCTGCGCGGTCTTTCCGTTCACGCGGAGGCTGAAGCGCAGCCGCTGCACGTCGCGCAGCAGCTCCTTGTCCACCCACTCGCCTATGGCCGCCGAGCCGTCGAAGCCCTTGCACAGCTCCCACGGCAGCCCGCCGGAGCGCAGCCGCCGCTCCACGTCGCGGGCGGTGAAGTCCACGCCCACGGTCACGGCGTCATAGTAGCGGTGGGCAAACCGCTCGGGGATGCACTTGCCCAGGCGGCATATCCTCACCACAAGCTCGCCCTCGTAGTCCACGCGCGAGCACCAGTCGGGCACGAAGAAGGGCCTCCGGTCCTTGAGCAGCGCCGAGTCGGCCTTGGTGAACACCACGGGATTCCCCCCATTGTCATATAACGTATCTTCCGCTTCTTTATTGTGCTGCGGATAGTTCTTTGCTATGCCGAATATCTTCATGTCTTTGCTTTTCTGCTGTTGTTCGCAGCCGCAAAGTTAAGCAAGATTTCGCAAAGGCGCAAATCGCCGCGCCCAATTTTGGCTCGCCGTCGTTGCGCCCGGAGCCTCCCGCCGTCTTTCGCGCGTGCCTTGCGGCCGTGCCATTGCCCGTGACGCAGGGCGCACCCTGCCGTCACGTTTCCCGATACGCGCCGTTTTGGCTTGCGAAATGTGCCGTTTCACCGCCTGAAACGTGCCGTTTTAGAGTCCAAAACGGCACGTTTTGCAACGCGTTGAATATCATGTTGTTATGTTGACGGCCCCGGAGAGCCTGAGCTTCGGCTGAAAGTGAGCCTGCAAAACCGCCGGCACCACCCTGAACGGTGTCATGCAGCGGGGCGCAACCTGCCGTCAACCGTCATCTCATGAATCCCAGCGGAACGGCCTCCACGGCCACTTTCGGCACAAATCACCGAACAAATTTGGCACAAATCACCGAATTTTGGAATAAAAGGGCTATCTTTGCCCTATATAAGCTGCACTCGGCAATGCGCGGACAAGCCCACATTGCGCTCGCTGGAGCTGCTCTTGCATGGGTCGGACTGCATAAAAAACAACGCAGCATCACACCAAAGCATGATAATAAAACTACTGGACAGTATGGCCATGAGGCTCAAAGGGGAGAACAACCTGTCGGATGTCACATGGGCATTCTGCGAAACATCGCAGACATTCAAGCGGCTGTTCCTGTCTTTTTTCTTCGAAGAGATAGGGCAAGATGCCGATGACATATACATAGAACGCGAACGTCAATGCGGTAACAACCGCGTGGACTTCTTCTTTGAGCATGACGGCCAGAACTACATAATAGAGAACAAGATAGATGACAGATGCCAACACTTCGGTGAATATGACAAGGCTTTTGGGGTAAAACCTGAAAGATTCGGCTATATAATGAACTACAACGACTTTCAGTGGAACGGGCTTTCACGCAAAGACTACGCCGGACGAGGCTATCAGATAAGGACTTGGGAATCCTTTTACGACTATCTCGAAGCCGCGAAAACCGAAGAGGAAATGAGCGAAGAGGAACAAAAGCTGATATTGTCTTACCAAACGTACCTAACCAACGTGTGCAACATTGTAAAGATTAAGCAGCCGATGAAACTGTCGGCACTAAGTGGCCTGATGTCGTTTTTCCAGCTATTAAACAAGAAGGTGCTCTATATCGATCATGAAAACTTTCAAGTTCGTGTTTACATAAACGGCAGGGAAACGAAGTTCGGAGGTAACTGGGGACGCGTTTATCCAGAGGATTGTGTGTTCGGAAGATTCTTTTCCGTAACCTTCCGGACATTCAAACGCAACAAAGAAAGCTACGGTTGGTTTGGGCTATATTGCCGTGCAAACGACAATCCGTTATTACGCGTTGGCTTTGACAACTATAATGGTTGGGGGCAAACGGTCTATAAGCTGATAGAGCCTACGCTAAAAGAAAAAGATTCGGAATGGTATGAAGACGACGGAATGCTGTGGTTCGATATGAGCGAAGATGAGTTCAAGAAATTGGACAGCGCGACTTCTATCGAAGAACAGACCGAATTGCTGCAGAATTTCGTATGCAAGGCGTTGGAATCCGTTGTGAGAATTTATGAGAATAGCAATCAATAACAAGACAGCAAGCAAATAACCGAAAGAGAATTATGCCGATAATAACCATCGATTCGCTGGCGCATCCGGGCGTGGAGGTGTTCAGCACACTGACCGAGGCGCAGCTGCGCAACCGCAAGGACGAGGCTGCGGGGGTGTTCATAGCCGAAAGCCCGAAGGTGATCCGCGTGGCCTTGGACGCCGGCTATGAGCCGCTGGCACTGCTCTGCGAGCGAAAGCACATTGAGGGAGACGCGAAAGACATTGTGGAAAGGTGCGCCGACCTGCCCGTATATACGGGCGAGCGCGGGTTGCTGGCCTCGCTCACGGGCTACGTGCTGACGCGGGGCGTGCTCTGCGCCATGCGCCGCCCCGCGATGAAGACGGTCGGCGAGGTGTGCCGCAGGGCGCGGCGCGTGGTGGTGATAGACGGCGTTGTGGACACGACAAATATCGGGGCGATATTCCGCTCGGCGGCCGCGCTGGGCATAGACGGCGTGCTGCTCACCCGCAACTCGTGCGACCCGCTCAACCGCCGCGCCGTCCGCGTGTCGATGGGCAGCGTGTTCCTCGTGCCGTGGACGTGGCTCGACGGGCCGATAGGCAGCCTGCGCGACCACGGCTTCAGCACCGCCGCCATGGCCCTCACGCCCGATTCCGTCTCGATAGACCACCCCGCGCTTGCCCGCGAGCCGCGCCTGGCCATAGTGATGGGCACCGAGGGCGACGGCCTGCCGCGCGAGACGATTGCCGATGCCGACTACGTGGTGCGCATACCGATGGCCCACGGGGTCGATTCGCTCAACGTGGCGGCGGCCGCTGCCGTGGCTTTCTGGCAGCTGCGGGCGCGCTGATGTCACTCCGCCGAGCGGTAGTCGTTGGGCGTCATGCCCACCACTTTCTTGAACATCCGCGTGAAGTGCTGCGGATACTGGAAGCCGAGGCGGTAGGAAATCTCGCTGACCGTGGTGCCGGGCATGAGCAGCTGCTCCTTGGCCAGGCCTATTATCTTGTTCTGTATGTAGTCGAGCACGGTCCGGCCGGTCTCCTTTTTAATCAGGTCGCCGAAGTAGTTGGGCGACAAGCACAGCTCCGAGGCGCAATACTTGACCGAGGGCAGGCCCAGGCGGGCGGCGTTGTTGCCGGCGAAGTAGCCGTCGAGCAGCCGCTCGAAGCGCGTCAGAATGTCGTGGTTGGCGGCCCGGCGGGTGTCAAACTGCCGCTCGTAGAAGCGCAGGCAGTAGTCGAGCAGCAGTTCGATGTTGGTGGCGATGAGCCGCTTGGTAAGCCGGTCGATGTTGTGCTCCAGCTCCTCCTGTATCTTAGTCAGGCAGTCTATGAACACCGTGCGCTCGCGTTCCGAGAGGTGCAGGGCCTCGTTCACCTCGTAGGAGAAGAATGAGTATTCCTTCATGTTGCGGCCCAGCGATGTGCCGTGGATGATGTCCGGGTGGAAGCACAAGGCCTAACCCTTTGGCCGGAACTCCTCGCCCGTGTCCTCGATGCCTATCACCTGCCCCGGCGCGAGGCACACCACGGAGTCTTTCCGGTAGTCGTACTTCTGCCGTCCGTACAGCAGTTCGCTGTTTTTCTCGTCCTTTAGGAACACCACGTAGAAGCTGAACGTGTGGCGGAGATGGCGCATGGGCCTGGCCTTCTGCAGGTCGATGACGCTCACCAGGGGGTGGAGCGTCTCCACGCCGAGCATGTCGTTATACTCGGCCACGGTCTCGATGTTGAGCAGCCCTGTTTCTTTTATACCTTATTTATATTTATGGCGAATGGCCGCAAGTGGCCAAGTAGTTACATGGAGTTAACGGGAGTTAGGCTCCCTTGCGGTCGCCCGGAGTTAGCGGACGATGGCCTTGGAAAGTTAAAGGTTAAAGATTAAAAGTTAAAAGGAGGTGAGCTGTTGGAGAGCCAAAGGCATTTTTTCGCTGCGCTCAACAACACGTGTCTGTACTCCTGTCTCACGTCTCCTGTCATTTGTCCGTTAACTCCATGAACGAGCGCAGCCCCGGTAATTCCGGATAACTCCACGCATTTGGCAGAATGCGGATGTTTATTCGTGCAAAGATAGCGCAAACGAGTGGAAACGGAGCTTGCTCCGAGTTTCCCGAGTGCAGCATATCTTATGCAAAGATAGCGAATAATACCGTTCGGCAGGCATCTTGCCGCCAACAATCTGTGTTTTTGTTAAGCAATAATGTGTTTTGTATCATGCGCTGATTATGGCCGTGCGCACATTCCGTGGATTGGGTAGGCCGAGCCGTGTTCTGTATAACGGCGGTGTGGTTCTTATCGCCTAACTTTGCAGCGTATATCCCGACGGACACTGCCACAGTGCCTTTGGGCTTGCAGCAGCACCGCCGGATACGGCAACAGACACAGAAACCCGGGCTACTCGCACATAGACCTCTACGACCGCCCCGGCGCCGTAGGCCCCGCCGTTGACAAGCTGGCTGATTTCTTCGGCCGCACGCTCAAGCCCCAATCGCCGTAATGGACTTGGCGGTAAGGCAAAAAGAAAGACGCCGGCATGGCGGTGCGAATGTTTAAAAAAGAGTTGACCGAAGTTAGACAACAGGCAGGTTGCCTAACTTCGGTCAACTCTTTTTTTCTCCTTCTTGGCACAGTTTCGTTTCCGCTTGTTGCCTTTGTTCTCGGAAAGGTGTTTATATGGACTTTTTTGCTTCCGTTGTTCTTTGTCTCGTTCCTGGTTTACAGGAAGTCGAACCACAGTTTTATGCGCAGTCCGTCGTCACCCTTGTTGATGCGTATGCCGCTGGGCTGCGCCTCGGGACCGAGCTGCTCTATGGGCTTGTAGGAGCGCATTCCCGGTATTTCGAGCAGGAACGAGATGTCGCCCTCGGGGAAGGCTTCCATCGTGCGCTCCGCCCGCTGCTTGGGTTCCTCGGGTGTGAAGAGGCGCAGATACAGCCCGTCGGTCTCGCTGTATACCTTGAATGGCGCGGTGTCCGACTGCATCTCGGCCCAGTATACGTTGGCATGATAGCCTTTGAACTCCGGGTATGTGAGCCGCCCGGTGCTCTCGCCCGTCACGGTGTTGTTGTAATCCTTCTGCCAGAGGCCGAACACCGGGCCGCGCAGGCGGTTGCGCCAAACGCGGTAGGGGCCTTTGCCCAGCCACCTTACGCCCTTGGCCGCACTCTCGGGGTAGGAGAAGCTGAGGCCGAGGTTCTTCACCTTCTGGTCGAAGAACGCGCCGTCGAACTTGCCGCCGTCGCGGCGGTTGAGCAGCACGGCGTCCATGCCGAGCACTCCGCCGGGCGTCATCCGCCACACTATGGAGTCGGCAGCGCCCGTGTAGTGCATCACGAGGAGCGCGTCGCCGCCCTCCTGCCGCGGCGTTATGCCCTTGAGCTTCATCTTCATGCCCACGGGCAGTGGGCCTCCGTTGAGCGGGATGTCATTGCCATTTGCGGTGACGCGCATGAGCATACCGTCCTCGGCGTTGAACTCAGCGCGCACACCGTTGGCCTCGAGCACCGTTCCGCTGACCGTGGCCGCGCGGCTTTGGACGGAATACCGCACCCCGCGCAGGGCGAAATATTCGTCGGCGTAGCGCATGGGGTAGGCCCAGGCGTTGATGGTGTCGCCGCTGCTGGTCAGCGCGACGAGCGTGAGCACGTCGCCCTCGGCAAAGTTCTTGGGCAGCCTGATGCTCGCCGTGCCGCTCTCGCCCGGTGCTATGTCGGGCAGCGCCACGGCTCCCTCGGCCACGGTGCGCACCGTGTCATAGGCTGGCGAGGCAATGGTCTTGATGCTGTATGTCATGCTGCACTCGGAGAGGCGGCTGAAGAGGAACTTGTTTGTGACCGTGAACCGCCCGTCCCACTGCGGGCGCACGGCCATGGGGGCTACCTGCACGGGCGACCATACGTCGCGCACGGTGTACCAGCTGCCCTCCTTCTCGCGGTGCGGGCCTACGAGTCCGTCGGGCGCGTTTGGCCCGTCGGTGTCAATGCTGTCGCCGCGGTCGGTGCGCATTATGCCCTCGTCGGCCCAGGCCCAGATGAATCCGCCGGCGAAGAGCGGGTTGCGCAACCACTGCGCCCAGTACTCGTCGAGCGAGGCTCCGCCGCCCTTGTCGTACTGGCTGTGCAGGAACTCCGTGGGCATGAACACCTCGTAGCCGTTGTGCAGGCGGCCCGCGCCCGTCTGGTAGGCGGGGTAGTGGTGGCAGTCTACGCCGTTCCACCGCGCCCATGGGTGCACCACGTGGCGCCGCTGCGGGTCAAGCTCGGCGAAGAGCGAGTCGAGGTTGAGGTTGTTTCCGCCCTCGTTGCCGTTGCCCCAGGCGAAGATGCATGGGTGGTTGGCGTCGGTGGCCATCATCTCGCGCAGAATCCGCGTGCCGGTCGACGTGCGGTAGTAGTTCTGCCAGCCCGGCAGCTCGTCGAAATAGAGCACTCCGAGCGAGTCGCAGATGTCGAGCAGGTGCTGGTCGGGCGGATAATGTGAGCGTATGGCGTTGGCGTTCATGCCCTTGATCAGGCGCACGTCCTCTATGTCGCGCCGCTTGCTGGTGGTGCGTCCGGTCTCGGGGTAGCAGCAGTGGCGGTTCACTCCCTTGATGTTCAGTTTCGTTCCGTTCAGGTAGAAGCCGTCGCGTGGGCGGAACTCTATGGTGCGGAAGCCCACGCGCTCGGTGGTCTCGTGGGCCACGGTGCCGTCGGGGGCGATGAGCCTCATGGTGAGTTCATACAGGTTGGGGTGCTCCGGGTCCCAGGGCTTCACGCCGGGGAAGCGCAAGGACACGCGCTGGCGGCTCTCTGAAGAGAGAGAAACTGATTTTTGTAGGGGTTGTTGGGAGGGTAGGTTTTGTAGGGGGCGTAGGGAGGCGGCCAACTTATAACCGTCCGTCAGGCCCTCTGTCGTGAGGTCGAGCGTCAGCGTTCCGTCGGCGCGTGCGTCTATCCCTGCGTGGCTGATGTGTGTCTTTGGCAGCGCGCGGAGATATACCGGGCGGAATATTCCGCCGAACAGCCACCAGTCGGCGCGCCGCTCGGCGTTGTTCACCGAGTTGTCGCGCGACTGCTTTTCCACCATCACCTCGAGCGTGTTCTTGCCCTTGAAGTCGAGAAGCGGCGTGATGTCATAGCTGAACGTGGTGAACGCGCCTTGGTGGGTGTCGCCCGCCGGGCGGCCGTTTACGGTCACCGTTGCGTCGGTCATCACTCCCTCGAACACTATCTCCACCTTCTTGCCCTGCCACTCGCGCGGCACTCGGAAGCTGTGCCTGTAGCGGCCCGTCTCGGTGCTGGGCTTGCCTCCCTTCTTCTTGTACCACCTGCCGTAGGTGTATTCGCCGAAGCCCTGCTGCTCCCAGCACGACGGCACGGCTATCTTGCTCCACTTGCCGCTGTTCTGTCCGGCGGAACAGTAGAAGTCCCACTCTGTGGTGCTCTCGGCGTCGCGCCCCGACAGGTACTGTATCTCTGTGGTTTGGGCTGCCGCACTGATGCAGCAGCCCGCTATGAGGGATGAAAATACGAGTATTCTCATTTGTCTTCTTCTACGGGAAAGAGGTAGAACTTGCGCTTTGTGTCATAGTCCAGCATCCACTGGTCCACCACGATGTGGTTGTCCAGGGCCTTTATCTCCAGCGTGTGCGTGCCGGCTTTCAGCCCGGGCAGCTCCAGCGTGCGCCGCGCCTGGCCTCGCAGCACGTTCTGCTTCCAGCCCTCCGAGCGGAACTTCTCCTTCAGTGTGTAGACCGTAGGCTCGGCTCCGTCGACCGACACGCTGTATCTCAGGTCGCCGTCGTCGTTGGGCTGCGTCGGTATGAGGGCCGTGAGCAGCACCGCGTCGCCGTCTTTCGTGGTCGTGAAGGTGTATGTCAGCGTCTCGCCCTTGGGCAGTGCCACGGCGTTCATGCTGTGACCGAGCATAGATACGGTCTGCACGCCGTTTCCGGCCTTCTGGTAGTCGCAGGCGTTGCGTGCTATGGCGCCGTCGGCATCGATTGGGTGTGCCTTGCCCGTCTTGCCTTTGTTCACGCGCTCGGCCACCTCGCTGTCGGTGAGCAGCGTGGGCAGCAGCGGCGCTCCGTACACTGGCAGGTCGCGCGGCCTCATGTGCATAGACCTGCGCCACTTGCCCCCGGCCATCGTCTCGTTGTAATATTCAGTCAGTTTCCTTATCTCCTGGTATGCGTTCTGGCTCTTGGCCACGGCCGTGTAGAGGGTGTCGTCGTTGTCGAACATGCCCTTTGTGGTCTGTCCGATGGCATATTGGCGTGCCCGTTGCGACTCCAGTATCTTGCGTGCGTGTGCGTCGGCGGCCAGCACGGGGTATTTTATGGCGGCAAAGTAGGCATCCTTCAGTTCGGGGCGCACCAGGGCCTCGGCCTCGTTGACCGTCCTCACCACGGCAGCGTAACGCTCCAGATAGCGGTCAAGCTCGCCTCCGAAGGCCGACGTGCTGAACTCGGTGTTGCGCATGGGGCTGTTGCCGCGGTCGTAGGTGGTCTTCGACAGCTCCGTCTGGCTCCAGCCCATGAACTCGGGGCGGCGCTGGCCGCACAGGCGGAAGAACTCGTGCATGGCGGGGTATAGCTTGGCACCGGCCTCTGCGCCGAACTGGCGGCAGAGCCATGCGCGGTAGTGGTCGCCCACGGTCTGCGCGTTCACGCAGTCTATGTTCCACGCCATGTCGAGGAACAGCTCCATGTCGTAGCCCGCCACCTTCGGGTCGTGCACGTTCACTATCCATATCTTGCGCACGTTGTGGTCGTAGGCGGCGCGCATCTCGTTGTATATGAGGCCCGGCTGGGTCGTGGTCAGCCACAGGTAGTCGTGCGGCCGGCCCCAGTAGCTCAGGTGATAGTAAACGCCGCCGCCTCCGCTGCGCTTCTGTTCGGCCTCGTCAGAGAGGCGGGTCATGTAGCCGTAGTTGTCGTCGCACCACATCAGCGTCACGTAGTCGGGCACCTTCAGCCCGCGCTCGTATATCTGTAGCACCTCCTTGTATGGCACGAACACCTGCGTCTGCTTGGCCGGGTCGCCGATGTACTTGCCTATCAGCTCCTGCTGGTCGTCTATGACCTGCTGCAGGGCGCTGAACTTCTCGTCCATTGTCTTCACCCCCTCCATCGAGCCGTCGTGTATGCCGCGCATTCCGATGGTGAACATATTTCCGCCGGCCGAGCCTTTGACCTCCTTCAGGCGCTCTATCCAGTAGTTCTGCACGGCCTCCTTGTTGGTGATGTAGTTGTAGCGGCCGCGCGCCTTCACGTCCCACTCGTCGACGTTGTTCCTCAGCAGCGGCTCGCAGTGGCTCGTGCCGATGGCTATTCCGCAGCTGTCGGCCATGGCCTTGTTGCCCGCTATCTTGAAGAATGCCACCGTGCCTGTGTGCATCCCGGGCCAGATGGCGTTGGCCCTGAGGCGCATGAGTAGCTGGAACACCTTCTTGTACGTCTTCGGTCCTATCTCGCCGAACTTGCCCGGCTCAAAGTGGTCGTAGCTCCAGGGACGCAGCGACCAGTCCTCGTCGTTGATGAAGATGCCGCGATACTCGACCGAGGCTCCCTGCAGGGTCTCGAACTCGCTGTCTATGGCGAGCCGCTGCTTCTTCTCCGGCACCACGTCGCCCCACCATATCCACGGGTTCACGCCGGCCATGCGCGACATTTCGAGCAGGCCGTAGGCCGCGCCGCGCCCGTTGGTGCCCACTATCACCACCTGGCCGTCTATTACCGAGATGTGGAAGCCGTCTATCTTGCCTTCCAGCTCGTCCACCGGCACGCCGTCCTTGGCCAGCTGCCGGCGCACCGAGGCCGACGCCTTATCGAGTTCCACGAGCCTTATGGCAGCCTCTTTCTCCGACGCCGCCACGGCGCGTCGGCCCGTCACGGCCTCCATGTCGGAGGCAAACATATCGACGGCCACTTCTACCACCGGCTCAACTTTCTTCTGCATACTGTACGTCACGGCCTTGGAGCCGTCATACCACACCACGTCGGCTGCCGTCGCCACTGCGCTCCCGGCTGCCAGCAGCAGCGCAACCGCTCCTGCGTGGATAAAATTCATTTTGTTCATTTTGGTAAATTGGTCTTATTGGTAGTGCATTGGTGGATGCAAAGATAATGCAAACGAGCGAAATGAAAACTTGTTTTCAGATTTCCGAGTGCAGCTTATCTTCTGAAAAGATAATGCAAACGGGCGAAATGAAAACTTGTTTCCTGATTTCCGAGTGCAGCTTATCTTGGTGCAAAGATACAATATCGCGGAGCTTTTTGCAATACTTTGCTTGCAAAAAACAATGCAAACGGTTGCAGGCACATGGTTTTATTAATGAACGTCCGCATTTTGCCAACTCGGTGCGCACTTGTCGGGTTGGCAACTTGCTGACATCCATTCTCCGGATAACTCCATGTCTTTGGATCATGCTATGAACAAGGGCGGCAGCCGTTGCCGACTGCCGCCCTGCGTCCTGTTATGTTGTGGCCGATGCCTTACTCCTCGTCGCCGCCCCAAACGTTGAAGTCATATTCGGGACCCGTGGAGAGCACCTCGCCGGTTTCCACTCTCTCGTTCGTGCTGATGTTTATGGAGGCTGCTATCATCTCCTCTGTCTCATACTGCATCACCTCTATGGAGGGTGCGATATACTTCTTTTTCATGTCCGTTCTTGTTTTTTTTTGGTTTGTTATTGGTTTATTTTATCACTACTTTCTTTCCGTTCTTGATGTAGATGCCCTTCTGCGGGTTCTCCACCTCGACGCCCATCAGGTTGTAATACTTGCCGTCTTCCTTGGCCTGTGTCTCCACAGCCTCTATGCCTGTGGTCTCTCCGCCCAGCGAGAAGAACTGCACCTTTGCAGCCTCGGTAGTGGCGCGCAACTGCAGGTATGCCTTTCCGGCGGGAATCACCGTGCCTCCGTCGGCCACGAGGGCGAAGCCAACATTGCCGTTGCTCAGCACCTTCATTGCGTAGTAGTAATACTCTGTGTCGTTTGTGAGCGTTATTTCCTCCAGCGTTCCTTTGAGGACGTTGGCCGCAATGGTCTCCGAGCTTTCTATCACGGGGATGTTGTATGGGCCTTCCTCTCCTTCTATTATCACGGCTGTCTCTGCCGGCACTGTCGTCACCTCTGTGAGCGTCAGGCTGCTGCCGTTCACAGTGCCGATGTAAGCCTTGACGCCCGTGCCTGTGAAGTCAAGAGCCTTGTCGCTGTAAAGCGTTGCCCAGCCTGCGGAGGTGATGGAGGTGGTGACACTTCCTAAGGTGATTGTTCCAACAGTTATTTCTCCAAGGCTTATTCCTGTGCGGAATGTTATTGTGACAGCTCCTTGTGTTGATGGAACAATGAAATATTCAGTATCTCCATAAGTATATTTTATTTCTCCGTTTATTACATTACTTATTGCATTGCCGCCATTGTCTCTACGTGCAATAATATGAATAAGCGTATTGTCGTCAACATTGTTTATGGCAATGGATGACTCGCTATATTGAGATTTAAAGGCATTTGAACTTTGGTTTCTTAGCAACCAACCGTCTGTGTTTTCTATGAGCAGGTTAGGCATATCAATGCCATTTAAGTTATATACAGTTATGTCATTAAGTTCTGTTCCCGTTTCCGTATTTATAGCGTCAGTTATTTCCGTAAAGCCTGTTGTTGACGGATAAGAATTGAGGTCGTAGCTCCAAATGTCTTTAGACTCGTATGCTGCAACATACTTCATTGTGGTTTCGTCAGAGTTAGTGAATCCATCTGCTTCTGTCCATGCAACAATGTCTCCGTCTACCTCAGATATGCTTTCTCCTGATTCTATTTCTTGCTCGTTTGCTCCACCAATAGTATAGTGTATCATTGCATTTGGGGTGATACCGTCTGTAGCAACCTGAGTTGCTTCAAGGATATATGTATTAGCCCCTGTACGGGTGATGGTTGGGGCATTTAGCGTCACTGCCACACAGTTGACCTCCATCTCCATCACCTCTGATTTGTTGCCGTTGTTGTCTTCTGCATAATAGTGGATGGTTGCGCTTTCTTCCAGCACTATTGGTGCGTTGTACTCTGTTGGCGCAGACGAATCTTCGTTGAGGTAATAGAAAATCTTGTTGTCTTCCACCGGCGATGTTATTGTCACTGTGCGTTTTGCTCCGTCTATTTTTGTTATTGAGGCCGATGGAGCCAACACATTGTCAGAATGAACCGACAGGCGCATATTGTCTATGCTCCATTGCATGAAAGAACCACCGTGCAGGTTTATTTGGTTGATGTTAATCAGTCCGTCACTGATTTTTGTAGTTGTCACCAGTACGTTTTTCTCGCCATTGGCCCATTGTTCCACTGTGAGTGTTGTGCCATCAGTGGCGTTGCTTACTACTGTGTAATGGCACCATGTCTCAGCGGCTCCAATGTTGTCTCGCGTATTTCGGTCATTACTGGTGACAACACCACTCATGTCTTGGGACGTTATTGCGCTTCCGGCATTGAGTTCAAAGCCGTTATAGCCTGTACCGTCTATGGAAAAAATAGTTATGGGTGCCTCGCTTTCATCGGTTCCAGTAAGATAAAGATGGGCAAGATGGTTACTTGCATTGCTTCCGTAAATGGCAAGGTCGAATTCAAAGGTATAATCTGTTGCCGATTTAAAATTCGCATCAGTAAAGTCATACGTGTTATCACCGTCCTTTCCGTTTATTGTCATCAGATTCATATAAGAATCTTCAGCAACAAGAGCATTGTTTGTGGTTATGTGCCCTGTTGTATTTCCATAAAGGGTCCACCCATCTGTTGTGGTCAAATCGTTTTGCCATACAAGGGTATAAGCTTTTTGCGCTCCCGCCCCCATTGTTCCCGCGGCCATTCCTATGGCCACGAGCATTGTTTTAAGTAAACTTTTCTTCATTGTTTGTTAGTTTTATTGATAGAAACATTAGGATTTATTCTCGTTTATGCCGGTTCATGCGCTGCGCTGCCGGTGCGCGTTTGCGCATGGGCACGCGGCATTGGGGGCATGGCCTCGGGCCATGTCCCTGTGGTTCGGTTTTGATAAAGAGTGAGTTTGCTTGCTGTTGAGACGGGTAGCTGTGGTGCAGGTTGGCGCACTGTAGGGTTGCACTGGCAGCGACGGGTGGCTGCGTTGCCGCGCCAGCCTGCCTGCGGGGCAAAGATAAGTGTACTTTTTACCCCCCCGAAACGGCGGATGCGGGCATCCGTAAGATGCCGATGTAGCTAATCGTTCTCAATTTGTCTTTAGTCTTGATAGATTCAGATTGCGTTCGGTTTTTTCCGACCGCTGCAAATGTAGTGCTTTTCTGTCACCTGAAAAAGAAAATTTCGCATTTTTTTTGATTTGTGGGTGTTTTTTCTACAACTTTGGGGCGCATACGGCTGTTTTCGATGAGGCAGGTGACGGAAGGCTGGAGTGCAGACAGTGACTCTTTAAGGAGTAAAAGAAGTTATAAGGAGTTATCGCTACGTTTCACTCCGCTGAGGAGTCAGAGGGCATTTGCTTTGTGTCTGGCGCAGCCCAAGCTGTCACTTATGAGGGGGTGAAGGAGCATTGGGCTTATTCCGTATGGTTTTTTGCATTTTTATCTTTTAACCCAAATAGGTCATTAGACCGCCAGGAATATATTTTTGATGAATGTCCGCATTTTGCCAAATGCGAGTAGTTAGCAGGAGTTAACGGGAGTTAGGCTACCTTACGGTCGCCCGGAGTTAGCGGACGATAGCTTTAGTGGGTAACGTCCGCTAACTCCATGAACGAGCGCAGCGAGTGATGACTCCAGTTAACTCCGGATAACTCCAAGCATTTGGCAGAATGCGGATAATTATTTCATTAAAATCAAAACAGTTTCTCAGTTTGTGCCGTCGGGGGCTGCCTGCGGGCTGTCTGCGTGCTTGGGCGCGTTGCGGCTTATGTTGCCGTATTCGGACGGCGACATTCCCGTTGCCTTCTTGAAGCAGCGGCTGAAGTACTTTGGGTCTGAGAATCCGCACTTGTAGGCCACCTCCGACACGTTGTCCTCGTGGCCGGCGAGCAGTCTCTTGGCCTGTTCTATGCGTGCGTCTTGTATGAACGTGTTGGGTGTCACGCCGAACACCCGCTTCATGTTCAGGTAGAAGGCCGAGCGGCTCATGCCCATTGCCTGCGCGAAGCTGTCCACCGACAGCCCGTCGTTGGCCATGTTGGCCGTCATGTGCTCATTCACCTTGGCGGCCCAGGCCTTGTCGTGTGTCTGCTCCTTGTCCGGTTCGCTGTCGGGTGCCGGCGCGGTGCGCATCCGGTCGGTGGTCTTCAGTCTCACGTACTCTATCTTCTCGTTTGTGGTCAGCTTGATGTGTCGCAGCTCTCGTTGCAGCCGTCTCACGTAGGCTGTGAGCTTCAGCACGGCGGCGGCCACGATGATTATCAGTCCGCCGTAGAGCATCCACGCCGTGGGTGTCTCGCTGAATCGCGGGCGCCGGCTCACGGTGATGGCTCGCTCGTTGTCAGTCCAGATGCCGTCGCCGTTGGTGGAGCGTATGCGCAGTGTGTATGTTCCCGGTGGCAGCGCGGCGTAGCGTATGTGGTTGTCGGTGGTGTAGTTCCATCCGTCGTCTATGCCGTCCATGCGGTATGCGTACTCTATCTGCTCGTTCTTGTTGTAGTCGAGCGCGGCCATTGTGAGGTATAGCCGCCGGTTGTCGGGTCCGAGCGTGATGCTTTCGCCGCAGTTGGTGACTATCCTCGGCACGAAGTTGCTCTTCTTCAGCTCTGCGGGGTTGAACTCCACGGTGCCCTGCATGGTGCCGATGACGAGCCGCCCGTCGGGCAATAGCAGCGGCTGTGCCTCAGAGAACACGCATCCCTCGGCGAATGTGCTCTGGCGGAAGTTGGTGAACACCTCCTTGCGCGGGTCGAGGCAGCTCAGCGACGCGCCTGACACGAGCCACAGGTAGCCGCGCTTGTCCTCGATGGCGGCCGTGATCACGTCGCAGGCCAGGCCTCTGGCAGTGGTCATTGGCTTGAAGCGCAGCGTGTCGGCGAGCAGGTCGGGGCCGAGCGCGCGGCACACTCCGCCGCCGTATGTGGTCACGAACACCGTTCCGTCGGCCATGCTCACTATGTCGGTGACGCGGTTGTTGCTCAGCGACGTGGCGTTGGCCGGGTCGCGCCTGTGGGCGTGGAAGGCCATGCTCCTCGCGTCGCGCTCCACCCGGGCGGTGTACAGTCCGTTGTTGGTGGCCGCGAGCAGTATGCCCTGCGGCGTTATCACGAGGCGGTGAATCTCCACGTCGCCCTTGTGGAGGGGCTTCATGCCGTTGTCGCTGTTGGCGAACGACACCCTGCCGCGCGCGTCGACGGTGGCCACGTTGATGCCGCCCCCATACGTCCCAACCCATATCCGCCCCCCGGCGTCCTCGGCAAAGGAGTATATCGAGTTGTGGTTCAGCCCGCCTCGGCGCGGGTTGCCCGCCCTGATGTTGGCCACGCTGTATTCTCCGCCTGCCGGAGTGAGCAGGTATATGCCCCGCTGCTTGGAGCCGAGCCACACTCGGCCGCGGCTGTCCTCGTGCATGCAGTATATCCACGGGCCGAACATTGCCGGGCTTTTGGCCGTGCGGCCCGAGGGGGTGAGGTAGCTCACGCCGCCGTCGGCGGTGGTTATCCTGACGTATCCGTTGCGGTCGGCTATCCACAGCCGGCCGTGGCTGTCGCGCATCAGGGCGCGCACCTCCTCGGTGGCCGCCGTGCCGTACTTGCGGTTGCCTATCGGCTTGCTCACGAACGAGAGGCGGTCGAGCCCCAGCACAGAGCTGACCCAGATGCCGCCCTGGCTGTCGCGGAACTTCACGCGGGCGTTGAGCCCGGCGTAGCGCGGCACTGAGGCCACCGTGGCGAGCGTCTGCCGGTCGGGCGCGTAGGCCGGGGCTACTTTTGGCTTCGGCCCCTTGTGTGGGGCGAAGCTGCCCGTGCGGCGGTTGAGCGTGTAGAGCTTTCCGGCGGCGAGGCAGAGGATGTTGCCGTCGGGCAGCTCGCTGATGCTGTCAATGCGGTTCACCGGCAGCGGGCAGTTGTCGCCCGGCCTGGCCTTGAACGAGTCCATGCCGTAGCCGTCGTAGCGGTAGAGGCCGTCCCACGTGGCCAGCCATATCAGGCCCAGGTGGTCTTGCAGTATGCACGTCACGCGACTGTCGTCAAATCCGTCCGACTCGTCAAAGTGCGTTATGCGCACCTCAGTCCCGGCGCGCAGCCCCATGGCCACCGCCAGGGCGAGCATTATCGTGGTGAGAAGTCTTGCCATCAGTGTTTGCTTATTGCTTGTTATGCGGTGCAAAGGTAGCTCAATTTCTCGTAAAAACCTCACTGCTAACAGGTTAAAATGATGGGGGCTGTGGGAGAAAAGGGAAGGGTGGGAGGGCTGAGAGCGGTGGGAGGGCAGGGAGCAATGGCGGACCGTGAGTGTTGGGCAGGCCTGAAACAGAAAAAGGCCGCACGGAGCTTGTGGCATCGCGCAGCCTTTTTTTAGAAGTTGTTTTGATTTTATCAAATATGTCTTTTTATCCCTGCCGTCTTGAGTGCATTTTTGGTCATATTCGCCTGTTTGCTTCGTCACATAGCCCGCTATGCTCCTTAGCAAACGGACAAATATGCCTCGAAAATCCAACCCAATCCGGCAGTTGATAAAATCAAAACAGCTTCTTACTTTCTTGCCATATTACCTTTTATGAATATCCGCACTTGGCCCATACTTGCAAATATGCAACTAAAAAACGGCCTCTGCCGCCTTGATTTTCCGTATGTGTCGTTTCGCATTTCGAAACGACCCGTTTCGCACTGCGATATGGCCTGTTTCGGCCTGCAAAACGGCACATTTCGCAAGGTAAAACGACCCGTTTTGCAACTCGTTGAATATCAGACGTTTGGCCAAGGTGACCCTCGCCGTCGTCTTTAACATAAAAATGTTAACGGCAGCGTGTGCCTGTTGGCTGTCGCAGAGCGTTTGGGCTGTTTGCGGATATTCACAAACAAAAAAGGCCGCGCGGGGCTTGTGGCATCGCGCAGCCTTTTTTACCTTCTTGCCCTTTTGCCTTTTATGAATATCCGCATTCTGCCAAATAGGTTTGGACCGGCTTCCACTTGTCCACTCCTTTTCCAAAGGAGGGGCAGGGGTGGTTTGTCAAATGGGTTGATGTACAATGTGTTTAATCATTGGCTGTGACATTGTTTTACAAACCACCCCCGCCCCTCCTTTGGAAAAGGAGGGGACAATGCGCTTCGAGGTTGGCAACTTGCGGACATTCATTTGCCTTTTTAACTTTCCAATGGCTTTCTTTACCTTTTTGCCTTTAGCAGTTCGTTGACCTTCATCGCCGCGTCGCGGCCGCTCGCCATGGCGCGGACCACGAGCGACGCGCCGTTGAGGGCGTCGCCTGCAAAGACCACGTTGTCGGCCACGGCTGGCAGCGTTGGCTTGAGGAATCCCATGGCCAGCAGGGCCATGTCGGCCTTTATCACCTCCGGCTTGCCTGCGGGCGCCATCAGCGGTCGGCCGCCCTCGGGGTTGGGCCGCCACTCTATCTCCTGCACCTTGACGCCCGTCAGCCGGCCGTCCTTGCCGAGGAATTCCAGCGTGTTTATGTTCCAGCGGCGCGTGCAGCCCTCCTCGTGGCTTGAGGTGGTCTTCAGTGTGCGCGGGAAAGCGGGCCAGGGGTTCTGCGGGTCGTCGGGCCCTGCGGGCGGCATGGGCATTATCTCTATCTGCGTCACGCTGCGGCAGCCCTGGCGGTGGGCCGTGCCTATGCAGTCGCTGCCCGTGTCGCCGCCGCCGATGACGAGCACATCCTTGCCCCGTGCGTTCACCAGCTCGTCCTTCTTGAACTCCGTCCCCGCCAGCACGCGGTTCTGCTGCGCCAGCATTTCGAGGGCGAAGTGAACGCCCTTCAGCTCGCGGCCCGGCACCTTTAGGTCGCGCGCCTCTGGCGTTCCCGTGGCTATCACGTAGGCATCGTAGCCCTCGGGCAGCTTGTTCACATCCACGTCGACCCCGCAGCGGAACTCTATGCCCTCGGCGCAGAGCACCTCCATGCGGCGGTCGATGACGGCCTTGTTGAGCTTGAAGTTGGGAATGCCGTAGCGCAGCAGCCCCCCGGGAGCCTCGTTGCGGTCGAACACGGTGACGGCATAGCCCATCAGGTTGAGGCGGTTGGCCGCCACCAGCCCCGCCGGGCCGGCTCCCACCACGCATACTCGCCGTCCGTTGCGCTCGGGGCGCTCTGTCCTGACGTAGTTTTCCTGGAAGGCCATCTCCGTTATGGCCGCCTCGTCCTCGCGGTTTGTTGTCGGCTCGTGCTCGATGAGGTTCAGCACGCACGCCTTCTCGCACAGCGCGGGGCACACGCGGCCCGTGAACTCGGGGAAGTCGTTGGTGGAGTTGAGCAGGCGGTAGGCCAGCTCGTAGTCTCCCTTGTACAGAGCGTCGTTCCACTCGGGCGGCTTGTTGCCCAGCGGGCAGGCCCAGTGGCAGAACGGCACGCCGCAGTCCATGCAGCGGCTGGCCTGCGTGCGGCGGTCGTTGGTGTTGAGAGTCTGCTCCACTTCGCCGAAGTCGTGGATGCGGTCGTGTATCGGTCTGTAGCCGGCTTCCTGCCGGTGTATGGTCAGAAATGCTTTTGGATTGCCCATATTCCTAATTGATGATTGAGAAATTTGAATTGATGATTATGATTACCGATCCCAAGACAGGCACGTTCCTTCAGGCTGCAGACAATCCGAAACATGGAATTCGTGACCCGTTGGCAGCGGTTTCGCTGGCCTTCCCGCCTTGGATTGTGCAATGGCGGCGTTGGCTTTTGCGGTCTCTGCCTTGTCTTTGGTTGCACGGGTAATCACAATTCTCAATTCCGGATTGTCAATTTTCAATCCAGCCATCAGTAGTCTCTCTGCATGTCGGCTATCTTCTGTTGGAGCTTGCGCACCTGTTCCTCCTGCAGCACGCGCTTGTATTCGATGGGGACCACCTGTATGAAGTCGTCCACGTAGCGGTTCCAGTCGTCGAGCATGGTGCGTGCCAGCTTGGAGCCGGTGTAGAGATAGTGCTGGCGTATCAGCTCGTGCAGCTCCTTGCGGTAGCTGCTTTCCTCCACGAGGTTTATCTCCACCATGTCCATGTTGCAGAAGTAGTCGAAGTCGTGGCGCTTGTCCCAGACGTAGGCCACGCCCCCGCTCATGCCCGCGGCGAAGTTGCGGCCCGTCTCTCCGAGCACCACCACGCGGCCGCCCGTCATGTATTCGCAGCAGTGGTCGCCCGCTCCCTCTATGACGGCTATGGCTCCCGAGTTGCGCACACCGAAGCGTTCGCCCACCTTTCCGTTGATGTACAGCTCGCCGGAGGTGGCGCCGTAGAGTCCGGTGTTGCCCGCTATGATGTTGTCTTCGGCGGCAAAGTTGCTTCGTGTGGGCGGCAGTATGGCCACGCGGCCTCCGCTGAGGCCCTTGGCGAAGTAGTCGTTGGTCTCGCCTTCGAGCTTGAAGCTCACGCCGCGGGTGAGGAACGCGCCGAAGCTCTGTCCCGCCGAGCCCTTGAAGCGGATGTTTATCGTGCCGTCGGGCAGGCCCTGCTGGCCGTATTTCGATGCTATCTCGCCGCTGAGCATCGCGCCCACGGCGCGGTCGGTATTGCGGATGGCGTAGTCGAGGTTCATCTCGTCTCCGCGCTCTATGGCACCCTGCGCGGCGCGGATTATCTGCCGGTCGAGCACGTCGTCGAGCTCGTGCTTCTGGCGTGTGGTGCAGTAGAGCGTGCAGTGGCCCTCCTCGCGGTTCAGCAGCCGTCCGAAGTCGAGCGACGCCTCCTTGTCGTTGCGCGGCTGGCGGGTGACTATCAGTTCTGTGTGGCCCACTATGTCTTCGAGCCTTGTGTATCCCATCGAGGCCAGATACTCGCGCACCTCCTGCGCAAGGAAGGTGAAGTAGTTCACCAAGTACTGGTACTTGCCCATGAAGTGCTTGCGCAGTTCGGGGTTCTGGGTGGCCACTCCCATGGGGCAGGTGTTCAGGTTGCACTTGCGCATCATCACGCATCCCAGCACGATGAGCACCGCCGTGCCGAAGCCGAACTCCTCCGCGCCGAGCAGCGCCATGGCTATCACGTCGCGGCCGGTCTTCAGTTGGCCGTCCACCTGCAGGCGTACCTGTCCGCGCAGGCCGTTCATCATCAGCGTCTGCTGCGTCTCGGCGATGCCTATCTCGGGCGATATGCCCGCAAACCTCATGCTCGACGCGGGGCTGGCGCCCGTGCCTCCCTCCGCGCCGGAGATGACAATGAGGTCGGCCTTGGCCTTGGCCACGCCCGCCGCGATGGTTCCCACGCCGCTCTCGGCCACGAGCTTCACGCTGATGGCGGCCTGTGGGTTGACGTTCTTCAGGTCGAATATCAGCTGGGCCAGGTCCTCTATGGAGTAGATGTCGTGGTGGGGCGGGGGCGATATGAGCGATATGCCGGGTATGGAGTGGCGTGTCTTGGCTATGACCTCGTTGACCTTGAAGCCCGGCAGCTGGCCTCCCTCGCCAGGCTTTGCGCCTTGCGCCACCTTGATCTGTATCTCCTCGGCGTTGACAAGATACTCTGTGGTGACGCCGAAGCGTCCGCTGGCCACCTGTTTGGTCTTGGACGAGAGGCTGATGCCGTCAACTTGCGAGTGGAAACGCTCGCTGTCCTCGCCTCCCTCGCCCGTGTTGCTGCGCGCCCCGAGCTTGTTCATGGCCAGGGCTATGGCCTCGTGGGCCTCCTTCGACAGCGCGCCGAAGCTCATTGCGCCCGCAACGAAGTGTCGGACGATGCTTTCCACAGGCTCCACCTTGTCTATCGGTATGGGGTTGCGGCGGAAGTCGAAGAAGTCGCGGATGAAGATTGGCTCCTGCTTCTCGTCTGCCAGCCGCGTGAACTCCTTGAACTTTTCGTAGCTGCCGGTGCGCGTGGCTATCTGCAGCGTGGCAATGGTCTCGGGATTCCAGGCGTGGCGGATGCCGTCGCGGCGGTAGTGGAACTGCCCGAGGTTGGGCAGGAAGCCGGCCGAAGCGTGGCTGTCGAAAGCCAGGTCGTGCATCCTTATGGCGTCGCGGGCGATGGTCTTCAGTCCGATGCCGCCGATGGTTGACACCTCGGTGCCGAAGTACGAGCGCAGCAGGCTCTCTGACAGGCCTATGCTCTCGAATATCTTGGCGCCGCGGTAGGAGCGTATGGTGCTGATGCCCATCTTTGCCATTATCTTGAAGAGGCCCTTCTTCACGGCTTGGATGTAGTTCTTCTCGGCCGTCTCGTAGTTCTCTTGTATCTTGTGCCGCTTCACAAGGTCGTCGAGTATGGCGAAGGTCATGTAGGGGCAGAGCGCCGACGCGCCGTAGCCCAGCAGCAGTGCGGCGTGCATGGTCTCGCGTATCTCGCCGCTCTCTATGATGAGCGCCGTCTGCACGCGCTTGCCCACGGAGATGAGATAGTGGTGTACGGCGCTCACGGCGAGCAGGCTCGGTATGGCGGCATGGGCCTCGTCGACGTCGCGGTCGGTCAGTATGATGTAGTTGTAGCCGTCGTCCACGCTGCGCTCTGCCTGCTTGCACAGGTCGTCGAGCGCCTGGCGCAGGCCCTCCTCGCCCTTGGCGCACTCGAAGAGTATGGGCAGCTTGACCGTGTTGAAGCCCTTGTAGCGTATGTTGCACAGTATGTCGAGCTGCGTGTTGTTCAGGATGGGGTGCGGCAGGCGCACCATCTTGCAGTTGGTCTCGTCGGGTTGCAGTATGCCGGTGCCCACGCGGCCTATGTATTCGGTGAGCGACATGACCAGGCTCTCGCGTATGGAGTCAATGGCGGGGTTGGTCACCTGGGCGAACTGCTGGCGGAAGTAGTTGAAGAACGTCTGCGGCCGCTCGCTGAGCACGGCCAGCGGCGTGTCGTTGCCCATCGAGGCGGTGGGCTCCTGGCCGTTGATGGCCATGGGGATGATGGTTCCGCTCACGTCCTCCTCGCCGTAGCCGAACATCAGTTCGCGGCGCACGAGGTCGGGCAGGCTGTTGTCCACCTTGCGGCCGCTCTTCAGTTTCTCCAGCTGTATGCGGTTTGTAGAGAGCCACTGGCGGTAGGGATGGGCGGCGGCAAGGCGCTCCTTTATCTCGCCGTCGTAGTAGATGCGGCCCTCCTGCGTGTCTATGAGCAGGATCTTGCCGGGCTGCAGGCGGCCCTTCTCGGCTATCTCGGTGGGGTCGAAGTCCATCACGCCGACCTCGCTGGCCACCACCATCATGTCGTTCTTGGTGATGGTGTAGCGCGCGGGGCGCAGTCCGTTGCGGTCGAGCATTCCGCCGGCGTAGCGTCCGTCGCTGAACAGCAGGGCGGCGGGGCCGTCCCACGGCTCCATGAGGATGGAGTGGTACTCGTAGAACGCCTTGAGGTCCTCCGAGATGGGGTTCTTGTCGTTGAAGCTCTCGGGCACCATGATGGACATGGCGTGGGGCAGCGAGAGGCCGCTCATCACGAAAAACTCGAACACGTTGTCGAGGCTTGCCGAGTCGCTCATGCCCGGCTGCACTATGGGCGATATGTCGCGGATGTCGCCTATGGCCTCCGAGCTGAGCACGCTCTCGCGCGCCTGCATCCAGCCGCGGTTGCCGCGTATGGTGTTTATCTCGCCGTTGTGGCACAGCAGGCGGAATGGCTGCGCCAGGCTCCACGTGGGGAATGTGTTGGTTGAGAAGCGCGAGTGGACCAATGCCAGCCCGCTGGTGAAGTAACTGTTGGTGAGGTCGGGGTAGTACTGGCGCAGCTGCAGGCTGGACAGCATACCTTTATATATAATGTTCTTGCTGGACAGCGAGCAGATGTAGAAGTCCTTGTCCCTGACGCGGCGCTCTATCTTCTTGCGGATGATGTAGAGCGTGCGCTCGAAGGTGGGCACGCGGTCGTCTGTGACGCCCGTGACGAACACCTGCTTTATGGCAGGCTCGGCGGCCAGGGCCACCGCCCCGAGGCAGTCGGGGTTGGTGGGCACGTTGCGCAGGTGCATCAGCGACAGCCCCTCGCGCTCTATCTCCTCTATCATCACGGACAGAATCTCGGCCTGCCTCCGCTCGTCCTTGGGCAGGAACACCAGGCCAGTGCCATACTTTCCCTTCTCCGGCACGGGTATTCCCTGCAGGAGTATGAACTCGTGGGGAATCTGTAGCATGATGCCCGCGCCGTCGCCGGTCTTGTTGTCGGCGCCCTCGGCACCGCGGTGGCGCATATTCTCGAGCACCTTCAGCGCGTTGTCCACCAGCTCGTGGCTCTTGTTGCCGTGGATGTTCACCACCATCCCGACGCCGCAGGCATCGTGTTCGTAATCTGCATTATACAATCTTTTTCCCATATTTTGGTTGCATTTGTTTGTGAATTTTCTTTGTTTAGCTTGCATTCTGCCTGCAAAATTACTGATTTTCTTTCTATTTGACAGATGAGTGCGCGCCTTTTGAACAAGAAAGAAGGCTAAAGTTTCGGATTGAAAGGCAAAATGACGCATAATATTATAGAACGACGCGGCGAGAGATAAAAATAGTATTGATTGTTACTAACGAATGTTAAAGGCTGAAATTTTGCCGTGCGGCCGTGCCGTTGGCGTGCGGACTATGGCGCGTTGCGGCGTGCGGCGCGGGTCGTGACGGATGGGGATGGCCGGTGTTTTAGGCAAAAAACAAACGATTTGTTTTGCGTTTTGCTTGATTTTCAGTAATTTTGCAGCCGCCAACGATAAGTATATCCGGAAATAATACATATACAATCATGATCAATTCACAGGAAATAAAGAAAGGCACCTGCATCCGAATGGACAACCAGGTGTGGGTTTGCATTGACTTCCAGCACGTAAAGCCCGGCAAGGGAAACACAGTGATGCGCACGAAACTGAAGAACGTCACCGACGGCCGCGTGCTCGAACGCACGTTCCAGATAGGCTTCAAGCTTGAGGATGTGCGCATAGAGCGCCGCCCTTACCAGTATCTCTATGAGGACCAGACGGGCCGCATCTTCATGAACCAGGAGACCTTCGAGCAGATACCCATCGCCAACGACCTCGTGATCGGCGTTGAGTACATGAAGGAGGGCGACGTGGTGGAGGTGGTCACCGACACAACCGACGGCACAATCCTCTATGCCGAGATGCCCGTGAAGACCAACCTGCGCGTCACACACAGCGAGCCGGGAATAAAGGGCGACACAGCCACCAACGCCACCAAGCCCGCAACGCTTGAGAGCGGCGTTGAAATACGCGTGCCGCTGTTCATCAACGAGGGCGACCTCATACAGGTTGACACCCGCGACGGCAGCTACCTCAGCCGCGTGAAGGAATAACAATCTCAGGCATCGGCGCGCCCGCGCGCCCTGCACCGTGTTCAGGATAATGCACAATTCATAATGGCCCGCAGCTGATTATGGATTGTGCATTGTCGGTTTAGTGCAGGGGCCAGAGTGATGAGTGACGGGGTATGATTGCCTTTGGCGCAGAGCTTAGAGTGCAGAGTGGGGGGAAGCGGGCAATACCTCCGCCCGGCGCGAGAAGTCGGTTGCATCGGGCTGGCCAGCAGGATGCCCAAGTGGCATACGATGCCTGTACCATCTATATGTGCCGCCCGCGCCGCCTGCCACGCCCTGCAAAACTGTATCAAAAAACAAAGGCTGCCGTTTGGCCTTGCGAAACGCGCCGTTTTGCGTGATGAAACGTGCCGTTTTGCGGCCCGAAACGGGTCGTTTTGAAGGACAAAACGGCACGTTTTGTAACCCCGCTGATTATCAATTACTTACGGATGCGGAACGAACGGCGCGCCGAGTGGCGAAAATCCAAGTTCCCGCTTCGGGCCTCCGGCCGCAAGAATGGCCCGCTCCCTCTGCGATATGCCGCCATCAGCAAAAGGCAAAGTGACAAAACAGTGACAACGCGGCCGCGCGAAAGCAACCGCAAACAGCCACAGACCATCGCGCGGCCAATTGTGAAACAAAGTTCGGCGTCAAGCCAATCAATGAGTTATGAGACAAAGTTCGGCGCAAGCCAATTATGAATTTTCAATAGTCGTTCCCGTCTACAACCGCCCCGACGAGGTGGACGAGCTGCTCGACAGCCTCACGGCGCAGACGCGCGGTGGCTTCGAGGTGATAATAGTGGAGGACGGGTCGGAGCGCGACTGCCGCGCCGTGGTGGACAAGTATGCCGGAAGGCTCGACGTGAAGTATTTCATGAAGAAGAACTCCGGGCCGGGCATGAGCCGCAACTACGGCGCGGAGAGGGCGCAGGGCGAGTATCTGATAGTGCTCGACTCCGACGTGGTGCTGCCTCCGGGCTACCTGCAGGCCGTGGCCGGCGAGCTGCGGCGCGAGCCGGCCGACGCCTTCGGCGGCCCCGACTGCGCCCATCCCGCCTTCACCGACACGCAGAAGGCCATCAGCTACGCCATGACCTCGTTCTTCACCACGGGCGGAATACGCGGCGGGAAGAAGAAGCTCGACAAGTTCTATCCCCGCTCGTTCAACATGGGAGTGCGCCGCGACGTGTACCTGCGCCTCGGCGGATTCTCGCGGATGCGCTTCGGCGAGGACATCGACTTCAGCATCCGCATCTTCAAGGCCGGGTGCCGCTGCAGGCTGTTCCCAGGCGCGTGGGTGTGGCACAAGCGGCGCACCGACTTCCGCAAGTTCTTCCGCCAGGTCTACAACAGCGGCATAGCCCGCATCAACCTCTACAAGAAGTACCCCGAGTCGCTCAAGCTCGTCCACCTGCTCCCCATGGTCTTCGCCGTCGGAGTGCTGGCCCTCGTGCTCACGTCGGCCGCAGGCCGCCTCCTCATGCACTACGACGACACAGACCGCTGGTACTGGCTCTGCGCCGGCCCGTGGCTCCCCATCCTTGCCTACTGCCTGCTCATACTCGCCGACTCCTCCCTGCGCAACCGCAGCCTCAAGATAGGCAGCCTCTCCGTCGCCGCCTCCTTCGTGCAGCTTATGGGCTACGGCTTCGGCTTCATCGAGGCCTGGTGGAAGCGGTGCGTGCGCGGACGGGATGAGTTCCAGGCCTTCGAGAAGACATTCTACAAGTAGGATGCCTAATTGAGAATTGAGAGTTGGGAATTGAGAATTGTGATTGCCTAAAGCCATCCGCTCCGTGCTTCGGGAGGCAGGCAAAGGGTTTCGTTATTCCGTTCCAATGCCATTTGGAAACAGCATTAACGGTATGGGCTTTATATGTTGCAGCGAAAAGAAAACGTTATAATGAACAAGGCCGAGGCCTTTTCGTTCAGGATAGTGAAGATGTATCGCTTCTTGGCAGAGCGCAAGCGCGAGACTGTCATTTCGAGGCAGGTGTTGCGCAGCGGCACAAGCATCGGGGCCAATATTGTGGAGAGCCGCAACGCCCAGAGTGCCGCCGACTTTGTCAGCAAGCTGAGCATCGCGCTGAAAGAGGCCGACGAGACTTTCTATTGGCTCAAGGTGCTGTTTCAAGGCGACTATATAACCGAAGTACAGTTCGAGTCGATGAAAAAAGACAACGAAGAATTGATAAAACTCCTTGTCGCAATCATAAAGAAGATGAAAGAAAAGGCATCACACAGCAAGTGAAGAGGTGAAAAAGACACCCAAACAAAGAAACCAATGCACGAAAGTAATCATAATTCTCAATTCTCAACTCTCAATTCTCAATTGGAGTCCTGGTCGCTTCAACACATCAATCGGCAAAACCATGCACGAAAGTAATCATAATTCTCAATTCTCAACTCTCAATTCTCAATTAAAGCTCAGCATAAGAGATTGGGCCGAAGGCGACCGGCCGCGCGAGAAGATGGCGCGGCTCGGTGCGCAGGCGCTGTCTGACGCCGAGCTGCTGGCCATACTAATCGGCTCCGGCTCGCCTAAGGAGAGCGCCGTGGACCTGATGAAGCGCGTGCTCGCCGACTGCAACAACAACCTGAACACGCTCGGAAAGAAGACCATACACGAGCTGACCCGCTATAACGGCATGGGGCCGGCAAAGGCCATAACCATACTCGCCGCCTGCGAACTGGGCAAGAGGCGGCAGCTCGAAAAGGCCGAGGAACGGCCCGACCTCGGCTCGGCCACGGCCATATACAACCACCTGCACCCACTGATGCAGGACCTCGACACCGAGGAAGCGTGGATATTGCTGATGAACCAGAACTTCAAGCTCATAAAGCGCGAGCGAATATCGCACGGCGGAATAAGCGAGACGGCGGTCGACGTGCGCATAATCATGCGCGAGGCGCTGCTCAACAATGCCACCGTGGTGGCCCTGGCGCACAACCACCCCAGCCAGAACGCGCGCCCAAGCGCGGACGACGACAGGCTGACCAGGCGCGTGAAGGAGGCCTGCGACGTGATGCGCATCTTCTTTGCCGACCATATCATAGTCACCGACGGGAGCTATTACTCATACCGCGAGGAGGGACGGCTGTGACTTCCGGACCCAATTGCGCTTAACTTTGTTTAACGTCGTCGCGCGGCCTGCCCGTGCAAGGTTTTGCGTATCCCGCTGTTTTAAAGGTGAATACGACATAAAACCAGACTGACATGAAGAGAATCAAAGCCTACCTGCTTGGCGCCTGGCTCGTGGTGACGGCCTGCGCGCTGTGGTCGTGCAACGATGATGACGACTATTATTACGACACCGGTTACCTGTTGCCGCGCGCGCTGGTGACGGTGAAGCCCAACTCGGACAACACCTCATTCTATATGCAGCTCGACGACAGCACAACGCTCCAGCCAATGAATATGCGCACATCGCCCTTCGGCACAAAGGAGGTTAGGGCACTCGTCAACTATGACTACGAGGGGGCGGTCATGGCGCACCAGCTGCAGGCCGTGAGAGTGAACTGGATAGACAGCATACTGACCAAGCCCACGGCGGTAAACTACGGCGAGAAGAACGACTCGGCATACGGCAACGACCCTGTGGAGATTGTCAACAGCTGGGAGACGGTGGCCGAGGACGGATACCTCACGCTGCGCTTCCGCACCCGCTGGGCGCCGGGGAGCATACACCGGGTGAACCTTGTGCACAGGGCAGACTCCACTAAGCCCTATATCGTGCAGCTGTACCACGACGCCAACGGCAGCGTGGGCGCGGGCGACGTGGCCGACGGACTTGTGGCTTTCCGCCTTGACGACGCCTTCAACCGCCCGGACAGCACTATTGAGATAACGTTGCAGTGGAACTCGTACAGTGGAACTAAGACTCACAATTTCAAGTACCGTCCACGCAAGGACAGCATTACGACAGACTGAAGTGACAGCACATTCCGGAAAGGAATACACGGAGAAGGACTTGTTGAAACGGCTTCGCCGGGGTGAATCCTCGGCGATGAGCCTTTTCTATGACCTTTACGCTGATTTCCTTGCCGGGGTGTGCTCGCGCTATGTCACCGATGCCGACGATGCCAAGGACGTGCTGCAGGAGAGCATGGTGAAGATAATGTACAACATTCACCGGTTCGACTACCGCGGCGAAGGCTCGTTGCGCTCGTGGGCCGCGCGCATTGCCGTGAACGAGGCCTTGAACCTGCTCCGCGAGCGCAGCAAGGCAGGGTTTACCACGCTCGACTTCGACGCGCCCGACGAGGAGGACGAGCCAGAGCCTGACGTGGCCGACGTGCCGCCGGAGGTGGTCCACGAGCTGATAAGGCAGTTGCCGGAGGGCTACAGGACCGTGTTCAACCTCTATGTGATAGAGGGAAGAAGCCACCGCGAGATCGGGCAGATGCTCGGCATCGGCGAGTCCTCGTCGGCATCGCAGTTCCACCGCGCCAAGAACCGGCTGGCGCGCGCCCTCAAAGAATACAGAAAGAGACATCAAGACTGAATGCCTATGAACAAAGAATGGCAGAAAGAGATACAGCGCAAGGCCCTGCAATACAGGGAAGCGCCTGTCGGAGTGGACCGCTCGGCGCTCGAAAGGCGCATGGCCGAGGCCTGCGCCGCCGGCCGCCGTCGGATGATGGTGGTGTGGAGCCGCCGTCTGGTGGCCGCCGCGGCCATAGCGGCGCTGGTCGTTCCGCTTTCCGGGTTGCTCTGGCCGGGGCGCGGCGAGGCTCCCGTGGAGCCGCAGCAGCCTGTGGCCGACGTGGCCGGACGAGCCTCTGTCGGGGCCGCTACGGCACCGGCCGCCGCTCCAATGACCGCTATGGCGGTGGTGGCGGAGCCCGTGCGGCCGCCCGTGGCGCCGCGCGCAGTGGAGCCGACTGCCGCGCCGGCCGCCGCCGTGCAGGCGGAAGCTGCGGTGGCAGAGCCTGGAGGCGGCTCCGTGGAGGCAGGGCCGACAGGCGGGAGGCCACATGACGGCACGGTGAGGCCCGCCGGCGCGAAGGAAGTCGGACAGCCTGCCACGAGGCGGCGCGCGCTGCCCCGTCCGCGAGCCTATGCCGGGGCTGAGGCCGGGACGCGCCGCCGCGGGGGGCTGAGGGCGTCGGCATACGTGGCCAACGCTATGCGCGGCAGCACCAGCGGGGGCGCCATGGCCACGGTGCTGCCGATGGCCGACCCGATAGGTGAGTTCATCGGGCCGTTTGCCGGCAGGGAGAGCGAGCTGCTGCTCGCACAGACCGAGCCTGCCCGCACAGAGGTCAACCACCACGCGCCGGTGCGCGTAGGCCTGGCGGTGAGCCTGCCCCTGGGGCGCAGGTGGGCCGTTGAGAGCGGCCTTGTGTACAGCTACCTGTATTCCGGCATAACCAGCGGCAATGCCAACTGCACTTCCGAGACCGACCAGAGGCTGCACTACGTGGGCATACCCGTGGCCGCCACCTACACAGTGTGGAGCAACCGCCGCTTCGCCGTCTACGCCAAGGCCGGCGGCATGGTGGAGAAGATGGTGAGCGGGCGCGCCGACACACGCACCATTGTAGACGGGCGCGAGGAGTCGTCGGAGCGCGAGCACATCAGCATAGGCTCACTGCAGCTCTCTGTCAACGGCGCGGTGGGGGCTGAGTGGCGATTTGCCGACCGCATGGGGGCGTACATAGAGCCGGGCGTGAGCTACTCGTTCGACAACGGCAGCAGTGTGCCCACGTTCTATGCCGACAAGCCGCTGGCCTTCAACCTGGCCTTCGGACTGCGCTTCGGGCTGGCCGACCGCAAGTGACCGCAACCGGTCTGGCGGGCGTTTTCGGCTCCCGCCGGGCGTGGCCTTGCGGAAATTGTGTAACAGTTTGATTCACAACGAGTTATAAAACGGGTCGTTTCGCCATGCGAAACGACCCGTTTTGCATGGTGAAACGTGCCGTTTCAGCGGGTGAGACGGCACGTTTCGCAAAGCCGCTTGGCGCGGTGCCAAAAACAGCCTGCTTTATTTTGTTTTGTCGGGGATTTTAATTACCTTTGTAATGAGTAACGCCGGCCGCAGCCGGATGGCGCCCGCAGGCGCGGCGCCAGGTGGGCAGGCAGGGCTGAACGCCTCGCGGCCGCTGTGGCGGCGAGGCCGGCGGAGCGCAAAGCAAACAGTATAACGCAATGACACAAGAAGAGAAGACTGCGATAGAGGAGCGCATAGTGGACGTGCTGCGCACGGTCTACGACCCGGAGATACCCGTCAACATATACGACCTCGGCCTGATATACAGGGTGGACGTGGGCGACACGGGCGACGTGGACATAGACATGACGTTCACCGCGCCGTCGTGTCCGGCCGCCGACTTCATCCTTGAGGACGTGAGGCAGAAGGTGGACGCGGTGGAGGGAGTGCGCAACGCCACGGTGAACCTCGTGTTCGAGCCTGTGTGGGACCAGAGCATGATGACCGAGGAGGCACGGGTGGAGCTTGGATTCGACTGACCGCGCGCGCCGCAGGCTGCAGGCATGGGGCGTGTGCCGGCCGCCGCAGAGTCTTAAAACTTAAAACCGCGATTTATGAAGAACGTGTATTTCCTTTCCGATGCCCACCTCGGGTCGCTCGCCATCGACCACGGCCGGATGCACGAGCGCCGCTTGGTGCGCTTCCTCGACAGCATAAAGCACAAGGCTGCCGCCATATATCTGCTTGGCGATATGTTCGACTTCTGGTATGAGTACCGTTGCGTGGTGCCGCGGGGATACACGCGCTTTCTCGGCAAGCTGTCCGAGCTGACCGACATGGGCGTGGAAATCCACTACTTCACCGGCAACCACGACATCTGGGCATACAATTACCTGGAGTACGAGTGCGGCGTCATACTGCACAAGCAGCCGCTCACCACCGAGATATACGGCAAGGTGTTCTTCCTCGCCCACGGCGACGGCCTGGGCGACCCCGACGCGAAGTTCAAGCTCATACGCGCCATGTTCCACAACCGCGTGTGCCAGGTGATCTTCTCCGCCCTGCATCCCCGCTGGGGCATGGCTTTCGGGATGGAGTGGGCACGGCGCAGCCGCCTGAAGCGGAAGGACGGCAAGGAGCCGCCCTACATGGGCGAGGAGCGCGAGCCGCTGGTGCTCTTCACTAAGCGATATATGAGCACCCACGGCGACATAGACTGCTTCATTTATGGCCACAGGCACATAGAGCTCGACCTGCAGCTGTCAAAGAAGGTGCGCATGATGATTGTGGGCGACTGGATAACGCAGTTCACATACGCCGTGTTCGACGGCGAGCACCTCTTTCTCGAGGAGTACGTGGAGGGCGAGTCGCAGCCGTAGCCGGCGGCGCGTGCCGCCGCGGCAGAGCCTGCCCGCGCCTTGGCTGTGCGCGTGGGGTCCGCCTTGGCTGTGTCTTTTATTGTTTCATAGAGGGGGAAGTGGCGTTCAGGAACGTATGGGCCGGCCCCGTTTTCGTTCCGTCCGCGTTGTATTCCCAAAACAAATCAAGCAAGGACATATATGGATTTCTGGATATCTTTGGTATTGTGGGTGGTCGTTGCGGCTTTGCTCCTTTACGGTTGGTTCTACAACATGGGGCAATACCGCGAGACAACGAAAGACGTTCTCGTCACCGTAGGCTCGTGCGTGGCATCGCTTTTTGCGCTGCGCGCTGTGCTGCCGGGGCTTGCGGCCACGTTGGTTGCCGCGGCGGTGGTCGTGGCCTTCATCCTTTTCGCGTTCCTGTCGCCGTTCTCCCGCAAGTTGCCGCGCTACGTCTGCACCGCCGCGGGCATAGTCCTGCTGGCGCTGCTCATGTACGTCTGCGACAAGTTCATCGGCCTTTCATCCCTTATGACGTGCCTTGTCGGCGCGGTGCTCTTCTGCGTTTTCTACGGGCTTACATTATATATATACGCCCGTAGGCACGGGCGTAAGGAATGAAAAGAAGTAGAAGCCGGGGACGGCGCCCCCGAGTAGTGGCCTCTCACGCAGACAAAGCGGCCGCACGGACATAATCCGTGCGGCCGCTTTGTCTGCGTGAGAGCCGGAGTTAGCAGGAGTTTGGCTTCCTGACGGAAGCCGGAGTTAACGGACAAATGCTTTGCGGGTGAGAACTTCAGAAGTTTAATTCCAAAAGCCAACGCCACAGGGGTATTGTCCGTTAACTCCGTGAGCGTAACGCAGTGGAGCGATAACTCCCGTTAACAGCCATTGACTCCCGGCACAAGCCGGTTCTTACAGCAAGTTCATGGTGTCGGTGGCAATCATCAGTTCCTCATCGGTGGGGATGACAACAACCTTTACCTTTGAGTCGGGTGTGGATATTACAGCCTCCTCGCCGCGCACCTTCTCGTTGACGGCGGCGTCGAGCTTCACGCCCATCCACTCCATGCCTTCGCACACTCCGGCGCGCATTCCGCTCTGGTTCTCGCCCACTCCGGCTGTGAACACTATGATGTCAACGCCGCCCATGGCCGCTGCGTAGGCTCCGATGTACTTCTTTATGCGGTAGTTGTACATATTCTGCGCCAGGATGGCCTTCGGGTTGCCGGCTTTCTCGGCTGCCTCTATCTCGCGCATATCCGACGATATGCCGGTGATGCCCAGCACGCCGCTCTTCTTGTTGAGCAGGTTTGATATGCCGTCGGCGTCGAGTCCGAGCTTCTTCTCGATGAACGAGACGGCGCCTCCGTCGATGTCGCCGCTGCGGGTGCCCATCATCACGCCCTCAAGCGGGGTGAGTCCCATAGAGGTGTCAACGCACTTGCCGAACTTCACGGCGGCCACGCTGCCACCGTTGCCTATGTGGCAGGTGATGACGCGCTGCTCCTCGGGCTTCACTCCGAGGAAGTCGCACACGCGCTTGGACACGTAGCGGTGGCTCGTGCCGTGGAAACCGTAGCGGCGTATGCCGTACTTCTCGTACAGCTCGTAGGGTATGGCGTACATATAGGCGTAGTCGGGCATGGTCTGGTGGAACGCAGTGTCGAACACTCCCACCTGCGGCAGGCCGGGCATGAGCTCCTGTACGGCGCGCACTCCCTTGAGGTTGGCCGGGTTGTGGAGCGGTGCGAGGTCGCTGCACTCCTCGAACGTCTTGAGCACATCCTCCGTGAGGAGCACGCTCTTGTTGAACTTCTCGCCGCCATGCACCATGCGGTGGCCCACGGCGTCAATCTCCTTGAGGTCTTTTATCACGCCTATCTCGGGGTCGGTGAGCAGGCTGAAGATGAACTTCACGCCCTCGGTGTGCTCCGGGATGTCGTGCATTATCTGTTTCTTCTCTCCACCGGGCAGCTTCACCTTCACGAAAGCGCCGTCGAGCCCTACGCGCTCTGCTCCGCCCGATGTCATCACCGACTTGTCGTCCATGTTGTAGAGAGCGTACTTTATGGATGATGAGCCGCAGTTTAATACTAATATTTTCATAGTTTTGAGTTTTGAATTTTTGCTTGTTTAAAGGAGTTATATGGAGTTATATGAAGTTAGAAGGAGTTAGAAGACAAATGCTTTGCTGCCGATACAGTGGAAACACGCAGACTCATTTCTCTGTCCTTGTGGCCGTGCCGACATCATGTTGCCGTAGATTGTCTGCTAATCTTCGTTTCTGTTATATGCATTGTTCCTTATGCCTTTGCAGTACCAGTTGAGCATCTTGCTCGCTTCTTCGAGGCTGTAACACAGTTCTTGAAACGTGGTATCGTTTATATACCCCACGTCTTTGGACAGGTAGATATAGCAACGGCACTCTTCAAGGCTTCCTTGCGCAATATTGAAGAAGTGCAGCTTGTCTGCCTTGCCTATACGCCTATAGCCTTCTGCTATGTTGGCCGGTATTGAAACGGCGGCTCGTTGGAACTGCGACTTAAGTCCGAACCGTTCGTCTGCCGGAAACATGGCTGTGGTTTTATAGACAAGGAGCGTGAAGCGATAAGCCCGTTGCCATGCCATTACATCCTCAAATCTCTCTGTCATATTGCCGTTTCGATATGCAAAGCATTTGTCCTCTAACTCCTTATAACTCCCTTGTAACTCCTTTTAACTCCATGTACGACTTATCCCTTCTTCGCGTCCATGGCCTGGCAGGCTGTGATGGCCACCATTTTGTAGATGTCATCGACGGAGCAGCCGCGGCTGAGGTCGTTCACCGGGCGGGCGATGCCTTGCAGGATGGGACCCAGTGCCTCTGCGTCGCCGAGGCGTTGCACGAGCTTGTAGCCTATGTTGCCCACTTCGAGGCAGGGGAACACCAGCACGTTGGCGTGGCCGGCGATGGGGCTTCCGGGAGCCTTGTGCTCGCCTACTGAGGGCACCAGGGCGGCGTCGGCCTGCAGCTCGCCGTCAATCTTCAGCTCGGGCTTGCGCTCGTGGGCCAGGCGTGTGGCCTCCACCACCTTGTCAACAACCTCGTGCTGCGCGCTGCCCTTGGTCGAGAAGCTCAGCATGGCCACGCGCGGGTCGGCGAATCCGGCCACGCTCTGCGCCGTCTCGGCTGTGCAGATGGCTATCTGCGCCAGCTGGTCGGCGTCGGGCATGGGGGTCACGGCCACGTCGCCCACCACGAGTATGCCGTCCTCGCCATACTGCTTCTGCTTGGTGATGAGCAGCATGGCGCCGCTCACGCAGCTGATGCCGGGCTTGCACTTGATGATCTGCAGGGCCGGGCGCAGCGTGTCGGCGGTGGTGCTCAGCGCTCCGCTTATCTGGCCGTCGGCTCCCTCGGTCTTTATTATCATGCAGCCGAGGTAGAGGGGGTTCTTCACCAGCTCGCGTGCCTGCTCGATGGTCATGCCCTTCTTCTTGCGGAGCTCGGCCAGCAGGGCGGCGTACTCCTCGCTCTTGGGGTTGTTCTCCGGGTCCACTATGGTGGCCTTGCCGATGTTGGTCAGGCCCCACTGCCCGGCCAGCGAGTTGATTTCGTCGGGGTTGCCGATGAGTATCAGGTTGGCTATGTCGTCGGCCAGCACCTTGTCTGCTGCCCTCAGTGTGCGCTCCTCGGTTGCTTCGGGGAGCACGATGCGCTGCTTGTTGCTTTTAGCGCGCTCGATGATTTGTTTTACTAAATCCATTTTTGGTTATAAATTTATCATTGTGTTTTTGTAATTTCCACTTTGCAAAAGTAAGAAAAATATTCGGAAACTGTCCTTGCCGGGCGTGGTTTTTTCCCTGCCCGACGGTTAACTGTGGTTAAAACCCTGCCGGCCGGTTGCCCGCCCTTCTGCGGCCGCGTGTCGCAAAGCCTTTGCGCCTGCCGTTTTGTGTGGGTCAATAATCGCGTATTTGCGGCCGCCGGCTGCCTCGGGGGCAAATATCGCCAAAATGGGCACGCATCCGTAAGTCATTGATTGTCATGGGGTTTGTGCTGATTTCGGGGCGTGTTGTGCAATGATGTACACCGCAAAATCTGCCGAAAGGCGGTCCGAATCTTTGTCTTTTGGCCTGAAACGGCTTGCCAAACGTGCCGTTTCGCGTGCCGGAACGGCCCTTCTGGGATTGCGAAACGGCGCGTTTCGCCGTCCGGTACGGCGTGTTCGGCCGCGCGGCGCGAGCTTTTTGTCAATAAATTTTACTTCTTGCCGTCTTCCCGCTTCTGTTTCATCACTTCGCCCTGTCAAATATTTTTACCGTTGTTTCGCGCTAAGTGCAAGCACGCGGAGTGGCGAAACCATATAACGGCTTGTCCACTTGCAGACACATATTCTATATATTCATGTGTGCGGGGCGGGCGCCGGTCGCATCGGTCAGCCGCCGCTGAAATAACATTTAAACACAATTGAACAGGCTTTTAATCACGATGAAACAACGTTGAAACAGCCGCTGTCTAATTTTGCAGCGTGAAAATAAGGAAAGAAAACAAGGATTAATAATTAAAACTCAAAAGCTATGCGTAAGACAGTTGTTGTATTAGTTATGTTGATCGGGCTCTGCTCAGGCATGAGCCTCAGTGCTGCAGAGAATACGGCCGAGGCCGCAAACTCTACATGGACATTCTATTCGGTTACCGACAAGCCCACCGCCGAGGAGCTGGCCGCTGTGTCAGACGGCGAGTTCGGCAAGGAGGCCACCTGCCTCTACAACCAGTTGGAGAAGCTGTGCGTGAAGCGCGTGCCGGTGGTTCCGGGCGACCCCACCACCCGCATCGTGTTCAAGAAGGGCGACATATACAACGCCGTGCGCCGTGTCGGCAAGGGTCTTGAGAAGGCCGTCGAGAAGAACGAGATGACGGCGCAGCAGGCACAGGACAAGATGCTGCGCGTGCTCAACGTGGCCATCTCGGCCTACTACTCAGAGGACAGCCAGTCGTTTGAGAAGGCTCTGCGCGCCGGCAAGAAAGACACCGGCAAGCTGCTCGCCGTGTTCGACCGCGTGTCGCTGCAAGACTAACCGCCCCGCAAGGGCAGAAGGCAAGCCCGGCGAGAGCCGCTCCTGTGCCGCCAACCGCCTCGGGGGCGGCTCTCGGCCGGGCATCGCTTTGCCGCCGCCATGGAAACCACAGGGCCATGCCGCCCGGAAAGGGATAACTAAGATACACATACCTATATTAAGTTATTTATGAAGAAGATTTGTACTTTCGCCGGTATGCTGTGCGTGAGTATCTCGATGTACGCCCAGTCCATCAAGATCAGCGGAACGGTAACCGATGAAATGGGCCCCGTTGTGGGCGCCTCCGTCATGGTGAAAGGCACCAAGACAGGAACAGTGACCGACATGAACGGTCGCTACACGCTCAACGCCGACAAGAACGCCGTGCTCGTGTTCTCTTACGTGGGCACCAACCCCGTGGAGAAGAAGGTGACGGGCGGCGTGCTCGACGTCAACCTCACGTCCAACGTGCAGAGCATCAACGAGGTGGTGGTCACCGCCATCGGCATCAAGCAGGAGAAGAAGAAGCTCGGCTACACCACCCAGCAGGTGGAGGGAGCCGACATAGCAGCCGCCGGAAACCTGAACGCCGGAGCCTCGCTGCAGGGCGAGGTGGCCGGACTCACCGTGTCTGTGCCCTCGGGAATGTTCCAGTCGCCCACGTTCTCGCTGCGCGGCAAGACCCCGCTCATAGTGCTCGACGGCGTGCCCATCGAGTCAGACCTGTTCGACCTCTCCAGCGAGAACATAGCCAGCGTCAACGTGCTGAAGGGTACTGCCGCCTCGGCTCTCTACGGAGCGCGCGGCCGCAACGGCGCAATCATGATAACCACCAAGCGCGCCGAGAAGGAGGGAATAGAGATAAACTTCTCCACAAAGGACATGGTGCAGGCCGGATACACCGCCTTCCCCGAGACGCAGCACGAGTTCGGAAGCGGCTCGCAGGGCAATTACGCCTTCTGGGACGGCGAGGGCGGAGGCATCTCCGACGACGATATGCAGTGGGGACCGCGCCTCGACGTGGGCAACATGGCCCCGCAGTGGAACAGCCCCATACGCGACAAGGTGACCGGCGAGACCATTCCATGGTGGGGAAGCGTGGAAGGGACACAGTATGACGACCAGAGCCGCTACGAGCGAGTGCCCATGCCGCTCGTGTCGCACGACAACATCGGCGACTTCCTCGAGACGGGCCTCATCACCAACAACACCCTCTCGCTCTCGTACAAGGGCGACAAGGCCCGCGTCTACGTGCTCGGCCAGTACGCCTACCAGAAGGGCCAGGCTCCCACGACGTCGCTCCAGAACGGCGGACTGAACATAAACACCTCGTTCGACATAAGCAGCAAGCTCACCCTCGACGCCATGCTGAACTACAACATGGTCTATTCGCCCAACTATCCCGACTACGGCTACCACCCGGCCAACTATATGTACAACATCATAGAGTGGATGGGTGACGACGTTGACGGCAAGGACCTCGAGGCACACCAGTGGGTTCCCGGCATGGAAGGCTACCGCCAGGCCAGCTACAACTACGCCTGGTACAACAATCCCTACTTCGCCATAACCCAAAGCAAGCGCAAGCAGCGCCGCAACGTGCTCACAGGGCAGCTCCGCCTGAACTACCAGATACTGCCGGAGCTTAGCGTCATGGGCCGCGTCTCCATGCGCTCCAACAAGAACCTCACGGAGCACGAGACGCCGAAGTCGTATATGCGCTACGGCAACTCGCGCGAAGGCAACTACCAGGTGTGGAACGAGGTGCAGGAGAACGTCGACGCCGACGTGCTGCTCACCTACACCAAGAGCTTCATGAGCGACATCAACCTCACCGTCAACGCCGGTTCGTCGGTGTTCTACCGCCGCTACCGCAACGACTACGCCTCGACCGACGGGCTCAATGTGCCGGGAGTCTACTCGTTGAACAACTCCACCGGCTCCATCATAACGTTTGACTCGGCGAACCCGTTGTGGGGTTCGCGCAGCGAAAAGGAAATACGAAGCGTCTACGGCTCGGTGAACATAGACTTGTCCAAGTACGCTTACCTCTCTGCGACGGCGCGTAATGACTGGTCGTCGACCATCGCCACAGGCAACAACTCTTACTTCTATCCCTCCGTTGCCATAAGCTCGGTAATCTCAGACTACGTAAAGATGCCTAAGTTCATCGACTACCTGAAGGTGATGGCATCGTGGGCAACGGTCAGCAGCGACCTCGACCCGTACCAGATACTGCAGGTTTACAACAAGGAAAACTACTGGGGATCGAACCCTGTGGTTAGTTACCCCTCGGCACTCGTCAACTATGACATCAAGCCCGAGAAGACCACGTCGTGGGAGGTGGGCCTCTCCACGTCGTTCCTCGGCCGCGTGTCGCTTGATTTCAGCTATTACCGCAACATAGACACCAACCAGATTCTCGATATGCTCATATCGCAGGCTTCGGGATTCGACAGTCGCAAGATCAACGGAAACAAATACACGACCAACGGTATTGAGGCTATGATCGGTGTGAAGGCGATAGACATGAAGGACTTCAAGTGGAACTTCGACCTCAACGTCAGCCACAGTGTGCGCAAGCTCACCGAGATTTACGGCGGCGAGAAGTACTTCGGCAACCTGCGCGAGGGTGAACGCGCCGACGCTTTCTATGCTGAAGTGTGGCAGCGCGACCCCAACGGCACGGTGATCGTTGACGCCAACGGTTCGCCTTTGGCCGATCCTTACCAGCGCAACGTGGGCCACTACGAGCCGGATGTGCGCCTCGGAATGCAGAACAAGTTCAAGTATAAGGACTTCACCCTGACCATCAACCTCAACGCGGCCATCGGCGGAAAGATCTTCTCGAACCTCAGCCCGAAGCTCTGGTGGGGCGGCAAGCACCCCAACTCGACCATGTACCGCGACCAGGAGTACGCCAACCGCGATGAGAAAGGTAATCCCACGCCGGTGTATGTGCCGAACGCAGTGACCGTGGTGAGCGGAGAGGTGACCTACGACACGCACGGCAACATAATAAAAGACACCCGCGTGTTCAAGAAGTTCGACAAGGCTGTTGACTGGCAGTCGTGGTGCCAGAACTATCCTTACCGCGCTACGGTGACCGATGATATGGATGAGTTCTTCGCAAACACCTTCAGCCGCACTTACCTCAAGATAAGCCAGATAGCCTTGAGCTATGACTTCAAGAAGCTGCTCCCCGAGGATTCTCCAATAAAAGGGCTCACCGGCACCGTGTTCTGCAACAACGCCGCACTGTGGTCCAAGGCTCCTTGGATTGACCCGGACATCAGCGGAGACACCGGCGAGAACGACGGCTCTAACGACCCGACGGCCCGCTACATAGGAATTGGGGTCAATATGACATTCTAATCAACATTCTTATCAAGAAGAAACAATCATGAAATCAAAGATATTATTGCCGATATTCATCGCCGCAATGGCATTCTGCTCGTGCGAACCGTTCGACGAGATGAACACAAACCCCAACGACCCGGTTGAGGTTCCTGCCCAGCTGCTGCTGCCCAAAGTGTGCCAGGATGCCTTTACGCGCGGCACAGACGGTATGTACGCCGACAAGATGGTTATCCAGACCGACGGCCACAACACGGAACAGTATTACGAGTGGGACCGCGGCAGCTTCGACACATACAACAACGAGCTGCTGCAAGTGGAGAAGATGAAGGAAGAGGCGTTGCGCACAGGCGACTCAACCTATATCCCAATCTACAAGTTCATACGCTCGTTCCACTTCTACGAGCTGACGCTCCGCTTCGGTGACATTCCTTATTCCGAGGCACTGAAAGGGCAAACTGAGGGTGTCTTCTCGCCCAAGTACGACACTCAGGAAGATGTGTTCGCCGGAATACTCGATGAGCTCAACGAGGCCGAGGAACAACTCGCAGCGATGGATGAGGGGGTGACGGTCAGCGGAGACATCATTTACGGCGGAGACCTGCAGCAGTGGCGCAAGCTTATTAACTCGTTCCACCTCAAGGTGCTTATGACGCTGTCTCACAAGACCACTGTCGGCACTCACAACGTGCGGCAGGAGTTTGCCCGCGTGGCGCAGTTGCCGCTCATGGAGAGCAATGCTGACAACGGGCAGCTCACTTACATCGACCAGGAGGGCAACCGCTACCCGCAGTTCGATGCGCAGTGGTCGGGCTACTATATGGACAGTACATACATAGCCCGCATGGCCGAGCGTAAAGACCCGCGCCTCTTCCTCTTCTGCCTGCCCACCAACACGGCGTCAGAGGCTGGCAAGGCCATCAACGACTTTACTGCATACGCTGGCGGAGATCCCATAGCTGCGCAGGGGTATAACGTGAGCCTTGTAAGTCACGGAAGAATCTCACAGATCAACTCGCGCTTCCGCACCGACCCTATCGTGGAGCCGACCATGCTGATGGGCTATGCCGAACTGCAGCAGGTGCTGGCAGAGGCCGTGGTGCGCGGCTGGATCAGCGGCGACGCCAGGCAGTATTATGAGAACGGTGTGAGGGCCTCTTTCAGCTTCTACGAGACCTACGCCACCGACTACTCGCAGTACGTGACGCAGGATTCCGCCGCAAGCTACCTCACGCGAGACCTCGTCCGCTTCGACGACACGCTGACAGACGAGCAGAAGATAGAGCGCATCATCTTCCAGAAGTATTGCGTGAGCTTCTATCAGGGAGGCTGGGATCCCTACTTCGAGAACCTGCGCACGGGCTATCCCGGCTTCAGGCACCTCGCAGAGAACCCCATACCCTACCGCTGGATGTACCCCGACACGGAGTACCGCTATAACACGGCCAACGTGGAGGAGGCCATCACCCGCCAGTTTGGCGCCAACAACGACCGCACCACCGCCATGCCATGGTGGCTCACAGACTGAAAAGACAACACTGCACATACGCTCGAACCGGCCGGATGCCGCCTTGGCCCGGCCGGTTCTTACATTAAAGACAAGAGCATTATTGCCCATTTTGTTACAGCGTGCATGATGCCAAAATCCGTATCAAAAATCAAAGCCTGCCGTTTCGGCTCGCAAAATGCGCCGTTTTGGCTTCCAAAACGACCCGTTTCACCGTGCGAAACGGCCTGTTTTGCACTGCGAAACGGCACGTCTCGCAACCCTACTGACAGTCAATGGGTTACAGACGGTGTGCGGCCTGCCCGCCGAGTATCAAAAAACAAAGTTCTGCCTCCGGCCGCAGGACATCGGGAGCACGGGCAGAGTGCCGTCCATCATGCCTCGCAACGTCTGATATAACGCATCAACAAACCAAATTAAATTCAGCATTATGATTTTGAAGAAACTGCTTCTACTGTTCCTTTCCGCCACGCTCACCCTTGGCTTCACAGCCTGCAGCGACGACGATGACGACTATCCCACGCTGGCGCAACGCAACGCCGACAAGATCAGGAGTTTGGGGATAAAAACCGCTTTTGTTCATTTTCCTGATAGGTACACTTTGCCTGATGATTCATACATTGTCAGCATAGAAGGAGATATGCTGGTATTGGATGACGGAGATGGAATTAAAGTATATGTTCCTTTAGATGGAATATCTGCTATTATGGTTACGGAGAATAGTTGTCATATTTATATTTTTTAATAAAATGGAGTGAAATGAAAAAGTTCTGCAAATGATAGGTGACCCACTTGCAAATAAGGATAATAAGAATGTTATGTCTATAGTTAATAAGGGGGCGAACTTCCTTCTTTCTAAGTTTATTGGTAAGAAAACGGCTTCCGTTGACACAAGCATAATTAAGATGACAACAACTGGAACTTCAGACATTAGCGGAACATTGTCAGGAAATAGTCAGACAAATATAAGCTCTTTGTCGCAGCTCATGGTTCCAGGTAGCAAAAATTCTTCTGTTTATGTTTTGACTCCTAATTACAACAAGCCTCTTGGCGTTTTCTATATAACGAAGACACCGACTTTATGCTTAAAAGACAAATATAACAAGTTCTTTCCGACAAATAGCTCGGTGCCTCCAGTGCATGGAGAAGGAGGCTCTTCGTATCAAAGGATGAATATTTATGGATATTTCTCTATCGGTACAAAAGAGCCAATAGAGGTAGTATTGAATCCTGAAGTTGCTTCTAAGATAGATCATTACACAATTTCCACGGCTATTGTGGGGGATGCGGATATGAACTTCAATCCATCAATCGATGATGATGGGAATGACGTTGGAGTTTTGTTCTCAAAGGTTTATGATGGCAAATTTATCTGCCAAACCAACGGAAACTTTGCCACAATGTTATATGTGAAGAAGTATGCAAGTTCGGTTTCTATCCCCAAAGACCCAGAGGATGCCGCAGAATATTACGATCGTTATGAGAATATTATCAAGCCGTCAATGCCACGGAATGTGGAACTTAAGGTGACCGTGACCCTATATCCCAAAGCTCCGACTTACAATCCGACCCCGATCGTGCTGACAAGAACCATTAAATGTAATGTAGAGAACCCATAAACGACAATATAAACCAAACAACAATAAACAACAAACATGACAAAAAGACTTTTCTGCGCTGCCGCACTCTGCATGGCGGGGATGCTGGCCGTGAGCGCACAGAGCGTGAGATTCAACAACGAAGGCAAACTGAAGATTGTGCAGTTCACCGACATCCACTGGCGGGCGGGCGACCCCGCCACGGCCGACGCGGCCGCTAACATGAACCGGGTGCTCGACGAGGAGAAACCCGACATAGTGATTTACACCGGCGACGTGACCACGGCAAAGCCCGCCACCGAGGGGCTGGACAAGGCCCTTGAGCCCGCCATAAGCCGCGGGATACCCTACGCCATCACCTTTGGCAACCATGACGACGAGCAGGACCTGACGCGCCCGCAGCTCTATGACTACGTGAAGAAGAAGCAGGGATGCCTCGACGCCAAGGCCGAGGGGACCGACTTCGCCATCAGCGTGACCTCGGCCGACGGCAAGCAGACGCGCGCCGTGCTCTACGTAATGGACAGCAACGCCTACTCCACGATAGACAGCCTGAAGGGATACGGCTGGTTTCGCCGCGACCAGGTGGACTGGTTCGCCCGCAAGAGCGCGGAGCTGACAGCCGCCAACGGCGGCAAGCCGCTGCCCGCGCTGGCCTTCTTCCACATCCCCTTCCCCGAGTACAACGAGGCTTCCACGGCTCTGGGCAACCCGCTCGTGGGCCAGCGCGGCGAGAAGGCCTGCTCGCCGGCCATCAACACGGGTATGTTCGCCGCCATGCTTGAGGCCGGCGACGTGATGGGAACGTTCGTGGGCCACGACCACGTGAACAACTACGTCACCCCGTGGCACGGCATCCTGCTCTGCTATGGCCAGTTCACCGGCGGCAAGACCACATACACCGACGGGCGGCGCGGTGCGCGCGTCATCGAGCTTACCGAGGGCAAGCGCGGCTTCAGGACGTGGATCCGCATGAGCGACGGCATGGTGAAGCACGAGGTCTGCTGGCCGGAAGACTTCAAGAATTAAGAATTGAGAGTTAGGAATTAAGAATTTGGGCTGCACGGAGAATTGGGAATTGAGAATGGAGAATTGATAATGGGCTGCGCCCACGGCTCCCATCGCTCTCAGCTCTCCCACAACTCCCAGTGCTCCCGGCCCTCCCAAAACCAAAACAACGATGAAAAGAATAGCAAAACTGCTGCTGGCCGCCCTGCTGTTGGCACCGGCCGTGGCTCTGGCAAAGAGCAAGGTGATAGTGATAATGGTTGACGGCTACCGCTGGCAAGAGCTGTATCGCGGCGCCGACTCGCTGCTGGTGAACGACAAGGAGTTCGGCAACCCGGACATGATGAAGGCCGACTTCTGGCGGCCAACGGCCGAAGGGCGTCGCCGCGCGCTCATGCCCTTCACGTGGAGCCACATCGCCGAGAACGGCATCATGATCGGCAACCGCGACAAGGGCTGCCGCATGAGCGTGACGAACAATATGTGGTTCTCTTACCCGGGGTACAACGAGACCCTCTGCGGCTACCCCGACGACGTGAACATCAACTCTAACGCCCCGCTGCCCAACCCCAACATGACGGTCTTCGAGGTGGCCAACAACACGCCGGAATACCGCGGCAAGGTGCTCGTCTTCGGCAGCTGGGGCCGCTTCATACAGATATTCAACGAGAAGCGCAGCGGACTTGAGGTGAACGCCAACTACCGCCACTCGCTGTCCAAACAGCCCACGGAGCGCGAGCTGTACGTGAACAAGCTGCAGGACGGCACGCCCCGCTACTGGGAGGAGGAGCGCTTCGACGTGTTCACCCACGAGTATGCCCTCGAAGCCATGAAGTCGCGCCACCCGGAACTGATGTTCGTGGGCTACGGCGACACCGACGAGTGGGCCCACGCGGGCAACTACCGCCTCTACCTCGAGGCCGCGCAGGATGTGGACCGCTTCATAAAGGAACTGTGGGAGACGGCGCAGGCCGACCCGTTCTATCGCGACCAGACCACGTTCATCATCACCTGCGACCACGGCCGCGGCGTGAGCGAGGGCAAGGGCTGGTTCCACCACAGCCGCGAGGTGGACCGCTCCAACGAGACATGGCTCATGGCCTTCGGCGCGGGCGTGCCGGCCAAGGGCGTGCTCACGGCCGGCGACTACCACAACAACCAGGTGGCAGCCACCATCGCCGCCCTGCTCGGCATAGACTTCGCCCCGAAGCACGAGGGCGCAGGCACAGCGATAAAGTTCTGAACCGCCGCGGCAGCAAAGCCGCGCCCGCCACTCCTTTGCAAAAGGAGGGGAGATGTGTACGTCGAGTTGGCAAAATGCGGACATTCATAAAATCAAAACAGCTTCTTGGATTCTTGCCATGCGCCGCGCCGTCTGCGCAGCCTCTGTAAGCCATTGATAATCAGCGGGGTTACAAAACGTGCCGTTTTGCACTGCAAAACGGCACGTTTCAGACGATGAAACGGGTCGTTTCGGAAAGCGAAACGACCCGTTTTGCACGGCTATATGACCGGCTTTGATTTTTGATATACCGCAGGCCGCTAAGCATTTCTTGGCTGCGCCCCAAACATTCGGCCTCTAACTCCTCTGCGAAACGAAGTGGAGCGGTGGCTCCATCTGGCTTCTTTGATTCCTAATAAGAACTCTTTTGCCTCCTGAGCATTCGTCCCGCTACTCGTCGGCCACCACAAAGTCGAGCTGCTTTTTCTCCAGATTGGCCTTGGCCACCTTTATCCTTATGGGGTCGCCGAGCTGGTATTTGTGGTGGCGGCGGCGGCCAACGAGGCAGTAGTTGCGCTCGTCGAACTCGTAATAGTCGCCGCCGAGGTCGTGCATGGGCACCATTCCCTCGCAGTGGTTCTCGTCTATCTCGCAGTAGATGCCGTAGGAGGTGATGCCGCTGATGTGCGCGTCGTACACGTTTCCTATCTTGTCGGCCATGAATTCCACCATCTTGTACTTTATAGAGTCGCGCTCGGCGTTCTGCGCTATCAGCTCCATGTCGCTGCAGTGCTCGCACAGTTCCTCGTAGTGATCCTTGTTGGCGGAGCGCCCTCCGCGCTGGTAGCGGGTGAGCAGGCGGTGCACCATGGTGTCGGGATAGCGGCGTATGGGCGACGTGAAGTGCGTGTAGTAGTCGAAGGCGAGGCCGTAGTGGCCTATGTTGTGCACGCTGTACTTGGCCTTCATCATTGCCCTGAGGGCCACAGTCTCTATTAGTTTTTGCTCCTTGCGGCCGGCGCACTGGTCCATCAGTGCGTTGAGGCTCTTGGAGATTGCGCCCTTGGTGCCGGCGGTCTTGAGCTTGTAGCCGAACTTCACGACGAATGTGCGCAGCGTTTCGAGCTTTGTCGGGTCGGGCTGGTCGTGTATGCGGTAGGGCAGGGTCTTGGCTTTCTGTCCCTTCTTCACTCGGCCCACGCTCTCGGCCACGGTGCGGTTGGCCAGCAGCATGAACTCCTCTATGAGCTTGTTTGCGTCCTTTGACTTCTTGAAGTAGCAGCGCGTGGGGTGCCCCTTGTCGTCGACGTCGAAGTGAAGCTCCTCGCGGTCGAACTTCACCGCGCCGTTCTTGAACCTCTGCTCGCGCAGTTTCTTGGCCAGGGCGTCGAGCTTTATCAGCTCGGCGGCGTGCTCGCCCTTGTAGCCTTCGGGGCCGGGCGCGGGTGCGGGTTGGCCCGTTCCGTCCACCACTCCGTTGTCCTCAAGCAGCGCCTGCACCTCCTCGTAGGCGTAGCGGCGCTTGCTGCGTATGACGGTGTGCACGAGCCGCCAGCCCTTTATCTCGGCCTCGTCGTTGAGATTGAACACCACGCTGTATGCCAGCTTGTCCTCGTCGGGGCGCAGTGAGCAGATGAAGTTGCACAGACGCTCGGGGAGCATGGGTATGGTCCGGTCTACGAGGTAGACGCTCGTGGCGCGCTTCACGGCCTCCTTGTCTATGACAGAGCCCTCGGTGACGTAGTGCGACACGTCGGCTATGTGCACCCCGACTTCCCACAGGCCGCTGTCGAGGCGGCGTATGGATAGCGCGTCGTCGAAGTCCTTTGCGTCGTGGGGGTCTATGGTGCAGGTGAACACGGGGCGGAAGTCCTCGCGTTCCTCCATGTCCTCGGGCGTTATCTCCGCCGGAATCTTGTTGGCCGCGTCCTCGACGTGCTTCGGGTACTTGTAGGGCAGGCCGTATTGCGCCAGGATGGCGTTCATCTCCACGTCGTTGTCGCCCTGCTCGCCGAGCACGTCGACCACCTCTCCCATCAGGTTCTTGTGGTCGGCGTCGGGCCATTGGGTTATCTTCACCACGGCTTTCTCGCCGTCCTTGCCTCCCTTCAGCTTGCGCTTGGGTATGATTATGTCGTTGACGAAGATGTTGCCTGGCGTGACGAGGAATGCCATGTCCTTGCCCACGCGCAGCCGCCCGACGAATGTGTCGCGGGCGCGCTCAAGGATTGCCGTCACCATGGCTTCCTTCATGTGCTTCTTGCGGCGCGCCATGAACGTGGCCTGCACGCGGTCTCCGTCGAGCGCGGACATGGAGTTGCGCTCCGCCACGAACACCGGCTGCGAGCCGTCGTCGGGTATGAAGCTGTTCTTTCCGTTCTGTTTGCGGCGGAATCGGCCCACCTGCACCTGCGTCTTCATGTTCAGCCGGTATGAGTTGTCGCTCACCTTGGTCACATAGTCGTCCCATGCCATCTCTTCGAGCGTGTCCACCGCGAGCATCTTCAGCGGGTGGGTGTCAAGGTTCAGGTGCTTGAATATATACTTGAGGCTAAGCACTTTGCCGGGCTCGGCAGCGAAGAGAGCCTGCAGGGCCTCGGCCACTTGCCTTTTGTTCATGCGTTTTCCGCCTTTTTTCTTTCCCATAGATATGATAGTTTTGATGTTTGTTCGCGTTGTGTTCGGACGGACCTCCCTTGCCCTATGCAAAGTAACTAAATAAAATCGGTATTTCCTCGCATTTTCAGTTATTATTTATTTAAAAGTAGTAACTTTGCACCCAAATTTCAAAACGATGACAACAAACAACCGCGAAAAGGCGATACGCCGTGTGACGCTGGCCGGGAGCGCCATAAACGTTGCCCTGGTGGCGTTCAAGTTCGTGAGCGGGGTGGTGGGCTGTTCGGCCGCTATGATAGCCGACGCGGTGCATTCGCTCTCCGACTTGCTCACGGATGCCGTCGTGCTGCTGTTCGTCCACATCAGCGAGAAGCCTCAGGACGAAGACCACGACTACGGCCACGGCAAGTACGAGACCATGGCCTCGTCGCTCATCGGCATCGCCCTGCTCGTGGTGGGGGCGGCCATCTGCTACGACGGGGTGGTGCGCATAGTCAGCGTGGCGCGCGGAGGGCAGCTCGAAGTGCCGGGGGGCATAGCCCTTGTGGCCGCCATCGCCAGCATAGCCCTGAAGGAGTGGGCCTACAGGTTCACCGTGAGCGTGGGGCGCAGGCTCGGCTCTCCGGCCGTGATAGCCAACGCCTGGCACCACCGCAGCGACGCCCTTTCGTCTGTGGGCACGGCCATCGGCATCGGCGGCGCCATCGTTTTGGGCAGCGGCTGGGCCGTGCTCGACCCCATAGCAGCCGTGGTGGTGAGCCTGCTCATCATGCAGCAGGCGCTGAAACAGATACGCCAGTCGTCTGACGAGCTGCTGGAGAAGAGCCTGCCTGCCGACGTGGAGCGGCAGATACGCAACATCGCGCTGGGCGAGCCGGGCGTTAGCGACATCCACCACTTGTGCACGCGCCGCATAGGCAGTGCCGTTGCCATAGAGATGCACGTGCGTATGCCGGGCGGCATGAGCCTGAGCGAGTCGCACGCCCGCGCCACAGCAATAGAGCAACGGCTGCGCCGGGAGTTCGGCGAGCGCACACACATCATACTGCACGTGGAGCCCCGCAAGTGAGTCGGCGCGCCGCCGCAAGGCGGCCCGCAGCATACGGGTTTGCGAAACGGCACGTTTCGCGCCCTGAAACGGCACGTTTTGCACGATGAAACGGGCCGTTTCGGAGGCCAAAACGGCCTGTTTTGCAACATATTGACAGTCAGATGGTTACACTGTCCGGTAGAGGGCGCGCCGCCAGCCGAGCGGCACGGCGGCGCAGAGAGCACCCGGGCAGAGAAGGACAACAAGCAAAAAAGCAACAGATGAACATACTCGTAACAGGAGCTTCGGGCTTCATCGGCAGCTTCATCGTCGAAGAAGCCCTCGCCAGAGGCATGAACGTATGGGCCGCAGTGCGCCCGACGAGCAGCCGCAAGTATCTTGCCGACCCGCGCATCAACTTCATTGAGCTTGACTTCGGCAGCAAGGACAGCCTGAAGCGGAGCCTCTCTGGCCTCGCGCTCGACTACGTGGTGCACGCCGCCGGAGCCACAAAGTGCACCGACAGGCGCGACTTCAGCCGCGTGAACACCGACGGAACAGCCCGTCTTGCCGACGCGCTGCGCGAGCTGCAGGCGCCCCTGCGCCGCTTCGTCTTCATCAGCAGCCTCAGCGTCATGGGCCCCGTGCGCGAGCGGCGGCCATATACCGACATATCCGCCGCCGACACTCCACGCCCCGACACGGCCTACGGGCTGAGCAAGCTCGCCGCCGAGCGATACTTGGACGGGCTCGACGGCTTCCCCGTGGTGACGCTCCGGCCCACGGGAGTGTACGGCCCGCGCGAGCGCGACTACTTCATGATGGTGCAGAGCATCGTCCGCCACACCGACTTCGCCGCCGGGCTGCGCCCGCAAGACCTCACCTTTATATATGTGAAGGACCTCGTGCAGGCCGTGTTCCTGGCCTTGGAGCGGGGGCGCGCTGGCGCGAAGTACCTGCTGAGCGACGGCCGCGTTTACTCCTCGCGCACCTTCAGCGACCTCATCATAGCCGAGCTGGGCCGCCCGTGGGTGCTCCGCGTCAAGGCTCCGCTGTGGCTCCTGCGCGCCATAACTTTCTGCGGCGAGTACGCCGGCCGGCTAACCGGTCGCCCAACGGCACTGAACAACGACAAGTACCGCATCATGCGGCAGCGCAACTGGCGGTGCGACATCGCACCGGCGCGCGCCGAACTGGGCTTCACTCCGCAGTACGACCTGGCCCGCGGCGTGCCCGAGACCATCCGGTGGTACAAGGACAACGGGTGGATAAGGTAAGTTGAGAATTAGGAATTGAGAATTAAGAAAGAATGCCGGGGCAACTCCTGCAGCCTTAAAAAAGGGGAAAGACACTTACAGCTAAAGTCTTTCCAGCCCTCACCAGGGCGAGGATTAGGGTGCGCCGAGCGCAAAAGCATTTGTCCGTTAACTTCCTGAGCGGAACGTAGTGGAGCGATAACTTCTTCTAACTCCTTTCACTTCCCAAAAAGAGATATGGCAAAGCATTTGTCCGTTAACTTCACGAGCGGAACGCAGTGGAGCGATAACTTCCGTTAACTTCTTTAACTTCTAAAATAAAAATGAATTATCTCGACATATTCAAGCTCGACAAGAAACCCAAGAAAGGGCTGCTCGCGGCCGAGTGGGTGATGGTGGCCTACATGGCGTTGACGCTCGTCATCATGCTCTTCACCTACACCAAGCTCCACAATCCGGAGTCCATGCTGTGGGGACGGCTGCGCATTGCCGTCATCACCGCCGCCCTGTGGGGTGTCTATCGCATGATGCCGCTGCGGCTGTTGCGCTTCGCCCGCGTGGCGGTGCAGATGGCGTTGCTGTCGTGGTGGTATCCCGACACCTACGAGTTCAACCGTATGTTCCCCAACCTCGACCACGTGTTTGCCACTTGGGAGCAGCACATCTTCGGCTGCCAGCCCTCGCTTCTCTTCTGCAAGGCGCTGCCGTGGCCGGTGTTCAGCGAGCTTATGGACCTGGGCTACGTGGCCTATTTTCCCATGATACTCGTCGTCACGGTGTTCTTTTTCGTCTGGCGGTACAAGGATTTCGGCCGTGCCACGTTCATAATCCTCGCGTCTTTCTTTGCCTACTACGTCATTTACGTCTTCGTTCCTGTGGCCGGTCCGCAGTATTACTACAAGGCCGTGGGGATGGAAAGGGTAGAGCAGGGCAGCTTTCCCGACGTGGGCGACTACTTTGCCACCCACTCCGAGGCGCTCACCAGCCCCGGCTATGAGGACGGTGTGTTCTATGGCATGGTGGTGGATGCCCACGAGGCGGGCGAGCGGCCCACCGCGGCATTCCCCAGCAGCCACGTGGGCATAAGCACGATACTGCTCATCCTGGCGTGGCGCTCGCGCTCGCGGCGGCTCTTCTACATCCTCCTGCCGTTCTATGTCCTGCTGTGCCTCTCCACCGTATATATCTACGCCCACTACGCCATCGACGTGTTCGCGGGCTGGCTCTCGGCATTCGTGTTCTTCGGGGCGTTCAACTTGGCCTATTCAAGGGTAAGGGAATAACGTTATATTTTAGGAGTTAAGGAGAGGATTTTTAGGAGTTAAGGAGTTAGGGGGAATAAAGGAGTTAAGACAATAGCTTTGGCTTATTATTCGTTATTTAGGAGTTAAGGAGTTAGAGGGAGTTAAGGAGTTAAGACGTATGCTTTGTGATATGGAACAAACCATCCAACAAAGCTATTGTCTTAACTCCTTAACTCCCTCTAACTCCTTAACTCCTAATAAAAATCTCCTATACTCCTAAAGATAATTGGAGGGGGCTTCAGAACTCCCAGTCTATGCCCGCCATGGCCGTTGCGCGCGGTATGGGGTAGCCATAGTTTATCTCGTAGCGCTGGGCGAGCAGGTTTTCGCCACGGGCGAAGAGCCTCACGCCATTTGCCACACGGCACGACGCGGTGAGATTCCACAGCCAGAAGTTCTCAGTGCGGTCCTCGCCGTTCACCGCTTCGGTGGCCGTGTAGAGGCCGTCTATGTATTGCAGGCCCGTGGCGAAGGCGAAGCGGCCCACGCTATAGTTAGCCCCGAGGTACAGCTTGTGCTCGGGCGCACCGGTGACGGGATGGTTCATGTCTAAGAAACTGTAGTTGGCGTTGAGCTTCAGACGGTCGGTCACGTCGTATGCCACGTCGAGCTCCACTCCCCAGTTCTCCATCTCGCCCGTGTTTATGTTGCGCGGGCGGCCGTCGGTGCGCACGGTCTCGATGATGTTTTCCGCCTTGAGGTAGAACACGTTGGCGCCGAGGCGCAGGCGGTTGTGCAGCAGCCGGTGCGAGTAGGCCAGCTCGTAGTTCATCAGCCGCTCTGGTTCCAGCTGGTCGTTGGCGGGCGGAAACATGTACATCTCGCGTATAGTGGGGTTGCGGAAGCCCTTGCTCACCATGGCCTTCAGGTCGGCCTGCGGCGACAGGCGGAACGTAAGGCCGCCCTGCGGCACGAGTTCGGTGCCCGACTGCGAGTGGTGGTCAACGCGCAGACCCGCGTCTATGGTCAGCCACGACCACAGGTCCTGGCGCAGCTCGGCATATCCGGCCACCTCGTCCTGCTCCTTGTCGCCGAGCACGCTCTCCGCCTTGGTGGTCATATCCTCGTTCCACGCGCGGCCGCCGAAGTGCTGGTAGTCGAAGCCCAGCGTTATCCTGTTGCCCCGGAAGAACGACGCGCTCTGGTATATCGACACCCCGCCCATCAGGTCGTCGTGCATATAGAGAGCCTCTTGCGGCTCTTCGCCCGGGCCGTAGCCGTCGTTTATCTCGTGGTGGCCCCAGTTGTAGAACACGCGGACGGCGCCCTCCGTGTTGCGGTAGGTGTTGGTGAGCGCGAGCGAAGCCATGCCGCGGGTTATGCGCGAGTCGTTGTCCGTGAGCGGACTCTCCACCTCTCCCGGGTTCTCGGCCTCAAAGTGGGTCAGGTTTATGTCGCCCGTGGCGCGCCAGTGGCTGCTGATTTCGTAGCCCAGCTTGGCGAAGCCGGAATATTGGCTGAACTTAGAGTCGGGGCGGTCGCCGTCGGTGTGGCTGTAGTTGAAGCCCAATATGCTCTCCACGCGGCCCTTGCGCGTGGTGTTGGTCATGCCGCCCTCTATCGTGCCATACGACCCGCCTTGCAGCGTTGCGTTGGTGCGCGAGCCGTCGTGGCGCAGCTGCCGCGTCACGATGTTCACCACTCCGCCCATCGCGTTGCTGCCGTAGAGCAGCGACGCGGGGCCGCGCAGCACCTCCACGCGGTCGGCCAGCATGGTCTGATAGGCATCGGGGATGGGGTGCCCCATCAGTCCGGCGTACTGCGGCACGCCGTCTATGAGCACCAGCATCGACGCGCCGCTGCCCACTCCGCGCACCTTTATGGAGCCGGCCGCTCCGGTGGACACGCCGTAGCCCAGCACCCCGCGCGACGTCACGAACAGGCCGGGCACCTGCTCGTTGATGGTCGGGAGCAGCTGCGTGCGGAAGTTCTCGGTCAGCTTCTGCCTGTCCATCACCGAGATGGTCATCGGCAGGTGGCGGATGTCTGTGGCATTGCGCGTTCCCGTCACTACAACCTCGCCCAGGCCCACGCTGTCCGCGGCCTCTGTGGCGTCGCCGGCAGCCTGTATCTGCAAGCTCGTGGCGGCCAGTATGGCCGCCATAAGTACCTTCTTCTTCATTGTCTTGAAATGTGTTTGGTTATTCTTTCGTTTGTTTCACGCTGCAAAATTAATCATAAAAGCCCACAAACCGTTAGCCGTTTTACGGATATAGCTACCAGTATTACGTATTGAACAGCCCCTCCCCACGCCCTCCCCCGTGGTAAGGGAGCCGCTGCGCCTGCCCACTTGGCAGCCTCCCCCACAGGAGGAGGCTTTGAGGCAAACCTTTGTTTTTTGCTACTTGCCGAACGGAGCGGATAGGCTCTGTAACTGTTTGATAGTCAGTGGGGTTACAAAACGTGTCGTTTTGGCTTGCAAAACGGCCTGTTTCATCGTGCAAAACGGCCTGTTTCAGAACGCGAAACGGCACGTTTCGCACGGCGAAACGGCATACTTTGATTTTTGATACGGATTTAACGCCCGAAAGACGGGGCTACAAGCAGAGGCGGAGTTTTAGGAGATAGGGAGATATATTTGTAGGAGTTAAGAAGTCTTTCTTTAGGAGTTAAGGAGTTAGAGGGAGTAAAGGAGTTAAGACAATGGCTTTTGTGGGTGGTTCATTCCATACCACAAAGCATACGTCTTAACTCCTTTACTCCCTCTAACTCCTTAACTCCTGAAATATATCTCCTTAACTTCTTATAAAAGACTACTCACCTCCTGAAACACCTAATGTCCCCTCGCCAGCTCATAAATCTCGCGGGTGGCATCGCGGTCGAGGCGGATGTAGTTGCCCACAAGAGGGCCTTTGTTCTCGTGGAGCTTGCTGACGAGCAGCGGGATGTCAGGATCGGCGATGCCAAGTTCGGCAAACGTTACGGGCATTCCGATGGAGCGGAGGAACTGCCTGAAGCGGCTGATGCCTTCGAGAGCCGTCGATGTATCGTCGCTTTGTGGGGCTGCGTCCCACACGCGGCGCGCCCACTGTGCCACCTTGCGGGCGTTGTGGCGGGCCATGTAGGTGAGCCAGGCGGGGAAGATGACGGCCAGGCCCGCGCCGTGGGTCACGTCATAGACCGCGCTCACCTCGTGTTCCATGAAGTGTGATGCCCAGTCCTCCTCGCAGCCTGTGCCGCACGTGCCGTTGTGGGCCACCGTTCCGGCCCACATCAGGTTGGCCCGGGCATCGTAGTCGCGCGGGTTTTCCATCACCTTTGGGGCCTCTTCTATGATTGCGCGGAGCACTCCCTCGCACATACGGTCGGCCACCGTGGTGCCGGGAGTGTTGGTGAAGTACCGCTCCATGATGTGCGCCATCATGTCAACGATGCCGCAGGCCGTCTGCCATGCGGGCAGGGTGAAGGTCAGTTCGGGGTTCATCACGGCGAACTTGGGGCGCAGTGCCTTCGGCGTGCGCAGGCTCAGCTTGTGCAGTCCGTCGCGCTTGGTTATCACACTGTTGCCCGACCCCTCGCTGCCGGCGGCCGGGATGGTGAGCACCACGCCCACAGGCAGCGCCCGCTCCACGGTGGCCCGCCCGGCGAAGAAGTCCCAGAAGTCGCCTTCGTAAGGCACTCCGGCGGCTATGGCCTTGGCCGTGTCTATGACCGAGCCGCCGCCTACGGGCAGCAGGAAGTCAACGGCCGCGCTGCGGCACAGGTCTATTCCCTCATAGACTTTGTCGTCGGTGGGGTTTGGCTGCACGCCGCCCATCTCTTCGTATTGCGCTCCAGCTTCGGCGAGCGAGGCGCGGACGCGCCCCAGCAGGCCGCTGCGCTCGGCCGAACCTCCGCCATAGACTATCAGCGCGCGCCGCCCGCCATACGCCCTGACGAGACTGCCCGTGCGCTCCTCGGTGCCCCGCCCGAACACGAACTCGGTGGGGCTGTAAAACGTGAAATCGTTCATATGTTCCTTTTCTCCCTTGAATTAAAGTGACGGGGCGCGCCATCATGCCGCAAATGGCAGGCAGACGGGGCGTTCCGGCGAGGCAAAGTTATAAATTATATCCAAGATGGCAAAGAAAAAACGGGGTGTGAATGTATGGGGGTGGGTTGATTTTATTCCTGTCGTTCCGCTTGCCTTTTCGGCTTGCCCGTCAGCTTGCTTAGTCACATATCCCGTCGTGCTCCCCGTCAGCAGGGCAAGTCTGCCTCGAAAATCCAGCCCAGACCGGCAGTGGACAAACCTAAAACAGGCACAAAAAAAGTCGGCCCGACATATCGTCGGGCCGACCTTGCAATTTATAAAAAGTGGAAAATGTGTCTTGTCAGGCCGTCATTAGAGCTTCGGTCCGGCAGCCACGAGTGCCTTGCCGGCCTCGTTGCCCTCGTACTTGGCGAAGTTCTTGATGAAGCGTCCGGCCAGGTCCTTGGCCTTCTCCTCCCACTGAGCGGCGTCAGCGTAGGTGTCGCGCGGGTCGAGGATGTTCGGGTCAACGCCCTCAAGCTGCGTAGGAACGACGAAGTTGAAGTAAGGAATGGTCTTCGTCGGGGCTGCGTCGATGGAGTGGTTCAGTATGGCGTCGATGATGCCGCGGGTGTCGCGGATAGAGATGCGCTTGCCTGTTCCGTTCCAGCCGGTGTTCACCAGATAAGCCTTTGCGCCGCTCTTCTCCATCTTCTTCACCAGCTCCTCGGCGTACTTTGTGGGGTGCAGCTCAAGGAATGCCTGGCCGAAGCAAGCCGAGAAGGTGGGAGTGGGCTCGGTGATGCCGCGCTCTGTGCCTGCCAACTTGGCGGTGAAGCCAGAGAGGAAGTAGTACTTGGTCTGCTCGGGCGAGAGGATTGACACCGGGGGCAGCACTCCGAAGGCGTCAGCCGAGAGGAATATCACCTGCTTTGCAGCGGGAGCGTGGCTGATGGGCTTCACGATGTTGTTGATGTGGTAGATAGGATATGACACGCGGGTGTTCTCGGTCGTGCTCTTGTCGGCGAAGTCAATCTTGCCGTTTTCGTCAACAGTCACGTTCTCAAGCAGCGCGTCGCGCTTGATGGCGTTGTAGATGTCGGGCTCTGACTCCTTGTCGAGGTTGATCACCTTGGCATAGCATCCGCCCTCGAAGTTGAACACACCGTTGTCGTCCCAGCCGTGCTCGTCGTCGCCGATGAGCAGGCGCTTCGGGTCGGTTGACAGCGTGGTCTTGCCCGTTCCGGACAGTCCGAAGAAGATGGCTGTGTTCTCTCCGTTCATGTCGCAGTTGGCAGAGCAGTGCATTGAGGCTATGCCCTTGAGCGGAAGGAAGTAGTTCATCATTGAGAACATACCCTTCTTCATCTCGCCGCCATACCATGTGTTGATGATTACCTGCTCCTTTGATGTCACGTTGAACACAACGGCGGTCTCGGAGTTCAGGCCAAGCTCCTTCCAGTTCTCAACCTTTGCCTTTGAGGCGTTGTAGACAACGAAGTCGGGCTCGAAGCTCTCCAGCTCCTCGTCGGTGGGGCGGATGAACATATTCTTCACGAAGTGAGCCTGCCAGGCCACCTCCATGATGAAGCGCACGGCCATGCGGGTGTCCTTGTTTGCGCCGCAGAAGCCGTCGATTACGTACAGTTTCTTGCCAGAAAGCTCCTTCTGTGCGATTTCCTTCACGGCTGCCCAGGCCTCCTGTGAAGCGGGCTTGTTGTCGTTCTTGTATTCGTCTGATGTCCACCATACGGTGTCCTTAGAGTTCTCGTCCATGACGATGAACTTATCTTTAGGCGAGCGTCCGGTGTAAACACCCGTCATAACGTTGACAGCTCCAAGCTCCGTCACCTGGCCCTTGTCGAAGCCCGTGAGGTCGCTCTTTGTCTCTTCTTCAAACAATACCTCGTAAGAAGGGTTGTAAAGTACTTCGGTGGTACCGGTGATACCGTACTTTTCTAAAACTGACTTGTCAAACTTTGCCATTGTATAAATGTATTTATAATGTGAATTGTCTGTCGTTTGAACGTATCCTTGAATCGACCGCAAAGTTAGCAAAAAAAGGATTCAGCGCAAAGTCCGCGCGTGTAAAATCGGTGAAAGATAAATCTTTTTAGGTTAAAGTATTCAAAAATGGCCTGTCTCTCGCCGCATTTGCAAATCCCACCTTGCAAAAAGAGAAACTTATTCATTACCTTTGCAACAAGTATGGCTGCACTCGCCAAGTTTGGGCCGTGCCGTGTTTGTGCTTTCTGGCGTGTCTTTTGCGCGTGCTGTTCCGTGCCGCTAAGTTTGGGAAGGCTTGCGCCTGCGCCCGCCGTCGGGGCGCGCAGCCGTTGTGAATCCATTTTGCTTAACCAAAAAACAATATGATGAAGATAATCAACCTCAGTGAGACAGATTCGATAATCAACCAGTATCTGGCGGAGCTTCGCGACGCCGGCTACCAGAAAAACCGCTTGCTCTTTCGCAACAACATCACCCGCATAGGCGAGATGGAGGCCTACGAGATAAGCAAGACGCTGCGCTATGAGGCGCGCGACGTCACCACTCCGCTCGGCACGGCCACCGTGCGGGTGCCCGCCGAGCAGATAGTCCTTGCCACGATATTCCGCGCCGGGCTGCCGTTCCATGCCGGGTTCCTCAACGTGTTCGACCATGCGGGCAACGCCTTCGTGAGCGCTTATCGCGAGTATACCGACGAAGACCATACCCAGGTGGGCATACACGTGGAGTATCTTGCCACCCCGAGCATTGAGGACAAGTGTCTTGTGATAGCCGATCCGATGCTGGCCACCGGCGGCTCGATGGAGATGGGCTACCGGGCGTTCCTTACCCGAGGCGAGCCGAGCCACATCCACGTGGCCTGCGTGCTCGCCACGCCGGAGGGAATCGAGACGGTGCGCCGTGTGATGCCTGCCGAGAGGACCACTCTGTGGTGCGCCGCCATCGACCCGGAGCTGAACGAGCACAAGTACATCGTGCCGGGGTTCGGCGACGCCGGCGACCTTTGCTACGGCGACAAGCAGTGACCTTGAGGCCGCGCCCCATGCTTCGGGCGCGGCCTCAAGGCTTGAATTTCCAGTTAATTCCATTTTGAAAGCTCGCAGACTTCTTGTTGCTTTCTTGTCAGAAAGCTTACTTTCTCACCTCTATCCGCACCGGGCCGAGCAGGCCCGAGGGCAGCAGCGGGTCGTCTTTCTCGAAGAACTTGAACGACACCACCGTCTTGCGGCCTTGCGACGGGCGCGGCCTGCCTTCGGCGAGCCACTGTGGCACGCTCTTCATTAAGCGGCCTATGACGGGTTTTCCGGGCGCGTAGGTATATACGAACGGCTCGCCCCACTCCACGTCGTCGGGCTGCTGCTCGTCGCCTATCATGCGGTTGGGCCAGAGGTTGGTCACCTCTATCTCTATGGTGTTGTCTCCGTTGGTGATTTGTTCGGTCACGTCGCAGCGGAAAGGCTGCTTCCACAGGTGTGCGCACTCGCGCCCGTTCACCATCACCCGCGCTGTGTTCTTCACTTCGCCGAGGCAGAGCACGTAGCGTGCCGCGCCGTCCTTGCGGCCTATGTTGACGGTCTTGCTGTACGTGGCCGTGCCGGAGAAGTAGCGTATGCCATCGTCCTTGTGCTCGTTCCACGGCGTGAGGCTGTCCAAGCGCACCTCGGCGGGCGCGCCCCAGCCCTCGGGGAAGCGCAGTGTCCACGCCCCGCTGGCGGGCAGCGTGGACACGGTGCGCCTCTCGGGCTGTGCCGGTGATGAGGCTGTGGCGGCCGTCTTGCGGCGCAGGATGACGAACAGCGACTGGTGTTCGTCGAGGCGTAGCGTCACGTTGGTGGCCTTGCCGTCGGTGCTCCAGCTGTCGGCTGTGGCCGTCTCGCCAGTTTCGGGCAGCCATATCTCAGGCTCGCGGCCTGCCGAGGCTATGCTGACGGTGGCCGTATAGGCCGAGTCGAGCGTGTTGGCTATGAAGTATATGTCAGTCTGGCCGTCGCGGCGGTGCGTCCACTGCAGGCCACTGGCTGTGGTGGTGAGCGATTTTTGCCTCTTGCCCGAGTAGTCGTCAACGTATTGCCCGCGCTGCAGCAGGGCCTGGCAGCGGCCGAAGTAGCCGAAGAGCAGTGCCGCCGCGCCGCTGCGCCACCACGTCTGGCCGGGTGTCCACCACGCTCCCCACTTGCCGAACGTCATGCCCGGCACGGCCTGTGGCCACGGATTCTGCGCCCCGGCGTGCAGCATCAGCGAGTTGACCCCGAGGCAGAAGGCGCGGTCGGCCATGCGCTTGAGGTCTTCGGGCGTCTCTCTCCACGCGGCGAGAGCCCACGACGTGAATCCCTCGGCGAACACCCGGCGCAGCCCGTTGCGGTGGGCGGCGGCGGTGTGGCGCGGCAGTTGGGGCCAGCCCCACCGCTCGGGGTTGAGCCAGAACTCGGTGCACAGGTAGTCGTCGGGCAGCTGCCGGGCTATGGCCTCGGTGCTGATGGGGTTGAATGGCTTCGAGCCGCCCGTGCCGTAGGGCTGGTAGAGCAGTCGCAGGCCGCCGTCGCGGTGGGCCAGCTCGGCCATGCAGCCGTAGTAGTTCTCGGTGAAGAGTGCAGTGCCCACCCGCGCAAAGTCGCGGCGGAACTGCTCCGTGCGCTCCTTGCCGCCCACAGTCATGCCCGTCAGGGCTGGCAGCCACGGCAGCAGGTCGTAGCCGCAGCGCGAGCGGAACTCGGCGGGCATGAGCGGCGTCCAGTCCTGCCCGCCGGCCTCATAGCTGTCTATCTCTATGCGGCAGAAGGTCTTGCCCGCGTCGTCGCCAGCAATGTCGAGCAGCATCCGGGGGTAGGTCTCCCAGTAGCGGCGCACGGCCTCGCGGCTCATCTTGTCGCACTCCAGGCCCATGCCGCCGCAGGGCGCGGTGGCGGCGTTGGTCTTTCCGTTGGTGGTGTGGCCGAAGCGCATCACGCGCCAGCGGCCCCGCGGCAGCCGCAGCGTGACGGAGGCCGAGGCGGAGTCGAAGGCGGCGGTGAGGTCGGTCACCTCTTCGGGGCTGCATATGCTGTCGGCCGGCACGGCCAGCACCGCTATGTCGCGGTAGAAATCGTAGCGCGGGTCAACGTCGGGGCGGCGCAGGGCAAGGGTGAGGGGGCGGCGGCCGGTGGTCACCACGGTGTCGGTCCACACGAGCTTCTGCATGGAGTACTGCGGCTCCACGGCCGGAAATCCGCTCGACGACCACCCCGGGCAGTTGTGAGTGCCGAAGCTCAGCCCCAGCCTGCGGCACTCGCTGATGGCGTGGCGCATCAGTCTGCGCCAGTTGTCGGTGCCTATGGCGTTAGTGGTGTCGCGCGCCTCCACCTGCATGGGGCCGCCCACGAGGAACTGCTGCACGCCGCCTATGCCCGCGCGGCGGTAGGCCTCAAGGTCGGCGGTGATGCCCTCGGCCGACACTACGCCGTCCATCCACTGCCATATCATCAGCGGGCGGGCATCCTGCGGCGGGCAGGCGAAGGCCTGCTCTATCGGCCGCATGAAGTCGGCCACGCGCCCCAGGGCCTCTGCCTGTGCCGCTCCGCCAAAGCCGTGGCCCGCGCCATAGACCACGTGCAGCTGCGCGTCGGCGTATGTCTTGGCCGCGCGGCGCGAGTAGTCGAGCGGAACAACGTTGTCCTTGTCGCCGTGCACCATGAGCACGGGACCGGCATAGCGGCCAATGGTGGCGTAAACGTCAATCTGCCGCAGCTCGCTGAAGAAGCGGCGGCCCACCGGAACGCCCCACACGCGGGTGGTGTCGGGTATGTCGGCTGGCTGCGCGTAGCGTCTGTTCCAGTCGTCGGGGATGCACAGCGCGGGGTAGACGAGCACCAGCCGCGCCACGTCCGCCGGGCTCTCGGCCGCCGCGATGGCCGCCGCCAGCCCGCCCTGGCTCTCGCCTATGAGCGCGATGGCGGTGGTGTCAACGTCGGGCCGCGCCTTGAAGTGGCGCACAATGGCGCGGAGGCAGGCCGCCTCGTCCTTCACCGACATATTCATGGTGTTGCTGTCGCTGCGGCTGTGCGTGGAGCCGCAGGGGAAGTCGAACGCATAGCAGCGGTAGCCCATGGCGCAGAGCGTGTCGAAGTAGGCCCGCCCCGAGGCGTGGGTGCCGTTGAATCCGTGGGCTATTATGGCCACGGGCGCGCGGCCGGCAGTTTGCTCCGGCTCGGCCATCACGCCGTATATGCGGCTGCCGCCGTTGTCTATCCACAGTTCCGTCTCACGATAATGCCCGGCGGCAATGGCCGCCGTCTCTGCCAGCAGCGATGCCGTAAGCCCGAGCAGCAGGCAGGCAAGTCTTTTTCTCATTTCTGGTTGTCTTTTTCTCATTTCTGGTTGTCGTTATTGGTGGTTGTGTTTGTTGCGGTCGGCCGTGCCGTCAGCGTCGGGTCGCCTGCCGCGGCTTGGCTTTTGCAAAGGTAATGCAAGCGGGCGGAAAGGAAGCTCGCTTGCTGTTTCCCGAGCGCAGCTTAGCTTCTGCAAAGTTAATGAAAAAATCCTGATAACCGGTATGCCGTATGTAAAATAGTGGTTGGCGGCATATCAGCGTGCTTGCAAATACGCAACTAAAATCGGGGCGGCGGGCCGTCGCTTTTGCGTATGTGCCGTTTCAGCTTGCGATATGGCCCGTTTCACCGTCCGAAACGTGCTGTTTCGCAAGGCGAAACGGCACGTTTTGTAAGCTGAGGCGCCCTGTTTTGCAATGCGCTGTCTGTCAGGTTGTTGCCCGCTTTGTCCCCTCTTGCGGCCGTTAACGTTTTTAAGTTAACGGCAGGCCGCCCGTGCCTGCGTTTCCGGCTGTGGCGAGTCGGATTTCATCCAGACGGGTGTAATGGTGACAAAATCACACTTTTAAAGCCTGTTTTCTGACTTTCTGTCGTAGCATGGGCGTGAAATCATGCCAAATCAAGTTTTTTATCGCAAAACATTTTGCGATTTCGGCAAAGTTTGCTTACTTTGCATCCTGTTAATCCTTGCGTGCCGCCACCGCTTCGCCGGCGCAAAGACCGGGTGGGGTGGGGCGCGTGGCGATACATCATATTTATATAATAACACAGAAAAAGATTTATGGCAGAAAAATTGGAAGTGAAGGAACTCGACCAAGTGGTGGTCAGGTTCTCGGGCGACTCGGGCGACGGTATGCAGCTGGCCGGCAACATCTTCTCTACGGTGTCGGCCACCGCAGGCAACGGCATATCCACATTCCCCGACTATCCGGCTGACATCCGCGCCCCGCAAGGCTCGCTCACGGGCGTGTCGGGCTATCAGGTACACATCGGCGCGGGGCGCGTCTACACGCCGGGCGACAAGTGCGACGTGCTTGTGGCCATGAACGCAGCCGCGCTGAAGACACAGTACCGCTACGCCAAGCCTGCGGCCACAATCATAATAGACACCGACAGCTTCGGCCCCAAGGACCTGGAGAGGGCGGAGTTCAAGACTGCCGACTATCTCGGCGAGATGGGAATAGACCCCGACCGCGTCGTTGCCTGCCCCATGACCCAGATGGTCAAGGACTGCCTGGCCGACAGCGGGATGGACAACAAGAGCGTGCTGAAGTGCCGCAATATGTTCGCGCTGGGCATAGTGTGCTGGCTCTTCAACCGCGACATCAGCTTCGTGGAGGCCTTCCTGCGCGAGAAGTTCGACAAGAAGCCCGCCATAGCAGAGAGCAACATCAAGGTGGTGAACGCCGGCTATGACTACGCGCACAACACACACCTGAGCGTTCCGGCCACCTATCGCATAGAGACAGCCAACAAGCAGCCGGGCCGCTATATGGACATAACCGGCAACAAGGCCACCGCCTACGGCCTCATAGCCGCCGCAGAGAAGGCCGGGCTGCAGCTCTACCTCGGCTCGTACCCCATCACCCCGGCCACCGACATACTGCACGAGCTGGCCAAGCACAAGTCGTGCGGAGTGATAACAGTGCAGTGCGAGGACGAAATCTCGGGCTGCGCCAGCGCCATCGGGGCGTCGTTCGCAGGCGCGCTGGCCGCCACCTCCACCTCCGGCCCGGGCATCTGCCTCAAGTCTGAGGCCATGAACCTGGCCGTCATCGACGAGCTGCCGCTCGTTGTCATCGACGTGCAGCGCGGCGGTCCGTCAACGGGCCTGCCCACAAAGAGCGAGCAGACCGACCTGCTGCAGGCCCTCTTCGGCCGCAACGGCGAGAGCCCCATGCCCGTGATAGCCGCCACAAGCCCCACCGACTGCTTCGACGCGGCTTACGAAGCCGCCAAGATAGCCCTTGAGCACCTCACCCCCGTGGTGCTGCTCACCGATGCTTTCGTGGCCAACGGCTCCGGCGCATGGAAGCTGCCCGACATCAACAAGCTGCCCGACATCCACCCGCACTACGCACCCGCCGAGCAGAAGGGCCACTACTCGCCCTACCACCGCGACCCGGAGAGCGGCGCGCGCTACTGGGCCATACCCGGACAGGAGGGCTTCGAGCACATACTCGGCGGCCTGGAGAAGGACGGCGACACAGGCGCCATATCCACAGACCCCGAGAACCACGACAAGATGTGCCGCCTCAGGGCCATGAAGGTGTTCAAGATTCCAGTGCCGGACGTTGAGGTCCTCGGCGACGCAGACGACGCCGAGCTGCTCATCGTGGGCTTCGGCAGCACCTTCGGCCACCTCTATTCGGCCATGGAGGAGCTGCGCTCGCAGGGCAACAAGGTGGCCCTGGCCCACTTCAAGTACATCAACCCGCTGCCCAAGAACACCTACTCCGTGCTCCGCAGCTATAAGAAGGTGGTGGTGGCCGAGCAGAACCTCGGTCAGTTTGCCGCCTACCTGCGCATGAACGTGGACGGAATCGTACCCTACCAATACAACCAGGTGAAGGGCCAACCGTTCGTAGTGGCAGAGCTGGTGAAGGCATTCGGGAAGATAATTAAGAGTTAAGAATTAAGAGTTAAGAAAGAATGCCTTCAAGCGATGTTACGATCGGCAAACGGAGTTACGCCTTCTCCCTTCGGATAATCAACGCATACAAGTATCTTTGCGCTGAGAAGAACGAGTGGGGATGTCCAAGCAGCTGCTCAGAAGCGGCACGGCTATCGGCGCACTCGTCTGCGAAGCCAAGTTCGCACAGAGCCGGGCAGACTTCGTCAGCAAGATGTCCATCGCATTGAAAGAGGCCAACGAAACCTTATATTGGATAAACCTGTTACATGACAGCGAGTACATAGACGACAATGTCTATTCATCCATACACAAGGAAGCCGACGAAATAACGGCTATCTTGGCCTCCATAGTAAAGACAACAAAGGCAAACACTCTTAAGTATGACTCTAAAAGCTCTCTCACGTAAGTATTTTTCTTAATTATTAATTCCTAATTCTTAACTTGTATGTTTACACCTACCGACTATAAGAAGGGGCAACCGAGGTGGTGTCCCGGCTGCGGCGACCATTTCTTCCTTGCCTCGCTGCACAAGGCGATGGCCGAACTGGGCGTTCCGCCCTACGAGACGGCTGTCATATCCGGCATCGGCTGTTCGAGCCGACTGCCTTATTACGTCAACACTTACGCCATGCAGACCATCCACGGGCGTGCGGCTGCCATAGCCACGGGGCTGAAGGTGGCCAACCCTAAGCTCGCCGTGTGGCAGATAAGCGGCGACGGCGACGGCCTGGCCATTGGCGGCAACCACTTCATACACGCCATGCGGCGCAACATTGACATCAACGTCATACTGCTCAACAACCGCATCTACGGTCTGACCAAGGGCCAGTACTCGCCCACTTCGCCGCGCGGCTTCGTGAGCAAGTCGAGCCCTTACGGCACGGTTGAAGACCCATTCCTGCCAGCCGAGCTGTGCTTCGGCGCGCGCGGCCACTTCTTCGCACGTGCCGTGGCCACCGACGCGCAGGGCACCATCGACGTGCTCAAGGCTGCCTACAGGCACAAGGGCGCGTCGGTTTGCGAGATTCTGCAGAACTGCGTCATCTTCAACAACGGCTGCTACGACCCCATATATAAAAAGGAGGGCCGCGCCAAGAACGCCATCTACGTGCGCCACGGCGAGCCGCTCGTGTTCGGCGAGAACAATGAGTACGGCCTCATGCAGGAGGGCTTCGGCCTGAAGGTGGTGAAGATAGGCGAGAACGGCATCACCATCGATGACATCCTCGTACACGATGCCCACAGCCAGGACAACACCCTGCAGCTGAAGCTGGCCATGATGGACAACGAGCACGGCTTCCCGGTGGCTCTCGGCGTAATCCGCGACGTGGAGGCTCCCACCTACGATGAGGCCGTGAGCGAGCAGATTGCCGAGGTAAGCGCAAAGAAGAAGTACCACAACTTCAGCGAACTCCTGGAGACTAACGACATCTGGGAGGTGAAGTGACAGCAGCACAGAGGTCAGAGTGCTGAGCGCAGAGTTATGATTACCTTCAGTGCAGAACGCAGAGTGCTGAGTGCAGAGGTATGATTACCTTCAGTGCAGAACGCAGAGTGCTGAGCGCAGAGGTATGATTACCATGCAAGCCTCATAAAAGGCGGCAAGGATGCGAATGGCTTTTGCCATAAAACACCCTTGCCGCCTTCTTCTTTTTTTAAGATAAAGAGTCGCTACCCTAAAGCTAATCATACCTCTGCACTCATCACTCTGCGTTCTGCACTGAAGGTAATCATACCTCTGCACTCAGCACTCTGCGTTCTGCACTGAAGGTAATCATACCTCTGCACTCATCACTCTTCACTCATAACTTCGCTCAATGAGCGAAGTATTTCTCCCCTTTCTTCGTCTTGAACGTGGTTATCCAGTAATTGCCTTGGCGCACCGACTTGGCCTTTGCGCCCTTTACGGCCACCTTGCGGGCGGTGCGCAGGGTGCAGGGGCGGCCTGCCTGCGAGGTGATGGTGGCTGAGACGAGCCGGCCGCCGCGCCACTTCATGTCAACGCCGAAGCCGCCGCGGGCCTTCATGCCGCGCACCTCGCCGTCGGCCCAGCGCGATGGCAGCGCCGGGAGCAGGTGCAGTTCGCCGTTCTGGCTCTGCAGAAGCATCTCGCCCATGCCCGCTATCGCGCCGAAGTTGCCGTCTATCTGGAACGGCGGGTGCGTGTCGAAGAGGTTGGGCAGGGTCGATTTGGCCAGCAGCTCGCGCACCATCTTGTAGGCATGATCGCCGTCGAGCAGCCGCGCCCAGAAGTTTATCTTCCACGCCTTGCTCCATCCCGTGCCGCCGTCGCCGCGTATCTCGAGCGTCTTGCGGCAGGCCTCGGCCAGCTCGGGGGTGGTTATCGGCGAGATCTGCCGGCCCGGGTGCAGTCCGAAGAGGTGCGACACGTGGCGGTGCTGCGGGTCCTGGTCTTTCCAGTCTTTCCACCATTCCATGAGCGCGCCGTCGCTTTTTATGCGCAGAGGCATGAGGCTGTCGCGCACGGCGGCCCACTCTCGGCGCAGCTGTTTGTCGGTGCCAAGGGTCTCGGATGCCTCTATCAGGTTGGTGAGCAGGTCCCAGATGATCTCCATGTCCATGGCCGAGGCTATGGTGACAGTGCCCCTGTTGCCGTTCTCGTCTATGAAGACGTTCTCGGGCGAGGTGGAGGGCGCGGTGACCAGGTGGCCGTCTTTCTCCACGAGCCAGTCGCGGCAGAACTCCGCCGCGCCCTTCATCAGCGGATAGGCCACGTCGCGCAGGTAGCCGATGTCCTGCGTGAAGCGGTAGTGCTCGTACAGATGCTGCGACAGCCACGGCGAGCCCAGTGCCCAGTTGGCCCACTTGGGGTCGCCCCGGCGGTGGCCCACGGGCGACGTCTGCGCCCAGATGTCAGAGTTGTGGTGGGCGGCCCATCCGCCCATGCCGTAGAAGTTCCGCGCCGTGGCCCGGCCGTTGGCGGCCATGTTCTGTATCTGTCGCGTCAGCGGTTCGGTCAGCTCTGTGAGGTTGAGCGGCTCGGCGGGCCAGTAGTTCATCTGCAGGTTGATGTTGGTGGTGAACTGGCTGCCCCACGACGGGCGCGTGTTCTTGTTCCAGATGCCCTGCAGGTTGGCCGCTATGCCGCCCGGGCGCGAGCACGATATGAGCAGGTATCGGCCGAAGTTGAAGTAGAGTTCCTCCAGCGCGCGGTCGTCGTTGCCCCCGGCGTAGGCCTTCAGCCGCCTGTCGGTGGGCATGGTCGAGGTGTCTGCCGGGGCTATGTCGAGGCTTAGGCGGTCGAAGTAGCCGCGGTGGTCGGCCACGTGCTCGGCCAGCAGCGAGTCGTAAGCCACCTTGGCGGCGGCCTTCATGCGCGCCGAGGCTATGGAGTCTGCGTCGAGCCCCTCGGTGTCGGGCCGGCGGTCGTAGCCGTTGAAGCTCGTCGCCGCCGATATTATAAGGGTCACGTCGGTGGCCTTGCTCACGTTGATGAACGGCGTTGTGCTCACCGTGCCGCTGTCCGCTATCACCCTGACGCGGTACTGGTAGGCCATGCCGCGCTCGCCGTTAGGACCTGTATATACCATTGGATAGCGGCGCTCCGTGTCCACCGAGTATGGCACGCGCCCCGAGACGACAAACTCGCCGGCCGCCACGCTGCGCACGCAGCAGCCCTCGAAGGGCGTGTCGCCGCTCACGCTGAAGGTCAGCGCGCCGGGTTTTGAGGCGCGCAGCCTCATCACGGCCACCCGCGCCGGTGCCGACACGAACACCTCGCGGGTGTATTCCACGCTGTCTATGGTGAAGCTCGTGGTGGCCACGGCGCGGCCGATGTCGAGCCGCCGGTTGTAGTCTGTGGCCTTGCCGCCCACGTCTTGCCTTATGTACAGGTTGCCCATCGGCACGAACGACTGCACGTTTGGCCCCTGTATGTTGCGCAGCACGGCCGCCGCCTTGGCCCATTTGCCTTCGAACAGCAGGCGGCGCACCTCGGGCAGGTACTTGGGCGCGTCGGGCGTGGGGTCGGGGTTGACGGGGCCTCCGCCCCACAGCGTCTCCTCGTTGAGGTTGAGCGTCTCCTCGCCCACGCCGCCATATACCATCACGCCCATGCTGCCGTTGCCCAGCGGCAGGGCCTCCTCAAAGCGCGTGGCTGGCTTGTCGTAAGTCAGGATGTTGTCTTCCGCGCGGCTCTCCGCGCCTGTCAGCATGGCCGTTGCGGCCAGCATGGTGTAGATTAGCCTTTTCTTCATAATGACGTTTTTATGTTAAAAGTTAAAGATTAAAAATTAAAATATTATCCGCAAAGCTCCTAATCAAAGGAGTTAAGGAGTTAGAGGAGTTATCGCTCCACTGCGTTCCGCTAAGGAGTTAAGACATATGCTTTATCCGAAATAACTTGCCTTAAAAAGGCTATAAGGTGTTTACGGATATTCATAAGTATTAAAAGAGGATGTGTGGAGCAGGCAGCAAGGCTGCGTCCCGTACCCGGTACGACCTTAGTTTTTTGCTACGCGCCGTGCCGCCCGCACCGCCTCTGTAACTCATTGATACTCAGTGGGGTTGCAAAACGTGCTGTTTTGGCCTCTAAAACGTGCCGTTTTGCGCTCCAAAACGACCCGTTTCGCGATGCAAAACGGCACGTTTTGCAAGGCCAAGCGGCACCCTTTGTTTTTCGATACGTTTTTGGAGGGCTTTGCGGGCGGCGCGGATGGTGCAGATAGGCGACCCTGGCGGTGTGCTTAGTCGGCATAGGCGTCGTATGCCACTTAGGCATCTTGCAGGCCAGCCCGGCACAGCCCGGCCTCCTTTCCGTGGAGGGCGAAGGGGCATGATGCATCCCGTTCTCAAGGCAATCATACCTCTTCACTCATCACTCTGAGTTCTGTTCTCAAGGCAATCATACCTCTTCACTCATCACTCTGAGTTCTGAGCATCTCCGTAAGCTCCCTCATGCCTTCCGACGCGCCTTTCATTATCCGCCTGATGTTGCGGTACCGGCCTGTGTTCACGGCGTTGGGGTCTATCAGGTATATCGGGGCGGAGGGCTTGGCGTATGCCACCAGCCCGGCGGCGGGATATACGTTGAGCGACGTCCCGATGATGACCATGATGTCGGCTTCGGCCACCACGTCGGCCGCCGGCTCTATCATGGGCACCGCCTCGCCGAAGAACACGATGAAGGGGCGCAGCAGCGAGCCGTCGCCGGCCAGCGTGCCCGGCTCCACCTCGCAGTCGTCGGCGGTCAGCTCCCTTATGTACTTAGGGTCGTAGGGGTCGCGGCTTGAGCATACCTTCATCAGTTCGCCGTGCAGGTGTATCACGTTTGTCGATCCGGCCTGCTCGTGCAGGTTGTCCACGTTCTGCGTTATCACCGTCACGCTGTAGTCGTTCTCGAGCGCGGCCACGAGCCTGTGGCCCTCGTTGGGGCGCGCGCCGACCAGCTGCCTGCGCCGTTCGTTGTAGAATCGGGTCACCAACGCCGGGTCGGCCAGCCACCCCTCGTGCGACGCCACCTGCTGCACCGGGTACTCCTCCCACAGCCCTCCGGCGTCGCGGAAGGTCTTCAGCCCGCTCTCGGCCGACATTCCGGCTCCCGTGAGCACTGCAATCTTTTTCATGTCTATTGTCGTTTTTAGTTATGGCGGAGCGCGTCGGCGTGTGCTCCGGGGCCGCCCCGGTCACGCTTCCGCTCCTTAACAATGCACAAAAATAGTGATTTTTCGCGAAATATGGCTATCGAATCGGATAAAAATAGTATCTTTGCACGCTTTCAGAAATCATTGTAACATATTAAGGTATAAACGTAAAGATGGACAAACTGAGCTACGCCTTGGGATTGGGCATAGGCCGCCAGCTGGCGCAAATGGGCGCTGAAGGGATAGACACCGCCGACTTTGCCGCGGCTATCAACGACGTGATAAAGGGTAACGACCTGAAGATGACCAACCACGAGGCGCAGGCCATCGTGCAGGAGTACTTCGCCAAGCAGGAGGAAGCGCTCAACGCCGAGCGCGCCGAGAGCGGCAAGGCCGCCAAGGCCGCCGGGGAAAAATACCTGGCCGAGAACGCAAAGAAGGACGGCGTGGTCACCCTGCCCAGCGGACTTCAGTACAAAGTGCTGAAGGAAGGCACCGGGCGCAAGCCCAAGGCCACTGACAGCGTGAAGTGCCACTATGAGGGATTCCTCACCGACGGCACGCTCTTCGACAGCAGCCTGCGCCGCGGCGAGCCTGCGGTGTTCGGCCTCCAGCAGGTCATCGCGGGCTGGACAGAGGGGCTGCAGCTCATGCAGGAGGGAGCCAAGTACCGCTTCTTCATCCCCTACAGGCTCGGTTACGGCGAGGCAGGGGCCGGCCGCTCCATACCGCCTTACTCCGCGCTGGTGTTCGACGTGGAGCTTATACAAGTCATGTAAGCGCTCGCAGAAGGAAGTAAACGAAACATTATACAGAAATGAAAAAGTTAACAGTTGTAGCCTCAGTGGCTATCGCAGCCGCCGTTTTGTCTTCGTGCGGCAATTCAACTCCCAAGGCCAACCTCAAGACCGACGTCGACTCTATGAGCTATGCCATAGGCATGGCGCAGTCGCAGGGCCTGAAGGAATACCTGATGTATCGCATGGGCATCGACTCAACCTATGCCGATGAGTTCATCAAGGGTCTCAACGTAGGTGCCAACGCCGGCGACGACAAGAAGAAGGCCGCCTACTATGCGGGCATACAGATAGGCCAGCAGATATCAACGCAGATGATAAAGGGCCTCAACCACGAGGCCTTCGGCGACGACTCCACGCAGACCGTGTCGCTGAAGAACTTCATGGCAGGCTTCGTCAGCGGCTACACGGGCGAGAAAGGGCTCATGACCATGGAGCAGGCCAACAACGTTGGCCAGGTGAAGCTGAACGAAATCAAGGCCCGCAGCATGGAGAAGATATACGGCCCGAACAAGAAGAAGGGCGAGAAATTCCTTGCCGACAACGCCAAGAAGCCCGGGGTGAAGACCCTTGAGAGCGGCGTTCAGTACAAGGTGATAAAGGAAGGCAATGGCGAGATGCCCGCCGACACGTCGATGGTGGAGGTGCACTATGAGGGCCGCACGCTCGAAGGCAAGGTGTTCGACAGCTCTTACAAGCGCAAGACACCATTGAAACTGCGCGCCAACCAGACCATAAAGGGATGGACCGACGCCCTCGTGCACATGCCCGTAGGGTCGACATGGGAGGTCTACATACCGCAGGAGCTGGCTTACGGAGCACGCGAATCGGGCGACATCAAACCCTTCTCGGCGCTCATTTTCAAGATAGAGCTGATATCGGTGGATAAGTAATCTCAACAAATATCGTTGCCAGAGGCGGATGGTGCATCCGCCTCTGGCTTTTGTTTCATTCCAAGAAAAATGAAAAAGACAGTCTTATTGGCGCTGGCCGTAATGGTTGGCGCGGCGTTCAATGTGGCATACGCCGCCAAGAAAAAGAAGAAAGATACAAAAGAGCCGGTGCCGGCAGTGGCGCTGGCCACGTCGTCCGACACGCTGAGCTATACCGTGGGAATGGTGATGACCAACGGCCTCATACCATATCTTGAGCAGAGCCAGGGCGTTGACACAGCCTATATGGCCGACTTCCTGCGCGGTTTCGACGAGGTGATAAAGGCCGGCGGCGACCCGAAGGTGACGGCATACGCCGCAGGAATGACCATCGCCTCGCAGGTGAAGGGCCAGATGCTCAAGAGCATGAAAGGCGAGTTCACCGACACTCCCGACTCCATCATCGACCGGCTCGTGTTCCGTGGATTCGCCGACGCGCTCAGGGGTGACACCACTGTGATGAAGTATGCCGAGGCAGAGGGAATATTCAAGGCAAAAGGCGAGGCCAACAGGGCCGCCAAACTGGAGAAACAGTATGGCGCAAACCGCAAGGCCGGAGAGCAGTTCCTTGCCGAGAACGCCAAGAAGGACAGCGTGGTTGTGCTGCCCAGCGGCCTGCAATACAAGGTGTTGGTGAAGGGAACGGGCGAGGTTCCGAAGAAGACAGACCGGGTGCAGGTGCTGTATGAGGGCAAGCTGATAGACGGAACGGTGTTCGACAGCACCTCAAAGCGCGGCTCAAAGCCCGCCACGTTCCGTGCCGACCAGGTGATAAAGGGCTGGACCGAGGCTCTCACCATGATGCCCGTGGGCAGCAAGTGGCAGCTGTTCATACCCCAGGAGCTGGCCTACGGCGAGCGCAAGGCAGGCAAGATAGACCCGTTCAGCACGCTGGTGTTCACCGTAGAGCTGGTCGGCATCGACAAGCCTAAGACCGCTCCGGCAGCAAAACCGGCTCCGGCAACGAAGAAGTGAGGCTCGCTCCGCGCGTTGGCCGGAACGAGAACCTGATATGTCTGGCAGTAATCAGGCCGCGCGTTGGCGGCCTGATTACTGCCAGACGCGTTCCTGCCCGCCGCTCCCGGCCGGGCGGCGGGAGGCGCTTCGCACCGTGCATGAGTGGGCGCCAACCCTTGCCGGAGGCGACATATTGCGCCATTTTTGTTTTTTTTACTTTCCAAAAGGTCAGCTTATCGATTAAAATAAGTACTTTTGCACACAGAAAAATATGATAAAGTCATAAACGACAAACAGTTAGATAAATACGAGAATAGACTGACAGGATGGAAAAGATAGATAATCTTGACAAGAAAATACTGGGCATTTTGTCACAGAACGCGCGCATACCGTTCAAAGACGTGGCGGCGGAGTGCGGCGTGTCGCGCGCTGCCATCCACCAGCGCGTGCAGCACTTGATTGACGACAACGTGATAACCGGAAGCGGATTCAACGTCAATCCCAAGAGCCTTGGCTACTCAACGTGCACTTATGTGGGCATAACGCTCGAACGGGGCAGTATGTACAAGGACGTGGTGGAGCGGCTGAGGCAGGTGCCGGAGATAGTGGAGTGCCACTTCACCACCGGCCCTTACACCATGCTTGTCAAGCTTTATGCCCGCGACAACGAGCAGCTCATGGACTTGCTTAACGGGCAGCTGCAGCGCATACCGGGCGTTGTGGCCACAGAGACGCTCATTTCGCTCGAACAAAGCATAAAGCGCGAGATACCGGTTGTGGTGGATGAGGAAGCCTGACAAGCCATGACCACAAGCCGATTTGACATCGACGGCCGCCTCGCGGCCGTTTATTCTTCTTATCCCGAGGCCCGTGTCAGCCCCGTGATAGGCATCACCGGAAATTACGGCGAGGGCGAGTGCCGCCTCGCCGAGGCTTACTATAAGTCGGTGGCGGCCGCCGGGGGCACTCCGGTAATCATTCCGCCGCTTGCCGATACTGACGCGATAATCAACACGCTCGAACGCATTGACGGCCTGCTGCTCAGCGGCGGGGCCGACATAAACCCGCTGTTCTGCGGCGAGGAGCCGCTGCCCGCCCTGCATTCGGTGAACCGCGAGCGCGACTTGCCCGAGCTGCTGGCCATCCGGTTGGCCTATAACCGCGGCCTGCCCGTGCTTGGCATCTGCCGCGGAGTGCAGGCCCTGGCGGTGGCCTTGGGCGGAAAGGTGGCGCAAGACATCGCCGCCACGGCCACCGTGAAGCACTCGCAGGAGGCCGACCGCTGCGAGCCCACGCACACTGTCGCGCTCCTTGAGGGCAGCATGCTGCGCTCGCTGTACGGCCGCGGCCGCCTGGCCGTGAACTCGTTTCACCACCAGGCCGTGGCCGAGGGCGGCCCGAGGCTGCGCGTTGTGGCCACCGCCGCCGACGGAACGGTGGAGGCGGTGGAGAGCAGCGAGATGAAATCCATCATGGGAGTGCAGTGGCACCCCGAGTGCATGGCCGAAGGCGCGCCGCTGTTTGGCTGGCTCGTGGGCGAGGCACGCTCATACCGCGAGGCCAAAGCGCTGCACAGCCGCGTGCTGACGCTCGACTCTCATTGCGACACTCCTATGTTTTTCGCCTCCGGGGCGCACTTCGAGCACCGCGACCCGCGCCTGCTCGTCGACTTGCACAAGATGGCTGAAGGCCGTCAGGATGCCGCAATCATGGTGGCATATCTGCCGCAACCCAAGGCGGGAGAGGACTTCCGCAGCCTCGTCGGCTTCCCCGTGAGCGGGCCGAAGGCATACGCCGACCTGATATTCGACAAGATAGAGGCGCTGGCCGAGATGGAGAGGCGCTATGTCTCGATGGCCCGCACGCCGGCCGACCTGCTGCGCAACAAGCGGCAGGGGCGCAAGTCGATAATGCTCGGCATCGAGAACGGGCTGGCGCTTGAGGGCGACGCTGCCAACGTGGCGCACTTCGCAGGGCGCGGCGCGGTGTACATCACGCTGTGCCACAACGGCGACAACGACCTGTGCGACAGCGCGCGGGGATGCGGCACGCACGGAGGGGTGAGCCGTCTCGGCGCGGAGGTGATAGCGGAAATGAACCGCCGGGGCGTGATGGTCGACCTGAGCCACGCCTCGGAGAAGAGCTTTTATGATGCCATCGACATAAGCCGGCTGCCCGTGGTGTGCAGCCACAGCAGCTCGCGGGCGCTCTGTGACCATCCGCGCAACCTCACCGACGACCAGATGCGCGCCCTCGCCGCCAGAGGCGGAGTGGCGCAGGTGACGTTCTATCATGGCTTCCTGCGCAGCGACGGCAAGGCAACCGTGCTCGACGCGCTGGCGCATCTCGACCACGCTGTCAGCGTGATGGGCATCGACCACGTTGGCATTGGCACCGACTTCGACGGCGATGGCGGCGTGCCGGGCATGGCCGACTCGTCGGAGGCGCTCGCCTTCACGCGGCGGTTGCTTGCCCGCCGGTATGGCGAGGACGACATACGGAAGATATGGGGAGGCAACTTCCTCCGCGTGATGGCCGAGGTGCAGGCCGCGCGGAGTGAATGATGGACAAGCCTTGCGGGCTGCTTGGGCTGCCCATAAGCGCCCGGGCGTCCAGGTAAAAGCTCTGCCCGGGCGCGCAAGCACCAACAAACCAAAACTCAGACCTATATGACCAAGACAACGCTTTTTGCCATGCTGCTGCTCCTTTGCGCGGCTTGTGGCAACTCGAAGAAACAGCAACAGCACGCCACCGACGGCGCAGCGCGACTGGTTGGCCCGGCTTTCAGTGCCGACAGCGCATACGCCTATTGCGCGGCGCAGTGCGCTTTCGGGCCGAGGACCATGAACAGCGCGGCCCACGACAGCTGTGGCCGCTGGATAGAGCGCACGTTCCGCCGGTTCGGCATGGACGTGCAGACGCAGCGGGTCACGCTGCGCGGATATGACGGCACGCCGCTGCGTGCCACCAACATCATTGCCAGCTACAGGCCGGAAGCCGCGGAGCGCATACTGCTCTGCGCCCACTGGGACAGCCGCCCGTGGGCCGACAACGACCCTGACTCGGCAAACTGGCGCAAGCCGGTCATGGCAGCCAACGACGGCGCGAGCGGAGTGGCCGTGCTGTTGGAGCTGGCACGCATCATAGGGGCGCAGGACAGCCTCGCCCTCGGCGTTGACTTCGTATGCTTCGATGCCGAAGACTGGGGCGTGCCTCAGTGGAGCGACCACCCCGACGACGGCAACTCGTGGGCGCTCGGGGCCACCCACTGGGCCGAGAACCCCCACCGCGAGGGCTACACGGCACGCTTCGGCATCCTGCTCGACATGGTGGGCGGCCGCGGAGCGCGCTTCTATCAGGAGGGCGTGTCGATGCAATACGCGCCCGAAGTGGTGGAAAAGGTGTGGGCGGCCGCGTCGGCTGTGGGCCACGGCAGCTACTTCCCGGCGGCCGCCGGGGGCATGGTCACAGACGATCATGTGCCGGTGAACGAGAAGGCGGGCATTCCTACTATAGACATAATACCCTATCATCCCGACTGCGCCGAGAGCAGTTTCGGCCCGACATGGCACACCGTGGCCGACAATATGGACAACATAGACCGCAATACGCTCGGTGCCGTGGGGCGCACGGTGGTGCAGGTGCTCTTCAGCGAGCAGCCTTGAGCCGCCAGGCAGCTTGCGTTCTTGTTGGTGAAAGAGCGCAAGATGCTCACAGGCAGGCGGACTGGTGCGCCACGGAGGTTCACCACATGGGAGGGCTGCCAGCCCCAAACGGTTTCTGCTTGCGGCGTTTTGCCCATGCTTGCAAATATGCAATTAGAAAAGGCGCGGCGGGACTTGTTTTCGCCTATGTGCCGTTTCGCCGCGCAAAACGGCGCGTTTCATCGTGTGAAACGGCGCGTTTCGCAAGCCAAAACGACCCGTTTCGCAAGCCGAAACGGGTCGTTTTGCAATGTGTTGGCTGTCAGATGGTTAGCCGGCGCGGCGCATACCGTCGCCTTTAACATGAAAAAGTTAACGGCAATGATGTTGTGTCGAGACGCGCTTTCCGGCACTATGGCCTTCTCCCGGCCCTCTTCCAGGGGGAGCGGCGGTCATCTCCTGCCTGCCGTCCTGCCCATCTCGGCGGTCAGTATGCTCTCCAGTTTCTCGGCCGAGAGGCGCAGCTGGAACGAGCCGTTCATGGCTATCGATATGCCGCCGGTCTCTTCAGACACTATTATGGCTATGCAGTCGCACTCCTGCGATATGCCGAGCGCGGCGCGGTGGCGCAGTCCCAGCTCCTTGGGTATGTCGAGATTGTGCGACACGGGCAGTATGCAGCCCGCTGCCTTTATGCGCTTCTTCGATATGACCATGGCCCCGTCGTGCAGCGGCGAGTTCTTGAAGAAGATGTTCTCTATGAGCCTTTGGTTGATGTTCGCGTCTATCACGTCGCCCGTGGCCACCACGTCGTCGAGCGGCGCGGTGCGCTCTATCACTATGAGCGCGCCCACCTTGTGCTTGCTCATGCTCATGCAGGCCAGCACTATCGGCACTATGGCCTCCTTGTCGGCCTCCTTGGGGCGCGTGCGGTCGGAGGCGAAGAAGTCCACGAGCAGCCTTATGCGCTGGTGGGCGCCGAGGTTGTAGAGGAACTTGCGTATGTCTTCCTGGAACAGGATGATGAGGCCTATCACTCCGACGCTCACCAGTTTGTCCATGATGGAGCCGAGCAGGCGCATCTCAAGTATCTGTGACACGAAGATCCACACCACCACGAACACCATGATTCCGATGAAGACGTTGAGCGACCTCGACTCCTTCATCAGCCGGTAGAGGTAGTAGAGCATCAGGGCCACGAGCAGAATGTCGATGGCATCCTTTATTCCGAAGTTGAAAAACATGGTCTGTCGTTTTGTTGTTTTGGTTTTAGGGTGACACCATTGGCCCACCGGGCCTGCGGCCTTTTGGCTGTCATGCGGGGCTCACCGGGCCTGGCAGGCATCCCTTATGCGGCTATCACTTGCACGTCTGCCCCACTATCCTGACGCACTCCGCGGCCTGGCGCACGTCGTGCACGCGCAGTATGGCGGCTCCCTTCATCAGGGCCATGGTGTGGAGCGCGGTCGTTCCGTTCAGTGCCTCGTCGGTGGCGCAGTCCAGCAGGCGCGTCACCATCGACTTGCGCGACACGCCCACGAGCAGCGGCAGGTCGAGGGCGCCGAGCTGTTCCAGCCCCGCCATTATGGCATAGTTCTCTTCGAGCGTCTTGCCGAAGCCGAAGCCGGGGTCTATGATGATGTCCTTCACGCCGAGCGAGTGCAGCAGCTGCGCCTTGGCGGCGCACTCCTGCAGTATGCTCATCAGGTTGGGGCGCGACGACATCAGTATGTATGGCACGCCGAGACGCGCCGCCATGGCGAAGATGGGCGGCACGTCGTCCTCGCCCCACGCGCGGTATGCGCTCTCTTTCTGCTCTGTTCCGCCGAACTCTCCCTCGGGGTTGCCGCCCGACACGTCGTTTATTATCGCCACGCCATACTCCTCTACGGCCATGCGGGCCACGTCGGGGCGGAACGTGTCGACGCTCAGCACCGCGTCGGGCTGCTCGCGGCGCACTATGGCCAGCCCCCGGCGCAGCCGCTCCATCTCCTCTTCCTCGCTGACGGGGGCTGCCCCCGGGCGGGTGGAGAATGCTCCGACGTCTATCATCGAGCCGCCCTCGGCCACTATCTGGTTGGCCCGCTGGGCTATCTCTTGCTCCGTCTGCTTGCGGCTTCCGGCGTAGAACGAGTCGGGTGTCAGGTTGAGTATGCCCATCACTTGCGGCTGACGGAGGCTCACCAGCCGTCCCCCGGCGTTTATCATGTGGCCGTTCATCACGCTCATAGCTCCGCCTCGCTTTCTTTTTGCGCCGCTGTGGCTGTGCTGTCCGAGGTCTCGGGCAGCTGCAGGGCTTCCAGCGCGGCCCTTATGTTGGCCGTGCTTATGGAGCCGGCGGCAATCTTTCCCTCGGGGTCTATTAGGTAGACGGTGGGAATCCAGTTCACTTTGTATGGGCCGTCGAGCGTCGTTCCGTTCTTCCACTTCTTCAGTTCGCTGTACTGAATCCAGTCCATGCCGTTCTGCCTGACGTAGTTTTGCCACGTGGCGCTGTCGGTGTCGAACGACACTCCGACGAACTGCACGCCTCTCGGGGCGTATGTCTCGTAGAGGGCCACCATCGTCGGTGTCTCCCTGCGGCAGTCGGGGCACCACGATGCCCAGAACTCCAGCACCACGTACTGCCCCCTGAACGCGCTCAGGCTGATGCCTTCGGGATGGTCGGCGTTGGTTATCGTGAAGTCGGGGGCTGTCTCTCCCCTTTGCAGCAGCTGGCTGTCATACTGCCCGGTGTCCTGTGTCTCCTCCGCGCCTATCACGCACGAGTTGAGGCAGAGCAGCGCCATGGCCATCAATAGAATCTTTTTCATCACGGTGTTGTCTTTGTGCTTGTTTATGCTTAGGCCATGCAAACGGGCGGAAACGGAGCTTGTCCCAAGTTTGCCGAGCGCAGCCTATCTTCTGCAAAGATAGTGCCAGCGAGGGCAATGTGAACTTGTTCACTGTTTGCCGAGCGCAGCCTATCTTCTGCAAAGATAAGCAAACATCGTCAAAACGCGACAATATTTAGCGGCAAAAATGGCGTGGAACGGATTTTTTGATATACTTTTGCATAAGATAAGCTGCGACAGAGAATCACCGGAGAGCGGGCGGCGGTGTATGGGAAATGCGCCGGAGCAATGGGGCAGGCAGCCTGCCCCACAGCGTCCGCAGGCGTATCAAAAAACGAAGGCTGCCGTTTCGCCGTGCAGAACGTGCCGTTTCGCAATGCAAAACGGGTCGTTTCATCGCCCAAAACGGCACGTTTTAGAGGCTAAAACGGCACGTTTCGTAACCCCGCTGATTATCAATGGGTTACAGAGGCGGCGCGGGCTGCACGGCGTGTGGCAAAAATCTAAGTTCCTGCCCGGCTCCAGCGTAAGCGCAGAGCAGCAGGCATAACAAAGAAACAAAGCAAGACAATGGACATAAAAGAACTTTACAGAATCTACACGGAGCACCCCGTGATAACGACCGACAGCCGCGACTGTCCGGCCGGCTCCATGTTTTTCGCCCTCAGGGGCGACACGTTCGACGGCAACCGCTTTGCCGCCGCCGCCTTGGAAAAAGGCTGCGCATACGCCGTGGTGGACGACCCCGCCGTGGCCACCGGCCCGCGCTGCATACTCGTAGACAACACGCTGGAGGCATTCCAGGCACTGGCGCGCGAGCACCGCCGCCACTTCTCCATACCCGTGATAGGCATCACCGGCACCAACGGCAAGACCACCACCAAGGAACTCGTGGCGGCGGTGCTGGCCGAGAAGTACCGCGTGCACTGCACGCAGGGCAACTATAACAACGACATAGGCGTGCCGAAGACCCTCTTCGGCCTGCGCCCCGGCCACGAGATAGCCGTGGTGGAGATGGGCGCGAGCCATCCCGGCGACATCAGGCGGCTGGTGGAGACGGCCGAGCCTACCTGCGGGCTCATCACCAACGTGGGCATGGCCCACCTGCAGGGCTTCGGCTCGTTTGAGGGAGTGGTGCGCACCAAGGGCGAGCTGTACGACTACCTGAGGCAGAGCGGCGCGGACTGCGCCTTCGTCAACGGCGCGGATGACACTCTCATGGGCATAGCCGCCGGGCTGAACCTCGTGAAATATGGTCCGGAGGGCACTCCTGCGGCTGCCGTAGAGGGGCGCGTGGCGGCCTGCGACCCGCTGCTCAGCTTCGAGTGGAGGGCCGCAGGGGGCAGCTGGCACCGTGTGCAGACGCACCTCATAGGCACGTACAACCTGATGAATATGCTGGCGGCGGCCTGCGTGGGCCTGCACTTCGGCGTGAGCGAGGAGGCTGTGAGCCGCGCGCTCGGCGGCTACGTGCCGGCCAACAACCGCTCGCAGCTCGAAGTGACAGCCCGCAACCGCCTCGTGGTGGACGCCTACAACGCCAACCCTACGAGCATGGCCGCCGCACTGCGCAACTTCCGCGACATGACCGTAGGCCCCAAGATGGCCATCCTCGGCTCCATGGGCGAGCTGGGCGATGCCTCGGCCGAAGAGCACAGGCGCATAGTGAGCCTGCTCGGCGAGTGCGGCTTCGACTGCGTGTGGCTCGTGGGCGACGAGTTCGGGAGCACCGACTGCGCCTACCGCAAGTTTGCCACCGTCGACGAGGTGAAGGCCGAGATAGAGAGAAACAGGCCCGAAGGCCGCTACATACTGATAAAAGGCAGCCACAGCCAGCGGCTCTACGAGCTGCCGCCGCTGCTCTGAGACACCGCCGCCATGACCGAAGAACAACAGGAAAGGTACGCCCGCCACATAGTGTTGCCGGGCATCGGGGCCGAGGGGCAGGAGCGGTTGCTGGCCGCCCGGGCGCTCATAGTGGGCGCGGGGGGGCTCGGCTCGCCCGTGGCCCTGTACCTGGCGGCGGCAGGCGTGGGGCGCATTGGCATCGTGGACGCCGACAGCGTGAGCCTGAGCAACCTGCAGCGGCAGGTCATTCACACCGTGGCCGACGTGGGGCGGCCCAAGGTTGACAGCGCTATGGACAAGATGCTGGCCATCAACCCCGGCGTGCGCGTCGACGCCATGCCGGTATTCCTCACTGCCGACAACGCCGCCGGCATCATCGCCGACTACGACTTCGTGGTCGATGCCACCGACAATTTCGCGGCAAAGTTCCTCATCAGCGACGCCTGCGTGGCCGCTGGCAAGCCGTTCTCATACGGCGGCGTGCTGCGCTTTGGCGGCCAGACAATGACCCACCTGCCAGGCACGGCCTGCCTGCGCTGCGTCTACGGCGACGAGCCGCCGGCCGGAACGGTGCCCTGCAACGAGGAAGCTGGGGTGCTTGGCTCCGTGGTCGGCATGCTCGGCACGGTGCAGGCCACAGAGGTTCTGAAGTTTTTCACGGGCGCGGGCGGCCTCCTCACCGACCGGTTGCTCATGTTCGACGCGCTCACCATGGCGTTCCGCTCCATCGGTGTGGCACGCAACAGGGCCTGCCATGCCTGCGGCGCGGCGGCAGCTCGCCCCCGGCAGGCAGGCGGCCAAAGTCACAATGTCATTTAAATTATCTGTTTCATGAAGTTAGAAACCTTTTTGTCCTGTCTCAAAAAACACTGGTTTTTCCTGGTGTACATAGTGCTTGCCTTCTTTTATCTGGGCGTTTTCATGAACATCGGGCTGTCTTGGCTCGACCCGGGTATGTATCTTTCGGGCTACAGATGGTTCAACGAGGACCCTTGGTCGTGCTATTACCTGGGGCAGTGGTTTCTCACCTACAAGGTAACGGGACTGCTGCTGGGCCTCTTCGACGACTATTCGTTCTATGCGTTGCGCGTGATGAGCCTCGTGCTCAACCTCTCCTTGCAGACCGCCATATACCTTTACCTGAGCCGTTTCCTCGACCGTTTCTCCGTGGTTTTGGGGCTTGGCATGGCCACTTTGGCCTGTTTTGGCGCATATACCGACATTGGCTACAACGACTACTCTGTCGCGTTGCTCTCCCTTGCCATAATGGCCTGCCACGCAGGAATGTTCTGCCGGCGCGGGTTGTGGCTCATCTTCCTGTCGGGAGTGCTGGTGGGCGTGGCCGTCTTCTTCCGCTTAGCCAACGTCACCTTCATTGTCCTGCCGCTGCTTGCGGCGGCCCTTGCCCGTCCGAGCGGGTCCGGTGTCGGTGCGGGGCGGTTGCTGCTGGCGGCCTTTGGAGGCGTGGTTGCGGGGTGTGCGGCCGTGGTCCTGTGGGCGGTGGCCGACGGCAGCGCGCCTGTTTTGGCGCAAACAGTTGCCGACTTGGCCGACATTGGAGGCAACGCCTCCGACCCGCACAGCTTCAAGAACGTGGCCATAGGCGCATACACCGTGTGGAAAGGCTATCTGGCGGGCTTCGCGCCGATAGTCCTGCTCATAGCCATGATGATCTTGACCGTGGACCGTTTGATAGGCGTTTACCGCTTTGTGGTCTTCGTCGCGCTCATGGTTGCGGTGTTGGTGTTCGTGTATTTGCGCGAGCCGCCCGGCAACATTGCCGGCGGCATCAGCCTGACGGCCATGGCCATTGTGGCGTTCCGTGGCAAGGAGTGGGGCAGGGATGAGTGCATGCTGGCCCTCGCTCTGCTCGTTCCGCTGGTGTTCCCGATAGGCAGCAACGGCGGAATAGAGTTCGTGGGGCAGTATATCGGCTGCCTGCCGGTGGCGGTGGCCATCGCGATTATGTCCCAGATGTTGCCCACCGACGTGCGTTGGGGCCATCCGTGGCTCTTGGGCAGCACCTGCGGAGTGTTCTCAATAGCCGTTGGTCTCCTCTTTGCCAACTTGAACCGGCCCATGATGGAGGATGGCACGAAGGTGGATTGCCATGTCAGTTGGCTGGTGGAACCGGCATTGACAGATATATATACGACAAGGGATAACGTGTGGTTGTACAACTATATCAGGGAAAACACTTGGTTGAGGCTGCCTCCAGACAGCTACTTGGTGTGCAATTTCTCGCTCCCAATGCTGTCCGCGCTCAACTGCAGGCCGTACGGTGTGTTCTCTGATGTGTTCACTTCCGACCTTATGAACAGTCGTTACATAGACGTGGCCTACCGCCGCGCCGGTGGCGGCGGGCATCTGCCGTACATGCTTTTCGACCGCCGGAGCATGACGGACGGCTTCCGCCATGTGGAGCGCGAGTTGCGCAGCCGCAGCGTTTACAACGTGGTGTGGACCGACGGGCGCTATGAACTGCTGGCCCCGTGCGACGAAGAGTCGGCCAAGTGGCAGATGCAGATAGACTTGTGACAGGGCGGCGGGGGCGCCTTGGGGCCTGGATGGCATGGCGGCGGGGGCTGAAGCTCTCGCCGCTATGCGTCGAAGTCCTTGGCAAGGCCGCCCGCGCTGGTCTCCTTGTATAGCGAGGGGATGTCATGGCCGGTCTGTTTCATGACGTTGACCACCTTGTCGAACGACACGCGGTGCGTGCCGTCGGAGAACGAGGCGTAGAGGTTGGCGTCGAGAGCGCGCGTGGCCGCGAAGGCGTTGCGCTCTATGCAGGGTATCTGGACGAGGCCGCACACGGGGTCGCAGGTCATGCCGAGGTGGTGCTCAAGCCCCATCTCGGCGGCGTATTCTATCTGCGACGGGCTGCCGCCGAAGAGCTGGCAGGCTGCCGCGGAGGCCATGGCGCAGGCCACTCCAACCTCTCCCTGGCACCCTACGTCGGCTCCTGATATCGAGGCGTTGTGCTTCACGATGTTGCCTATCAGCCCGGCGGTGGCTATGGCGTGCAGTATGCGCGTGTCGGAGAAGCCGTGCCCCTTGGCCGTATGGTAGAGCACGGCGGGCAGCACGCCGCAGGCTCCGCACGTGGGGGCGGTGACTATGGTGCCGCCCGAGGCGTTCTCCTCGCTCACGGCCAGGGCGTATGAGTACACGAGGCCGCGCGTCTGGAGCGACTGCTTGTAGCCCGACGCCTTGACATAGTAGATGGGGGCCTTGCGCATCAGGTTGAGCGGCCCCGGCAACCGCCCCTCGCGGTTGATGCCGCGCTCCACGGCGGCCTTCATTGTCTCCCATACCTGCTGTAGGTAGTCCCAGATGGAGGCGTCCTCGCATATATTGACGTACTCCCAGTAGCTGCGCCCGGTGTCCTCGCACCACTTCATTATCTCCGTCATGGTGTTCATGTCGTACACCTCGGGCGTCTCAGGCAGTTTGCCTTTCGTGCCGCCCTCCGACAGCGCGCCGCCCCCTATGCTGTAGACTGTCCACTCGTCGACAGTGTGCCCCGCGCCGTCCTTGGCCTCAAACTTCATCGCGTTGGGGTGGAAGGGCAGGAACACCGTGGGCATCCACACTATGTCCACCGGGGCCAGCGGCTCCAGCTCTGAGCGTATGGCCGCGTCGGTCATGTGGCCCTTGCCCGTGGCGGCGAGGCTGCCGTAGAGCGTTACGATGAACGACTGCGCGCCGCCGTTCCTCGCGGCGAACGCCTGCGCCGCCTTCTGGGGCCCCATGGTGTGGCTGCTCGACGGCCCTTTGCCTATTCTGTATATCTCTCTTAGTGATTTCATCTTGTGCTCATTTCTGTTTGCAGGCACCGCTGCGGGCGGTTGCCTATATGCTTGCAAAGTTATGAAAAAAGCCTGAATGCGCCTCGGGTTGGCTTATTTGCGGCATCTGTATTTAACATTTCGTTTTGCGGCGAAATAGAAAAAACAAGGCCGGTGGAGGGGCGCGGAGCGGCCGTCGGGGCGGTTGCGCCGTGCAAAACGCGCCGTCTTGGGGGCTGAAACGGGTCGTTTCGCATCGCAATATATGCCGTTTGGGGCGGTGAAACGGCCTGTCTTGCAAGCTGTTTCTGGACAAAAAACACGGATTTGGGCTGTTTTCTGCCAAATATCTCGGTGCGGATTATCGCACAGTCATCCTGCAATCCATGTCATTTCCCTGATTTACAGTGGCTTAAAATTGCACGCCCATTTTCGCGTTATTTGCGGCCATTGGACTTCTCATTTCGTAAAACGCGATTCTCAGAGGGATTTGCCATCAGCAAATTAACACAATTAACTGTCATTAAGGGTCGGAGGCCGCGGTGCTGAAGGCCGCCGCTGCCGCTGCCACGGCTGCGCGGAAATGGCGTAAAAAGTATAATTAAAAATGTAATCCGTATGCAGACGTTATGGCGTATGTGACGTAACTTTGCACCCGCATGGCGTTATGTGCGGCAGTGTAAGAACGCCGCCGCCACCGGCCCGAGCCGCCTTGGCCTTGCGCGAGGCCGGCCTGACAAGCCGAAGACATGACTTGCAACGAAATAAAAAGAAAGAACATGAGACCTTACATCATCTGCCACATGATGGCATCCATCGACGGACGCATTGGCTGCTCGATGGTAGACAAGATCAGCGGAGACGAGTATTACACCGCGTTGGGCGAGCTCCGCTGCCCCTCCACGCTCGAAGGGCGCGTGACAATGGAGCATTACAGCGCGCTGAAGGAGCGCTACGTGGCCAGGGACAGCACGCCCGCGGGCAGGCCGTCGTACCACATAGCCCGGCAGGCCGGGGGATACAGCATCGCCGTCGACACCCTCGGACGGCTGCAATGGCCGTCGGACGAGCTCGACGGCACGCCGCTGCTCTGCATCACCAGCGAGCAGGCACCGCAAGAGTACCTCGACACACTGCGCAGCCAGGGCATATCCTACATAGCCACAGGGCGCCACGGCATAGACCTGGCGCAGGCCATGGAGACGCTGCGCGAGCGGTTTGGGGTTGAGCGGCTGGCCCTGTTGGGCGGCGGAAACATCAACGGCGGATTCCTTGCCGCCGGGCTCATCGACGAGGTGAGCCTCATGATAGGGCAGGGAATAGACGGCCGCCGTGGGCAGACCGCCGTGTTCGACGGCATTGCCGACATGGACAGGATGCCCACCAAGATGCGGCTCACGGACGTGAGACGGCTCGACTGCGGCACGGTGTGGCTGAGGTATAGGGCGGAGAAGTTGTTTTAAGGAGTTAAAGGGAGTTAGAAGGAGTTATCGCTACGTTTCACTTCGCTAAGGAGTTAGAGGACAATAGTTTCGCGTCTGAAGTCAAAACATTTGTCTGCTAACTCCCCGAGCGGAACGCAGTGGAGCGATAACTCCTTCTAACTTCTTTAACTCCCAATATAAAAACTCCCCATTCCCCTCTCCTTTTCCCAGACTTTTTTCTTACCTTTGTGGGCTGAGTGGCCTGTGCCACAGGCAAAAACAATAGGCAATCATGTTGAAACGTGACTATATTTTGCGCCTGATACGCGAGTTCGCCGAGGCTCTTGAGCTGGTGATGAGGCAGAATGTCGGCAAGCAGAGAGAAGAGATAAGGATGATGTACGACCGATACGTGGGTCCGTACTCGCTCTATCACACCTGCACCATGCGCGACGTTATGGAATCGTTCGCCCGATTCCCGCAGGAGGAGCGCGCCGAGCGCATGGAGATGCTGGCCGAACTGTACTACGCCGAGGCCGGGCTGACGGCCGGACAGGGCGGCGACGAGCTGCTGCAGCGGGCGTTCGCCCTCTTCGACTTCATAGACCGGCACGACAAGACGTACAGCCTGAGCCGCCGGGCCAAGATGGCCGACATACAGAAACGGTTGGAAGCGGCCGCCGCAGGCAACGCTCCCAACCGGTAAAGTCATATTGGTACTTTCTTTGCAAGCACGCTACCGCCTCGTGAAAGCCTCGATGCGGTGGCGCAGGTTGGCCTGCACGTTGAGGAAATAGAGGTTTATCTCCTGCACGTGATAGTTGCCCCGGGGAAACAACTCGGCGATGGACGGTATGTAGTAGTCGTCGTCGCGCAGCCCGTCGATGACCAGTGTGCGTGTCCGGAGGTCCATCCGCGCCCCCACGGTGTGGCGCAACGTGTCGGCGCGGCCGTCGGCCGAGAAGAACACCGAGCCGACATTCTCCGCCGCCGGGGCATAGGTGGTGTCGGTGCGCCAGTTGAGCGGGTTTATGCAGACGGCGTTTCCGGCGAACAGGGGCGACACCGCCGCCGTGTCAGACACGCTGTTGTAGCAGATGACCACGCCCGTGTCGTCGGCTCCGGTGGCGGGACGCAGCGCCGGATATGCGGCCAACTCGGCCTCGCTGATGCTGAAGCCGAACACGTAGGCGGCCACCATGCGCTCACGCTCGGCCTCCGTCAGCGTGCGCTTGAGCAGTTCCACCACGGCCTTCGCGCCCTGGCTGTGGCCCGCAAGTATGAAAGGGCGGCCCCCGTTGCGCCGTTCCATATAGTAGCGGAACGCCCTCACCACGTCGGTATGCGCCACGCCGTACCTGCGTTCTATCTCACTGGCCGGCTCGAACCACGAGTTCATGGTTATCTGGCGGTAATACGGCGCGAGGAAACGGCAGTCGTTGCCGAACAAACGGCACGCCAGCAGGGCCGAAGCGTCCGTTGCCGCCCGCTGCGCGGAGTCCCTTACGTTCATGTAGTGGCACGCCGCGCCGTCAGCACCGGGCCAGTCCCACACGCAGGTGGGCGTGACATAAAACACATCTACGGCGCAGTCGGCACTGTCGCGCCCGCCCTCATACCACATATCGGCATCCGAATAGACCGGCGCGGCAGGCACAACGTCGGCCTGGGAACCATTGTCTGACGCGCAGGCCGACGACACGCAGACTGTAAACAACAGCAGCAACATCTGCTGGAACTTTTGCTTTTGCATATTGTTTGTTTAGAAGTTAAAATGGAGTTAAAAGAAGTTTGAGCTTCGTTGCACTCCGCTCGGAAGTTAAAGGACAATAGCTTTGTGAACTGTCATTAAGTTTCCTGCACCCTAAGTAATCATACCTCTGCATTCAGCACTCTGCTCTCTGCACTAAAGCTAATCATACCTCAGCACTCATCACTCTGCGTTCTGCACTCTGCCCGTTGCCCTCTTCCGTCATGTCGAAGTACCCGCCGTGCTCCTTCACATAGTCTATCAGCCGTGCGAAGACGGCGTTTCGACGCAGCAGGGGGGCGTTGCCAACCATCACGAGGTGCTCGCGGGCGCGGGTCATGGCCACGTTCAGCTTGCGGTCTATGGGCATTCCGTCCTCAAAGAACACGTTCGACGTGAGGAAGTTGAGCTGGTACGGGCGGCTGACGGTGAAGCCATAGACTATCACATCGCGCTGACTGCCCTGATAACGCTCCACGGTATCGATGCCTATGCGGTGCGCCTCGGCCACCCCGGCGCGCTCCAGCGCGTCGCGCACGGCGGCTATCTGGTTGCGGTAAGGCACTATGACGCCCACCGTGGAGGCGGGGTCGAAGTCATCGGGATGCCCCCGTCGCACCGCGCTCACCACCTCGGCGATGAGCCGTGCCTCGGCCGTGTTCACCTTGTCCGAGGCATCATCGTCGGCGGGCGGCACGTTGACGAAGGCCACGCGGCAGCCGTCCACCATGCGCCCGGCGGCACTGTCGGCGGCGGGACACGGCGGCAGGGGCAGCTCCTGGTGCGCCAGCGGCACCACGCGGAGGCGGTCGGCATAGAAGGCATGGGCCGGAAAGGAGGCTATGTCGCGGTGCATACGCCCCTGGCGGGTGAGCATATATACCACCGAGGGGTTGGCGCGGTGGGTGCGCAGCAGCCTCTCGAAGAGCGAGTCGCGGCAGTCGGTGAGGCCGATGGCGCGCAGTTGCGGGTCGCCGACGCGCGACTCGTCGGCGGTCTGCTGCACAACGGCGGGCAACTGCTTGTGGTCGCCGATGAGAACGAAGCGCGATATGGACTCCATGCCATCCGTAGTGGCACTGAGCAGGCCCACCACGTGGGGCTCAAGTATCTGCGACGCCTCGTCGATGACGGCCAGCGTGAACCGCTTCATGGCCAGGAGCGAGGCGTTGGAGTTGAGCGACGAGGTGGTGGCGCAGAACACACGGGTGGACGCTATGAGCCGCCTCACCTCGTCTATGTTGGCGCAGCGGGCCACGCGCCGCTCCAAGAGGCAGTCGCGATAAGGCTCTGCGCAGGCCATGGCCGAGCCGAGGCGCACGAAGTCGATGCCGCTCTCGGCCAGCTTTGAGCACGCCTCGTCGACGGCGCGGTTGGTGTATGCCATGACGAGCACGGCCGAGTCGGCGTCGAACAGCTCTTCCTTCACGATGTTGAGCATGGCGAACGAGGTCTTGCCCGTGCCGGGCGGGCCGATGACGAGGAAGAAGTCGCGCGCCTGCTTGGCGTGGAGCACAAGCTCGGAGAACTGTCCGTAGTCGCCGCTGAGGCCTATGGAAGCGTCGGCCTCGGGCTGTCGCAGGCCGAGGATAAGCTCGCGCCGCCGTGCGGGAGCCGAGAGGAAGGAGTGCATGGCGCGGTAGAGCGAGGTGAAAGACGACTCGAAGAGGTCGTGCTCCACGGCCCATGCGTGTCCCGGCGGACGGCTGAACACGCGGCTGTCGGCCTGCGGATTGCGCAGCCACAGCTCCAGCCGGTCGGTGGTTATGGCGGCTATCGTGGCGCGCATCACCACCGTAAGCCGCGCGTCGGGTTCCGTGCCGCATCGGTAAGAGTACAATATCACGATGTCGCCCGTGCGGAAGTTGGCACCCTCGGCGTCGCGGCTGCTGCCGAAAGCGAGCCGCACGCGCCCCACGCCGGCCTCCTCTCCCTCGGCGGGCAGCAGGCTTTCTATCTTTAGGTCGCAGTATATGTTGCCCGCCAGCAGCTTCTCTTCGAGCGTGTCGTGCCACTTGGCGGCAAAGCCCGAGTTCTCTTTCGTCTTGTTGCCGAGCTTGGCCAACAGGTGCTCGCGCTCCAAGAAGGCCATGAAGCGGAAGTAATACGCACGCTCCGTGGGCGTGGCTTGATGCACAGGTCGCAGCAGAGCCTCTATCTGCGGGCGCGAGTACTGCTCCCAGAGTCGGCCCGAGGCTAGGGCGGTGTTGAGGTGTTCGGGCGTGAGGCGGGCCAACATGCTGATGCCGCCGCGGGCATACCACAGCTCGCACCACACTATTCGGTTGCGCAGCATGAGCGCGCGGCGCAGCAGTTCGGGCGCGGGGCCGAGGCGCACAAGGCTGTTGCGGTAGCGCGAGTAGAGCAGGAAGGCGCGCACATCGGCTCCCCGCCGGCAGTGGTTATAGCGCAGCAGGGCCATGTAGAGCAGCAGTTGGACGTAGTGTTTCTCCTGATGGCGGGGCGTGTCGGGGTCGGGCGGCGGCGGAAACGCGCCCTTGCCCGACTTCTGTTCTATCAGCACGCAACTGCCCGGGCGGCAGGTGTCCATCTGCAACAGGTCCATGCGCCCCTGCAGACCGAGCATCTCGCTGAAGAACGAGGGTTCGAGCACGGCCTCTTCGGGACTGAATATGCCCACCTCGGCGGGCAGCACGGTGCGCACGGCGCGGCGTATGTTGTCGCGCTGTGCCCGCGCCTCGCGGTGGAATGCGGCATCAACGCCGGGGCAGGCGGCCAGGGCGAGGGCGTTGCGGCGGAAGAAGATGGCCGCGCTCTCGGCGTAAGTGCGCTCGCGTCCGTGCACGGCCTCGTCGAGCAGCTGGCCCGCGAAGTTGCCGAGCAGGGTGTGCACGGTGAGCGGGGCGGGCTTCAGCTTGTTCAGCAGGTAGGTGTATGGCGACTCGCCGTAGGTCTCGAAGCAGGCCGCTATGGCCGAGATGTCAACGAGATAGTCGGGCTCAAGGATTATGAGCTCGGCCCTCACCGTGTCGCCCTCGGCGCGGGGGCGCACAAGGTTGAGCTGCGTGCCGGGGGCGAGCAGCGGCGCGAGGTCGGCCCACTCGTCTGTCAGCTCCACGCGCAGCGCGTCGCCGTGCGGGGCGGTGACTGTGGCGGTGGTGCCGCTCGCCGCCCTTACCACCACGCGCAGGCAGTCGGCCAGCAGGTCGTCGCGCTCCGTGTCGAGGTCGCCGCGCGGCAGCAACGCCACGAGCGACGCGGGCAGCGGATCGCCACCACAGATTATGCTGATGAACCGCGCCACGTTCTTCAGGTCGTAGGCGAAGTGGCGGCGCAGCTCGTCGGCCGACGTGTCGTCGGCCCGCCGCAGCCTCGCGCGCGTATCGTTTATATAATGTGCCAGCGGCTCGCCCACCGAGTGCTCGCGCAGCAGGTGGTCAACCTTGGCGAAGAGTCCCGCGAAGGCGATGTCGCTGTGCAGCAGGCTCTGGTCCACGGCGCGGCGGAACACCCCGCGCAGCGCGGCGTATGCCCGCCGGATGTCGCCTCCGGACAAGGTCGCCGCGCCCTCCAGCTCGGCAAAAAACTCGCCTGCCGTCTCGCTGATGTATGTAGTTGCAGAGTCCATTTCGCGTTAATGTTTTTTATCATTCGGCACCCGGTGCGACATGGCGGGTGCTGTTCTCTCAATCCATTGATAGTCAGTGGGTTGGCCGTGCGCATTGTTCCGCCGTGCAAAACGTGCCGTTTTGGCTTGCGAAACGCGCCGTTTCATCGTGCGAAACGTGCCGTTTCACGGCGCGAAACGGCACGTCTTGCAAAACGGCTCTGCGCGTTCGCTATTTTAAGCCAAATCGGTCATTAGACCGCCGGGGATATGTTTCGCTTCTTTCCCCGGCTTTCCATGTGCTTTCGCCCTGTCGGCGGCAGATTGCCTGCCGCTTTGTCTCGACGTAGCCCGCTACGCCTTTGACAAAGGCGACGGCCAGTCTGCACGCCGACAGAACGAAATCACGTTGGCTTCTAATGACCGATTGGGTTTTGACCTTTCCATGCCGCACCGTGCTTACGCCCTCACTTGCCCTGCGCGGTCTCGCCTTCCAGCGGCCAGTATGGCGACGGGTGGTGCATCTCCTGCATCTCGCGGTCGAACCGCTCCACCATTTCCGGGTATTGTGATGCCAGGTTATGGCGCTCGCCGGGGTCGTCCTTCAGGTTGTAAAGCTCCAGTGGCTTGCCGCGTTTCACGGTGACGCACTTCCAGTCGCCGCGCCGGGCGGCGCGCTGCTTGCCGGGGAACTCCCAGTACAGCAGGCGGTTGTCGGTGTCAACGGGCTTGCCGTAGAAGAGCGGCAGCACGTTGATGCCGTCTATGCCTTGTGGCAGCGAGCCTTCGGCACCGGCCAGGGCGGCCAGCGTGGGCATCACGTCGGGGAAGTAGATGATGTTGTCTAGCCGCTGCACGGGCACGCGGCCGGGCTGGTTCACGATGAAGGGCACGCGGATGCCGCCCTCGTAGAGCATTCCCTTGCGGCCGTTGAAGCCCGCCGTGCAGTTGAGTTCCTTGAGCGGGGCCTGCACGGCCGCGCCGTTGTCGGAGGCGAAGATGACGAGCGTCCGCTCCCTCAGCCCCAGGCTGTCTATGTGGGCCAGCAGGCGGCCTATGGCCTTGTCCATGTGCGTTATGAGCGCGGCGTATCGCTTGGTGTTCATCGTCCAGTCGTCGCGGTCGTCATACCACGACGTGTCGTCTATTATATAAGGCTCGTGTGGCGCGTCGTATGCCAGGTAGAGGAAGAAGGGCCGCTCCTTGTTGCGGTCTATGAAGGCCAGCGCGTCGTCGGTGCTTATGTCGGTGTTGTGGCGCACGTGCGCGTCGTGTGCGTTCTCGTCGATGTTGATGAGGCTGTCGCCGTGGAAGCGGTAGTATGGGTAATAGTAGGGCGAATTGGACTCCACGGTGCTTATTGTCCAGCCGTAGAACTCGTCGAAGCCGCGGTGGTTGGGCGCGGCCTTGGGGTCGTAGCCGTCCAGGTGCCACTTGTTCACGAGGCAGGTGCGGTAGCCCGCCGCGCCGAGCACGGTGGCTATGGTGGTGTCTGTGGGCAGCAGGTTGGCGCGGCGTATGTATGTGGTGTCGCCCTGCGGCGATATTTTCATGCCGCGGATGCCGCCGGCGGTGCACTGGTTGTCGCGTATGGTGGAGCGGCCGGTGTTCTTGCCCGTCATCAGTGCGCAGCGCGAGGGCGACGAAATGCCGCTGCCGGCGTAGCACTGGGTGAAGGCCGTGCCCGTCTGGGCCAGCCTGTCTATGTTCGGTGTCTCCACTGCCTGGCTGCCATAGCAGGCCAGGTCGCCGTAGCCGAGGTCGTCGGCGAGTATGAAAATGATGTTGGGGCGGTCGGGGGTAGGCTTCTGCGCGCCTCCCGAGGCCTGCGCCTCAGCCGTGGCAACGGCTCCTATGGCGGCCAGGGCGCCGCCTATTCGTGTCCATCTTTTCTTCATTTATGTCTTGTTTTATGGTAGTCTTGGTCATTGGTGTCCGGCGTGTGGCCGTGCTTCTCCGCCCACATCGCCGTGCCGTGAGCCGCAGCCCGCGCCTTTGTTTTTTGCTACTCGCCGTGCGGTTCGTTCTGTCTCTGTAACCCGTTGATAATCAATGGTGTTGCGAAACGTGCCGTTTCGTCTTCCAAAACGTGCCGTTTTGCACGCCGAAACGGGCCGTTTCAGAGCGCGAAACGGCACGTTCCGCAAGGCCAAACGGCATCCTTTGTTTTTTGATACGCATCGCGGCCTGTTGCGGGCGGCCTCGCGGGCACTTGCAAAGATAATGCAAGCGAGCTGGAACGGAGCTTGCTCCGTGTTTCCGGAGCGTGCTTACGCTTATGCAAAGATAGCGATAAAAAGTCATAATGCGCGCCTCCTCGCAGAGTTTTTTCACCACAGATGGCGTGGATATGCACTGAATAGGGATTGCGATAAATGGGATTGCGCAGATTGTATGGGGTGTATCAAAATGTGCTTTGGGGGTTGTAAGCCCCTCTCCCCACCCCTCTCCCAAAGGGCGAGGGAGTGGTTTGTACTGTGCCCGTCGGCTTTCGCGCAGCCTTTTTTACCTTTCTACCATTTTACCTTTTTACTTTTATGGGCGGAGCGGGAGTGGTTTGTACTGTGGCGAGCTTAGAAAAGAATCGTCATGACAACTTGAAGGAGGGCAAAGCAAGATGGCTCAGAATGGCCTCGGAGAGCAAAAGGTAACTGCTCCCTCGCCGCCCATAAAAGTAAAAAGGTAAAAATGTAAAAATGTAAAAAGCCGTGCGGAAGGAGCGTGGCGGCCACTGCAGAAGGTAATGTCTGAACTCCTGCAACTCCTGGACTACTGACTACTGAAGTATTGTCTGAACTCCAGCAACTCCTGAACTACTGACTACTGAAGTAATGTCTGAACTCCAGCAACTCCTGAACTCCTGACTACTGAAGTATTGTCTGAACTCCAGCAACTCCTGGACTCCTGACTACTGAAGTAATGTCTGAACTCCTGCAACTCCTGAACTCCTGTCTCCTGAACAATCTCCCGCCACCTTTCCGCCCCCGCAGGTGAAAAAGGCACACAATTCCGTAATTTGTTTAGGCCGGGGTTGCGATTTATTGCGTAACTTTGCAGTCGTAACAACAACGCAGCAGAACATGGAACAGCTGTTTATACTTGACTCAATAACGAAGTACAACGAGCTGATGGGCTTCGAGACGCGCCACCCGCTCGTGGCCGTAGTGGACTTGTCGACGACCCGCGGAGACGAATATCCGGACGAGACGGTGTTCGACTACCGCGTCTATGCCCTCTTCCTGAAGCAGACTTATTGCGGAGACATAACCTACGGGCGGCAGACTTACGACTACCAGGAGGGCACGGTGACGAGCTTCGCGCCAGGGCAGGTGGTGCGGGTGAAGCGCCGTCCCGACTACAAACCCAACGCGCTGGGCCTGCTCTTCCACCCCGACCTTATACGCGGCACGTCGCTCGGGCGCAACATCGGCCGATACTCGTTCTTCGACTACTCGTCGCGCGAGGCGCTGCACCTGTCGGACGAGGAGAAAGGGATATTCCGCGACTGCCTCAAGAACATAGAGATGGAGCTGGAGCGACCCATAGACACCCACAGCAAGCAACTCATCTGCCGCAACATAGAGCTGCTGCTCGACTACTGCATGAGGTTCTACGACCGCCAGTTCATCACCCGCCACGAGGCCAACCACGACGTGCTCACGCGCTTCGAGCAGGAGCTGAACGCCTACTTCAGCGGCAACAGGGCCGAGCGTGAGGGCCTGCCCTCGGTGAAATACTTCGCCGAGCGGTGCTTCCTCTCGCCCAACTACTTCGGCGACCTCGTGAAGAAGGAGACCGGACGCTCGCCCCAGGAGTTCATACAAGGCAAGATAATAGACCTGGCCAAGGACGAACTGCTCGGCACGGACAAGTCGGTGGCGGAGATAGCCTACAGCCTTGGCTTCCAGTACTCGCAGCACTTCAACCGCTACTTCAAGCGCGGCGTGGGCATGACACCCACCGAGTATCGCAAGGCCGAGGCATGAGCCGCGCCGCCCAAAGCAACCAAACAACCACCTTCATCATTACCACACGGCAATGAGAGAATCCGACAAATCGACCGTCTGCCGCTGCAACAAGCTGTTCGGCGAGGAGACACTCCACCCACTGGCCAGCGTGATAGACCTGCGCAAGCCCTGTCCCGTGCAGCCCGAGCTGCTCGACTGCTACGCCGTGCTCGTGGGCAAGCGGCTGCCCGGAGGCACTGACGGCAGCCCGTGCCGCTGCGACTACACCGACGCCGTGGCCGCTTTCGCCCCTCCCGGCGAGCGCATCATGGTGGAAGGCACCGCCGACGGCCGCCTGCTGCTGTTCCATCCCGACCTGCTCTGCATGGAGTGCCTCGGCGGCAAGATGCCCCAATACACCTTCTTCGGCTACCGCGACGACGAGGTGCTGCGCCTCTCGCGCCGCGAGTTGCGGCAGGTGGAGCAGTGCTTCGACTACATAGACGAGGAACTGCACTGGGGTGTGGACCGCTTCAGCTGCTCACTGCTGTGCAACAAGATAGAGTTGCTGCTCAACTACTGCCTGCGCTTCTACACGCGGCAGTTCACCCTGCGCCACGACATGAGCCGCGACATCATAGACGACGTGACGCGCCGCATTGACGAATACCTGCGCTCGGGCCGCGCCGCGGCCGGTGGGCTGCCCCGCGAGGAGCTGGTAAGCCGGTGGGCGGGCCACTCCGAGGCCTACACCTCCGATATGCTGCGCATCGAGACGGGCTTCGCCACCGCCGACTACGTGGCCATGCGCCGCATGGCCGTGGCCAAGCAGATGCTCATAGGCACCGAGCGGCCCGTGGGGGAGATATCCGCCACGCTCGGTTTCAGCTGCGAGACGGGCTTCCGCCGCCTCTTCACGCGCTTTGCCGGGTGCACACCCACGGAGTACCGGCGGCGGTGACGCCGGCCATGGAAAACGCTTCCGCGCGCAATTTTGCAACCGCATTGCAGAAAACATTCCATACCTTTGCAGAAGATAAGCTGCGCTCGGGAAATCGGAAACAAGTTTTCTTTCCTCTCGCTTGCGTTATCTTTGCAGAAGATAAGCTGCGCTCGGGCAGTGGAAAGCAAGTGAATGTATATATGCATTCTGCCAAGCCTGCCTGAAAGGAGTGCCACTTATCCCCTCCTTTTCTAAAGGAGGGACAGGGGAGGCTTGTCAAAATAAATGATATATAATATAAGGTATGGAAGCAATTCACAATCATCACCACCATCATCATGCTCATGTGCATGACGTGAAGTCGCTCAACGGCATCTTCATCCTGTCCATAGTGCTCAACGCGGCGTTTGTTGTCGTGGAGGCGGGCGTGGGCCTCTGGCAGAACTCCCTGTCGCTTTTGTCGGACGCTGGCCACAATCTCGGCGACGTGTTCTCGCTGTTGCTTGTGCTCGTGGCGTTCAAGCTGGCCTCCGTCCACTCGTCGAAGCGGTTCACCTACGGCCTGAAGAAGAGCACCGTGCTCATATCGCTGCTCAACGCGGTGATACTCCTCGTGGCCGTGGGAGTGATAATCCTTGAGAGCATACACAAGTTCCGGGAGCCTGCCGAGGTAAACGGCGCGGCCGTGTCGTGGACGGCTTTCGTTGGCATAGTCATCAATGGGGCCACCGCCCTGCTGCTCATGAAGGGGCAGAAGGGCGACATCAACGTGCGCGGGGCGTTCCTGCACATGGCCGCCGACACGCTGGTCAGCGTCGGGGTGGTAGTCTCCGGCCTGATAATAACCTACACCGGCTTCGTCACCATCGACCCCATCGTGTCGCTGGTCATCGCCGCCGTCATCCTCGTCTCCACGTGGCGGCTGCTCGCCGAGAGCCTGCGCCTCTCGGTCGACGGCACGCCCGAGGGCATAGACACCGACCGCGTGATAGCCCGCATGGAGGCCTGTGCCCACGTGGACAACGTCCACCATGTGCACATCTGGGCCATGAGCACCACCACCAACGCCCTCACCGCCCACGTGGTAATAGACAACCTCGAAGCCATGGAGCAGGCCAAGGCCGACATCAAGGCCGCCCTGGAGGCCGAAGGCATCAGCCACAGCACCCTCGAAATGGAGACCGCCGCCTGCCACTGCGCCGACCATGATATGCAGTATGGGGGATGACAGGACGGGAGTTTGCGGGAGTTATCGCTTCGCTCGGGAAGTTAGCTCCCTCACGGTCGCGGAAGTTAACGGACAAGTGTTGCCAAAGCGCAGCGAAAAATGCGGCCGGAATACAACTGAAAGCAACTTTTTCGGGAAAAGAGAAAGTCTGTTGTTGACGGCAAAGAGCGTGTCTCCAGACATTGTGAAAAGGCTTTCGGGCAGGCCGAGAACTTCATTCCGGCTCATTGACAAATGCTTAAACACCGATTGCATGGGCAGGCACGCCCCCGGATGCAAAGCATTTGTCCGTTAACTTCCGCGACCGTGAGGGAGCTAACTTCCCGAGCGAAGCGATAACTACCATAGACCCCATATTCAAAATCCGTAATATTGGTATGCTGTGTATCAGCATTTTGGCTTAACTTTGCGGCGACAAAAAACAACAGACATGAAGAAACTTATAGTGATCGCCGCGGCGATGATGGCCGCGGCAGCCGCAATGGCACAGTCGAAGGTGTACTTCACCAAGGAGATTACCCCAGAGGCACTGGTCAAAATCTACAAGGCACTGGGCGTGGAGGCCACGGGCCGCGTGGCAGTTAAGATAAGCACGGGCGAGCCGGGGGGCCACAACTACCTCAAGCCGACGCTGATCCGCGACCTCGTGAAGGAGGTAGACGGCACCATAGTGGAGTGCAACACGGCCTACGGTGGCCGCCGCAGCACCTCGGCCGAGCACTGGAAGGCCATACGCGAGCACGGGTTCGACACGATAGCCCGCGTGGACATCATGGACGAGGAGGGCAACATGGAGATTCCCGTCAAGGACACGAAGCACCTGAAGTATGACATCGTGGGCTCGCACCTGGCCAACTACGACTTCATGATAAACCTGGCGCACTTCAAGGGCCACGCCATGGGCGGATTCGGCGGCGTGCTCAAGAACGCCAGCATAGGCGTTGCGTCGGCCGACGGCAAGGCTTACATACACACGGCGGGCAAGGTGCAGAGCCCCAAGGAGCTGTGGCAGAACCTGCCGGCGCAGGACTTCTTCCTTGAGTCGATGGCCGCAGCGGCGCAGGGCGTGCACGACTACATGAAGGGCCGCGTGCTATACATCAACGTGATGAACAACATGAGCGTGGACTGTGACTGCGACGCCAACCCCGCCGACCCCAAGATGAAGGACGTGGGCATACTCGCCTCGACCGACCCCGTGGCTCTCGACAAGGCCTGCCTCGACATTGTGTTCAACCACAAGGCCACTCCCGGCGACGACAACAAGCCTCTCATAGAGCGTATCAACCGCCAGCACGGCACCTACATCGTGGACTATGCCGAACAGATAGGCCTCGGCACGAAGAAATACGAGATTGTGAGCCTCGACAAATGAGGCGGGGCTGAGGGGCCGAAACGTTAACAACGGCTAAAGGCGGAGGTGCCGGCGCCGCGCCGGGCGTTCCGAAAACTTGACAAACGGAAATCGTGAAATAGAGAAAATCGCGGCCTCCGGCTTTCCGCCGAGGCCGCGATTTTTGTCCTGCACGCATGGATTTATGACACAATGCGGTGCGAAAAGCCGTGTGAAACGCTCTTTGCGCCTTGCCAAACGGCAAGTGTCACAGCACAAAACGCCCCGTATCGCAGTGCGATATGGGGCGTTTTGCATTTCAAAACAGGCCGTTTCGCGTCGTGGCGCGGCGCGAATTGTTGCACACCCGGACCACAAACGGCATGAAGAGACTGACGCACAGGCGGTTGGGATTGCACGCCCATTTTGGCCGTATTTGCCGCCTGCCGGCGGAAAATTTGCTCAGGCGGCATTCTCGGGCGATAATACCGGTGCGGCAGGAGGCGCGGGAGAGGCTGTGCGTTAGCATCCGTTAACACATCGCGGCCCACTCAGTACTTGAACGAACTGCCGCCGAGAAACTCGCGCAGTAGCGACGTGGACGGCACCTGGCGGTTGGGTATCGCGCGGATATACTTCAGGAACTTCAGCAGGCGGTAGGCCTCGCTGTACTCGTCGGCGTTCTCGGGCACCATCTCAAGCAGCGGCTCGGCCTGCGTCTTGAGCACGGCCAGCTCGAAGAGCATGGCGGTGTTGAACATGGCGTCGGCGTTCTCCTGGAACGGGAATATCCACTTGTTCTCCCCGGCGCGCACCGACGGCCAGCGGCGTATGGTGTCGCGGGCCGACACCCCGCGGTACTTGTAGTCGCGTATGATGCGGCGCAACAGCCGGTTGTCGGTTGTCGGGATGTAGTTGTGGGTGTCGAGCAGTATGGTGGTCAGCGCGGAAGCGTAGACGCGGTATATGGCCGGGGCGGGTATCTTGGATGTCAGCTCGGGGTTGAGCGCGTGTATGCCCTCGATGACCAGCACCTCGTTGCCCTCCAGCTTCAGCCTGCGCCCGCTGCGCTCGCTGCGCCCCGTCTGGAAGTTATACTTGGGCAGCTCCACCTCTTCGCCCCTGAAGAGGGCGTTCATCTGCTCGTTGAGCAGGTCGAGGTTGAGCGCGTGCAGGTGCTCGAAGTCGTAGTCGCCCTTGTCGTCCTTGGGCGTCAGCTCGCGGTCCACGAAGTAGTCGTCGAGCGATATGGGCACCGGCTTTATGCCGTTGGCCAGCAACTGTATCGAGAGGCGCTTGCAGGTGGTGGTCTTTCCGCTCGACGACGGGCCGGCTATGAGCACCATCCTCACCCCGCGGCGGTCGGCAATGTCCTCCGCTATGTTCACTATCTTCTTCTCCTGCAGCGCCTCAGAGAGCGTTATCAGCTGCGTGGCCATGCCCTCGTCGACGGCTATGTTGAGGTCGCCCACGGTGCGCAGCCCGAGTATCCGCTGCCACTCGTGGTGCTCCTTGAATATCTCGAATAGCTTGTCCTGCTTGAGGAACTCGCCCAGGCGCGACGGGTCGCTCATCGACGGTATGCGCAGCAGCAGCCCGTCGTAGTATTTCTCAAGGCCGAAGAGGCTCAGCCCGGCGGTGTTGGTGAGCACCGTGCCGTAGTAATAGTCGTAGTACCCGTCTATCTCGTAGTAGGTGGTGTACAGCGTTCCCACGCTTTTCAGCAGCCTGACCTTCGACTCGTCGCCGAGCGCGGCGAATATCTTGATGGCCTCCTCGGTGGTGCTCTCGTGGCGGTGTATGGGTATGGCGTCGTCGATGAGGCGGCGCATATAGTTGCGCAGCTGCTCCACGTCGTCGTAAGTGACGTAGCGGCCGAGGTGCAGGTCGCAGTAGTAGCCGTTCGACACGGGTATGTCTATGTCTACCGTAGCGCCGGGAAAGAGGTCGTGCACGGCCTTGCAGAGCACGAAGAAGAGGCTTCTGGTGTAGGCTCTCCAGCCCGATGGCGACCGCAGGTCGAGGAACTCCACGTCCTTGCAGTTGTACACGCGGTAGTGCATCCCCTCCACCCGGTTGTTCACTTTCGCGCTCACGGGGCCGTAGTCCATCTGGAGCCCGAGCTCATCGAAAACCTCAGAAAGCGTGCTTCCGATTCGTATGTTTTTTATTTTTTTATTATTTTTGCAACGTATTTGTATCATCTGTTCCATTGCCGTTACGTTTTAGGGGTTTCGTTCGTAAAGTTACGGCCTTTTTGCGACACGCGGCAAGGTTGCCGAACTAAATTAAAATTAAATATGTCGATTTGGATTTTTTTTAAGATTATCGGGTCGTTGGCCTTGCTAATCTACGGTATGAAGGTAATGAGCGAGGCCCTGCAGAAGATGGCCGGCTCGCAGTTGCGCCACATTCTGGGCACGATGACCAAGAACCGCTTCACGGGTATGCTCACAGGTATGTTCGTCACGTGTTCCGTCCAGTCGTCATCGGCCACCACGGTGATGACGGTCTCGTTTGTCAACGCCGGGCTGCTCACGCTCGCCCAGGCCATATCTGTGATTATGGGCGCCAACATCGGCACCACGCTCACGGCCTGGATAATGAGCCTCGGCTTCTCGTTCAACTTCACCGACGTGGTGTTCCCGGCGTTCATCGTCGGCATATTGCTCATCTACACGCGCCGTCACCGCTACGTGGGCGACTTCCTCTTCGGCATAGCCTTCATGTTCTTCTCGCTCGCGCTGCTCAGCCAGACGGGCGCGGAGATGGACCTTGGCCACAACGAGGCGCTGCTGCGCTTCTTCAGCTCGTTCGACACCGGCAGCTATGTCACCATACTCATATTCCTGCTCGTGGGCACCCTGCTCACGTGCGTGCTGCAGTCGTCGGCCGCCCTCATGGCCATAACGATGATGCTCTGCTCGAGCGGCGTGCTGCCCATATACCTCGGCATTGCCCTTGTGATGGGAGAGAACATCGGAACCACCGCGACGGCCAACCTCGCCGCCCTCGGGGCCAACACCCAGGCGCGGCGCGCCGCCATGGCGCACCTTGTGTTCAATGTGTTTGGGGTGCTGTGGGTGCTCTGCTGCTTTTACCCCTTTGTCAACATGGTGTGCGGATTCGTGGGCTACGACCCGCAGGTTGGCGACACCGACCCCGTGCGCCTGTCGCTCGTGCTGGCGGCCTTCCACACATCGTTCAACGTGTGCAACACTGCCATACTCATCTGGTTCATACCGCAGATAGAGCGCGTGGTGTGCAAGATGATAAGGCCGCGCAAGAGCGAAGACGAGGAGGAGTTCCGCCTGTGCTACATAGGGGGCAACGCCATAATGAAGACTCCGGAGCTCTCGGTGCTTGAGGCGCAGAAGGAAATCCAGGCCTTCGCCGAGCGCATACAGCGTATGTTCGGATTTGTGCGCGAGCTTCTTGGAACCAGCGGCGACACGGCTTTCGCCAAGCTGTTCAGCAGGATAGAGAAGTACGAGGGCATCAGCGACCGCATGGAGATAGAGATCGCCAAGTACCTTGACAGTGTTAGCGACGCCCACCTGAGCGACGACACAAAGGCAAAGATACGTGCCATGCTCCGCGAAATATCCGAGCTGGAGAGCATCGGCGACAGTTGCTACAACATAGCGCGCACGCTCAACCGCAAGGTGACCGGCAAGGAAGACTTCACCGAGAAGCAGTATGAGCACCTGCACCAGATGTTCGAGCTTACTGACGACAGCCTGACGCAGATGAACACGCTGCTCTCCGGGCGCAAGGAGAACTTCGACATAAACCGCTCGTTCAACATCGAGAACGAGATAAACAACTACCGCAACCAGCTGAAGAGCCAGAACATCAACGACGTGAACAGCCACGAGTACACCTACGCCATCGGAACGATGTACATGGACATTGTCAGCGAGTGCGAAAAGCTCGGCGACTATGTGGTCAATGTGGTCGAGGCGCGGATGGGAACAAGGCAGAAGGAGTCGTAGGGCGCACGCCGGCGCGCAGCGGGGCGATGGTGCTGCCAGAAGGAGGTGCCTGATGCCGGCCGCCTCTTGGTGCGCCGTGTCGCGGCCGGATGCCGTGTGTGGCGGTTAACATTTTTATGTTAAAGGCGCTGGCGCCGGCCTCCTTGTCTAACTATTTGGCTTTCAGTGCATTGCGGAACGCGCCGTTTTGGGTTCCAAAACGGCGCGTTCCGGGTGATGAAACGGCACGTTTTGCGGCGCGAAACGTGCCGTTTCGGAATGCGGAACGGCGCATACGCGAATCCAATGCCTGCCGTGCCTTTTTTAGTTGCGTATATGCAATTACCCCAAACCGCCGTGGCCACCCACGGCGGTTTGGGGTAATATAAACCCGGGAAGCAAGTTGCGGCGGTCTGATGCGGCATTGAGGCTATGGCCGGTCGCCGGCGCTCATGGCGTCAAGAAGGGCGCTCACGGCGCCGGCCACGGTAGTGGCGACAGCCGTCCGTCCGCCTGCCGTGACGGCAAAGCCCTCGTCGCTCACCTCCACCCGCGCCACTCCGTCGCCCGGGTCGGCTGGAGCGATGCCGTTGCGGCGCAGGGCCTTGCAGAGCATTGAGCGGCGCAAGCCCTCCGGCCCGTCCACCCCGACGGCGATGCCCGCAGGCGTGCTCACGCTGAAAAGCCCCGTGGCGGTGTCGAAGTCCATGCCGTCGTGGGCGAAGAAGGCTTCGAGCCGCCCGTCTATGGCAAGGTCTTCGGGCGAGCCTATGGCCAGCCTGCCGCCGCGGCCCATGAGCCACAGTGTGTCGGCTGTCTGCAAGGCGAGGTCCAGGTCGTGCGTTGACATGAACACCACCTTGCCCGTCTGGCGGGCTATGCGGCGCAATAGCCGCATCGTCTCCACCTTGCTCTGGTAGTCGAGAAAGGCCGTCGGCTCGTCGAGCAGCATCACCGGAGCCTGCTGCGCCAGTGCCTTGGCTATCATGGCCTTCTGCCTTTCGCCGTCGCTCAGGGTCGAGACCTTTCTCCCTTCCAGCCTGCGTATGCCCACGGTGGCCATTGCCTCGGCGGCCACACGGCGGTCGTCGCCGGAGTAGTTGCCCCAGAATCCCGTGTAGGGCGACCGCCCGAGGCACACCATCTCGCCCACGGTCATGCTCGCCACGTCGGGCTTCTCGGTCAGCACAATGCTCACCGTGCGCGCCAGTTCCTTGGGGCTGTAGTCGCCTATGTCCTTGCCGCCGATGCGTATCGTGCCGCCCATCGCCGGCAGGAATCCCGCGAGGGTGCGCAGCAGCGTCGATTTGCCCGCGCCGTTGGCCCCTATCAGGCACGTCAGCTCGCCCCCTTTGATGGTGGCGCCGATGCCTTCGGCCACGGTCTTGGCCTCCTTGCGGCTCTTGTAGCCTATCGCGAGGCCGCTTGTCTCTATCCTGTTGCCCATTGAAGTCATGGTGCAAAGGTAAGAAAAAAGGCTTTATGCGAGGCCTTTGTCTTTTATTTTCTTATGTGGATTCCGCTCGCAAAAGCGCGCATAGTCGTATCGTTGCGTCGCGTTTCCCTGCCTCATTCAATGCTTAGCGTGCCGGAATACCTCCCTTTGGCGGGCAGGCGTGTGCCGGGTTCCTTCAGCCTGCCCTTCTCCGGACGGCAGAGCACCTGCGTGGCAAAGCGCAGCACATCGGGCGACGAGGCGTCGCGCACGAGATGGCCCGGTGCCGTCACCCTGACGCGCTGGCCGCCGCCGGTCACCTCGGCCCACCTCATCTGCTTTGTGCCGTGAGCGTTGTGGCCGCTCCACAAGCCGAGGACAGCGGCCGCTTGCTTGTTGGGATGTGTGTCGGCAGGGCCAAGCCCGAACCATCCGTCGAGCGAAACGTCGGGAGACATTGCGGCCTGCAGCCCTACAAGTGGCAGCATGTTTGTCTGGAAGCAGGTCGCCACGGAGTATTGGACGGCCATTCTGCCACTGCCGTATATGCGATACTCCATGTCGGCCGCCAGCCGGTTGCTGTCGTTGGCCACATAGTTTGCGGACGATTTCAATACAACACAGTCGCCGTCCTTGTCCACAGTAAATGAGGTCACGCTCGGCGTCAGCTTGTCAGGGCTCACTCCTTTGGCAAACTTACGCCCTTTTATTGTCATGTCTCCATCGTTAAACTTATGCCAGACAACGGGACGCATGGCTTCCATCATTTTCTTTCCATTCTTTGATATGGAGACAGGCATACCCGTAGTGCGGCTGAACGAATATTCCATGCTGCCGGCCTTGATGCTCACTTCGCTGCCGTTGTCGGTCACGGCCGGGGCCGACACAGCTGCAGATGCGGCAGCGTCGTTGTAAGTGGCGGGCAAGAGTTCCACGCTGTTGCGCCCTATTTCGTGGCCAAGCGAGTCGGCAAAGGCCACCACCACATAGGCCGTCTCGCCGCGTCTCACGCTGCCCAGCCGTCCGAGAGGCACCCTCACGAGGCCTTTGGAGTGCGGAGCCGCGTCAATGCTCACTGTGGCGGAGTCAAGCCTCCGGCCGTCTTTGCACAGCGTCCAGGCTATGCTCACAGAGCTTAGCGGCGTGAAGTCATAGTCATTGCGCACAGCGACGAGTGCCGTGTCGGCCCCGGCTGTCAGCCTTATGCAGTCATCGGCAAGGCGCACGGGAGCATAGACAGCCTTCAGTTCAAGATAGTCGCGAGTGATGTTTCGGTAGGAATCAACAATGCCGTCCCATCCATTGGTGTTTATCCGCAGGTAAGGGTCATCCTTGACAATGCGGCCATACTTTGTCTCGTCGCGTCTCGTGGGGGTCTTGATGCCCTGGTCGGCCCACATCCATACAGCCCCACCGGCGCCCGCCGGATGGCTTGTGAGCGCGCGCCACCTGTCGGCCAGCCCGCCGAAACGGTCGGTGCCGTAGGCATGGGTGTACTCTGTGGTGATGACGGGGCGGGTGCTCGTGGCGGCAAGAGAGTCGTATTCGGCGGCCGTCCAGTAGTGTGGGGCACGTATGTCAATCTCCTCAGGGAGGTCGGCATCGGCATTCCATGGCAGCAATATGGGGCGCGTGCAGTCAAGTGCCTTGACCACTTTGGCTGCCCTGAGATACATTGGGGTCAGGGCATCCTCATTGCCCACCGACCAATATATTATGGAAGGGTTGTTGGCATCGCGCTCAACAGTCTCTACCGTGCGCAGCATCGACGCGGCGGTGAAGCCAGGGTCGAGGGCCATACCACCCGCCCCGCCGAGTGAGACCTCGCCTCCGACATACATACCCAGCGAGTCGCACAGCTCAATGAACCCCTTGGCGTGCTGGTAGTGGGCCGCGCGAACATAGTTGATGTTGGCCGCTTTCATCAGGCGCAGGTCTTGCAGCCAGTGCTCGCGCGTTGTGGCGCGCCCCACGTCGGGGTATTCGTCATGGTGGTTGACACCGCGCAGCTTTACCGGACGGCCGTTGATGCATAGCACACCGCCGTCTGTCGACACTTCTCGGAAGCCTACGCGCTGCACCTTTGTCTGGCTCACTCCGTCTGGTTCCACCAGTTCCACGCGCAGGGTGTACAGGTAAGGATGTTCGGCATTCCATTGCTTGGGCGATGCCACCCGCATGGTGACGGCGGTCTCACGCCCGGTGGAAGTATGGGCCGCTACCTGGCGCTCGACCGTCTGTACCGTATTGCCTCCGGCATCGAGCAAGGTGAAGCGCAGCATATAGGGCCTGCCGGGGCTTCGGTAGTTGCCCGGCAGGGTGTTCTTGTTGTTGTCCATTACCATGACTTTCATCATAAGGTCGGCATCGCGGTAGTCTTTGTCGAAGTCGGTCACCACCCTCACGGCGTCAATCCAGCGCTTGGCGGGCTGTGCTTCGAGTGTGACGTCGCGGTAGATGCCGCCCAGCGACCAGTCGTCGTATGTGTCGCAGACATACCCGGGGTACACTTGCCTGACGCGCACTGCCAGCATATTGTCTTTGTCGGCACTGACTTTGCCGGTGACATCGTAGGCAAACGATGTGAAACCGCTGTCGTGGCGGCCTATCCACCGACCGTTGAGCCACACCTCCGCAGATGCCCACACCCCGCCGAAGCGCAGCAAAACGCGCTTGCCTGCGAACGAGCGCGGTACGCGGAAACGCTTGATGTAGAAACCTTCGCTTGGGGGAGCGTCCTTGAATTCGCGGTAAACGGGCTCCTCGAATCCCTGGACGGCCCAGCACGAAGGCACCTTGACTGTGGTGAACCCCTGTGCAATACGCCCAGGCTCATAAAAACCAGATGATGCGATGGAGTCGGCCTGCCGCTGGTTTGATGCATAGCGGAACTGCCAGTCGCCGTTGATGCATACACTCTCCTGCGCTGCCGACACTACACACGACACGGACATTAAGGCCAATAACAAATTTCTCATTGTGCTTGTAACTAATTTTATTAATGCTTGTAACTATGATTATGACCATAGGGCAAACCTCCTGTCACTTTCCTGTAGGGCGTCCTTCTCGCCATTGGCAGCCCGGCACAGGGTCGTGGCCGCAGGTTTCTCCCATGGATGGTGTGGCTGTGTCTGTAGATGCAGCCAGACATGATGAGACGGTTCGTGGCATATCTCAAAATTTTGGGTTTGTCCCAAATGAGGATAAAACTATATTTTATATTCCGTCCCAATCCATTTTTCCGCAAAGATAATGCAAAGGCTACAATTGGAACGTTTGAAATCGTACAAATGCTTATAATTTTGTACAAGCCGTGTTGACGCATACAAAATCATGCATGAAAAGAAAAGGCGGCATGGGCGGCTTGCCATGGCTGGCGCTTTAGCCCAAATCGGTTGTTAAGAAGCTGTTTTGATTTTGCCAAATATGTCTTTTGTCCCTGTCGCCTTGAGTGTCTTTTCGGTCATATTTGTCCATTTGCCTCGTCACATAGCCCGCTATGTTCCTCAGCAGACGGACAAATATGCCTCGAAAATCCAGCTCAATTCGGCAGTTGGTAAAATCAAAACAGCTTCTAAAGTCCGAAACGATTCCATCCTGTTGCCGTGCAGATTGGCCGCCGTCTTTGTCGAAGGCGTAGCGGGCTATGCCGGGAAGGAAGCGGCAGGCAAGATGCCGACAAGAGGATGAAAGCGTTTGGAAAGCCGGCAATTGGTGTCGGCGCTTGCCAGGCGTTTGGTGGTGATGGGACTCGTTGTGAGTGAGAGAGGGGTTTCCTTGAGCGCGGAGAATAGAGGCAATAGCTTTTGTTGGCTATTTGATTTTTAGGAGTCAGGGCAATGTTTCTTTATGAGTTTGTGGATTGTGTTATGTATATCCGCAAACAGCCCATACGCTTTGCGCCTGTCCACAGGCACGCGTTGCCGTTAACATTTTTATGTTAAAGACCGCCATAAAGGCGATTCCAGCCAATCGATTGATATTCAATGAGTTGCAAAACGGGTCGTTTCGCCTTGCGAAATGTGCCGTTTTGCAAGCCGAAACGGGTCATATCGCAGTGCAGAACGGGGCGTTTTGTGGCGCGATATGGCAAATACTGAAAATCAAGGAAACGGCCGCGGTTTATAGTTGCATATCTGCAAGTATGGGCAGATGGCTGTATTAAGAAGCTGTTTTGATTTTATCAAATATGTCTTTTATCCCTGCCGTCTTGAGTGCATTTTGGGTCATATTTGCCCGTTTGCTTCGTCACATAGCCCGCTATGCTCCTCAGCAAACGGACAAATATCCTCAAAAATCCAACCCAATCCGGCAGTTGATAAAATCAAAACAGCTTCTAAGTAAATCATATTTTAGGAGTCAAGGAGACTTTTCCTTAACTCCTTGATAGGGTTCACCTCCTTCCCGCTATCGGGTTTGTGTCGATGAGTTCGAGGTTTTTCACCATTTCGAGCGTTCCCCGCTTGTATTTCAGGAAGTGGGGCGACTTGATGTGGCTCTCGTAGGCGGTGCGGTCGGCGTATATCTCGAGGATGGTTATCAGGTGTGGAGCGTCCTTCTGGGCCATGGCATAGAGCGCGAGCACGCCCGGTTCCTTGGCCAGCGATGCGTCGATCTCCTCCTTCAGCATGGCGTTGTAGTCGGCGAGGCAGGCCGGATCGACCTCAATCCTCGACAGCCGCACCAGGTTTTCGGCCGCAGGCGCGGGCTTTGCCGCCTCCTGCTTCATTATCCTGAGAGCCTTTATGGCTGCGGGGAAACCCACGTAGGGCAGGCATTGCACCACAGCGGCGGCCATGGTCTCGGGCCTGTTGCCCGCCTTCAGGCTGCCGTGGTAGTGCGACTGCAGCTGGCTGTCGGCCCCGATGGCCGTCAGTATGCAGTATCCGAGCAGCTCGCGCGTCTTCAGGTCGAGTGCGTCACGGGTGTATATCTCGCCGAAGAAGTAGTCTGTGAGCATCCGCGCCACGTCGCCGCCCATGCCGTCCGGCACTCCCGCCATCGCCGCGTCTATGCCCCCGCTGTACAGCGAGTCCTGTATGGCCGCGCCGCGCTCGTGGCGCGTGGCCTCGGTCACGGTGGTCCGACTCTCCAGTGGCAGGCTGATGCCGCGCTGCCTTAGCACTTCGTTCACCGTGCCTACGGCGTTGAGCATCTTGGGAAAGCCTATGAACGGCGCCGTGAGGTACATCGCCTCGCGCAGCTCTTCGGGCTTCACGCCCACGTTGAGGGCCGCCCCGGCGTGTGCCGTCAGCTGCGGCAGGGTCTGCATGGAGGCCAGCACCACGCAGGTGATCAGCTCGCGCTGCTTCATGGTGAGGTCGCCTGTGGCGAACACCTCGCCGAAGATGAACTTCTGCAGTATGGCCATCATCTCGGGGTCGGTGCCCTTGCCGGTGAGCGCCTCGCCGCCGAACAGCGTGCGGTAGTTCTGCCGGCACAGCTCGGCGCGGTCAGTTTCTTCTTCCGTTGTCGCGTTGTCTGTGGTCTGCGCCGCGGCGGGCAACATCGCCGCCACTGTGAGCGCAAGTGAGAGTATTGCTTGTTTCATGTTTGGTTGAAGTGTTTTTAAGGAGTTAGAGGGAGTTATATGGAGTTAGGAGGAGTTAGAGTACGTTACCTATGCTACTGCGTAGTAGGAGTTAGAGGGAGTTATATGGAGTTAGGAGGAGTTAGAGGACGTTACCTATGCTACTGCGTAGTAGGAGTTAGAAGGAGTTATATGGAGTTAGGAGGAGTTAGAGGACAAATGTTTTGCCGGGTAATTAGCGTGGGCATTTACATAGGTAATGTCCTCTAACTCCCTGTAACTTCTTCTGACTTCTTCTAACTCCTGTTCCATAGTAACATGGGTAATGTCCTCTAACTCCCTGTAACTTCTTCTGACTTCTTCTAACTCCTGTTCCATAGTAACATGGGTAACGTCCTCTAACTCCCTGTAACTTCTTCTGACTCCATATAACTCCTGTTTCTTGATATAACAAGTTTTCACACCCTCTTCCCCAGCTCATACGCCTGCTCGGCGTACTTGGTGTCTTTCACCGAGCCTTCCGTCCACACGCCGGGAGCCACGACCTCGCCCACGCTCTGCCACCCGAGGTAGTCCATCAGCGTGCGGTAGTGCATGAGCATCGGCTCCGCCTCCTTCGTGGAAGTGTCGGCGTAGGTCATCATGAAGGCCGCTTTCTTGGCGTGACCCTTTATCCGTCCGTTGATGGCATAGAAGCGGTCTATCACCCGTTTCATCTGTGCCGAGATGCCGAAGTAGTACATCGGCGTGGCGAACACCACCATGTCGGCGTCGATGATGCGCTGCCTTATTATGCCGAAGTCGTCCTTCAGCACGCAGGGGCCGTCCATTCCGCAGGCGTTGCAGGCCCGGCAGGGCTGCACGTCGTGCATGGCGCAGTCGAAGCGGAACACGTTGTGGCCGCTCTCCTGTGCGCCTTTGATGAACTGTTCGGCCAGGTGGGCAGAGTTGCCGTTGCGGCGCGGGCTGCCCGTCAGTACAAGTATGTCCATTGCTTTGTCGCTTTTTGTTTTGTCGTTATCGTCGTCGCGGGTTATGGCACCCACCAGTCCGCCGCCCACGGCCACCGTTCCGGCGGCCACGAGTGCCTTTTTCAAGAAGTCGCGTCGCTGCATATCGTCCTCCCGTCTTACAGTCCGGTCATCTTCTCCTGCTCCTCGGGATAGCGCGCTCCGGTGATGGTTATCGCGTCGAGGTGGCGGCGTATGTCGGCCAGTTCGTCGGCGGTGAACTTTATTTCGGCTCCGCCAATGTTCTCCTCTATGCGCTCTATGCGCTTCGTTCCGGGTATAGGCACTATCCAGGGGCGCTGAGCCAGCAGCCAGCCTATGGCTATCCGCGCCGGGGTGGTGTGCTTCTGCGCGGCGAGTTGCTCCACATAGTCCACCAGCTCCATGTTGTGCGCCAGGTTGTCGGGGCTGAAGCGCGGTATGGAAGAGCGGAAGTCGTCGGCGGCGAAGGTCGTCTTGCGGTCGAAGCGGCCCGTGAGCACGGCCTTGCCCAGCGGACTGAACGGCACGAAACCTATGCCAAGCTCTTCGAGCACGGGCAGAAGTTCCTCCTCGGGCTTGCGGTACCACATGGAGTACTCGCTCTGTACGGCGGCGAGGGGGCACACGCTGTCGGCCCGGCGCACCGTCTGCGCCGAGGCTTCCGACAGTCCCCAGTGCAGCACCTTGCCCTCCTTGATGAGCCCGGCCACCGTCTCGGCCACCTCTTCTATTGGCACCTGCGGGTCAACGCGGTGCTGGTAGTACAGGTCTATGTGGTCTGTGCGCAGGCGGCGCAGCGACCCCTCCACGGCCCGGCGTATGGTCTCGGGGCGGCTGGAGAGCGTCACGGGGCGCTGGCTGCCGTCGAGCACCACGTTCTCGAGGTCGTAGCCGAACTTCGTCGCTATGACAACCTCATTGCGCACGGGCTGCAGTGCCTCGCCCACCAGCTCCTCGTTGCGGTACATGCTGTAAACTTCGGCCGTGTCGAAGAAGGTCACCCCCAGTTCAACGGCCTTGCGGATGGTGCGTATTGCGTCATCCCTGTCAGGATATGGCGGGTAGCTCTGCGTGAAGCCCATGCACCCAAGGCCCACCGCCGAGACACGAAGCCCGCCCTTGCCGAGTGTTCTCTGTTCCATGATTTGCTTGTTTTTAGAGTTTAGCTTTATATTCCTTGCCGGGCGAAGTACACTTGCATATCTCGTCGCTCGTGCGCAGATAGGTGTAATTGGGCATCTCGAAGAGCACCGGTTTCAGCCGGTTGTAGTCGGGCTTGCCCTTGTCGTTGAGCACGTCCTCGTCTGCTATGGTGTGCGTGATGCGGCAGATGAAGTTGTCGAAGGTGTCGGTCTCGTAGTTGTCCACCACCTCGCACTCCATCACCAGCGGGCTTTCGTCGATGACGGGCGTGCCGCCCTGGCCTGTGTGGTGGGCGAAAACGTCCTGCTTGTCGGCTTTCGCGCCGCTCACGCAGCCCACGTAGTCGGCCTTGTCGAGCATGGCCTCGCTCACCATGCTTACCGACAGCCGCCCGCTGTCCTTTATCATCTGGTTGGTGTGGTGCGCCTTGTGCAGGCTCACCATGATGCGGTCGTGGCCAATGATGCCCACGTGGGCCACCAAGAGCCAGTTCACTTTGCCGCCGGATTCGGCCCCTACCACCGTTGCGGGGGTGGGGTAGAGAGCCAGCATAGGTCCTAAATCTTTCTTCATATCGGTATGTTTATTTTGGTTGGTCATTCGGTTTTGATGGGAGTTATGGGATGGCCGGGAGCAGTGGGATGGCTGTGGCTGATGCAGCTTCCTGCCTGGGTGGCGGCGGTGGTGGCCTCGTTGCAGGGCGTGGGTCGGTGCGGATGGATTATCGCCACGGCCTTCCTGCTGTTTAGCACGGCCATGAGCGTGTCGAGGGCAGGGTCGCCCAAGTACTGGCCGCGGCTGTTGGTGGCCAGCTTCACGCCGTCGGCGCCGAGTGTGTCGAGCGCGTATATGGCCTCGCGCACGGCCGCCCCTACATCGGGCAGGGGCAGGGCGGCGCAGAATATGAACCGCCCCGGGTGGTCGGCCTTGGCCCGCGCCGCCGCCTCGTTCACCTTGCGGATGCACGCCGCGCTCTCCGCCGTGTCGCCGTAGTAGGGTTGCGGGGCGGGCATGGTGAGCGCAGCTCAGTTTATTCCGGCCGAGTCCATGAAGGCCACGTGCGCCTCCGCGCTCCAGGCGGGCAGGGGGAACGTCTCCTCCAACTCCGCGCCGTGGCGGGCGAGCAGCCCGATCAGGTCGGTGGTGATGATGTGTGAGTGTGCGTCGACGGTCTGCGCCCGGGCTGATGCGGGTGACGTGAGCGCGGTCACGGCGGCGAGCGCGATGCCCGCCGTGCGCACTATGCTTATGTGTAAACGCTTTTTCATTGTCTTGAACCTTTTCTTTTGCAAAGCCAATGCCAACGAGCGGAAAGCAAACTTGTTTGCCATTTCCCGATTGTCGCTTGGCTTTTGCAAAGTTATAACAATGATATGTACACGGCTGTACATATATTAAGGCGATAGTAAACGTTTTTGCGGTTTGTCGGTTTGCCGTTGTCGCAAGGGTGTCGGCATTCGGTTTACAGGTTGGTTGGGGCTGTACGGAAAGCCCGTTCTTGTCAATGTTTTTTACCATTCCGCGCCCGTTGCCGCGGTGTTCGCGCCGCCTCAGTAACTCATTGATAATCAGTGGGGTTGTGAAACGTGCCGTTTTGGCCTCTGAAACGGGTCGTTTCAGGCGGTAAAACGTGCCGTTTCGCAATGCAAAACGGCACGTTTCGGAAAGCGAAACGGGGCGGGTGGTTTTGCGTGAGGGCTGAGGCCGCGACTTCATGCCCTCGCTGCGGGTTGCCGATGGCGGCTGTCCGCCGCCTTACTTCTTGAGCGACAGCGTCACCTTCACGTCGCCGCGGCCCAAGGCTTTGAGCAGTTCGCTGCCCGATGCTCCCTCTATGCGGCCCAGCGGTGTGAACGTCCACGAGTTCGTGCCGTAGTATATCACGAAATACTTTCCCTGATATAGTATCAGGTCGCCCGGCCCTGTGGTGGTCGGAGTGTCGTTGCGCGGCAGGCTGCGGCCTATCGGCCCCACTTTCTCCATGTCGCCGTAGTCTTCCATGTCGATGGCGATGTCGCCCCCGGCCAGCATCTCTGCCAGTGCGCGTGCCGACGAGTTGTCGGCCAGGGTGGCGGTGAAGGTTGCGCCGCCCTCGGTTGTCAGAGTGATTGTTCTTGTCTCCATGTCGTTGTTGTTTTGAGTTTTGTTGGTTTGTTGCTGTGCATTCTCTTTGTCGGCCGGGCTGCAGGCCGTGGCCGTAAGCGTTGCTGCGAGCAGTGCGCAGGCTGTGATCAGTTGTTTCATCATAAGTATAATATAATGTAAGCCCCTCTCCAAGAAGGTGTATTAAAGGGAGTCAACGGGAGTTATCCGGAGTTAGACGACCTATTGGTCATCGGAAGTTAGCGGACACGTGCTGCCAGAGCGCAGCGAAAATAGCTTAGCAATCCGCAACAAAGCATTTGTCCGTTAACTTCCGTTGACTTCGGACAAGGCTCCAAACTTCCGTTAACTCCTTTTTGACACAGCCCCAGTTGCTTTGTCTCCACTCTATAGCCTCCCACACCGGGGAAGGTAGGAGGGGCTGGTTCTTACTTCCCCATAGTCTCTTTCACCCGCGCGAGCAGCGAGGGAATGTCGAGGTGTTGCGGGCACTTGGGCAGGCACGCGCCGCAGCCCACGCACGACGAGGCCGGGTCGCCGCGCTGCACGGGCGACATGGACACGGTGTAGTCGGCCATGGCGCGGTCTAAGTTGCGGTGAACGAGGTAGTTGTTGTACACGTAAGCGAATATGTAGCCTATGGCAACGTTGTGCGGACAGGGTATGCACTGGTAGCAACCGGTGCAGTCTATGTGGCCCTCCACGCTGCGGTATGCCTTGATGGCCGCGCCCAGAGCCTCGCGCTCGGCGGGCGACAGCATATTGGGGGCAGCCTTGGCGGCGTACTTCAGGTTGGCCTCCACGTCGGCCATGCTGCCCATGCCGCTCACGGCCACGCTCACCTCGGGCGTGTCCCAGAGGTAGTCGAGAGCCCACTCGGCGTCGGGCTTGTTCACGCCGGTAGATGCGAGGGCGCGTCTCATCACGTCGGGCAGGTTGGCCAGCAGGCCGGTGCGCACGGGCTTCATCACGGCCAGGCCCATGCCGTTGGCCGCGGCGTACTTGGGGCCGAGCACGCCGGCCTCGTATTCGTAGTCGAGATAGTTGTGCTGGATGAGGCAGAAGTCCCATGCGGGGGTGTATTCCACCACCTCCTTGAACAACTTCAGGCTGTCGTGGAACGAGAACCCCATAAACCTTATCTTGCCCTGCGCCTTGAGCCGCTCCATCTTCTCTATCAGCTTGTAGGGCAGCACCTTCTCCTTCCACCCGCGGTGCATTATCATGTGGATGTGGTAGAAGTCTATGACGTCGGTTCCTATGGCGCGGCGCGACTCGTCGAAGAGGCGGTCGAAGTCGGCCTCGCTCTGCATTTCCCACCACGGAGCCTTCGATGTCACATAGACGCGGTCGCGCCATCCGCCCGCCAGAGCCTTGCCCACGGCCTGCTCGCTCTGCCCTCCGAGGTAAACGCGGCCCGTGTCTATGTAGTTCACACCGCCCTCTATGGCGCGGCGCACCATGGGCGTGGTCTGGTCGAAGTCCACCCGTCCGCTGCCGTCGGTGGGCAACCGCAGCATTCCGAAGCCCAAGGCCGACACCATTACGCCCGTGCGCCCCATGGGTCGGTAGCGCATCTGCGGGTTGTAGTTGAGAATATTGTTGGCCTTTTCGGCCTTTTCTGCCTGCTTCTCGGCCTTGCGCGCCATAGCGGCAGGCCCGGTCACGGCACCCACGGCGGCGGCAGCTATTGTGCGTCTGATGAAGTCTCGTCTGTCCATAGTTATATTTTTAGGAGTTAAAGGAGTTCTATTTAGGAGTTAAAGGAGTTAGAAGAAGTTATCGCTCTACTGCGTTCCGCTGGGGAGTTAGAGGACACGTGTTGTTGAGCGCAGCGAAAAATAGCTTTTGCCAACTGATTTCTTTCATATCGTAGAGCATCTGTTTTTAATGTCATTCGGTGAGCCCTATGAGCCACGCAGGGTTGCGGCGGACGAGCAGGTCGATGTCCGCCTGCGCCATGCCGCCGCCGAGCAGCATCCTGATGCACTGCCTCATGCCCTCCACGGGGTGGGGCATGGTGGCCTGGCCGAGGTCGGTGGAGATGAAGCTGCGCGAGGGGTCTATGGCCGCGAAGGCGCGAAACTCGTCGGCCGTCTGCCGCTTGTACTGCGGCATGCCGCTGCCCTCGCCCCACAGGCAGGGCAGGAAGCAGTACTCGATGTACGCCCCTGCGTCGATGCACTGCCTTATCCGGTCGTGTGTCATGGTCCAGATGCTGGAGTTGGCGTGGGTCACCACCACGCGCTCCACGCCCACCTCGCGGGCCTTCCTCACGAGGGCGAGGCTCTCATCGGGCGCCGAGTGGCCGGTGGCGAAGATGATGCCGGCCTCGGCGCACACCTCCATCACGCTGACAACCTCGGGCAGCACGCGCCCCGTGGCGCTGTCTATGACGGGTATTCCCTGTTCGGCCCTGCGCTCGCTGCGGCACTGGTAGGCGGCATCGAGCGTGGGCATCCAGATGCAGCGGCACAGCCCGCCGCTGGTCTCAACGGCCTTTCGCGCGGCGTAGGCGTTCACGCGGTCGCCGTGTGGGCGGTTCATGCACAGGCTGCCGAAGCACTCGGCACCGGGAATGGCCTGCCTTATGAGGTAGGCGCGGTCGTGGCAGCTGAAGTCGTTGGACTTGAACATCACTGCGCGGTAGCCCGCCTGCATGGCGTCGCGCATGAAGCCAAGCTCGTCGACCGACCGCTCGCGCGAGTCGGGGCGGGCGTGCAGGTGTATGTCGCATACGCCGCTGAGCAGCGGGTCGGCCTTTTTCGCGTTGTCCTGCGGGCTGTCCTGCCGTGCCATCATGTCTATGGCTCGGGCCGGCACGGCGGCCGAGGCTATCAGTGCGCCGCCTGCGGCGGCAGTGGTCTTTATGAAATTGCGTCTGTCCATATATGACTATTGTGTTGTTTCCAGGGCTGTTAAGCATTTGCAAAGATATCGGTTGCGCGGCCAACTACTGATAACTTAATCCTTGCTCTTTGTAACCTTATTACGGATTGTGGCCGCAAGTCGTTGGCAGATAGGCAGAAAAGGGTTATCTTTGTGCGTGATAAGCTGCGACTGTAGCAGCGTGGACAAGATGTGTTACGACTAAACCCAAAACTAAATGGCAGACGACTTGATAAAGCTCGACAGCGTGGATGAATACAACAGGCTGTTCGGATTGGAGACGCTCCACCCCCTTGTGAACGTCATAGACCTGAAGGAGGCGACGCGCTTCCCCACGCACTTCACGATAAACTATGGCGTTTATGCCATCTTTCTGAAAGACCTGAAGTGCGGCGACATACGCTACGGCCGGCAGAAGTACGACTACCAGGACGGCACGATAGTGTGCTTCGCCCCCGGGCAGGTGGCGGAGACGGAGATGCTGGAGGGCGTGAAGCCCATGGCCCGCGGCCTGCTCTTCCACCCGGACCTGATAAAAGGCACGTCGCTGGGCAGAGAGATGCACCAATACACTTTCTTCTCGTACAACTCGTCGGAGGCGCTCCACCTCTCGGAAACGGAGAAGGAGACCATGCTCGACTGCCTGAAGAACATAAAGAAAGAACTGGTGAGACCCATCGACCAGCTGAGCAAGCGGCTCATCGCGCAAAACATACAGCTGATGCTCGACTACTGTATGAGGTTCTACAACCGCCAGTTCATCACCCGCCGCGTGGCCAACAGCGATGTGCTGAGCAAGTTTGAGGCCCTGCTCGACGACTACTTCAACAGCGGCAAGCCGCGCCAGATGGGACTGCCCACGGTGAAATACTTCGCCGAGCACGTGTATTTGTCGGCCAACTATTTCGGCGACCTGATAAAAAAGGAAACGGGACGCACCGCCCAGGAATACATACAGGCCAAGATAATGGACAGGGCAAAGGAGCAACTGCTCGGCACCGACAAGACAGTGAGCCAGATAGCCGACGAGCTGGGGTTCCAATACTCGCAGCACTTCAACCGGATTTTCAAGAAAAACACCGGATTGACACCGAATGAGTATCGCCGCGTGAAGGCATAAAAAATTAAGAAGCTGTTTTGAATTTATCAACTCGGCAGGGATAAAAGACATATTTGATAAATTCAAAAACAGCTTCTAAGAACTTCCATAAAAAACATCGGGAGCCGGCGGACACTGGTTGCTGAACGCAGCTAAAGGCGCTTTGTCGCAGATTGCCAAGTGTTGTCCGTCTGCTCCCGATGGCAGTCAGCCAGGCCATTCGCTGGCTTCATGTGGGATTTGTCTTTGCCCAATCCTTCGCGGCCTGTGCCGCAGGGCATCGTCACACGTAATCCTCGCCGTACTCCATCTGCACCTTGTTCACGTATTTGCGTACCAACGACGACGAGTCGCCTTTCTTGCAGATGAACAGCACGTCACCGTCCTCGGCCACGATGTAGCCGTCAAGCCCGTTGATGACGGCGAGCTTGCCCTTGGGTAGCTTTATCACGTTGTCGCGGCAGTCCTCAAGAATCACGCGCGAATCAATCACCACGTTGTCGCTTGTGTTCTTGTGCATACACTCATAGATGGAATGCCACGTTCCGAGGTCGGCCCAGCCGAAGTCGCACACCATCACGAACACCCCGTCGCTGCGTTCGAGCACGCCGCTGTCGAGCGACACGTTTGGGTAGGATGAGTAGTTGTCACGGATGAAGTCCACGGTGCCGTCGGCAGGTTCGGCGGCAGCCCCGCCGGTCCAGCCCTGCACATCGCGGAACAGATTGTCAAAACACAGTGCAAAGCGGTGGGCTGTGGACAGGAACAGACCGGTGTTCCAATAGAACTCGCCGCTCTCCATGAACATCTTGGCAAACTCGCGCTCAGGCTTCTCCGTGAACGACTGCACCTCGAACACGCCCTCCATGTCGGATTTGTTGCCCACCTGTATGTAGCCGTATCCCGGCTCAGGACGCGTGGGCTTGACGCCCATCGTCAGCAATATGCCGTGTTTCGACACAAACTCCAGACCTTGCCTGATGTTGTTGGCAAAGGCATCCTCGTTGAGCACGAACTGGTCTGAGGGGGTGACCACTATGTTTGCCTGGGAACACCGTGCCGTAATCTTCATGTTCGCCCATGCCACGCAGGGCGCCGTGTTCCTGTTCACCGGCTCGACAACGATGTTGTCGTCGGGGACATCAGGCAGTTGCTCGTGTACATAACTCTCATAATCGCGCGTAGTACACACGATGATGTTTTCCAGCGGGATTATCTTGGCGAAGCGGTCGAACGTGGATTGCAGCTGCGTCCGGCCAGCGCCGAAGAAGTCAACAAACTGCTTCGGCTTCATGTCTCTGCTGCACGGCCACAGCCTGCGGCCCTTTCCGCCCGCAAGAATCACGCAATAATTATCTTCATTCTTTCTCATATTAACGCTATGGTTGTTTTAATATCTTATCCCATCCATCTCATGCATAAACCACTCCACCACCATCCAAAGGCATGGAAAATCAGCACGGAAAGGCGGCACGACACACCCTGCGCCAGTGCCAGGAACATAATGGCACTGCGTCGGCTGCATCACATAGGCGGACACGCCAATGGCGTCTCCATGCCGCCAGCCCCGCAGCAGCATATTCCAATACTCCCCAAAGGCTTGGCCAACACCGCGCGCACTGTACTGGCACGCCTCTGCAGGAAGCCATATTGCCTTCCGCCATTTTATGGCTACCCAGTCCGTGGCGCGTTCAAAATCATTCGCAGACACACCGGCCGAGAGCCAACGACACACATCCCGCAATCCCCATGCCGGCAATGACCAAAGGCGGAGCTTATATGCCATTTGTTGCATTCATCAGCTTTAGGCGACTAAGTTACAGATTATGTGCGAAACACGCAAAGAAATTAAGATTTTTGAATAAAAAATTTGCTAATCCGGATTTTATATGTATCTTTGCACCCGCAAACAAAGCCCAGATGGCGGAATCGGTAGACGCGCTGGTCTCAAACACCAGTGGAGCAATCCATCCCGGTTCGATCCCGGGTCTGGGTACGAGTAAATCGGCTAAGTAATTGAATATCAATGCTTAGCCGATTTTATTTTACATCCATTGTTCCCATTTTGTTCCCGTATGGCTTTATTTTGTAAGCCATTAAATGGAATTTGATATGCTTTAAATGCAATGTCACACGGACCAGTCCAAACAAGAGGCATTGTAGATTGTCTTTACTTAAGCGCAAGTTTGTCGGCTGCGCCATTTCCCAGCCCACAGTTTCACAATGTTGCGGTACAGCGATTTAAGCATACTGACATTGTGTAAATAAGGTAATGCGGCAACTGTTGGATGTATTGGTCAAAGCCATGCAAAAGACAGACTAACAGGTTGTGATACCTCTTAACCAATCGCTATGAACTTGTTGCCGGGCAGAAACGGATGCAAACCGAACCAAAGGGTATTTGACATAACCTGTTTGAGTATCTGTAACAAACACCTGAAAAGATTACCGATTGTACAGAGATAAAGAAGACATCAGCTATCAAACTGACCGCCATACATTCGCAGGTGGCGACCATTTACACGGCCAGAAACGGCCCAAACATACGAGTATCAACTCAATGCAGGTTCATTAGTGATGGAAACGAAGATTGTGTCGATTAAGCGTATATCCAGTTCTTTTTCCAAATAGTGTCTAAGTAGTGGAAAAAGTTAAAATCAACTAGAAAAGAGTGGATTATCGCTGTCTTTTTCTACCTTTGCAAGTAGATTAAGTATTTTTATAATGCTTTAGAAAACCTCATGAATAAACAATACCTTACATTAATGATTATGGCCTTGTTGTGCATTAATTTGAATGTCAACGCACAACAAGACTTGCAAAATTTTATAAACGAGTTTAAGTCATCTATAGAATTACCCGAATACTACAATGGTAAACAATTAATGGCTAGAACTCCATATGAAGTACGGAATATGTATATTAAAAATGGTATTCTGTTTTTTCAATATACTACTGGAAATCAGTCATACACGTCCAATTATTCTGTTGAAATAGACTTGAATAAGGTGGAAATAAAAAAAGGAACTGATTTTAATTACAGTGCTTGGTTTGCAGGGCCAGGAAGTATCGTTGTTCGTAAAACGGGTAATGAGCCAGAAACAATTTTAGTTGATTGGTTTACCTTTGCTTGCAAATCAGAAGGTATGAGAGAGCGTATTTATAAGGAATTGACATCTATACAGATTCCTTTTAAGACACAAACAACTCTATACACAAAAAAATCACCTAAGAGACCTCTAAATAAGGATTCGAAAACCTCTCCAAAAAAGTCTAAATCTGGTAAATATGCGCAGTAATATCCTTTTTCTTTTGCTTATATTGTTGTCCTGTATATCTTGCGGTAATAATCGTACAAAATCAGTTGGAACTAAGTCTGTTGTTAGATTTGCAATAGATACTTTGTCTATTGTTAATACGTTGAACAAAAACATTTCTATATTCGTCCAAAATGAGAATGTTATGTCGTTCAAAGATACTGAAAAGGAATCTATTTCTATGTCTTTGCTTGATGTGGCAAGGAAATGTAAAGACAAAAATGAAATGGCATTAATTGCCTTAAAAAATAGCAATACATTGGAGATAAAAGTCGTAGTTGATAATGAAATCGATACAACATACAAATATCATATTTCTCCATACTATGATGAAGATGGTATATTCTCAATTTCAGGGCAATGTGCGCCATTAACATCGATTTTTTCTAATCCGTCACAAACTGTTGATATAAAAAAATGGTTGTTTCGGAAAAGAGAGCATTTGACTGATGACAACATTCATTTATTGCAGGGGATTGTCAACCAATTATCTCATACTAAAACGACAAAATATATAACAAACTCAATAATTCCAGTTATTCATGGCTTCTCTGGTTTGAAGTACAAAGTAAGTTCTTCTATAGTGGCTGATTATTATGTCCTGTATGCTTGCTCTACTGCAAAAGAAATCGAGGCATTTGTAGAAGATGTTGTATCCAATAATTTTGATTTATGTGTTAAAAGTCTTAACGGAGGAATGGAGTGCTACCGACAAGCTGGCAGTAATGGATATAAATGTATATGTTTAATTGGCATAAACAACGATTGGAGTTATAAGGTACAACCATTGGGCCTTGTAGCTATAGACAATTTAGCCCCTGTATCTTCAATATCTTCATTGTCGGATGAAAATTCATCTATCACGTTTCCCAACAATATAACAGTTCTTTTCCCTACCAATAAGCCGCAAATAAATGGATTTTGCAATGTATCTGTCTCAAATTGGGCCGGTAATGGAATTGAATGTAATGTTTCATTTGTTGTTTCATTTGCAGGTGATGTAAAATCTGTAACAGTAAAAAGGACAAAAAAACTATGTTATGATAGTTGGACGCATAGAGTAGAGAATAAAGTAGTAGATTTAACCGGCAAATCCAGTCCATATACATTTACATATATGTTGCATTTTACAGATGGAGATAACTATATTCCTATTATTATTGAGGACAACCACGGAAATAAGCGTGAATTAGAACTCAATGTTAGGGCTGAATTTGTAAGAACAGATGTGCCCAGTATTGACATTGACAATAACATCAACATTGACAATTATTAGATTATGATTATAGAACATAGAGACTTTCCAACTTTGGATAACAACATTATCCTGTGGAAATATATGTCATTGTCAAAATTTTTGTATTTACTCAAGATGCATTCTCTGTATTTTTGTAGGCTTGATTGTTTTGATGATATGTTTGAGGGCAAACTTCCCTTTTTAGACAAGGGCTTATTTCATTATACAGAAGAAAGTAGCGTATATTGGGAAAAAGAGGCTAAAAGACATTTTGCAAGTTGTTGGATAAAATCAGATTTTGAACTAAATTTAATGTGGAGTAGCTATGGGAAAGATGGCATTGCAATTAAGAGCACTGTCGGCCACTTGAAAGATTGTATGGAACATGACAGAAATCACAGCGTATATATTTCACCTGTAAAATATATTGATTATAAGTTTGACAGCTCGCACAACGTCGGTGACAATGTAAATGTTTATCGTATCCTTTTTACTAAAAGAAAATTTTTTGAGCAGGAAAGAGAGGTTAGATTGCTATATACAGATTATGAAATAAGTGATAACATGAAAGGTATTTCTTTAGATGTAGATTTAGAAAAACTGATAGATTGCGTTGTTATTTCACCTACCAGCGAGCCATATTATCAATCAATAGTTTGTGAAGAAATTAAAGCTCTTGGGTTGCACATTAAAGTAATGAAATCAA